>DATHMV010000035.1:0-102448 GCA_035486715.1 Candidatus Aquilonibacter sp.
GAATCGTGCACCTTGATTAATCTCGAAGATGTCGGGCATGATTGTAATCCCAGCGTCGCTGCGCTCCGACTTTATTCACATGGCCGGAATGACCATTCACATCGCGCTGGAATCCACCATTCACATCGCCGGAATACGCAGTGGACCGCATTTCAGCACGTGCCCATGATGCAGCAGGCGATCGAGCATGGCGGTAACCGCTGCACTATCGCCCAGCAGTTTTCCCCAGTCATCGACAGGGCGGTTGGAAGTAATGATTGTGCTAGCACGCTCATAGCGTCGCATGATGATCTCCAGGAGTTCCTCGGCGGCGGTGAGGGATAACTTCCGCATGCCCAGGTCATCGATAAATGTGACTCTCCACATTTATCGATGAAAAGAGCCAGATTCAAGCTCTGGATCGAACCCAGCCAGGATTGCAGCTAAAAAAGGGCCGCTGCGGAACCATGACGCATGATTACAAACGCAATGGGACTACGACGCTATTTGCCGCGTTGGAACTAGCCCAGGGCAAAGTGGTCGGTCAGTGCTTCGCCCGGCATCGCAATCGGGAGTTTTTGAAATTTCTGCGACGTTTGGATCAAGAGTTTCCCGGCGATATAGCGCTGCATCTAGTGATGGACAATTACGGTACTCACAAACATCCCAAGGTTCAGGCCTGGTTGAAGAAGCATCCGCGTTTCCTACCTCATTATGTTCCGACCAGCGCCAGTTGGCTAAATCTGGTGGAGCGGTGGTTTGGCGAACTGACGAGCAAGCGCATACGACGTGGAACGTTTCTCAATGTGCCTGACCTCATCACGGCTATTGAAGAGTTTATGGACACCTGGAATCGGAATCCAAAGCCATTGTTTGGACAGCTACCGTGGATTCGATCGTGGAGAAACTGCAACGCTGCCGGCAAACCCTGGAAAACATCCAGCCGGGATGCACCCTGCCGCGTTCACGAAAAAGGAGGAAAAAATAACTCCAGTCGTTTAGGCGACACTACATTAGCAACGAAGGTCAGGGATTGCTCAAGGCTGGCCTGTGAAGCTCTTGGCCAACCGCGGGCGGGAGCTTGTCTAGGTGGTCGAGAAGCGCAACGACCTGCCAGATTTCGCTGTCCGCCATGATCTTGCCCCATGCCGGCATCGCCGTCCTTCGCACCCCGCAGCGGATGATGTAAAAGTTCTGGTTGTCGGACAGATGGGGATGTACTTTCATGAACTGGGGAGCCGGCGGATAGAAAGACTGACCGTAGTCACTCTCGGGGTTATCAGGTCTGCCGTGGCAATCGGCGCACTTGTCTCGGTAGAGGCGGGCACCGTCGAGTAGATTGGCATCGGTCGGCTGGATCGGGTCTTTCTTTTCGGGCGCATGGCGTGCAACCGAAGCGTGCATGGCGGCACTGGCAAACTCCGAATCGAGCTGGGAGAGCGGGACGTTGGCGCACACGTCCGCAAAGCCGAACCGGAGGTAAAGCCAGCCACCTAATGCCAGCGCGACGATAGCGAAGACGATTCCTCGAAAGAAGTTCTTCATGGGGTCTCCTCCCACATTTGGATGCTGAGTCGAGGAACGAGCAGATGAGATTTGCCTTTTTCAACTGTAAGGATCTCAAATATTTAAACGTTTACTACTCTCTAAAACTAGATCAATGCCCGATCTTCAGCCCTTCGCAAAAAACGTCTCGATCGCCGACGGTCCGAATGTCCGCGACTTCGGAGTCATGTTCACCGCCCGTATGCCGGTTGTGAAGCTTTCCGATGGGTCGCTATCGGTCAATTCACCCGTTGCCGTGCCGTTCGATACGCTCCAAGGTATAAACCAACTGGGACCGGTTAGGTACCTCGTTGCAGCGACCCCGAGGCACCTCTGGCGCTTGGAAGGCTGGCACAGTCTTCCCCGAGGCTCACCTTTGTTCGTCGCGAACCACGCTGCTCACGTTGAAGAAGCTGCCACTCCCCTTAACCGGCGTTCTGGGAGACGAGCTACCTCAAGCCTGGGCGGGCGACTTTGACCAACTGGTCTTCAAAGGCAATGCTCTCCGATGAGGTCGTTTTCTTTCGTAAACAGTCAGGCACGGTCATATTGGATGACGGGCAGCCGGAAGTTAGGAGAGAGCAAGCAGGTGTAGCGAGGAAATAGCAGGTCGGTGGCCTGCGGGCTGAGTGTTTTTTCCCAATTCAGCCCAACGAATCTAGGGGATACTGTGGGCACTGTGTGGAGTTTGCCGGACTGTTGGCGATCATGTAAAAACGTATTCTTTTGAACCGGCCAAAATCTCTTGAGTGCCCTACCGCAGGGCACCAGAGTGTGGAAATCGTCCAAGTGCGGCGATGATTGACAGCGAACGAACTTACGAGGCAAGCTCATCGCACACAAGAAGATACGGCGAGATGCGGATGATGTGCGGAGGATGATGCTGACCCAGTCTGCGAAGAGACAGGCAATTCAAAGGCCGTGATCCGGCAGAAGTTCAGAAAAATACGTTTTCGGATGATCGATGACAGCCCGGACTCAGGGGCGAGAGTATTTTCGTACAATAAACGTAGTTCGTACAATAAACGTAGAATGGATCGGGCAATGGGGGCCTTTTTAGCCGTTGTGGCAGTTCCTGGAATCAGTAACTTACCTGTTATCAATACGCTGAATAGTTCGCTCCCGCCGCCTCCACCATGTTTTTTATCAATCAGTTACAGACACTTTAGATTTTTCACGAAGCTCTATTCTCAATCCATTGCGATTTTTCGGACGTGGGTTCCTTCTGAAGCGCTACATATCGATTGAAAGTCTAAACCGTCATTTACTTTCTGGTATGTAATGACGTATGGCAACAACTGCATCCATGCGTCCGAAGACCGCGAAAACGAATCACCCCCGCCAACAACATTGGCGCAGCAACAAGACGGTCGCCGAAGGGGACTGTGCTTCCGCTATTTTAGAGAATCGCTCCTAGCTTGAAGTCTTGAAGTTATCGCTGCAGGCGTCGGCCAGTTTCCGGACACTCCTGAAGTCACCCGAATTCACGGTGGCCCTCGTCTTGACTTCGATACCGACCAAGCCCCCAAGAGCGCGCCGAGTAGCTCCGGAATCAAGGAAATGCAAAGGAGGGAAATTCACGGAACCGACTTGAACCAAGCCGGATTCCGACGTACAATGTGTAAGCGCAAAAGCGTTTAGCCGCTTAAGTGTATAGGTGCCAAAATGGAAGAAGAAGCCGTCCGCTGGACTATCACGGTCTCGAGAGAGACCGATCTCACCCTCCGCACCTTCCTCGGTGCCCAGGGTATGAAAAAAGGCGACCTCTCGAAATTTATCGAAGAGGCCGTCCGCTGGCGGGTGTTTAACCGAACCGTGCAAGACATCAAGGCTAAGAACGCCGACATTGACCTCGATCATCTCCAGGAACTTGTCGACGAGGCCTTGGGCCAGGTCCGCGCGGACCGCCGCCCCACCGAGAAGGCCGGGCACAAAGTCTGATGCGTGTCGTGCTCGATACGAATATTCTCGTGTCTGCCCTAATCGCTCCGGCCGGCAATCCGGCCGCGATTTACAATGCGTGGGAAGATGGAAAATTCACGCTCCTGACCTGTGCGCACCAACTCGATGAGCTGCGCGCCACTCTGCACAAGCCGAGGGTCGCCGAACTCGTCAAGCCTTACACAGCCGGCCGCCTGGTCAACCAGATCAAAAAGCTCGCCGAGGACGTCGATTCGCTGCCTCCCGTGATACGCTCTCCCGATCCCACGGACGATTTTCTGCTGGCCATGTCCGAAGCGGGCAAAGCCGATTACCTCGTGACGGGCGACAAGGGCGGGCTCCTCGCGCTCGATTGCCACAAAGCCACGCGGATTATTTCCGCGAGCGATTTTGCTGCATTATTCGCATGACTTCATAGAAAGGTCGTTCGCCATAGCCAATGAATTCGTGCTCACTCTAGCCGCCTGGCTGCAGCCGGCCTCGCTGTTCACGCCGACGCCGAAGGCCGCGCAGCGCGTCCTCGAGTTTTCAGCGCGCAGATCAATAACGATCACACGCACAAGGCTTATCTCAACGCCGCGCGCCGCTTTTCGGACTGGTGGGATGCGTGGGCATCGGCCAGCTCCCCGACTTCGAAGCCAAAAACATTTTCGTACAATAAACGTACAATGGATCGGGCAATGGGGCCTTTTTAGCCGTTGCGGCAGTTCCTGGAATCAATAACTTACATGTTATCAATACCCTGAATAGTTCGACTCCCGCCGCCTCCACCACACTCAACTGTTGCATTTTCAATAACATACAAAATTTAATGTTGCAAATTGTACGATGATGTGGGCATGCTTACCGTCTACCGTCGTCACAATCCCTCCCTCTGCAAGAGCACATATTGCTATTACAAGCGCTGCACCTGCCCGACTTGGGTCGAGGGAATGGTCGGTGAGAAATACGTCCGCCACAGTCTGAAAACCCGTAGCTGGGAGCGTGCCGTTGCCAAAGTGGCAAGATGGAAGCGACGGAAGATCCAGCTCCAGCGCCGGCAAAAAAAGACGAACCTGTCACTATCGAAAAGGTGGGATTCCGGTGAAGGTGAACGCTGATTCCAGCGAGAAGCCGAACGCTGTTCCGCTGAAGGCGAACAGCCCCTCGGAGCGAAGCGACGCTGGCGTGACGATTGTGCATGGAAGTGTTCGGCTCGTAAGCAGGTTGCTCCGCGAGGTGGTTCGGGAGCGAAGCGAAGGAGCTTTGGCGGGGATTTGGGGTGCAGGGGAAAGGGGCGGCCAGCCCCTTTATCCCCTGCTTATCTCTGTAGAAGCACGACTCATTTTTGATACTTGCTAGCGAACTAATATACCTTTCCTGGCGTGAGTTGGCGCGAAGAAGTGCGTTTCCAGAAGCCCTTGAACCGGACGTTTAATGCGCCGCAGCGCTCGTTGTCGCTGGCGAGGATGAACTTGCCGAACAGCGTCAGATCAATGGTGCAGGACTCCGGCCCTCCTTCGACAAAATGCAGGTGATTGCCCGTGGGGGTGGCGTCGCCTTCCGCATGGCCGAAGTGCTCAACTCCGTCGACGCCGTGCCACGTCGCATTGCCTTTGAGATGGAGCGCGTTGCCATTCGCCGATGTGATGATGACCCGGTCTTCGCCGCCAGTCCACGTCCCGTTCCATGCGGAGAGGGGGGGGATTCAGCTCGTATTTGACTAGGCGCAGTTCAGAGGAGCGGAACCAAGCGGGGCCAGCACCGCGACGGTCGGCGGAATAGCCGCAGGTCCAGGGACCATCGGTCGTATAGATCAGGACCGGCGAGCTAGGATCGACGCGCCGGGAAATGCAGCCCTTCGAGGAATCACAGGCCATCCAAGTGGTAGCCGCCATCTTTGTGACCACTTCAGCGACTTGAGGATTGTGCTGCGGATTGTTATCAAAGTCGCGGAAGGGGCAAGCGCCGGTGGGATAGGTCTGGGCGGTTACGCTGAGGCTAGATAGGAGGAAAAGGACTAGCGATATGCTTTTCATGGGGATCTCCGACGATCATCTTCCAGCAGAGCAATCCATCTGCCGACGCAGGGGCGCAATTCAATGAATGGAGAATAGCGTGGTTAAGCGATTGTTTGCGTGATTTCTATGGACCCACCCAGCGTTCGTAGCGTGATACGGGGCGTCACTGGTTCGTGGCTGGATTGACACAACGAGTATGGTGGCCCGCACGCGCTTTGCATGGACCTGAAACCAGAGTGAGCTAGAATGTCTATTTTCGAAAAGAGTTCGGTGCGTCTTCTGGTTCTCCGGGTGGCACGGTGATGCCTGGTGGGACGAGTCCGTGGCAATCGGCGTGAGCGCTCGTCACGGCAGCGTCGCGAGTTACATCGATGCAGACATAAGCCGACTTCTCTCGAAACGTGGCTTTCACCAAGGCCTGCCCGAGTCCCACAGACTTCACCGATCCCAAAGAAGTATCGTAGAACGCAATTGGGGACTTCTCGTAGTTCCCGGTGATTACCGCGAACTCGACTTCGTCTCGGGGGACCGGCACCGGGGAGGATATTCCCTGGTAGTAGGCAAGCGGAATCAATACCACAACGGGAAAATTACCAAAATCGAGATGCGCAGTCCCGGTTTTTCGCACGTAGCGCCAATTCGTCCACGCAAGGATAAACTCATCTGGATTCCGTCTCGGGGCTGGGACCTTTATCTGCCCCCGGAGAATCTCGGCAACGCAATCCTCAAAGACAAGACCCAGTTCCAGTTGCAGATTCCCGAAGCCAGGCGGAGCAACCTCAATATATGCCCTTCCATCGCGATCATGCCGAAGAGGCACATCCGACACCGGAGCCAAAACACCATCAGCACCAGCCTGCCACGAAATTGAGGTCTGTCGCACGCTATGCGCACCGATCTCGATGGCAAGCCTGCTCCTTTGGGCAAAAATCATTTCCGGTGGGAAACTGATCTTGGCTCGTTGTGGTTCGCCGGGCTGGAGTCCGTGCAGATTCTCGTCAGTGCATTCTTGCCCGTGCCCCGTTTCGTTTTGTGCCAAAGATGATTGAGCGGCCGATGGACGAGGAGCAAACAATACGCACGACAAGCAAATCCAGAACCATACTATGTGGAGGCGATGGAGGCGCATATTCGAACCAATACTAACTCAGAACAGTTCAAAAGCTGTACGCTCAATCAATCGTGGATGGAAGGTGTAACTCGCCATCACGCTCAAATTCCTCACTCGGCACCGGTTCATGTCCGACAAATAGGGCCGAGCTAACACCGTCCGCGAAATCGAGTTCAAGCTTTTACAATTTCATTCCTTCTTTTCGTCGTTGTCCTCCCGAGGGGGATTGTGTTTCTTGCGCAGAGGAGAGGCGAACCGTAATTATGTTAACAATAGTGTTGACAGACGGCAAACCAGCCAATAACCTTTCTCCGACGAATCGCAGCGAGGAGAACCACACCAATGAGTACGTCGATGTCGAAGCTAGGATTTCGGAAGCGAATTCTCGCGGGTCGATTGACTTTTCCCTTGGCAATTCTCAGCTTCTGCCTGATGGCAGGTTATGCAACCGCATCTGAGTTAGAGAAGCAGGGCAGGACCCGCGAACCCAACCAATGGCTAAACGAACATCTGCTGAGCGAACAAGTGCAACCGCCATTTTCGTTCGTTTATGACAGGGAGGGGTCGAGCGCACTGCTGAAAACCTGGCCAAGAAAGATTGAGACCAGACAACTCGACGCCGGGCGTACTGCATATATAGTGCGCTGGACAGATCCGAAGACGGGCTTGCAGGTTCGTGTGGAAGCGCTGGAGTTTGCGGACTCTCCATTGGTGGAGTGGACGGTTCATTTTAAGAATGACAGTAAGATCGACGCGCCAATATTAGAGCACGTTCAGGCGCTCGACGTTTCATATCCGGTAGCGGGCGAGGGCATTCCGACGATTCTTTACTCCAAAGGATGCGGCGTCATGGATACGTATGCGCTGCAAAAAAAGCCGCTGAATCAACTTGAGTCCTTTGAAATTTCAAACGAGAGTGGCGGCAAGACGGTTGACACTATACCGTTCTTCGATATTCAGACCGGCGGACGCGGCTTGATCGGCGCGTTGGGATGGCCGGGAACGTGGTCCATCTACTTTTCCCGTCCAGCCGAAGCGGCGATTGGAGTATCAGCTGGTATGGGGGGAACACATCTTTCGCTACATCCCGGCGAGGAGATTCGAACTCCGGAAGTTCTGTTGTTCGCGTGGAATGGCGATGATCTCGACGCACACAATGTCTGGCGGCGCCATATCCTGAAATATCACACCCCGCAATATGACGGGAAGCCAGTGGTTCTGCCCGTCTCTTTTACAGTGTGGGGCGGAATGAAGACATCTACAACCCTGCGTTTGATTGATCAGATAACCAGGGAAAAAATTGGATTTGAGAACTTATGGATGGATGCGGGCTGGTATGGCACGGACCGGCCGGTGGAGGAATTTCAGGTATTCGGACGAGAGGATTGGTTTTTGCACGCCGGAAACTGGCGGGTCAATCAAGTTCCTCATCCGGATGGTGGTCTCAAGCCGATCAGCGATGACGCCCATGCGAAGGGAATGAAATTCCTGCTGTGGTTTGAACCTGAGAGAGCAGTCGAAGGAACGCCGCTCACGAATGAGCATCCGGATTGGTTTATCGGAGAAGTCACAACTCATTTTGAAGGAAGTAGCGAGCGGCCGTTGGTGAAGTTCCGTTTGTTTGACTTTGGTAATCCTGCTGCTCGTGAATACATGATTAATTCGATATCGGAACTGATCGACCAGCAAGGCATCGACATTTACCGGCAAGATTGCAACTTCGAACTCTCTCCCCTCTGGGCACAGGCAGATACTGCTGACCGCCAGGGAATAACGCAAATACGATACGTGGAAGGTCTGCTTGAGTTTTGGGATGGCTTGCGCCGCCGGCATCCGCAACTCATGCTTGATATTGTGCAGCGGGGAGACGTGGAGACGATTTCGCGAGCTGTGGATTTGAGCCGGGCGGATTATCCGGTCTCGCCGGATGCGGACCCGGTGGGGGCTCAGGTGAGCACCGAAGGTCTCGCGTATTGGCGGCCGCATTTTGGAACGATCCTGCAAATTCGACCGCGAGACACTTACCATTTCCGCAGTGGATTCGCTCCCGGTCTGGGTTTCGCTCTTTTCAACGGCGCCGGCTACCCAAACCAAATCGGCAAGTTCATCCCTGAAGATTTTCCTTATGACTGGATGCGCAATATGGTCGCCGAGCTCAAGCTGGTGCGGCCGTACTACTACGGTGACTACTATCCCTTATTGCCTTGCAGCCTGGACTCTGATTGCGCGACAGATCCGAGTAAGGAGCGCAGCGCTGGCTTTGAATGGGCGGCGTGGCAGTTCAATCGTCCTGAAACAGGGGATGGAATGATTCAGGCATTTCGTCGAGACAAGAATGCAGAAGGCACAAAAAATCTGGTTTTGCGAGGACTCGACCCAGCGGCGACATATGAGGTCAGCAATCTCGACACGAAAACACCGAAGCGGATTTCAGGAAGGGACTTGATGAAATCTGGCTTGCCCGTGGAAATCACGGCGAAGCCTGGAGCAGCGATCATTCTCTACAAGAAAACCGGCTAGTCGGCTACGACTAACTGGTTCTGTTGTCCAAGGCCAGCAATGCTGAGTTGCACTCGGTTCCCAGGACGCAGATAAACCGGTGGCTTCAGGCCGAAACCGACGCCGGGAGGCGTTCCAGTCGAGATGACATCGCCCGGCTGCAAACTCATGAAGCGGCTCACATAACTGATTAGATAAGCTACGCCGAAAATCATGGTCCGGGTGGAACCATTTTGATAGCGATGACCATCCACATCGAGCCACATCTCCAGATTTTGCGGATCTGGAATTTCATCTGGAGTAACCAACCACGGACCGATGGGACCAAAAGTATCGGCGCTCTTCCCTTTCACCCACTGGCCGGTACCCTCCATTTGAAAAGCGCGTTCAGAAACATCGTTGACGAGGCAGTAGCCGGCGATGTGCGAAAGCGCATTCGCTTCTTCCACGTACCTGCCCGGCTTGCCGATGACGACGCCCAGTTCAACCTCCCAGTCTGTCTTCTTCGAGCCACGCGGGATGACAATGTTATCGTCAGGGCCGGAGATCGATGAAGTCGCCTTCATGAAAATCACCGGCTCGACCGGCACAGCTACCCCCGCTTCCTTCGCGTGATCCGCATAATTCAAACCAATGCAGATGAACTTTCCGACGCTGCCCACGCAAGGCCCGATTCGTGGGCGTCCCTTAACCACAGGCAAGAGCGAGAGATCGATGTTTCGTAGCTTGCCAATCGACTCGGGAAGCAAATAATCCCAGGCGAGATCCGGAATGACTGCCGACAGATCGTGGATTTTTCCATCGGCAGCTAAGATTGCTGGCTTCTCCTGACCGGGCGAACCATAACGCAGCAATTTCATTTCTTCTCCAATTTCATTTCTTCACCTGAAGTTCCGTTCCTAGAGGCTAAAACCGCCATCGATGATGTGAATTTGGCCCGTCGTATAGCTTGATTCATCGGAAGCTAGATAGACCGCCAGCGCAGCAATTTCCTCCGGACGTCCGATGCGGCCCATCGGCTGCCTGGCTACAAACTCGGCTCGGGCTTTTTCCGCATCGCCTTGCACGGCAATCCGTTGCTCCAGCGAAGGCGAGTGCACGGTTCCGGGACAGATCGCATTGCAGCGTATGCCGCTGCGAATAAAATCAGCGGCGATCGCTTTCGTCAGCCCGATGACTCCGGCCTTGGTGGTGCCGTAAACGAACCGGTTTGGTACCCCCCTGATGCTGGATGCGCCTGACGACATATTAATGATGTTTCCCTTCCCTGCTTTCAGCATATTTGGCAGAAAGGCATGGCAGGTGCGGTACATGGATTTCAGGTTGAGATCAAAAGAGAAGTCCCAGTCTTTCTCCGAACAATCGAGAATGGTGCCGTGGTGGACATAGCCAGCACAATTAAAAAGTATATCGATGGTTCCGAGTTCGGCAGCACAATCTGCGATGTCTGTTGCATTCAGGACGTCAAGCCGGCGAGTTTGAATGCTGGGGCGGTCCTGGCGCAAGGACACCAGCAATTGCTCGTTGAGGTCAGTGGCCCAGACGACGGCTCCTTCGTCGGCAAAGGCGATGGCGGTCGCACGGCCAATCCCTTGTCCGGCTGCCGTGAGGAGGGCGATTTTTCCAGCGAGTCGTCCGCTCATTTTCTTCTTCTCTCGATCAAGCATACCTCGAATATTCGCGACGCTCTTCGCCGAGCGATTAGTGAGATTTCTGCCATAGCCTGTGGTAGGCTAGTTGACGCATCTCCGCATGTCAACACTATTGTTGACATAAAGGTTGAATGACAAGATGAGAAGTTCAATTTACAACAGACTCGCGATTGGGCGCATCGCAGTTGTTGTCATGTTCCTTAGCCTGCTTTCGCGGGCGCAAACAACTTTCGACTTGTCCGCGGATTTCTCTCTTCACGACAACCCAAACAAAGTTTGGCAATATGGCTATTCCGAGACGAACTCGCTTGCACCGGACCAGTTTCGATTAGACAAGCAGGTTGAGGAAAGTGGCCCCGTCGGATTCTGGCATCCGGACACTAATAAAGGACCGGGCCCGGGTTATTACCCTTACGTCACTTATAACACCACGAAACAGTCGCAAGCCTGGCCTACACCCAATGGCTGGGTTGTGCGGGGCGGTGAGATTGCGATGGAAGCGAGTAATAGTGGCCAGTACAGTCTAGTTCGCTTCGTTGCGCCCGTAGTCGGCACCTACAAGATCTGCGCTCAATTCGAAGGCGTCCATGTATGGTCTACGACGGACGTGCATGTGCTGCACAATGGCACGTCCCTCTTTGACGCCGACATCGATGGCTACGGAGGAGATCCAGCATTCCGCAAGGTGGAGGGAGCAAACCCTGCGGCGGCGTATTCAGGCCAGATCGAAATGAAGGCTAACGATAGCGTCACTTTTGCGGTTGGGTATGGCAAGAACAAGACGAATTCCGGTGATACGACAGGCCTCTTCGCCCAGATTGTTCTTCTCAAGAAAACGGAGGGCGGGAAGTGATGCCGTAATTTCACGCCCGGACTACTTTATCAATGCAGCTTGACATCGAGGATTTTGACGGCCTTCGCGATTACCTGACAGCGCGTGGATACATAAAGTCGGGCGAGACGGTGTCATTCAAAAATCTGCACGGGGGCGTTTCGAACCGAACGGTGAAAGTGGCATGGGCCGATGGCCGCGGATGGGTTTTGAAACAGGCATTAGCAAAATTGCGAGTCAATGTGGATTGGTTCAGCAGCCCGGAGAGGATTGGAGTCGAGGCCAAAGCTCTTCGCTGCCTGAACCGACTGGCCCCGCCGGGAACGACTCCGGCGTTCATCTTCGAAGACACACCTCATTATCTAATGGGCATGGAGGCGATTCCGGAGGAGCACGAAAACTGGAAAACCGTTTTGCTCTCGGGCCGGATTATTTCGGATCACTTTGAGCAATTCGGACTGCTGCTTGGAGCCATCCACCGCCGGTCGTCTGAGGCCATCATGGAAATCAGCAAATTGTTTTCCGATACGACGTACTTCGAAAATCTGCGGTTAGAACCTTATTACCTTTATGCCGCGCGTAAGACCGAGGAAGCCGCCAGCTTTCTGAACGCGCTCGCCAGGGAAACGCTGCTTCACAAAGATTGCCTGGTTCACGGTGATTTCAGCCCCAAGAACGCGCTCATCTACCGGAACAAATTGATTTTGCTCGATTACGAAGTGGTTCACGTTGGCGATCCGGCTTTTGACTTGGGGTTTGCGTTGACGCACTTCCTGAGCAAGGCGCATCACTTGCCAGCAGAACGTTATCGTCTGGCTTGCGCGGCGGAGTTGTTCTGGCAGGTGTATCGCGAAGGAATTGCTCAGCTGAAGTGGGCCAAGAAATTGGAGCATCGGGTGGTAAGCCACGCGCTGGGATGCCTGCTGGCGCGGGTGGCGGGAAAATCGCCGTTGGAATATCTGACTTCCGCAGAAGTGACGCGCCAACGAGATGCAGTCCTGGTACTCATGCGGAAACCGCCAACCAGCGTTCCCAATTTGATTGCTGAGTTCATCCGCAAGATTGAATCCTATGCTTAAAATCAAACGACTTTTCGGCCGTGAAATTCTTGACAGCCGCGGCAGACCGACAGTGCTCGCAACCTGCGTCCTCGAAGGCGGGGTTAGCGCTTCCGCTTCCGTGCCCTCCGGAGCCTCGACAGGAACGGCTGAGGCTTTCGAATTACGAGATGGGGATGGGAAGCGATATCAAGGCTCAGGTTGCCGCCGCGCCGCAGAAAATATTGGTGGAGAGATTAGCGGCGCTTTAGTAGGCCGCGCTTTTCGCGACCAGGCTGAGTTGGACGAGACAATGATCGCGCTGGACGGAACGGCCAATAAGTCCCGCATCGGCGCGAACGCAATTCTGGCTGTGTCTATTGCCTTTGCGCGAGCGAGTGCGATGGAACGCGGCGTTCCTCTCTTCCAACATTTCTCCTACATGCTGGGGTCTGCTGCGAATGCACTACCGAGACTGACTATCAATCTTTTTAGCGGCGGAAAACACGCAGGGCAGCAAGTGTCTGTGCAGGATGTTTTGATCATCCCGATGTCGGCCCGGAGCATCGATGAGTCTCTGGTTGCGGCATTCGATGTTTATCAGGCAGCTGCGGGGCTTATTTTGAAAAGGTATGGAATGCGCCTTCTCACTGCGGACGAAGGTGGATTGGCTCCCCCCTGCCAGTCGGCTGAAGAAATGTTGAGTCTGGGAGTGGAAGCGATCAAACAGGCGGGCTACGCGCTGGGCAAGGATGTCTTTCTGGGGATCGATGTTGCGTCTACGCATTTCTACAAGGCCGGTGCGTACGATCTCGACGGAAAGATTCTCGACGGCGCCGGAATGATCCAAACCATTGCGGGATGGCTGGAACGCTACCCGATCCTAAGCGTAGAAGACGGGCTGGCAGAAGATGATTGGGAGAACTGGCCCAAGCTTCGTCAAGCAATCGCCGGCCGGGCGTTGACATTGGGAGACGATCTTTTATGTACGAACCCCAGTCGCATTGGCCGCGCGATCGAAACGAACGCGTGCGATGCCTTGCTGCTGAAAGTCAATCAAATCGGAACATTAACGGAAGCGATGCAGGCCTATCAACAAGCCCGGGCGGCTGGCTGGGCAGTCACGCTCAGTGTGCGGAGCGGAGAAACCGAGGACAACTGGGCGGCGGATCTGGCGGTGGGATGGCAGGCGGATCAATTTAAGAATGGATCGATTCGCCAGTCGGAGCGCCTGGCAAAGTACAACCGGTTGCTCGAAATCGAAGAAGCTACGCACTGGCCGCTCGCGGCGTGGCCGGGCCGCGGTTGAAATTCCTGAAAATATTTCTTTGCCAATGGAGGCGGTACTTTGGAGGCGCGCAAGCGGGCGACCGGAATTTCAATTTGCCGGACTTTAATTCATCGGACGTCAATTCGCCGTGCTGTCACAATCCTGGCAATTCTATGTGAGGCAGCTTCTTGTTTGTGTGCGCAAACTCCGCTGCAGAGCGGAGATGGCTATGTGCGGCGGGAAGGTAATGAATGGATCTTCGGAACATCCACTATTGAAAGAAAAATTCGACTCGACGATGGCCAACTTTACCTGGCTTCGCTCCGCAATAAATTGACTGGGCGTGAATACCAGGATGCAAAAATTGCTCCCGCGGAAATTCGATTTTCGGCCGATGGCGTAGATGTCAGTGCAGCCAGTTGGCACTGGAGACTGCGTGGCGAGCACGCCGTGCAAACCTCGCAAGGCGAGATTCAACTCGACATCGAACTTGAATCGGCAAGCATGCGCGTCACGAAACATTATGTTGTTTATCCGCAGACCTCGGTGATTCGGGAATGGTTGACGCTGGAAAACACTTCCGGCAAAAGCGTACGCATCAGCAGCGTCGACTTCTTACACACGCGATTACTTGGTTCTAGCGCGCAGGATCTCCAATTCAACTACCTCACTGGCGGGGGCAACTACAACGGGAGCCAGTTGCTCAAGAGCGAAGCCATGAACCCGCTCTGTCAACGGACTCTTGATTCGAATGGAGGCGTTCAGCCCGGCAACTACAGCAGCTACCTGCCTCTGGTTTTTATTCTCGATCGCAAGGCAGCAGAAGGCATCGCTGTAGGTTGGGATTATCTTGGCCACTGGAGCTTCAAGATCGGCGATCAAGATGGACGGCTAGATGAACGGCCGCTCGACATCAGTTTGGAATTGGCCGGTTTCACTAAAGATTTAACTCCGGGTGCAAAGATTGAAACGCCCAAGGCGTTTCTGGCGACATTCACCGGAGGAGTGGATGAACTCGGAAATCAGTTGCTCGATTGGCAATACGCGTACTTCTGGGAGTTTACGAATCCCGATTACTTCGCCAAAACACGATGGGCCGTCGATTGGCCTGATCCGTGGGTGGGTGATGGTGGAACTCCGAGCGCCGACAATTGGGGAAGGCGGTTGGCGCTTGATCTGCGCTACGTTGATCTTCTCCGCGAAACTGGCACAGATATTTTATGGGACGATGCGGGGTGGTACGACAAATGGGGCACATGGAATGCACCCGACTGGAAGAAGACTACCGATTACTTGCGCAAATATGGGATGAGTTGGGTGCTTTGGTATCCGACGTTTCTGGCTACACCGGAATCTAAAGTTGCGCAACAACACCCGGACTGGATTATCCCGGGCCAGCAAACTCTGGAACAATCGATTCCAGCAACCGCCGACTGGCAACGCCGATTGTTGGATGACAGCGTCAAAGCATGGGGGAACTATCAGTGGCGTTACGATATCGCTCCCGCGGCCAGTGCGAATGACACCGACGCGCTAGCGGCTGATCAAAACTTTCGGGGATTGCTGGAGCGTTTTAGAAGCGACCATCCTGAGAGCGGCATCGACGCTTGTGACAATGGAGGACGCTGGATCAGCTACGACATCGCCCGACTGGCCGAATCCGGCGAATATACAGATGGGGGTGTTGGCCCCTATAGCGCCTACTACACTTCCCTTCTCGTGCCTCCCGACAAATTGCACAATGTCGTCGATTTCGACCACATGTATTACAACTCGACGACCGATCGCACGCACTTGGCAATGGATCCGACGTGGTATCGAGATCCCGGCGACGGACCCGATGTCGAATCGATCAGAAAGGATTGGGAGATTTATCACTATCTGGTGGCAGAAGGAGTGGCGGGTCGCTGGAGTCATGTTTTTCGACCCAAGGTCGAACACGATGATGCCATCTGGTACTTCCAGCGAATGAACCGGGACAGCTCGAAGGGCGTCATTCTCACAAAACACGCCAACCACGGCTCAACTTATTACGTGACCAGCCGGCTTTTGAAATCTGCGCCCAGTGTGGAGGATCGATACCGTGGCGGAGCGGGCGAGATGAACACAACGACAACCACTTTGGCCGCCAGCCTTGAAACTGGAATTTATGAGGATCCGGTGGACGGCGAATTTCGATTTTACGGCGTTCCAGGACAAGGGTTCGGTCCCCTGAACGTGAAGTATCAATCCGGTGGAAGCGATGAGTCGCTTGTTACAAAAATCGTGAAGCTGGGAGCGGAACGGCGAGTGGCCGACCAGTTTTTCGGGATGGCGATCCAACTGGATGAACCCATGATCGTTACCCAGTTGGGCCAGTTTGATCCGGGAAACAATCGTGGTACCTACACACTGTCCTTGGTGCGCGCCGATGACAACAAGGTGCTTGCGACGGCGGAGCTTGACATGAGTCAAACGCATCCTGACGTGATGGGATTTAAATACGTTCGCCTGGCGCAGCCCATTCATCTGGATGCTTCGGCAAAACCTGTGGTGATTTATCCGCGTGGACTTGTGCCTGCCGCAACCTACGAGGTGCGCGCACGCGTTGCTGGCGTGCGGTTTGAGAAAACCGGTTCGCAGCTCATGTCCGATGGAATCAGCCTCGACAAAATCGCTGGCGGAGAACTTATATTTCTCAATTTGCCGAAGTATCCGGGCTCTGGAACAAATCACGTTCCTCCAAGTTCGCCCGCCAACGTGACCAAGCGGCTGAGAACAAATCTCGGTAAACAAGGCGTTGAACTTTCCTGGTCTGCTTCATCGTCTAGCAGCCAGCACGACGACTGGATTTCGTATTACGAGATTCACAAGAACGGACAACTGATTGGAAAGACTGCCAGGGGAACGTTTTTCTTCGATCACTCTGACTCAGCACGCGACGAGATCGACGCCCGCTTTGAAGTAGAAACGGTGGATGGCGATGGCAATCACAGCCCGAGAGCATTCGCGCAGAAGACGACCGGCGAACCTAAAACTTACGAAGCTCTTGGGGATTTTTCTTCCACACAATCCAGCCGCCACTGGAGCTACGAAGAATCGGTTGAAGATAGCACGTACAGAGACTTAACGTGGGAAACTGGCGGCTACGAAGGCCGATGGACGGGATCAGGGCTGGGACGGATTGGAAGAATCTGGATGCAGCCTTCAGCACAGTACGATCTTGCTCGCACGTTCATTGTTCCGGCAGCCGGCATGATCAGCACGTCAGGCTCGATCCGCAAAGATCCCAGCGCCGAAAATAAAGCTTCCTGTTTTGTGAGGATTTTGCAGAACTCGATTCAGGTCTGGCCGGTTGCAGGGTGGGCAGAGGTTCTGCCCGATTATGACAAAGTTACCAACTATGCGATCTCCAACCTGCACGTCGCTGCGGGAGATAAGATCCGGTTTATTGTGAAGCATAACGGCGAAAACCGCGCCGATCCGATTGTTTGGGATCCGGTTGTTGTTTTTCCCGATCCCGAGCCGACCGGCCAACAATAGCGAATGCTCATCAACCTTGCATTCGCTGGAAGGCATCGAGCGCGCTCCGAGCCTCCAGTCCTCTGCGTATCGTCTCGGCAGTTCCGCAAAACCGACTCGGAAGTGCTGCGGCTGTTCGAAAAGTCCCCGGGCACCACGCTGGTTTCGAACTGTTCACGCAGCATCTTCACAAATGCTCCTGCATGACCCAGTTTAAGCCGCGGAAACACCGTGGTTCCGAAGCGGCTCGGCTCGCAATCCAGCTCCGGATGTGTTGCCAGGAATTCGTTGACCAACGCGCGGGTTGGTTCCAACAGGGCACGGGCGCGATCGCGCACGACGCACATCAAGGTAACCGGTGAAGTAACAAAACATCCGAGCCGTAAAGTTGCTGGTCGGCGAATTCTGAAATGGCTCCGTCACCGCTGGCCAGCCATTTATCTGGAAGATGTACCGCAATGCCGTTCAGCAAACTTTCTCCGCTCATCTCCCTATCGCGCCCGGGGCGGTCATTCAGACTTGTTACCCGATATTTTGCCTTCGCATCCAGTCCGCGCAGGGCAATTTTGGTATCAGCAATCTTAGACTTATCTCGAAAAATGTAAACGACCGAATCAGTCGAATCTTCATTCACGTATTGGACGGAACTCCATCCAACCGCATCAACTTTGGGATGGTACACGTCTTCCAGGAGAAGATACCGGTACTGTTTGAAAAATGACAGATTGCGGCTTAATGCCTCGAGAAAGCCAGGCGGAGCCGCGGAAAGAAACTGCGACGACATGCCATTGATGTTGCCGAAGGTGACTCCATGCGTGAAGTGTTTTCTGAAATAGTAGTCGAGGGCTGAGGCGCTGTACCAGCGGGCGGTGAGATATTCCCCGCTGGTTTCGCCATGTCCGGCGGTTGCGAGCGAACCCCAAACATTTGGACTGACCATTGGGCCGGTAATGAACTCATTGATATATCCACCCGGCAAGAGACTCCGCGGGCCGGGATTGGTTCGGGCGAACTCGAGGGATGGATCGCATTCAAAACCCGAAAGGTTAGGAAAACGCTTGAGCAGATAGCGCATGATCTCCATCCGTCCGCGATAAGCTGCGTAAGCGCCGTCGGTCTTGCCATGACCATGGTCGGTACGATTGCACTCGTAACTTACAGTCGACGACGGATCCCATTTGACCCAATCCAGATGCCACTTTTCGATGATTTCTCCCAGCTGCTTCTCCACCCACGCTACGACTTTAGGATCGCCCAAACATAGCTGCTTGGTGGTAGTCAAAGAAGGATGCGTGGTGCCGATCGTCTTGCCATCGATCATCGCCAGCCAGTCCTGCGGAATCTCGCCTGACGTGACCCGCGCCGCATCCACGTTTCCCGGATCGACCCACAGTCCGAATTTCAGTCCTGCGGCATGGACCGCGTCCGATAGATTCTGGAGCCCGTGTGGAAACTTCTGTTTATCCTCTTTATAGCTACCGAGTCCCAAGGTCCAATCATTCATTCCTGGAACAACCGATGCACCTTCGTACCAGGTAGCATCGTGGTAGAAGACGTCGAATCCCAGCCTTTTCGCCAGGCTGAGTTCCTTCAGAAGAGCTTCTTCACTGTTCTTTTCCGTGAGCCAAATACAGTAAGTGACCAGAGGAGAGTCTGGCAGAGGCGACTGGAAGACATACTTCTTTAGATAACGGAAGGTCTCGTTCCCCGCATTGTCACTGTCGCCTTTGGCAATGGCAAAGAAACTGATCGGTGTTTCCACCGTTTCGCCGGGCGCCAGTTCGAAGGTTGGTGGAGAGCTGGACCTCTTATCTTTAATTAGAATGGTTCCTGCGCGGACTACCGTGCTCGCAGCCGAGGCTTGGACGTTGGCCTTCCAGCCCAGCACGCCGAGGCCGGGTTCACCGCCGACCAGCATCGATTCCCCTGCATCTTCATTCTCAAGCACCAGCCAGTCGGAAAATTCCCGCTTCGGCGAAGCGCCGGTGACGGAATGAAATCCGTGCTGGCTTTTGACCGAAGAATAAGGTTTCAGGCCCTTGGCGGAATTTTTCAGCGTGAGAAACAGTGGATTGATTCGAGGATCAAGTGGCAGGACCTGCTGGCCGCGATTTTCGATTCGCATGGCCTCCTGAATCACTGCTCCCGTGGGATACAGTTTCAGCTCGAGGGAGAGCAGCCCGCCATCTTTAGATTGGAAACGCAGCGTGAGTTGCTGGCCGCCTTTTGGAAGATCGGAAATTTCATCTTCCAGATAGCGATACTCACTGCCGGGCTTTTGGGGAACGGCAACGATTGGTTTGTCTGCAACTGCCCACTCGGCACCGGCGTCGGATCGCAACGACTTTAACAACACGGAGTCAGAAGAGCGTGTTAGCTGGAGGCGGATGTGTCCGTTTGCGAGATCCCAACCGGTGGGGGTCTTGGTGATCGATACCTCGGCGGGAGCAACCGCTGCAACGGAGCAAATTAGAAGGGCGAGGAGAACCGATCTCATCGGATGAACCTCAATGCGTCCAGTCGCGATATGGTCATCTATTTCGAGAAGAGCGAACTAGCCCTATCGGACAACATAGTTCGTTTGAGCAAGAGGTTGCCTCGGCGAAGAGCCGAGGCAACCTCTTACTTGCGTGGGGGTTGGAGATCAGAATGTGAGGTGGGCCCCAATCTGCATACGCCGTCTGAAATCGACGATGCTGCAGATTTGTCCTGCGTCGGCAATATCAACAAATGCCGCGCCGGCACAGGTTGGTTGTCCTAAATTTTGACGGTTGATAGAGTTGAATGCATCCCACTTAAGGTCGAGGTGGGTCGTCTCTGAGATGGTAAAGGACTTGGACAATGACAAGTCGACTAAACCGAGCCCCGGGCCCATTAGACTGTTGCGTCCGGCATCTCCGAAGGTGTACTGGGCAGGGTCGGCATAGGCCGCCGGGTTATACCACTCGTTTTGGTTGGGATGGGACACATGCGGATCGCCAATCTGGTTCGGCCTGTCATAAATAGGAGAATTCAGCACGGTTGGGGAGTTTAAGTAATACGGAGTGAAAGGCAGTCCGCTCTCGAAATTGAAAATCCCGCTGAGCGCCCAGCCTCCAACCACAGCATCCGCTCCACGGCTCAAGCTATTTCCATAAGCCCTGCCGCGGCCAAACGGGAGCAGCCAGTTAGCTGCGCTCACCCATGACCAGGGTCTTACGGTGCCCGAGGGTCCGTAATTACAGGAGTAGCAGAACTGATTTCCGTTGCCATCTCCTGGGCCAAATGTTCCGTCGTCAAGCGACTTAGCCCAAGTGAAGTTACTCAGCAGATACAGTCCCTGATGAAAACGTTTTTCCGCGTGAAGTTGTAGAGAGTTGTAGTTACTTCGCAGTTCCGGATAGCCCTGAGGCGCATTATTTCTCTGGTATTCCTCTACCCCCCAGCCGTAGTTGGCAAAGTAAGGCCGGCGGGAGTCGTAATCGCCCGGCCCCGGAGGCGGCATGTTGATGTCAATGTTGTCCCACAAGTGGCGTCCGATGTTACCGACATACGCAACTGAAACGATAATCTGATAGGGGAAAGCCTTCTCGAGAGTTACGTTGTAAGTGTCGTTGTAACTATGCGGATAGTTTCCGACCCCAACGAAGTATTCACTGCCGCCCGGGGCGCCCTGAAAGGAAATCTGGCCATTTGACGGAAATGCGGGAAGAGGCGGAGGAGCACCCGGCCCCTGATCGAACGTGTAACCCAATGGGGCAAAAGGATTGGCCTGAGCATCAGTCTGGCTTTGCTTGATGGGCCAACAACATCCCTGCGTTCCAAATCCGGCTCCGTCCGCATTCATGTAGTAGCTACGGCCATATCCGGCGCGGAGCACGCTTTCATACGGCAGGCGGTACGCCACTCCTATGCGCGGCGAAAATTCTGTTTTAGGCGTGGTTACTCCAGCGTATTTGCCGGCCAGGTTGGTCAACAACAGAGTGTCGGTGGCAACATCGATATTTCCGTCGCTTTGACCGTTTTGCGTGAAAATCGGACTCATGTAATCCCAGCGCAAACCCAACGTCAGAGTGAGTTTGGGCGTAACCTGCCAGGTATCCTGGCCAAAAAACGCCCACTTCCAGTATTTTTCCTGAGGCTGAACCAGCGTTATATCTCTGCCGAAACCGGAGGGCAGACCGAGCTCGAATGCGGCCAAGCCTGATCCACAAAAATCGCCGGATGCGGGAGTAGTGCATGGCCCTGAGGTCGCGGAGTCGTTGAGCTGGGTGAGAGATTGGCTCACTGTGAAAGTTCCTCGTCCACTGACATCGGTGCGGATGCCAAAGAACTTTCCCACATCCCCTCCCCACTTGAAGGCATGGTGGCCGATGGTTTTAGTCCAGTTGTCGTAGAACTCGAAGTTTGCTTCACGCTCAAAGAATGGCAACCCAAAGTCCCCCATATTGAAGGGAGTTAATGGGTCGCTAATGTTTATCTCGGGCAGGCCTGATGTGTAGACGGTGCCAAGGTTAACGTTTGGAATGCCCGCGGCCGTCGCCGCATTGGTGTTGTAATCGGGCTGTAACTCCGAAATAAGGAGTCGCGAAAAAGCGAATCGAGCGTCAGTCAACAACGATGGAGAAAAGGTATGTTGATAATCGACCATCAAACTCTTGTCGTGATCGGCCGAGAGACCGGCGTTTGCGACTCCAGGACCTCCGAGCGGTGCGCCGCCCCCTGCGATGCCGTAGGCCGTGGGAGTATTAAAATTCGCCTTAAAGTAACTGAATTTCCCGAACACTACGGTTTTCGAAGTAGCAAAGAAATCGCCGCGAGTATCGAACTGATCCTGGTTGAAAGTAGCGGGCCGGGAGATCTGGTAGTTTGAGCTAAACCCCGGAGCATTTGGCTGCGGCAACAGTGCCAGGAGGTTTTTTGCGGCCGAACTGAGCCGATCGGGACAAATTACGTTGAGCACACCATTGCACTGGATCTGTGTTCTTCCCGTTCCGTCCGGATTACCTGTAGCCGGATCGTAGATGGGATCGATGGCTGCGACCGAGCTGAAATCTCCATTCCTGAATGCATCGATCGGCACTGTCTCGTTGCCTGAAGCGAAAAGGCTATTGCGCATGCCCTGATAGTCTCCGAAGAAAAAGATCTTGTCTTTGATAACTGGGCCGCCAACGCTGCCCCCAAACTGATTCCATATGTTGCGGGGAAGACCCGTGGGCTCGGTAAAGTGATCGGCTGCGTTAAAACCAGATGTACGATAGTTTTCGAAAAGCGATCCGTGAAATGCATTCGTTCCCGATTTAGTTGTGATCTGCCAAAGTCCGCCGGCCACTTTGCCGTATTCGGCATCATAGTCGCTGGTTGCGAGTTTCACTTCTTGAACGGCATCATTCGGAGTCACGATAATCGATAACCCCTGGATTGCTTCGGTGTTCTCGACTCCATCGAGCAGGTGCCCGTTAGCGTTAGGTGCTGCTCCGTTGACGTTGAGATTGAAGTCTTCCCCTGCATTCTCCGGGTGGAGATCTAGTTGGCCGGTCGGCATCGAAACCCCAGGAGCCAACAGCGACAATCGGGTGATGTTGTTGCCATAGGTAGGCAAACCGCTGATTTCCGAAGAGTGAATGGTTTCGTTTATTTCCGCGCTATCGGTTTGAAGAAGAGGCGCCTCGCCGGTCACCTCAACCTTTGCAGTTGCCGACCCGACCGGCAACTTGGCGTCGACGCGATACAGTATCCCGGCGTCGATTCGAGTGGCGTCACGGGTGAAGATGGCAAACCCTGCCTTCTTGACTGTCACGGAATATGTTCCCGGAATCAGACTGGGGAACCGGTATGCCCCATCGGCATTCGTCATAGTTTGGCGAACTACTGAGTCGGCGACGTTCGTGGCTTCTACGGTCGCTCCGGAAATGGCGGCACCGGACGCGTCGGCCACATTGCCCTCGATACCTCCGGTAACGGCCGTTTGTCCGTGCAACATGCCAATGCTTACTAGTGAAAGAACTGCGATTAGCGTCAGAAAACGGTACGCAGCGGAGTTCATCGTGGAGTCTCCTGGGTAACAGCGCTTGGGATGGAAAATGGTCTCTGCCAACGAGGCATTACGGTGCATCGAGTTTGCGCACGCTGCAGTCGGATGCGGGAACAGGCCAACGGAGCGCTACAAGTTCTCATGCCGAGGCGCACGTTAAATCATGTTGGAACCCGGTGTCAAGATAAATCTTGTCAACACTAATGTCTACAATCATTTAAAATCCACTACTGACCCAAAGCAAGATAGCAGTGGATGTTCTCTCCTCCCGCCGCCACGGTGCGATGCTCCAATTGGCCCCGTTGTTATCCATATTGTTGACACAACGGTTCAAAGGCTTTCGATTCTCTCGGACGGAATCAGGACCGCTTTGCCCTGCACTGTGGAATGATCTATACGTTGGGCTTTGGGTGACTCTTGTGTTTGCGCCAAATCCGGCTTATAAGGTAATGTCGAGCCTGAAATGCGAACATCGAACAATCATTCAGCCAAGCCGGAACGCGGTGTTTCCGCCAGCAAACGGGTGGAAGCACATTTGCGTCACGCTATTCACGCAGGCAAATTGCGTCCGCGCCAGCGCATCATTGAAGAGGATCTCGCCAAAGAACTGAAGGTGAGCCGCGGCCCAGTGCGGGAAGCACTCTTACGTCTGGAACGCGATGGCCTGGTGGTCACTACATCGCGGCGCGGCACCTTCATCCGCGATATTTCGGTGGCAGAAATCGATGTGATCTTTCGCATGCGCGCCAAGCTTGAAGGACTTTGCGTGCGCTACATGAGGGAGAGCCCTACGAACAATCCCGAGGCCCTTCTGGCTGTGGCTTTGAAGAGGCTGAAAGCGGCTGCGGCAAAGAATAGTGAAGAACAGTTCTTCAATGCCGACATGGAATTGCACCGGACGATTTGGAAGGCAGCCAACCAGCCGCTGCTTTACCGAACTCTGAATCTGCTTATGAATCCCTATATCTTCATGATTGCCCGCGCATACTCTTCGCGTCTCCCGCTGGCACACCGGCGCGAAAATCATGAGCAGTATGTGCGAATGGTCCTGAAAACACCGCTGGACAAAATCGAAATCGAAGTGGAACGTTACTTTAATGGATTGTATTCCCGCACGTTCGAGCAGAGCCCGGCTTTCCCGGGATTCGACGGCGGACCATTAGATTAACGACTCCCCCGCTAAGAACTCTCCGGCACAAGAACCAGAAGTGTCCTGTCATCATTTCTGTTGACATAACAATACCCTGATGCTTCAATGGCTCGGCCCGCACTGGCTGCCGGATGTTTTCTATTTTGTATTTTGCATCTTCGCTATGAAGCTGATCATTCTCGGATTCATCAGGAAACTATGTTGACCTCGCAAACCGTCCAGGCAATCCTGCTGGTTTTGTGCGCTGCGATCATGAATGCCGCTTACGCGCTTCCGATGAAGCTGAATCGGAAGTGGGATTGGGAACATTCGTGGTTTGCGTTTTCCATTCTGGGTGTGGCCGTGGTCCCGACCCTGATCGCTTTGCTTACGGTTCCCAGGCTTTGGTCGACTTATGCGGAGGTACCCGGCGGAACATTAGCAAAAATGGTTTTGTTCGGCGCCTGTTGGGGAGTGTCTCTGGTGTTTTTTGGCCTAGCCCTAACTCGATTGGGATTGGCCATAACTTTCGCCGTTTGTCTCGGAACCTCAGCCGCAGTGGGCGCCCTTACCCCTCTGGTGGTTCAGCATCCTGATCTGGTCATGACGCGGCAGGGGGGGTTGATCATCCTTAGTGTGATCGTGATCATCTTCGGCGTGACTCTCTGCGGACTTGCGGGAAAGAGCAGGGATGCTGCGCTTCAACGGGAAAGCACCACGGTGAAGAAAGGTTTTCTCGGCGGATTTCTCCTGGCCTTCATTTCAGGCATTCTCGGCTCAATGCTAAATCTCGGCCTGGCATTTGGGGGAAGCATCCAGCGCTCAGCACACGAGCATGGCGCGAGTCTCGCCATGATGTCGAATGCGGTATGGCTGCCGTGCCTCTACGCAGGATTTTTGCCGGGAGTAATTTATTGCTGGGTCTTGATGCGCAAGAATGGCAACATCGGCAAACTGCGCTTGCCGGGTACTTGGTATTACTGGCTGGCCGGGGCCAGTATGGGTTTGTTCTGGTTTGGCAGCATCGTCTTGTACAGTATCTCGACATTAAAGCTGGGTGACCTGGGCGCGTCCATCGGTTGGCCATTGTTCCTCGCGTCAATTGTAGTAGCCAGTACCGTTTTTGGTGTGCTCACTGGCGAATGGGCTCGTACCGGCACGCGCCCGATAAGGACGATGACGGTGGGCGTTGCCTTCCTCGTGATCGCGATAGCGATTTTGAGTTATGCAGGACAAGCCTGATCACGGATATTCCGCTCTCCGTCATAGCGCTGCCCCCTTATGTCAACAAAACTGTTGACGATGTATTGAGAAATCTAGTATGGTTCCTGTGGATTTCGACTGGTGCAGAGAGCAATCGAGACAGTACGAGGGCGCTATGAAGTTTCCTGACGGGATAATTCGCAGGCCCTCCGGCATCCGCAACTGGATTTTCTTCGTTGGCATTTGCGCCAGCTTTTGTTTTTTCCCTCCCTCCGACTCATTTCTCTTCGCCGCAGTTACTCCCGATAATGGCCCCCGAGCGGCGGTCGTGCGAACCGGAGCGATCCCGGGCGTTCGTTTCAGCTCCGGAGTCACCGTTTGCGATGAAGAACTGCGCAACGGTAGGTGGGTGAGTCGCTATTGGGAATCGACCGGCCAGATCGTGGCAGACATTCAAATTGACGCGGAACGGCAGGAGATGGACTCTCTGCCGGTCGACGCCTTCAAACTTGAAATCGAGGGCCAGGAACTTTCCGGAACGTGGAGGTGGATTGGAGCCAGTAAGTCCGAGGCTCACAATCCGGACGGATTGCTCGTTACTGTTGAACTTGAAAGTGGTGTTCGTCCCATCCACGTCTTAGTTCAGACCCTGCTGACCGGCGGTCCGGTCATGGTTCGCTGGCTGGAGGTGAAGAATATTGGACAACGTCCGACGGCCATCTCGAATGTTTCGCCCTGGGCAGGACAACTTTGGCACACTCCCAACTTCGCAGAAAAGCTTCCGCCGGGTTCTGAAGATGTCTTTGACGTTGGCTACGCTCAATATGAGAAATGGGGCTATGAAGGAGCGTGGCGCTTCGACCCGCTTGTAAACGAGACGAAGATTATCTCTGGCGAACGTGGCAAGTCTGGCTGGGGCCATCCAACATTCTTCGCGCGCAACAATGCAACCGGCGAATGGTTTGTCGCCTCTCTCGCCTGGAGTGCAAACTGGAAGATCCGAGTTAGCAGTAAGGTAGAAAAGTCTCCGGTTGATCACTCCAACTCAATCGACAGGGCGGTTAACGAAGCTCGACTGTTTTTCGATATGGGCCCCAGTTCGGTAGACCCAGCCCTGCGAGTGCTCGAAGCGGGCGAGACGGTCAAAACTCCGGAAACTCATCTTCTCTGCATGAAGTCGGATTTGGACCACGTGACTCAAGCTCTTCTGGATCACGTTCGCCGCGACGTACTTCCCCGCGCACCTTCTGAACATGTCTTCGACGTCGAAGCGAATCATCGCGGATACATAGTCGATCACGAGACTGAGGCCGGCATCGATCGTGAGATCGACATGGCGGCCGATATTGGCGCCGAGACATTTTTCATCGACGCTGGCTGGTTTGGGCCCGAACCGAATCACTGGTTTAACAATGCAGGAGATTGGTACGCCGGGGATTGGTTGCCAAACGATGTTGGGCCCATCCGTGAGTATGCGCGGAAAAAGGGCATGCGCTTCGGCCTGTGGGTTGAGATTGAGGCTGCCGGAGCCGCGTCGAAGTTACGCAAAGAACATCCGGATTGGATTCTGACTCGTGACGGTCACGCCTTCGCCAATGGACGCCATCTCGACGTGGGCAATCCCGTGGTTGCCCAGTGGATGGAATCGGAGGTCGCGCGGATCATCAAGAAATATGATCTTGATGTTTTCCGGATCGACTACAACATGTCTGTAGAAGAAGACGGAAATCAGGTGCGCGATGGCTTCGTTGAGAATTCGGGATGGCGTCACGTGGAGAATCTCTACGCCATGTTCGATCATCTGCGCCAGCAATTTCCCAAAGTTATCTTCCAGAATTGCGCCGGTGGTGGTGGGAGGCTCGACTGGGGCATCCTTCACCGCTTCGACAACACAGAACTCTCGGACTGGATGCGCGAGCCCAGAGGCGTGAAGATATTGAACGGCATGACGTGGGTGCTTCCACCAGAGATTCTGCTCCGTACCTTCGGCACTGAAGTTCCGGATCTGGCTGGCGATGGTGACACTGACACGCAGCTTCGGCAAGTGCAAATGGCCCTGCCGATCTTCCGCGGAATCGCACCATCGTTGGCAGAATTAAATCCAATCTTGCGGGATAAAATCCGGACAGCAGTAGATCTCTACAAGAGCCAGCTACGGCCGATCCTCCGCGATAGCGTGGTCTACCATCACACACCCCAGACACCCTATTTTAGCGAGTCACCATGGTTGGTGCTCGAATATGCCACCCCGGATAAAAAACGAAGCGTGGCAACCTTGTTCCGGACCTCAAACTATGAAGATTCCGTCTATCGTTTCGTGCCTCGCGGTCTCGACGCTTCCCTGACCTACAAAGTCACATTCGAAGACCTTGCGGAGACCGCGGAATTGTCCGGCATGCAATTAGCAATAGAGGGAGTTCCAGTCAGGCTTGAAACGGCTGGAACATCAGAGATGTTGTTGTTCGAAAGCGTACCAGCAACCACAAAAAATCGTTGAGCGGGAGTGGACCGACAGCTCCCAGAGATTTGCACCATGAATATGAAAAAGATGGATATGCGAAAGTTGTTTGATCTCAGCGGACGCGTGGCACTGATCACCGGCGCAGGGGTCGGCTTCGGTGAAGCGATCGCAGTTGGCTTCGCGGAGTTCGGCTGTGATATAGCCGCGTGCGACCTCAATATCGAGAACCCGAAACGCACCGCCGAACGAGTACACAAACTCGGGAGGCGCGCGATTGCGCTACAGGCAGATGTCGCGGTTCCCAAGGATATTACCGCGATGGTCGATGCGACTGTGAGCCAACTCGGCGGCATCGACATACTGGTGAATTGTGCCGGTATTCCGCAGCATGACCCTGCGGAGTCGACTCCGCTTGAAACCTGGGACCGAGTCTTAGATATCAACCTGCGTGGCACATTCTTGTGTTGCCAGGCCGCGGCAAACGTGATGTTAAAGAAGGGCGCAGGAGTCATCCTCAATTTCTCATCGATCGCTGGCGTCGTAGGTGTCGGCCGCGGTGCAAATGCATACTGCGCGAGTAAAGGCGGGGTAAACGCCATGACGAAACAGCTCGCCTTGGAATGGGCCGATCGAGGAATACGAGTCAACGCCATTGCTCCCTGCCAGTTCATGACGCCGGGGCTCAAAGACGTCATGGCCGAGCCTCAATTTGATCCAAAGAAGCTGATGCAGACCTGGGTGTCCAATATTCCCCTCGGCCGCGTGGGCGAGCCCGATGAGATCGTCGGCCCAGCCTTATTCCTTGCATCGGACGCATCGTCGATGGTGACCGGCGTAATTCTCCCGGTGGACGGAGGCTATCTGGCTCGATGACTTTTGACGAGAACATGTTATCGAGTTTGCCTTCTCCCTTTCTCGCCGGAGTGCAACTCAAGCGACTCGTCCAGATTGGAATTGTTGTCGCCGACCGCGACCGAACCACAAAACTGCTGACCACCATGTTCGGTATCGGACCGTTTCGCGTGGTGGAGTGGCCCGACCGACCTGAGGCCAAGTATTACTATCGCGGCGCCGAAGAGCACATTCGCATAAAGCAGGCGTTCGTCCAATTGGGCGGTGTAGAGGTCGAAATAATTCAACCGGTCGAGGGGCACAACGATTACCAAGACTTTCTTGATAACACTGGCGGCGGAATTCACCACGCCTTGTTTGAGGTGCCCGACATCGATTCTGTTATTCAGGAATTGGCGAAATCTGGAGTAACCGTTCTTCAGTCGGGCACGGGGATTCGCCCCGGTACCCGTTGGGCACTCATGGATACGAAAAAGCTGCTGGGATTTCTTGTGGAATTAAGGCACCGTCCCGGCGAATCAGATGGATCTTCTATTTCATAGTGCAGCAATTTGTGTATCTGGCCATAAATATTGATTGAAACAAAGTTCATGCGGAAGACAAATACAACTCGCCTGAAGACTGCGATTGTGGGATGCGGCAAGGTTGCCGGAACTCACGCTCTTGCTTATCAGACGCTGCCCAATTCGGAATTGGTAGCGGTGTGCGACCTTGCGGCCGATCGCGCACAAGCCTTCGCGAAAAAACTCAACGTAAACGCGTATACCGATCTGGCCGAGATGCTGAAGCGGGAAAAAGTAGACGTGCTATCGATTTGCACGCAGCACACACAGCATCCAGCCGCCGTTGAGATTGCCGCGGCGGCGGGCGTTCACGCAATCTCAGAAAAACCGCTGGCCATCGATTTGGCATCTTGCGATCGTGCTATCGCAGCGGCACGCTCCGCCGGAGTCAAGCTAGGTGTGGTCAGTCAGCGCCGCTGGTACGAACCTGTTCTCCGGATGAAGGAAGCGATCGACGCCGGCAAGCTCGGCAAGCCGGTGCTCGCCATCGTGACGATGCTCGGATGGCGCGAACCTGCTTATTACCGCTCGGACCCGTGGCGTGGTACATGGGCTGGCGAAGGCGGTGGCGTGGTGGTGAGTCAAGCGCCGCACTATCTCGACTTGATGAGTTGGTTTATGGGCCCTGCGGTGGAATTGCATGGCTACTGGGATACCTACAATCACCCGGGAATCGAGGTCGACGATACGGTCGTCGCCTCCGTCCGCTTCAAGAATGGCGGAATGGGCTCGATTGTTCTGAGCAACTCGCAACGTCCCGGATTGTGGGGAAAGATTCACATTCACGGCTCGTCGGGAGCTTCCGTTGGAGCCGAGACCGATAGCGGATCCCCCTTCATTTCCGGCGTTACGGAAAAAATGGATCCGCCTTTCAACGACATTTGGACTATCCCCGGCGAGGAGAAAAACCTCGAAGTGTGGAACCGTGAAGACCGCTCTCGAAGCTGGGATGTGATGACTCATTACCATCAGGTACAACTGGCCGACTTTCTCGACGCGGTAATAGAAGATCGGGAACACATGGTCGACGCCGAAGCTGGGCGTCGTGTCGTGGAACTTTTCACTGCCGTTTACCGCTCGCAGCGCGAACACGCGCCGCAGAAATTGCCACTTTCACAATAGGTTCGGGAGGCTTTCATCATGTCGGAACGAGTTCTGACGGAGCAAATTTCGCAGGAACTCCTTTTTAGTTATTACAAGAAGGTGCTCGAGCTGAGACTTTTCGAGCTCAAAGTTCAAGAACTGTATCGCAACGGCAGGCTTCCCGGATTTGTTCACTTGTACGTGGGAGAAGAAGCGGTCGCAGTGGGCGTTTGTTCCCATCTGGAAACAGCAGACTTAGTCTTCAGTACGCACCGGGGTCATGGTCACGCGCTGGCGAAAGGTGTGCCTGCGAGCATTGTTCTCGCCGAACTGTGGGGCAAAACAACCGGAAGCTCTGGGGGACGCGGCGGAAGCATGCACTTATACGCGCCCGAGTATGGATTTATGGGCACGAACGGAATTGTTGGCGCTCCGATTCCACTGGCCACCGGCGCCGCGCTTAGCGCGAAGTTAAAAAAGAAATCCAATGTAGTCGTCTGCTTTTTTGGCGATGGCGCGGTGAACAGCGGATCGTTTCATGAGGCGGTCAATCTTGGCGCGGTTTGGAATTTGCCGGTAGTGTATGTGTGCGAAAACAACTTGTACGCGACGGAAATGGCCTTCCGGCGGGCCACCAAAAATACGAGCGTGGCCAGTCGTGCAGCGGCGTATGGGATGTTAGGCGTCGAGGTCGACGGCCAGGATGTAGTCGCGGTGCATGAAGTCGCGCAAGCTGCGATCCAACGGGCCCGCCAAGATGGCGGCCCTACTTTGATCGAATGCAAAACTTATCGCTATGTTGGCCATCACGAAGGCGACCCCGGCACGGACTATCGAACCCGCGAGGAAGTTCAACAATGGAAACAGAGGGATGCCTTAAAAATCGCTCGTAAGCGACTTCTCGACTCGGGTATGGATGAAAAATACATTCAGGCGGCCGATGAGGAAGTGGAGCGGCTTATCGACGAAGCGGTTGAATTCGCCGAGAAAAGCCCCGAACCGTCCGCGGACACCGTAAACGAGCATGTGTTTTAGCTGAGGAGAACGTATGTCAGACCAAGGCCGAGTAATTACGTACGGGGATGCTGGAGTGGAAGCTCTCCGCGAGGAGATGCGCAAAGACGATAGCATCGTCTATATCGGGCAAGGCATCGGTCCGCGGGGCGGAAACTTCCGTCAAACCCGCGGACTCTGGAAAGAATTCGGGGATGACCGTCTACGCGACACGGGCATCTGCGAACTGGGAGCCACCGGCGCCGCGATTGGTGCAGCCATGGCCGGCACGCGCACAGTGGTCGATGAAGTATTCCTGGATTTTGCCCTGGAAGCGATTACTCAAATTGTGCAACAGGCCGCCAACATTTCCTACATGTCCAACGGCAAGATCAAAGCCCCTGTCGTGATTCGGGGTGCAATGGGATCGGTGCGGAGTGCGGGAGCACACCATTCACATACCTTTTATAACTGGTTTGCAAATACGCCCGGCTTGAAGGTTGTGCTGCCCGCAACTCCTTACGACCTGAAAGGACTCTTCAAGACTGCGCTTCGTGACCCTGGGCCGGTTGCAGTGATCGAGCATAAGTCGCTCTACAACACGAAGGGCGTCGTGCCCGAAGAGGAATACGTGATTCCCTTCGGAGATGCACGCATCGTCCGTGAAGGCAAGGACCTGACGATTGTGGCGATGTCGCGGATGGTGGACCTGGCTGCGAAAGCAGCGGCGGTGCTGGCCGAACAAGGTGTTTCGGCTGAAGTCATTGACCCGCGAAGTATTGTTCCGCTCGATCGGAAGAAGATCACGGACTCGATCAAACGGACTGGCAGGCTCGTGGTGATTGATGAATCGCCATCGTACTGCAGTTTTGCCGGGGAACTTCTCGCAATCACTACGGAAGACTGCTTCAAGGAACTCAAGGTAGCCCCGAAGCGAGTTTGCTCATTGGGGGTCCCGAATCCATTCAGCCCGGTTCTCGAAAACCAAATGATCCCGACCGTCGAACGCATTGTTAGTGAAGTACACGACATGATGAAGCAGTAATAAGGAGAAGACGTTAGAGATGGCGTACAAAATAGTCATGCCCCAGCTTGGTCTTACGATGGAAGAGGGTTCGGTCACCAGCTGGTTCAAGAAGCCGGGTGAATTTGTCGAAAAAGGCGAGACTTTGTTTACCGTGGAGACCGACAAGGTTGAAATGGAAGTAGAGTCGATGGGAAAGGGTTACCTTGGCCCGATCCAGGTAGAGCTTGGCTTAAAGGTGCCGGTGGGAACTTTGCTAGCGACGCTGAATGATAAACCCGAAACTGATGCCTAAGAGTTGCCAGCGTAGTAACACCATCGATTCCTAAACCGATGACCGCTTCACGATGGCATCCTTGCGCGTAAGCACCTCGGAAGTTAGCTCGACGCCTAAGCCCGGGCCCGGAGGCAATGGCAGATTGCCGTTCGGTCCTGCCACCAGCTTTTGCGTAACCAATCCGTCATACTCTTCATTATAGTGACGCCGGACGCTCTCCATAATGTATAGGTTGGTCACATTGGCCGAAAGATGCGCCGTGGCAAAGTGGAGAATGGGACCCCCGCAGTTGTGCGGTGCGATGGGAAGATAATGGGTCTCGGCCATAGTTGCGATTTTTTTGCCCTCGGAGATTCCTCCACACCAGGCAACATCCGGCATGATGATTCCAGCGGCGCGATTTTCCAGGAGTTCGCGAAATCCCCAACGCGTCATAAGCCGCTCACTCAGGCACAGCGGTATATCCGTGGAATCGGCCAGCTCAGCGTAGGCAGCCAGATTATCCTGCGGCAGCATTTCCTCCAGCCACATCGGTTTGTATGGCTCCAAGGCCGCGGCGATTTTCATTGCGCTGGGCAGGTTCCAGAAACCGTGAAACTCAATGGCCACATCGATCGAGTCACCAAATTCCTCCCGGATCAGCCTTAAAGGTTCACTTCCCTGCCGTATTTGTTCGGCTGAAATATAGTTGCCGTAGTTTTCCCTGGCGATTTGATCGAACGGCCAGATTTTCATGGCCTTGATGTTGCTGTTAAAAAGTTCCCGGGCAAGCCGCACCGGCTCGCGGTTGAAATCCACATGGTCATAACAGGTGTTGTAGAGACGTATGGATTGCCGGGATGCGCCGCCAAGTAAGTTATAGATTGGTTGGCCGGTGACCTTGCCGAGCAAATCCCACAGCGCGATGTCGACCGCACTGATGGCCCGCATTTCCGCTCCGGCCCAGCCGTTATACGAAACGGCGAGAAACATATCGGCCCAAAGCCGATCGATGGCGCTCGGATCCTTTCCAAGAAGCACGGCAGCCAGCCGCGAATGCACAACGGCTGCTTCCGCCTCGGCGTTGGGATAGCTCTCGCCTAAACCGATGATTCCCTCGTCGGTGTGGATACGAACCCAGAGGTAGGTGATGGCACCCGCGTGCGTGGTGATTCCGCGAGGAAGATAGATGGTTTCGACAGCCGTGATCTTCATAGGTAGGAAATGTTGCAGCGATGCGCATTATCTCCGAATCGACTCCACAGAGTCAACAGTATTGTTAACAATTAAATGCCACTCGCCTGCTGATTCGTCTTGACTTCGGTTTTGTATCAACACTATTGTTGACGGCGGTTATCGCAATTGCTCTCAGATAATAAGGGAAAAAGCCCATGGCTGAAGTCGAACATGTTCTCGAAGTTCATAATGTGATCGGGGAGGGCCCCGTGTGGCATTCACAGGAAGGTTCCCTGTACTGGGTGAACTTCATTGGGCAGTATCAGATTTTGCGATTCGCGCCCCAAGCGCGGCGCTTCGAAGTGTTTGAAACCTGCATGCCGGTAATGGCGCTGGGCATCAAGAAGAACGGCGGATTCATTGCGGCCACTTCTAAAGGGATTGCAAATTGGGACATCCAGCGCAAAACGTTTGAGCCGTTTTGCGATCCATTGGCCGGCCGTACAGGAATTCGCTTCAACGATGCTGCTATGGATAGCCAAGGTCGGTTTTGGGTGGGCACATTGAACGACGCCAATCCCAAGGGCCCGGATGGTGAGTTGTTCTGCATTCAGGGTAGTGATTCGTGTCAACTGATGGACCAGAACATTACCGTTGCCAACGGGATCGGCTGGAGCCCCGATCGAAAAATTATGTATTTCACCGACTCTTTCCGCTATTGCATTTACGCGTACGACTATTCTGCCGAATCCGGAATGATCGCAAATCGCAGAACCTTTGTGCAGACGACTCCCGAGGGCGGGATACCCGACGGGCTCACGGTGGATACGGAAGGATTCGTGTGGAGTGCATACTGCGGAGGCTGGAGGGTGGTTCGCTATAGCCCAGAAGGCAAGCTCGACCGCGAATACAAGTTACCCGTGGCCAACCCCACCAGCTGCGCCTTTGGGGGCAAGCGGCTTGACGAACTCTACATCACATCGGCTGATTTGGGATTGAGCGAAGAGGATAAGCGACGGTATCCGCAGTCTGGCGATTTGTTTTGTCTACGAGCGGGCATTACCGGTATGGACGAACCGCGTTTTGGAGGATGATTAGCTCCCGCATTGCGGCATTGCCCCGTAAGCCCTAAGCAAACGTCAACATTATTGTTGACACTATTCAGGGTAGAGACGTAGAGTGTGCAAGCCGACAGGAAGCAGCTTCCGGTGTTATCTTAGGTCCGACGGGAAAACGGTTGCCGACCAGGTAATGCATTCCCGATGCAAAACTATTCTCAAACTTCTGGTTAGTTGATCAATATGCCCCAAGGACTCAGATTGCAGGGAAAGAAAGCCCTGATTACCGGCTCCGACACTGGAATTGGACATGAGATCGGCCTGGAGTTTGGCCGGCAGGGCGCCGATGTCGTATTCCACTACGTTCAAGACAATTCCGGGGTCAAGGCTGCCGTCGACGAAGTAATGTCCATGGGGCGCAGGTCCACAGCATTTCAAGCCGACTTTGACTCATTGGAACAGGTGCGGCGGCTCGCCGATCAAGCCGGTGAATTCCTCGGCGGCGTGAATTGTTTAGTCAACAATGCCGGCGTCACCATGAACCGTCCGTTCCTCAAAGTTACCCCCGAACAGTTCGACAAGATGTTTCACATCAATTTCCGGGGACAGTACTTCCTCACACAAAGAATCGTGGAGGACATGCTGCAGCGAGGAGGCGGCGTCATCTGCAATATGTCCTCGATCCATGGACTGCAGGGAGTGCCTGAACATTCGGTTTATGCAGCGACCAAGGGAGCGATTATCGCCTATACACGATCTCTGGCGGTTGAACTGGCATATAAGGGCATTCGCGTAAATGCGATCGCTCCGGGTTGGGTCACCGTGGAAAACTATTTCAAGTGCATCCCCGGCTTTACGAAAGAAATGGCGGCAGAAACAGGCTATAAAGCGATTCCGGCGGCGCGCGTGGGTGAACCGTTGGACATTGCCAAGCTTGCAGCTTTCTTGTGCTCCGATGACGCTTCGTTCATCGTCGGGCAAACCCTGGTTGCCGACGGGGGAACCACCGCGCTGATGTCTCTGGTCTCCGATTTCAGGAAAGAGTCTACGAACACCTTTGGCAGAGGATATATTCCGGGCGTGTAGGGGTCAGAGAAATGCTGCAAGATCTCATCGCGACACTCAAAGCGGCCGGTAAATCTACCGAGTTGTATCAAACTGACGATGGGACCCGAGTGCTGATTTTGCCTTATGGAGGCAGAATTCTCGGGGTATTCGCGCCGGACAGCGAGGAGAATTTTCTCTGGACGAATTCCGTACTGAACAGCGTAGAGTCTGCTCGGGCCTACTACGCGAGTGACGACTGGCAAAACTCAGGAGGCGACAGAACCTGGCTCGCTCCCGAGGTGGACTTTTTCTTCCCAAAGTTTCCCAATATCGATATTGCCGGTTACTGGCAACCGCGCGCACTCGACCCGGGCAACTATGAACTTACGAAAACTGATCGACAAGTAAAGCTTACCAACCGTTTGAAAATCGATGCCTTTCGATCCCGGAAGCGCGTAGAACTGGAGATCACAAAGTCGATTGCAGCGGCTCTAAATCCCTTGCGCTATGAGACTCAGATTGGTAGCGGAGCGGTTGAATATGCCGGGCACACCCTGCTGACGTCGTTGAAGATTCTAAATCCGGTCGCAGATGTTCCCCTGGTTGGCCTGTGGAGCCTTACACAGATGCCGCATCAGGGAGAATTATTTATTCCGACTTATTCCAAAACCGAGCCAAGAATTTATTTTGGCCTGGTTGACGCGCCGGCAGACGAACTCGCAGTTAGCGATCGTCTGGTGCGCTTCAAGATGCGAGCTGCCGGCGAACATAAGATCGGAATACGCGCCGCAGTGACCACTGGACGCATCGGTTACATTTACCCGACGGGAAAGAAGCATGCGCTCATCGTGCGCAATTTCTTTGGAAACCCATCGGGCGAGTATGCCGATGTGCCATGGACCGAGCCTGAAGACCGAGGCTATTCAACACAAGCGTGCAGCGTGAACAGCCGCTGGGGGATGTTCAGCGAAATGGAATATCACGTTCCGGCTATCGGCGGCAGCACCGGACTGCGCCATGTTGAAGACTGCTCCCAACTCTGGGCCTTCCGGGGATCGCGCGAAGATATCGTAAAGATTGCCCGGGCATTGTTGTCGAATGAAATCGATGTGATACCGGCGCATTAAAGACCATTTCACCGTCGCCTGCATACACTTCCTGGAGAACTTCTTTGCGCCGCATTTGTTTTGTCCTGCAAGTCAAACCCGACGGCTCGACGAATACAGGGCACGCCACCGTCGGTGTGGCCTAAGATCTAGCTGCGCTGCGAGAAACCGGTTGGAGCAACTATTCCCTTTTTTCTACGCCGTGATAGTCTTCGCGTCGGATACTTGGAGAGAGCGGACTTTGCACGTGCCCAACCGAGTAGGTATGGCGGCCTGAGAAAGTAAGCTATATCCTTTTTCAGTTCAGCGCTTCAAGATGTATGCAGTCCTGCCCTTCGTTGAAATCTCCACTTTACTGTCGGAGCCAACCATATAGTGCTGTGCTGTGGCAATGCTGGAATCGACCGGAGTGGCGGATATACTGGCCTGCGCCCACTGCGCGGGAAGCGTCCAATCAATGGTGCCGTCATCGACCGAGTAGAGGACGATCTCATTGTCACCAATTGGAATCACGCGCCGTTGACCGTCGACGCTTTTGAAATCGTGGTCAACGACTGTCCAGGAACCATCATCAAGAACCGTGGAGACCGTCCCGTCGCTAAATCGAGCAATGTAGTTGTTGCGAGATACGGTGACGGTCTTTCCGTTCTTCTCCACCTGCTTCTCGCCTACCTTCTCGGTTCCAAGCCAAATCAGGTCCTTCTTTAATAAATAAGATTGGGTGAGATTGCCGAGGTAATACATATCCGCGATGTCGGCTTCATTGTACTTATTGAGATGCATACCACCGAACTCGTTAGTCTCTCGAACTGAGTACCCTAGATTCATGGACCAGCCCAATGCCTGTCCGACGCCTTCCTGATTCTTGCCGCCGCCGTAAAGCTTTCCTTGCATCATCATGAGCTGGAAGGGATCGGAGATCACAAAGCGATGCTGCACGCCCTCTGATTTTCCGAAGTAGCCATCCACTGGTCCTTCAGTCAAAGGAACGATGCCGCGCTCCATAAACCAATCGAGGATCTTGGCGCCGTAAACTGTCTCGGAAACAAAGCCTATGTCTTCGCCGGGCCCGACACTAATATCACAATTGCGGAACGTATCCAGACGAATGCCTTCGGAAACGGGGACTGTATCTAGAAATGATTTCATGCGCCGCTGAAAGTAGCCGGAGCGAAATTGTTTGGTATTGGAAATCCGATAGTCCGGTGGCGCGCCGTCAAACTGGTAGGACCAGACGTATGGTTTGCCTTCACGATTGAATTGCAAAACACTTGGATCGAAAAACGGGTTGTCGGGATAGGCATCGTTAAGATTGATGTGATACTCGATATTTGCGTTATATTGGGTCGCATCTTTCACCAGCTTTCGCAACGCCGCCGCGCCACCGGCACGTTCGTTCACCTGATTCAATGCCGGGTAGCCGGTGTCGTGGCCCGTGAACTGCCATCCCACGAGGGTCACCCGCTGCTTGGCGTTGCCTGTAATCTTAGCCACCGCACGCACGATTTCGAGGGTTTCGGCGAATGAAGTGATCGGCGGAGCGTAACCACCCGGGGGCTCTTTGACTGGCTTTACCCAATCGATAAAAACGATGTAGACGAAAGTCTTCGGTTCATAGGTATCGCTCGGCGTCCGCATATGGCCGCGGTGCCACATAGCAGCTTCCATCCAGTCGACGGCACCATCGTGATTGCGGTCTTCGGTAAGCACTGCCACGCGCGACTGAAGCAGTGGCTGCACCTCGCCAGCGATGCGGTAGTAGTAGGTACCAAGCCACATTGCAAAATCCGTGCCTGGACCTTCTCCGCCTAAAACTTGCGTCTTGAGTTTCCAGTAGGGGATGTTGTCGGAGATGGTCGCTACAACTCCCGGTACATCGGCGGAAGCCCAGTTTGCGTCTTTCGGGTATTGTTCTCCATCTGCCTCACTGATCTTCATGAAGTGCGCGGTTGACTGCCAGAGAAGATTCGAGTAAGGCTCATTCCATTTTTGCCGCGAATATTCGCCACGATAGGCTTCACCCTTCCCCTCATCAGCAGGGACCCGGACTAGAAAGTGATCGGGAAACTCCAAGGTTTGCAGATGGAAACCTCCGCCCTCCAACACCTTCGTCAATTCGAAAATGAGCTCGTTGCCTTCGACGGCAAACTGCCAGCTAAGCTCCAAATCGAGAGATGGAACGCGCATTACATACGTCATACCCGGAGCCGTCGACTGGACGTGGACGTTCAAGTCGCTAGACGTGAACAGCTGTCCATTCAACTTGATTGTCGGGCGCGACGATTCCAATGCAGCCGGAAGGCTCTTTCCACTCGCCGTCCGATATTTTAAAACACGTGGAAAGTTTGCATCGAGTGTGACCGAAAGAGTTTCCGATCGGATTTCCAGCGAGGCCCGTGATTGCGCGCACAGATCCTTGGGTCCCAAAGATAGCCCAAGAAGGACGGCGCCAACGATTGCGATTCTCAATAATAGGATCGATTTGTAAAGGCCGGTATCTCGCATTGCAACTGAACCCTCCTGCCCGCTCAAAACAAATGATTTTAGTTGATTGGCCTCATCGTAGAGGCGAGGCACCAGAAGGCTAGCCTATGTAATTTTCATTGTCAACATTCGTGTTGACATTGACGAAGGGTAGACATTGCGGGTCTTTTGGCCAGCAGGGTTGCAGCATCGAGGGTCAGGAAATCCGGCCTCCCGTAGAGGAAGGCCGGATAACGCTCATGCTTAGGCTGCCGCTTCCTGGCTGCGCTTGATGAATGCGAGCAGATCGGCATTGATCTGGTCCGCGTTCGTTGTCGGCATTCCGTGCGGGAAGCCCGGATACACCTTCAGCGTCGAGCCTTTCACCAGCTTCGCGGACTGCAAAGCCGCTGCGCCGATGGGCACGATTTGATCATCGTCACCGTGCAGAATGAGAGTAGGCACGTCGAACTTTTTCAGGTCTTCCGTGAAATCCGTCTCGGAGAAAGCCTTGATGCAGTCATATCCCGCTTTCATCCCGCCCATCATTCCCTGAAGCCACCACTTCTCCCGGACACCTTCCGATATCTTCGCGCCCGGCCGGTTGTAGCCGTAGAAAGGAAGCGTAATATCCTTATAAAATTGCGGCCGATTTTTTGTGTATTGCGCTCGCAGGTCGTCGAACACCTCAATGGGCGCACCAGCGGGATTGTTGGGCGTCTTCACCATAAGCGGCGGCACAGCGCTGATGAGTACGGCCAGGGCCACCCGCTTCGAGCCGTACCGGCCGATGTAGCGGGCAACTTCCCCGCCGCCGGTAGAGTGGCCTACGTGGATTGCGTTCTTGAGGTCAAGCTTTTCGGTGAGAGCCGCCAGGTCGTCGGCATAGGTGTCCATATCGTTTCCGTCCCAGGTTTGCTCGGAGCGTCCGTGGCCTCGCCGGTCGGCTGCAATGACCCGGTAGCCATGTTGACCGAAGAACAACATCTGTCCGTCCCAGTCATCCGCAGTGAGTGGCCATCCGTGGCTGAACACGATGGGCTGGCCTTTTCCCCAGTCCTTGTAATAAATTTTTGTCCCGTCTTTCATTGTGATCGTAGGCATAAGTCTTCCTCTTGTTTTTGATTTTTCGTTCCAAGAAACCTAATAGCGATTGCCGAATCCTCAATCGATTCGTGAAACCATCTCCATTTCGCCACTTGCTGTCTCGAGTTTATAGTTCTACGATACCTTACCCAAGGATGCGTTTTAACAAAGTCATAAGCGCCGCAAATGTTGGCGATGATGCCGTAGCCGGAGCGGACCACGGTTTTCCCGGTACCTGAAGACATCCAGGCAAGGCCAATTCGCGGGGAGACGTTGTTGAAATTCGTGGAATACGGAGAAACTGATGCCTTGGCCGACCTGTACGAGGCCCTCAGGGAGGACAGATCATATCGGCGAGCAGGTGCGCGAGCCTTTGATGGGACTGGTGACGTCGTTAACGCAATCCAAGATTGAGCGTGACCTCTTCCGTAGGACAGATAATTAGCCACGTCAACTTCAGCTGTATAGTTTTATACTCGCCAGTCGATCTCTCAGATTTTTTGGAGACATTCACCGTGTCGAGACCTTTGATTCCGCAGTTTCTTCGAATGATATCGTCCAGTTTATTGCTCCTAATTACATGCACTGCTCAGTCATTGGCCCAGGAACATCCTCATGGCAAGATTTTTGGCGGCTATTTCGAAGAATGGGGCATCAAATATGCCGCTTACAACATTGCCGATTTGCAAAAAAATGGCGTGGCCGATGAACTGACGCACTTGATCTATGCCTTCGGCAACGTGACCCCAACTTCTCCGGCGGCGTGTGCTATTGCCGATCCCGTGGCCGCTTACCAGAATTCCAGCCTTCCCAGCGTGAGCGGCAAGCCCTACACTGCTCCTCTCTATGGAAATTTTGGCGCAATTCAACAACTCAAAGCGCTTCATCCTAATTTGAAAGTTTTGATCTCTTTGGGAGGGCAGGCAGGGAACGTTGCGGGCTTCGTTACCGGAGCGGCCACTCCCGCGGACCGCACAGCGCTTGCCGCGTCGTGCATCGACATGTTTGTGAAGGGAAATATCGCTCCGGGCGTTACAGCTCCCGGCTTGTTTGATGGCTTCAATATTGATTGGGAGTTTCCCGGCCCGGCCGATAAGCAGAACTTCACCGCTCTGCTGAAAGAGTTTCGCAGGCAACTGAACGCTTTGGCTAAGACGACTGGCCAAAAATATGTCTTAACGTTCGATTCGCCGGCGAATCCAAAAAAATATATCAACATCGATCTTAAGGCTACCGCCGCGCAGGTGGACTTCCTCACCATAGACGGCTACGACTACGCCAGCGTGGACGAGAAGCAAACGAATGAGTCGTCTTCGCTGTATGACACGACCGCCGACCCCGGGTATGCCGACGACCGTTATATCGATGCGACGGTAAAGGCTTATCTCAAGGCTGGCGTGCCGGCAGCCAAGTACACTATGGGTTTGCCGTTGTATGCGGTCGGCTGGACAGGTGTGCCAAACGCGAATCATGGCTTGTACCAGAACGCGACCAACGCTTCTCCAGTTCCGTTGGCCGATGGATCGGGTTTATGCACAAAACCCGACAAAGCCAATCCATCGACTGGATGCGACACCATACTGACCACAGGGTTCGCTGCTTACTCGACCATCGAAAACCTGCTATATCGAGACGGCTACATCGCCTGGTACGATTCAGCGAGAATCGGCGCAACGCTCTACAATCCGGCCTCTGGAATCTTCTATACCTACGACAATCCTGCCACAGTCGCAGCGAAGACGGCTTATATCAAGAAGCACAAGCTCGGCGGCGCTTATGTGTGGGCGCTGAATGACGACGATGCGAAAGCATCCCTGACTAAGGCGATTGCCGCCGGTTTGAAGTAATCGAGATTTCGGTGTCCACCGTGTTGAGGATTTCCTGGTGAGCTGCCCGCATTCTTCCTTCATTGCGGCACCTTCTAGATGCCTGCTGCGTGACGCGCTTACGCGAACCGCAGGCAGGCTCATCTGCCTCTTACGTGCACGGGCAAGCTATTTCATAGTCGTGTATGCAACCTGAAGCGTACCCTGAGTTCCACCACCACCAACCCTCTGCATCAAGTTCGGTTTTCGTAACAAGATCGGTGCCGAGTCGTCTTTTTTCACACTTGAAAAGAAACCATCTCCACGCCTAACACGCCCCACGCCTTCTAGTGGTTAGCGCCTCGCCGAATCAAGCCGTAGTTCGGATTCCACAAAACCAAAAAAAAATCTTGACTGGGTTGCTGAAGCGGAGTACTCTCCATCGCTATTAGTGCTATAGAGCAGTTTGGAAGCCATGAATCTTCCATGAGTGCTAAGTAAGGCTGCTGAAAATGACTGCTGAATATAGCTGACTCTCACGACGCGGAGTCCGTTGCAACCGCAGCCGGACTCTTCCCCCAATCACCAAACCGCGGGCGGAACGCTCTGGTACGTCCCCCGAATCAAGGAGCTACAATGAAGCGAGCCTTATTTTCCTTCCCCCTGCTCTGCGTCTTTGTCTCAGTTTCGCTGTTGGCGCAAGCGACAGTCACTCTAAGCCCATCGAGCTACAACTTTGGCAGCACCCCGGTCGGCACCGGCACTGCGTGGGAAACCTTCACGCTAGCCAATAGCGGCAGCTCTGCCGTGAGCATCAGTAACGTCACCGTCAGCGGCCCCTTTGTCGTATCCAGCAATTGCGGATCCTCGGTCGCCGCGAACGGTTCGTGTCCCATCTATGTATATTTCGCCCCAACTGCATCGGGCGCGGCCAGCGGTACGCTGACCGTGACCGACAGCGGCACACAGACAGCTGCTCTCAGCGGAACTGGCGGAAGCGGCGGGGGCACCTGCGCGACTTCTCCAAACGCGCCTACGGGTCTGGCCGCCTCCGGCACAACCAGCTCGGGCACGAGTCTGAGCTGGACCGCGGTTACTCCTCCCACAAGTTGCACAATCAGCAACTACGCCATTCTGGAGAATGGATCTTCGATTGGAACCTCAACAGGCACGTCGTTCGCGGTCAGTGGACTTTCGGCATCGACGACTTATAGCTTTACCGTTGAGGCAATGGACGCGAACGGCGCATCAGCTCCGAGTTCGGCTGTAAGCGTGACGACCCTATCCGGCGGTGGCGGCGGTAGCTGCGCTACGGCATGGAGTTCAACTCAGGTCTATACCGCCGGCATGACGGCAAGTGAGAGCGGGGAAAACTACGTTGCTAATTACTGGACGCAAAACAACAATCCCGCCACCAACAACGGCGGGGCTGGCAGTGGCGAACCTTGGACAGCGACCGGCGCGTGTTCTAGTTGCTCGGCTGCGCCAGCGGTTCCGACTGGACTCGCGGCCTCCGGCACGACCAGTTCCAGCACAAACCTTGCCTGGTCGACAGTAACTCCACCCGCAGGATGCACAGTCAGCTACAAGGTCCTGCAGGCTTCCACCGTAATCGCGACCCCAACTGCTACTTCCGACGCCGTAACCGGTCTCACTCCCTCGACCACCTACAGTTTCTCGGTTGAAGCAACAGACTCGGCTGGCACTTCGGCTGCGAGTTCTGCAGTCAACGTGACGACTTCAGCGAGCACGTGCACGACCAAGCCAAGCACGCCAACAGGATTTGCGGACTCTGGCATCACCGATTCGAGCGTAAATCTGAGTTGGAATACGGTTAGCCCTCCAACAGGATGCACGATCAGTTACTCGATCACCGGAGGGCCGTCGACTCTTACCACGACGTCAACCTCGGATACAGAAGGCAGTCTCACGCCTTCGACAAGTTACACCTTCTCGCTGACTGCGACCGACTATGCCGGTTCGTCTGCTGCGACAACAGTAACCGTGTCAACATCGGCCCTCAGCAATCTCTTTATGGGCGGATGGTATGAAGAGTGGGGCACTTACTACGCCAACTATAACGTTGCGCAACTGCAATCGAATGGCGTTGCCGGCGTTCTAACGCACCTGATTTATGCCTTTGCAAAGCCAGTAGCGAACGGCAGCACGGTAAGTTGCGCTCTCGCCGATTCCTATGCGGATTACCAGAAGGTTGTTCCGCAGGTGCCTGGCGCTACCGCAGCCGTGGCTCCCCTGCAAGGAAACTTCGGCGCGCTTGTGCAACTGAAACAACTCAATCCCAACCTGAAAGTGTTGATCTCGATCGGTGGATGGAATCCACCAACCTACAACACGCTCTTCGACCAGGCAGCCAGCACGGAGACGCAACGCCAGGCGTTCGTCAGTTCGTGCATCAACATGTTCATCTCGGGCAATATCGCCTCGGGTGTATCCACCGGCACTCTCTTCAACGGCATTGACCTCGATTGGGAGTTCCCCAACGCAAACGATACGGCCAACTTCACCGCGTTGTTGACCGAGTTCCGCAACGAACTGAATACGCTGACCGGAACCACCGGCCAAACGTATCAGTTATTGGCTGATCTGGCTGCCGGCCCATCGACCCCGGGCGCGGCTGCGGACTCAGGCAACGATGGCGGTTATAACACCATCAACATCTCCGCAGTCGCCGCCGAGTTGAACTACATGAACATCGACGGCTACAACTACGACGGAGACTGGACCAATGCCACGAATGACGCTTCCGCGTTGTTCGACGAAACCGCCAATCCGCTGTACGGAACGCCGGCCGACGATATCGACGCTACCGTGCAGTACTACATGTCGCAAGGTGCGCCGGCATCCAAATACACCATGGGCTTCCCGCTTTATGGTGCTGGTTGGGCCGGAGGTCTGACGTCGGCGAACGGCGGCATGTATCAGAACGCAACCGGGGTTACGGATGGCTCGGGGGCTACGACCACGAACGGAACTTCACCGGTCTATAACGCCAACGGTGTTGGATACTGCTCGTCAGGTGACAACCAAGGCAGCCCGGCCGCGGGATGTGATGTCCTGTTGACGGATGGCCTGGCGACCTACGGCACCCTCGTAAACCTGTTGAGCAACGGATTCACGCCGACCTACGACTCCACTCGCTGTGCGGCGCGCATGTTCAACTCAACCACCAGCACCGCATTTAGCTATGACAATGCTACCTCGGTGCAGTGCAAGGTGAATTTCATCAAGAGCAACGGCTTCGCCGGCGGCTACGTTTGGGCGTTGAAAGACGACGACCCGAATGGAGACCTGACCAAAGCCATCGCAAACGATCTCAATCCGTAGAGATTGGCGCCAGAAAAACCACAAAGGCAGGCCGGCTTGTAAGCCGGCCTGCCTTTCATTTCTGAAGCGGTTTGTTTGGGTCGGCGATTCGCAGTCGCTGGATGCCGGCGAATCGTCAAAATATCCTGCCCCAAAAGTAGGGTATTGCATGTTCCGCTATATAGCTCTATACTCCGGCGGTTCGCATTTTACTAATTCCGGAGGCGTTTCGCCATGTCAACCCATTTCCTGCCCCGCCTGCTCCGTATGGCTTTGCTGACTCTGCTGGCCTTCGTCGCATGCATCTCCCCCTCATTCGCTCAAAACCACAGCCAGGGAAAAATTGTGGGAGGATACTTCGAAGAGTGGAGTATCTACTACGCTGGCTACAACATTGCGAACCTGCAACAGAACGGCGTGGCCAATAAACTAACTCACCTGCTCTACGCCTTCGGGAATGTGACGACTACTCCCGCGCCCGCTTGCGCGATCGCCGACACGTGGGCTGACTATCAATCACCATATCTGCCTAGCGTGAATGGCAGCCCGTATCCCGGGCCGCTCTATGGAAATTTTGCGGCTATTCAGCAGCTCAAAGGACTTCATCCCAACCTGAAAGTGCTGATGTCGTTGGGAGGAGCGTCGGCAACCAATACCGCGGCCTTTGTCACTGCCGCGAGTACCGCGTCCGGACGCCAGGCTCTGGCCGCTTCCTGCATTGACATGTTTATTAACGGCAACATTGCCACCGGAATCACAGCCCCCGGCTTGTTCGACGGTTTCAATATTGATTGGGAATTTCCCACGGCGTCCGACACGCAGAACTTTACCGCCCTGCTGGCAGAATTCCGCAGCCAACTGAACGCTTTGAGCAAAACCACGGGAGAGCAATACACCCTGTCGTTCGATGGGCCTGCGGGCTCGCAGAATTACGTCAATATCAATCTGCCTGCAGCAGCTGCGCAAGTGGACTTCATCACCATAGACGGCTACAACTACTCCGGCTCATGGGTCACGCAGACCAATGAAGCCTCGCCGCTATTCGATTCCCACCAGGACCCGTTGTATGGCCAGCAACTCGACATCAATGACACCGTAAACGCCTATCTCAAGGCGGGTGTGCCACCCTCGAAATACACCATGGGGCTGCCTTTGTACGGCGCCGGCTGGACTGGCGCGCCCAACGTGAACCATGGCTTGTATCAGAACTCAACGGCCGCCGCTCCAGTTCTTTTAGCCAACGGAACCGGTGTTTGCCCCGACATCAGCGGCAACACGCCGGGCTGCGATACTCTGCTGACTCCCGGCCTGCTCACCTATTCGACGCTTTCCACGCTGACCGCTAATGGCTACAACAATTACTTCGATCCGTTGAGAATCGCCGTATCGCTTTACGATCCAAACGGCGGAACCTTTTACACCTACGACGATCCCTTTGAAGTTACTCTGAAGATGATCTACCTCAACCTGAAGGTTCCCGGAGGCCTAGGCGGCGCTTATGTGTGGGCGTTGAAAGATGACGATGCCAACGGCACGATGGTGAAAACCATGGCTGCAGGCTTAGGACGCTAACGGTTTGGTGGCTGGAATAAACGAATGAGGCAGGCTGATGAGTGAATCAGCCTGCCGTAATTTCTTAATGAAGATCTTGTTTGATGGGCGACTCGGGAATCGCATTGACCAAATCGCGCAAAGGTTTGATTACGGTGAAGCGAACCAGTGCCTGCGGTTTTTCGGCTTCGTCTAAAAGAACGAATTGTTGAGCTTTCCAACCCGCAGCCGCCGGTAGTCCAGATGAGAGATAAGAAATCGCTTCCATTCCCACTGCTCCCAATTTGGTAAGCTGCTCGGCCCGTAACTGCGCCTCAGCGAGTATGAGGGAATCAGCCATCAATCGCATGATTCCTGGCTCTGCCGCGATCCAGGTTTTGAACTCGTCAGTAAGTTCCGTTCTTTCCTGTAATCGGGTTGCAGGATCTCGCAGATAAGCATTCACGAGCAACTCAAAGTTATGGCGCGATGGTGGATCGGGTGGTAGCGCGTCTATGAGTTTGTTGAGTGGAGTGAGTTGATTCGGATGCTGCATGTGTGCGCGTTCGTTGAAGGTTACAGGCTCAAGAACTGAGGCCAGAACTTGCAGTGGATTAATTTCTTCTGTTCCCGCTAACTGGCGCAGACTCACGGCCTCTTGAGAGATGTGCGTGAGACCTAAAGCTTCCAATCGCAGCGACTCGGTGGCGAGCCTGCGGTACATATCGTCAACGTCGGCTACTTCACGCGGCGACCAGAATCGCTCCGCAATAGCAGCCGCGCGAGGCCAGATGCGGGAATCGATGTCTCGCGGGGTGGTCTGCTCCATCCACATACAAGCCTCTCCGCCGAGAATGCGGGCCTGCTGCTCAGGACTTAAGTCGTTCGCCTGAGGCAACGGATCCACTGCATAGTGGGTCGCGGCAGGGCTCATAAGATTCAAGTAATAGCCGGCGGAGAGAATGCTGTTATATCCGTTTCTGGCTCCCGCTGCGAGTGAATCGAAACCGCGCCAGCTCTGGACGACGATATCCTTGGGCAGATCGGGAGTAAGAATTTCGTCCCAGCCGATCATGTGCTTGCCATGCTTCTCGAGAATTTTCAGGAGACGCTGGTTGAAATAATTTTGCAGCGCAGCGGTGTCCTGGAGATTGTGTTCGCGCATGAAGGTCTGGATGCGCGGGTTCGCCTTCCACTCTACGCCGTTGTTCTCGTCCCCGCCGATGTGCATGAAGTGGTCGGGGAAGATGGCCGCCATCTCGGCGATAAAAGTATCGAGGAATTTATAAGTGCTTTCGCGCGTAGGATCCATCACCGGATCGAAGACGCCGAATTCACGCTCGATGTGGAAAGGACCAGGTGCACTGGCCAGATCGGGATATCCCGCGAACCACGCGCTGGTGTGCCCAGGCATGTCGAACTCAGGCACGACACGGATGCCGCGGTCGCGCGCATAAGAGACAATTTCACGGGCTTGCTCCTGCGTGTAAAAAAGTCCGTCAGAACCCAGCCCGGTGAGTCTGGGGAAAACCCGACTTTCCATGCGGAAACCTTGGTCTTCACTAAGGTGCCAGTGGAAGACATTCAGTTTAACCGCTGCCATCCCGTCGAGTGTGCGCTTAATAACCTCGACCGGCATGAAGTGGCGTCCGCAGTCAATCATGAGGCCACGCCAGCGAAAGCGCGGCTTGTCGTGAATCGAGACTGCGGGGAAAAAATAGCCCGTCGCGTCAGGTTGCACCAACTGTTGCAGAGTTTCGAGACCATGCATGGCTCCGACAACTGTAGCGGCGCGAAGATGTGCGCCCGAGGAAGCAACTTCAAGAGAGTAGGATTCGTCCTCGTCCACAGCCTGGATCGATTCTCCAAGTCCATCGACACTGATAACCAATACCCCGGATGCGCCGGCGGGGGACGGAGATGTTGAAATCGAAATGCCAGCTCGCGTCTGGATTCGAACAAGGCTGCGTGCGACGGCGGCATCGAGGCGCGCATCGCGATAGTGATCCGTGATGGCGACAAAGGATGCTGTAAGGCGGAGTTGTCCTTCTTGGGCGGAAAGATTCGCCGGCTGCGGCATTAGAGTGTCGACGAAGCCAGTAGCCGGGCTTTGCGGCGGCGTCGCCTGAGCGTGCGCGCCGGCCAACGTTGCAAAATTGGCGAGAATCAAAGCAACTACAAGACGCATAGGGCCTCTTTTTCGCGGGCCGATTCGCTGCACCACGTTAGCGGAAGCGCCGGATAAACAGAGTGTGCCGCTCCGAGCGGTAGAAGCCGACTACATAGATCGTAGCTTTGCCCTTGGTTGAATAGATTATCTGGCGGATGCGAAGCACCGAAGCTCCCCGGGGAACGCGCAGGAGATCCGCAACGGTGGCGTCTGCTGAGGTGGCATCGACTTCCTCGTCTGCATACGCCAGTTTGGTCGCGTAGTCATGTTCGAGAATCGCAAACAGGGAGGTCCTTCCAAGAGGAGCGGACGCTAACTCGGTAAAATCGGCCGCGGGCAAGTAGCAGGTTTCCAGCGCAAATGGTTCTTCCCCGGTCAGCCGAAGACGTTGGATCCTTACCACTCGGCTGGCTGCCGCAAGCCCGAGTCTGGCCGCAACCTCCGGATCGCCTTCAATCACTTTTGAGACCAACACTCGAGAACGTGGAGCCAAACCACGGCTCGACATTTGCTCGGTATAGCTCATCAACTTGTTGAAGTGGATTTTGGGCACGGCGACAAAGGTGCCCGCTCCGAGTCGGCGTTCGACGACTCCCTCATGCTCCAGCCCGGCCAGAGCGTGGCGAGCCGTCATAAGGCTCACCTTGTGGGTTTTGGCCAGTTCGCGCTCCGAGGCAACCGCATCGCCCGGTTTCAAGCTGGCGGACGCGATGCGATCGCGGATTACGTCTTGGATCTTCTTGTACGCGGGCATCCTCTTGCGGTGAGCTACAGGCATAATTTATTGGTTCCAAATTCTTCGGAGGCGAGTCCACCAGGCAAGGCTATGGGGTACGTTAAGCCTTGGACGCCCGGCACTTTGCAGCGCCTTATGCTATATAGCTTATTGCGACTTCGATGTAAAGCTGAATTCTTGACAATGATGGCATCGCCGATCCTGCGAGAAATGAATGGAGGAGCCAGATGACGAGGGCGATTGATTTGCTCTCTTCGGGCTGTAAACTTTAAGAGTCCAACGATATTCAGGCTGATTTAGGACCCCGTTTTGCTTGTGCTCCTTCAGCCGAATCGTTGCTTAAGCCAGTTTGTCGGTCTGCCCCTATCGAACAATTTTGTCCGGACGATTGCTTTTTTCTTCTTGACTACGAACTATCGCGTGCTATATAGCATAGTGCGTTTGAATTAATGGTTGAATTGTAAACACCCAGTGGAGAAGTTGGCTCTAGGAGGTCCTGTGATGGTGAAAGTGAAGTTGGAAGTGCGGAAAGGCTTAACCGGAGATGAGCGCGGCGACAGGCGGAAGCATTTTTCTTTGCTCGCGGTCTGCGTAATGGTCTTAAGCTTGTCGGCAATAGTTCTAGGGCAAGAACTGGCAGCAACTCTCACAGGCACGGTAACCGATTCCAGCGGAGCCGTGGTAGCTGGCGCGAACGTCGTGGTCCACAGCCAGGAAACCGGCGCGGATATCCGCAACGTGACCACCACCGACACCGGCGGTTTCAATATTACGAACATCCCCGCGGGCCGCTACGCGGTCACGATCAAGAACGCTGGATTCCAAACCTTCGTGGCGAACGACGTCATTCTCAACGTTGCCGAAAAGCACACCCTCGACGTGCAATTGAAGACTGGCAAAGCCAGCGAAACGATCGAAGTGACCGCGGAAAACGTACAAATTCAAACCACCACTGCTGAAGAATCCGGGACCGTCACGGGCGATCAGGTTCGAGAGTTGGCCCTCAACAACCGCAATTTTGAACAACTCGTACTTCTCGAACCCGGAGTATCGAACCAACTGGGCGACGAACCCGGATTCGGTCTCTCCAGCAACACTGTCATTTCGATCAATGGTGCGCGTGAGGGTGCCAATAATTGGACGGTGGATGGCGCCGACATCAACGACAGCGGTTCTAATGGAACTCTGTTAAACACCCCCAGCGTCGATGCGATCCAGGAGTTCACTCTGGAGCGCAGCAACTACGATGCGTCGTTCGGACGCAGCGGCGGCGGCCAGGTTGTAGTCGCAACCAAGTCCGGCACCAATCAGTTGCATGGCAGCGCCTACGAATTCAATCGCAACAACTACTACAACGCGAATACGTTCGAGAACCGGCAGGCAATCGCTGACGGCGGTACCTACGCGGAGAATGGAACTCCGATCGAGCGCTACAATGACTTCGGTTTTACCATCGGCGGCCCACTCGAAATTCCCAAGCTTTACAACCCATCCAAGGACAAGACTTTTTTCTTCTGGTCAGAGGAGTGGCGTAAAGCCAGCACTCCCGGCAGTACAATAATCACCGTACCCACCACGGGGGAGCTCAGTGGTGTTTTCTCCACCGCTCAAATTACCGGAACAAATACCACGCCCATCCCCGTTGCTCCGGCCGGATGCGTGACTACCGCAGGCACGGGTGCAAGCGAAACTTGGACAATCAATCCCAGCTGCTACAGCCAAAACGCCGCCGCTTATCTAAAAACAATCATGGCGCCCTATCCGGCGAACTCGGGCGACAACCAGTTGGTGGAGAGTTATAGCCAGCTGAATAACTTCCGGCAGGACATTGTTCGCCTCGACCAAAATGTTGGCGACAGAGTCCGCGTGTTTGCCCGTTTCATGCAGGACAGCGTGCCTGAGAATTTTCCCTTCGGGCTTTGGGGTACGCCGAACTATCCCGGAGCGGACGTCATTTCGCTCAATGCTCCCGGCCGTAATATTGTTGCAAATGCCAGCATCAACATCTCGCCGAAAGTTGTAAATGAAGTGGAATTCGCCGATTCTTGGGGCGCGATCAACGCTGCCCTGAGCGGTGCCGAGAATTCGCCATCGTTCACTAGCCAGCTCACCGGCAAAACCGCGTACCCGGACCCCTATGGACGCGCTCCGAACGTCGCTATTGCCGGCTACACCGGTTTAACTAACGGAAGCGGCCCCTACTTCGAGCGGAACATCGATAAGAACGTATTTGACAATCTGTCTATCCAGCACGGCAACCACACCATACGCCTCGGCGCTACAGCGATGTGGATGACGAAAACAGAGAATGCTACCGCTGGTTTCGCCACCTTCAGCTTCAGCAGCGCAGTTAACGGAAATGATCCTTTTGCCAATTTCCTGCTGGGACAGGCGGACAGTTATACCCAGCCGAGCAAAGACACTATTCCGCATCTCGATTACACGAACTTCGAAGCCTATGTACAGGACGATTGGAAAGTAACGCCGCGCCTGACATTCAATCTCGGCATCCGGTACAGCTATTTCCCTTCGCCGACGGATAGTAATAACACCTTGGTTAACTTCGATCCTGCTCGTTACAATCCTGCCTCGGCTCCTACTATTGTCACCTCGACAAGCGCACCGAACGGAAACTTCTCTGCCGGAGATGCGGCAACTTATGCCAATGGCCTGATCTTTCCGACTGGAACGGCTTGCTCCACCGCCCAATCGATTGCGCCCCTGGCAACTTGTTCGCCCTATGGCGGCCGGGTGAACCCCAGCTCGAACAACAATTGGGGACCACGCCTGGGCATTGCGTGGGATCCCATGGGGGACGGCAAGCTTGCTATTCGCGGAGGATACGGGCTTTTCTACGACCGTACTCTGAACGGAATCTGGGAGCAGAACGCGTTCGACGATCCACCGCTGGTCCAGACCACCACCATTACCAACAACGGAACTTCGAGCCAAAACTTGTTCGATAATTATCAGGTTGGAACCCCCGCCGGCGCGCCTCTTGGTCCCAACGCACTTACAACAACTGGAGCTGGTGGGATAAACCAGCAACCAACCTTCAAGGCTCCTAGCTACCAGGACTACAACCTCTCGGTGCAGAGTGAAGTCATGCGCAACACCGTAGTGGAAGTCGGCTACGTGGGGACCAAGGGGACTCATCTGCTGGGCGACATTGATACCAATCAGCCCACGGTAGCGACTCGCCTCGCCAATCCCGGCGTGGGTGTAAATGCCATTGCTCCGTACCTTGGATATGGTCTTATCACCGCGCGCGATCCGGTGTTTACGAGCAACTACAATTCACTACAAGTCTCGCTGAATCGGAGACTGAGCCACGGGCTGATGGTGGGTGCGGCGTATACCTGGTCCAAGCTGCTCACGACGAACCCTCTAGACCGGGCTTTGCTCAATTACGATACCTACAGTTTGCTCCAAAGCTATGGATTGTCCACGTTGAACACACCGCAGATTCTGGTTCTAAGCTACGCCTACCAGTTGCCGTTCTACCGGAACCAGAACAACGCGTTGGGACGGGTATTGGGTGGGTGGGAACTTTCCGGTATCGTCAACTTCCAGACCGGACAGTCCCAGATCGTATACCAAGAGAGTGACCCTTGGAGCTTAGTGACAACAAACACTTCGACGCAAGCTTGCACGATCAGCGCTACTACGACGTCGTGCCCGCTTTATCCCGGTGGCTTGGGCTTGCCCAACGGAAGCGCCAACCAGGGACTACGAGCCGATCGAGTGCCCGGGGTTTCAACTACCGGCCCCAAGACTCCGGGCGAATACTTCAATACTGCAGCTTTCACCGATGCGATAGGACACTTCGGCACCGCGGCTCCCGGAGTGATGCTGGGACCGGGTTTCCAGCGCTGGGATACGTCCTTGTTCAAGAACATACGATTCGGCGAACGGGCCGCGCTGCAACTTCGGTTGGAGACCTTCAACACGTTTAATCACGGCAGCCCAAACTTGATTGTGACTGATGTGGATAATAAAGCCTTTGGTCAGGTAAGCGGATATCACATTCCACGCAACGTACAGATCGGAGCGAAAGTCAACTTCTAACCGCTGGTTTCGGAAAGCACAAAGCGCACGCCTGAGGCGTGCGCTTTGTGCTTTCTGGTAACTATCGACAGATCTCAATTGCCAGTATGCATGTACTTTATTGGCTCTCATTCCGCTTGATCGCTTTCTCCCTGCGTTTCTCCTGGATATCCAGCGCTATCTTCTGTTCATTCGCCGCTTCGGCATTTTCTCCCAATTTTTTCAATACCGTGCCGAGAGCAAAGTGAGCCTCGAAGTAGTCAGGATTTATCTGGATGGCTTTGCGAAGCAGCTCGGCCGAAGCCTGGGGATGGTCGAGCGCCAGCTCCGCTTTTCCCAGACCAAACAGAGCCTCGCCATAGCGAGGATTGACCGCCAGCGCTGCGCGAAAATAAGGCTCCGCATCCGCCGGATGAGATTCCTTCAGAAGAATCTGGCCGAGGATGCAGTTCGAAACTGGATCGTTGGGAAAATGCTGCAATTCGGCTCGATATTCCTTCTCGGCAAGTTCGTCTTCGCCCTCGCGCCAATACTCAAAACCCAGGCCGGAGTGCGCGCCCATAAAGTTCGGATCCGCTGCTACCGCTGCTTGATACTCTTTGATAGCTTCCTCTCGATTCGACATCTCGTCAAAGGCTGTACCCATCATGACGTGAGCCGATGCGGAGTTCGGATTGACCTGCATGATGCGGGCGAACACATCAGTCAGCGCCTTATAATTCTTCATCCGCAGGTAAGCCTTGCCGAGCATATCCAGCGTCTCGAGATCCGAAGGGTCGGCATGATTCGCGCGCTCCAGATATCCGGCAGCATCCGGGTAACGATCAAGGGCAAAAAGCGAAAACCCGGCAAGGTCGAGAATTTGAAAATCGTTCGGATACTGGGCCGAGAGCGGCTGGAGCAATCGCCACGCCGGAGAATAGCGCTGCGCTTTAAAGTAAGCGATGGCCAGGTTGCGTTTTGTCGCGAGGTCGTCAGCATGGAGTTTGAGCGCGGTTTCGTAAAGCGGAATGGCTTCGGAAGGTCGCCCCAACCGGGCCAGCACAATCCCAAGATTATTGAGCGCAGCCATCGATTGCGGATCGATCTTCAACGCGTGCCGGAGATCCTCCTCGGCAGCCGCGTTGTCGCCTTTGTGCATTTCGCCCGCGGCCTGTTCGAGGTATGCGTGCAGCTGTATTTCCGTGCTGCTGGGCGAGGGCGTGTTGGGTGCATTCTGGGCCGCCGCACAATGTCCGACCAGCAGCCCCAATGCACAGTTTCTCGCGATCTGCCCGGCGCATGTTCGCATCCGCATACACGAAAGTTTAACCCACTGGGTGCGCGTTTCGGCTCACGTTCGGGTGGCAATGCTGGCTTGAATCCTGGTGGCGCGCTCACCTCGACCCGTGACCGCTAGTCACGCCACTCTTAATCTGTTTTTAACGCATGCTCTCTATCATTCGAGTCTTCGGTCAGGGAGTGCGCTTCATTTACGCCCGGCTATAAGCTTGCTAAAGCCGACTAAAAGAATGTGCGGAGGGATCATGGTGGCAGAACCACATCGACCCTGTTACTCATTCACCAAAAATGGCTGGTCTTCGCAAGCGTGGCATACCGTGGGGCACCAAGGCATCACAATTCTTGCCGTCGTACTGGCGTTCTCTCTCTCATGTGCCGTTGCCGCATGGCTGCAAAGTTCCACGACTTCTAACAGGTACTAGACTAACAAAAGAATGAACAAACTGATTCGTGTTACCGTCGCTCTGGCAATTACATTTTTTTTAGCGCTTGCGTCCGGGCAAGTGTCCGCACAGCAAGCATCATCACCCCTCAAGACACGCAACGTTGTCCTCATCGTTAGCGACGGCCTTCGTTGGCAGGAAATCTTCACCGGCGCCGATCCCACCTTGCTAAATGAAAAAGATGGCGGCATCTGGGACGACGTGAATCGCCTGCGCCGCGATTACTGGCGCGACGATGTTGCCGAGCGCCGCTGTGCGCTGTTTCCATTTCTCTGGAATGGTGTCGCAAAACAAGGACAAATCTTTGGGAACCAGCCCAAGGGAAGCGTGGCTCATGTCACTAACGGCCTGGCGTTTTCTTATCCCGGATACAACGAAATGCTCAGCGGCCATCCCGACCCGCGCATCGATAGCAATGAATTCGGTATCAATCCCAATCTCACCGTTTTCGAGTGGCTGAACCGGTTTCCTGAGTTTCAAGGCAAGGTCGCGGTCTACGGTACCTGGAGCGTGTTCGCCGACATCTTCAACGAAAAACGCAGCAGTCTGGTAATGCAGACGGGATGGGATCAGCCGGAGAAAGGAACTCTCACGCCGAGTCAGGAGTTACTGAATCGCTTGTATCGCACCACCACCCGCCTCGACGATGACGATGTGTACGATTCCTTCCTGCAAGTCACGCTGCTCGAATATGTCAAGGCGAGTCACCCGCGTCTTCTTTTTGTAGGCTACGGCGAGACCGATAACTGGGCCCACTCCGGCCGCTACGATTTAGTGCTCGAAAGCGCACACCAATTCGATCGCTTTACCGAAGAACTTTGGAACACGATGCAAGCCATGCCGGAGTACCGCGACCAAACCACTTTCATCATCACCACCGACCACGGGCGCGGAAGTGGTCTGGTGGACTGGAAGGAACACGGCGTCGATCAGAAGGGATCGGAAAACATCTGGATCGCAGTGCTGGGCCCGGATACTCCAGCGTTGGGTGAGCGCGCAAACATTGGGCCAGTCGCGCAAGCGCAGATTGCAGCCACCGTGGCCGCCCTTCTCGGTAAAGACTATACCAAGGATGTGCCTGCCGCTGCACCGAAACTAGCTGGCGTCGTGGGGCACTGACATCAGTTAAGCCGCTCTATTGTCTCAGCCAGTTGGGATTTGATTTGAAGTCACTCAAAGCCGACACAGCGAAGCAGATTTCTGGTAGCGGCGGCACCGAATGTTATGGCGACGGCCCGACTCTCGAAAAAAGCGTCGGCTATGCTAAAACAAAAACTTCAATGCCACCTGAATCACCCGCGGGCTTACGTCCGACTGAATCTGCCCGAAGGTCGGTGATTCGATGTCGCTGACCGGCAAGCGAAAATTGGTATGGTTCAGAATATTGAACAACTCGCCGCGAAATTGGAGTTCTTTCGATTCGGTCAACCGAATATTCTTGAATGCCGAGAAATCCCAGTTCACATATCCCGGCCCATCGACTACGTTGCGCCCTTCGTCCCCGAATACCTCAAATCGACCCAAAGGGTCCGGTTGCAGTTGCTGGAAAGCTTTTACATTGAACCATTCCGCCGCGGTACGAGGACCGGAATTCGGATTGCCAACTACATTAGGGCGATTGCTGGAAAATCCGGAAATCTCCGGCGCTTGCCCTTGCAGTGAAACGTCGTTCGAGTCAAACACCGTGAATGGTGTGCCGCTCATAGCCGTCACAATTCCATTCAACTGCCAGTTGCCGAGAACATGTCCATACCAACTGCTGGAGTGTTGCAGAAACGGAATGATCCACTGATAACTCAGAACAAAGCGGTTGCGGGCGTCGAACATGGACCGTCCGCGCTCCGCCGCGAGATCGAATGGATTCTGCGCCAGATCGTTTTCTCCCGCCACAGGCTGCGATGCCGAACCGGTGATGTTGAAGGAAGATACGTCATCGATGGAGTGCGACCAGGTATAGGATGCAAGGAAAGATAGGCCGTGATTAAAGCGCTTGCGCAGGCTGGCTTCCAATGCGTTGTAGCTGGAATTCGCGATGCCGGCAATCTCACCAACCGAACTGTAAACGCAATTATTCGGTTGTGCCAGCGTGCATCCGGAATAGAGACGCCGCTGGTTCACGTTATTTTCGGTGGAAATCGGACACGGGCTCGCCACCGAACAACCGGAGCTAGTTGTATCCAGACCAGGGACAAACACCGCCGGGTTCCCTTCGATGAATCGTGGCAATCTCACACCAGTCGTGCCCACGTATCCAAGCTGAAATAGCCAGTCCACGCCGATTGATCGCTGAATATTCAGATTCCAATCCTGCGCGTACGGCAGATGCAGATTACGCGCGACCACAAGCAGCGTCATCGGCTCGGGAAAAGCCTGACTGAACGGATTCGGCGTATAAAACGGATTGGCAAATGAGTGGACAGGGAAACTGATTTGCTGCGTCTTGAGATAAGGAGGGGAGCTGACAGGATCCTGCAGCGGACCACCTTCGCCAGTGTAGTACGGCTCATAGAAGATTCCGTAAGCCGCGCTAACCACGGTCTTGGAGTCTCCACGCGGGTCCCAGGCTAAACCAAACCGCGGTGCAAAGGCCGTCTTCTGCGTTGGGATCAAGCCCGCGGGCACGCCCGGATCGCCGGGGTAAAGAAGTCCCGCCGGAGCGGTTGGAACAACCTGCGACTGCGCTCCCGGAACGAATAGATTCACCTCGTTGTGTCTCTCTGTGGAGGGGAAGGGCAACTCGTAACGAAGTCCGAGGTTCAGCGTCAGATGCGATGTAACTTTGTAGGTATCCTGCCCGTAAGCATCCAGAGCCCGGTCACGAATTTCGCGAGCAAAGTTCCCGCCGCCCTGGAGAAAGACCACCGGATTGCCTGAAAGAAAACTGGCAAACCCGTCGCTGTAGGGGAACGTCGAGAAGACAAAAAATCCGTTGCTGGCGATACCCTGCAACGCATTGATCTGATCGCGCCGGTAGCCTCCGCCGAATTTAAGTTCGTGGCGGCCATGTACCCAGCTCAGAGACCCAGATAGATCAAACGTATTCTGATAGGTTTCACGCGGTCCGGTAATTGGATCGCCAACTGAGGCGTAGCCGCTAACCTGAATAAATGGCGGCCCGCTAGCCGAGGGCAATGTGGAAGCATACTGAAAACCTAAGTCTGCCGGTGACTCATGATTCAAGTGCTCGTCGAGCAGGAACTTATTGCGGAGATACGAAAAGCGTGCAACGCCGATGGTGGATGGCGAGAAAATATGAGTTTCTTGCGCGACAAAATTCTGCGCGCGGTCATCCTCGCCTACTGGGAAGCCGGGAACATTCGCTCCCACTGGCGATAGCGGATCCGTCGTCGGCCCGCTGCTATACATGTAGCGGAAATTCAAAGTATCTACATGAGAAAGATAATGATCCATTCGCACGCCGAATTGATCGTTATTCTCGCTTAGGGTCTGCGTGGCGATGAAGCCGTTCTCTCCAACGTTTGGCAGCGGGAAAAACGGCAAGACATTTGCCGCAATAGAATTAATGGAGGCTAGCTGGTTGTTCGGAATTGGAACCGGCGCCGGGCCCATGGCGAAGTTAAGTAGTTGCCCGTTGAAGTCGGGAGCGCTCGTTGTGGTATTGGTACAGATGCCGCCCACAAATGCGTCCCCGGGAATAGCAGTGCAGAGCTGAGCGAAGTTGCCCTGCCTTTCCTCGGCGGAAGGCACGGTTGCGGGCACGGTCTCGCCCTGCCGGTTGCGGAAGCCCTCGTAGTATCCGAAGAAAAAGGTCTTGTCCTTAATAATCGGTCCGCCAAACGTGGCGCCGAATTGATTCTGTTTCAGTGGCTGCACACTCTGCGTGAAGTAATCGGACGAATCCATCGCATCGTTCCGCAGAAATTCCCAGGCTGCGCCGTGAAATGAATTCGTCCCTCCCCGCGTAACGATGTTGGTGGTCGAGCCGGTATTGCGCCCAAACTCCGCGTTCGCGTTGTGCGTGAGAATCCTGAACTCGGCAATTGCGTCGAGTGGCGGCTTGAGCACAAATCCAGCGTCCACAGAGCTCTCATTGTCCGCGCCATCGATCAAAAAATTGTTAGACTCCGGCCGTTGGCCATCGACGGCATAAGCCTGATTCTCCCGCGCGGGACCGCCCGCTTCCAGCAATCCGGGAGTCAGGGGCACAACGCCGGGTTGAAGCAGTCCCAACTGCGAAAAGTTGCGGCCGTCCAGCGGCAGGTCGAGAATCTCATGCTCCATCACGGTTTGGCCGAGGCTGCTGACCGTACTCTGCACCAAAGCCGCATTCGCGCTCACTTCAACTTGCTGCGTTTCCGCCCCGAGCTTGAGATGGATGTCGACCGTCGCAGTCTCGTTCACATCCAATGAAATTCCCTGCTGAAGGTACTTCTGGAAACCTTGCGCATGAACTTCCAACTGATAATGCCCAATCGGGAGTTCGACTAGCACGTACTCTCCCTGGTGATCTGTAACCGCAGCGCGAGTTAAGCCAGTTTCAATCTGCCTGGCAGTGACCGCAGCAGCTTGGACGATCGCACCGCTCGGATCCACAACCGTTCCACGAATGCTCCCTGTGATTTGTTGTGCCGCCAGGTTCAAACCAGAAGTGGTGGTTATCAGCACGCAGGCCAGGACTCTCAGCCTGCTCAGTTGTTTCCTCATTTTTCCTCGCGGATCTTTAACGTTGGAGTGCCGCGATTATAGGGAGGAATATTTCAAGGTCAATAATATGAAGCTAGTATTGGCCTTCCAAAGCTGATGCCTTTCTACTGCTTTTGCATTATTGTTACTCTTCAGCCTCTCGTTTACATTTCGGAGTCTTTGTATGTTCGCATTTTTGGCCTTCAGCGGAGAGTCGCCATCATTGAACTGGGCGTTCGGCCTGAAATGATGGCTACCCAAACATCCACAGTTCCTGCTAAGCAGGAGAGTAATAAGTTGCGGCGGGAGTTGAGTCTCGCCTCGGCTACGGCGGCCGTAGCGGGCGAGTCCATTGCTGTGGGTATTTTTCTCACGCCAGCGGGCATGGCCAAGTCCTTGGGCTCTCCGCTCTGGCTTCTCGTTATCTGGCTGACCGTGGGAGCTATGACCTTGAGTGGCGCTCTTTGTTACGGCGAACTCGCAGGACGTTTTTCGCGCTCAGGCGGACTGTACATTTATCTACAGGAGATTTTTGGTAGAAGAATCGCGTTTCTTTACGGCTGGATGAGCCTTCTCGTTCTCGATCCGGGCCTGACTGCCGCGCTCGCCACGGGCATTGCAGGATATGCGGCCTACATCTTCCACTGGTCTGCCCTCGCCGTAAAACTTACCGCTTGTGTTGTGATCGGGTCGCTCTGCCTGATCAACATTCTTAGCATTCGCTTGAGCGCGGGATTCTTGCGCTGGATCACTTGGTTGAAAATCGGCGTGCTGGCCCTCCTTAGCATTTGGGCTGTTGCCTTTCATCTGGGAGCATGGTCGAATTTTGTTCCCTTCGTCGACCGCCGCCCCGGATCTTTGCCAATGCTTCCAGCTTTGGCTGCGTCTTTAGTAGGTGCGTTCTTTTCCTTCGGCGGCTGGTGGGATGTCAGCAAAATTGCCGGCGAAGTACACGACCCCAAACGCACCTTGCCGCGCGCCTTGCTCTACGGAGTATTGACCGTGACCGGAGTCTACATTTTGGTGAGCATGGTTTTCTGGTATGTCGTTCCGTTGAACAAAGTCACTTCGGACGAAACGTTTGTGGCGCAGGCCGGGGAGATACTGTTTGGTCAGGCAGGCGGAATTATCTTCGCCGCCATTGTGATTCTGTGTGTAGCCGGTGGCCTCGCGGCATTCATGATGTCCGCTCCCCGCGTTTATTATGCAATGGCGCAGGATGGCTTGTTTTTCCCTTCCATAGCGCGATTGCACCCGAGGTTCAACACTCCCGCAAATGCAATCCTGATTCAGGGCGTCATCGCGTGCGCCCTAGTCGGCGCAGGTTCGTTCCAGCAGATTATTTCTTATTTAATTTTCTCCATCATAGGTTTTATAGGGCTGCCCGTGGTGGGATTGTTTGTGCTCAGGCAGCGCGATCAGACGAATGGCGGCCCTGAAACCCCGGCTCCCGGCTATCCGGTCACGCCGATTGCATTCTTATTATTGATCGCAATCATGCTGGTTCTGGTTGGGTTCAGAAATCCACGCGAGGCCCTGCTTGGAACTTTTGTGCTGGCAACTGGCCTGCCGGTCTATGAATTTTTCCGCCGCAAACATATTTGAAGGGTGGAAGATTGGTATGACGACAAAAAATAACAATAACGACGAAGAGAAGGCTGGACTTCAGGAAGCGCAACCATCAGCCTCGAAGCCCGCGACGAAAATCCGAATCATCGAAGACGCGGAAGCCACCGGGGAAACTGCCGCCGCTTACGACTTTTGGCGCGCCGGCTCGGGACGGCAGCAAGTTCCCGGCATCATCAAATGCTTCGGCGTGCGGCCCGACTTTCTGCGCCGCGTGATTGAATTCGGAAACACAGTTCACTTCTCCGAAGGGCATCTCTCAAGGCGATACAAAGAATTAATCGCGAGCTATGTCTCCTATTTGAATCGCTGTCCCTATTGACTCGACAGCCACGCTTACTTCCTGCGTGTCCAGGGAGCACCTGATCAATGCGTACAAGCCATCGTCGAAGGCAAGCTTGACGAAGCGGGCCTGACTCCGGCAGAGCGCGCTTTGCTCGATTACGTCAAGCTGATCACTGACGCCGCCTATCGCTCGACCGCCGAGGACGTTCAGAAACTTCGAGACTTAGGCTGGAAAGAAGAGCAGATCGCAGAAGCTGTCTACATCACCGCAATGTTCGCATTTTTCAACCGCGTCGCCGATGCCTTCGGTGTTCCTTCGCAGGACTATCTCGGAACCGGAAAATTGACACCTTGAGTGTGGCAAGTTATCTAAGCAGGGAACGTAATACCTGATTGGTAGCTCCTGTTCCCGCAAGTAGAAGGGTTCTCCACCCTTCCGAAATCTTCGAAGCCGCCAGATCCTCCCGGCGCGACACATTGCGTTTCGCGAGAATGTTCGACAAATGGAATTTCACCGTACTTTCCTCAATTTCCAGCAGCGTGGAAATTTCTTTGTTGGAGAAATGATTCGTGACAAGGTGTGAAATTTCACTTTCCCGCCGGGTAAGCGATTCAGAACGGATACCTTCCGAAACAGCTGAGCTTTGAGAAGAAATACTGTGAGCAAATTCCGGATGCACCCAAAGCAGCCCCCGGGCAACCGACCGCACAGCTTCCAGCAGCCAGTCTTTTACGTTTGCATGCGTCAGGACGCCGTGAATTTCCGAATCCAGCAAAAGACTCAGATACTCGTTTCTATTTTCGGTGTCCAGCACGACACATCTTGCATGGGAGTACGAGAGCTTTAACAATTTGAGGGATGCTCGCAGAGGAAGAGCCGCATCGGCCTGGTCCAGACAAAAAATGAGAGGCGAGACTCGCGCTCCGCTATTCACAAACTGATCGAACAAGCACACATCGATATGCGAATCTTGCCGGAGGAGACTCGACAAGTACTCGGCGGCGAGGCGATTGCTTTCAATGATGCAAGCGGTGCAACTGCCAGTTGCTTCGCGGTCAGCTTGCCTGGCAGGAACTTCTCTTTCAAATACATTCGACATTTCATAGCCCTTCTGCAGAAATCAGTTGCTAAGAGGGCTGCGAGTCTCTCAAACGAGAATCCGTCTAAGCTATGTTGTCTTTAGTCTGCCCCTTGTCCGCAATTGCTTTTGGACGGTTACCTCAAAATATGATCGTCCCCCTTCGCGTTCCCGCAAAAATCTCATTTCTGTTACGAAAACCGGAATTCCCCTATACCGCCGGGAGAGGTGCCCCTATATGCCACGGCGGAAGCCGCCTATGCATCGAGGCGGTTGTTAACCTCACGCGTCGGTTGATATAGGTTGTTCCTCTTATCCGGGGCGTGTTGGCGAACAAGCAGCAAGCAAGTTACAGAGAAATCGTCAGGGCTGCGGCCTTGTACGGTTCCGGAAAGTTGTATCTGCGGTGCGTGCTTTCGCCCCTGAGAAACCCGTCCACTTTGAAAGCTTAGCCATGAGCTGTGTATGCCGACTCTCGCAAATACGTAAAACAGCGATTGGTAGGTCGCTGCGTATCGCCTGATCGAAAGGATGCCTATGTCAACTATAGAGAAGGAAAAGTCGAAGAAGAAAAAACGGACTCAATCTCCCACCGGCCCTGGTTGGACCAGAAGGAGCGTGTTGAAGGCGGGCGCAGCAGTCGGCGCGGTGACCATGCTGACTTCCAGAAAGTCGCGCGCGCAGTCGCTCCCGCCTATTCCAACCCAGCCGCCGGATTGCACGCCTCAACCAACTAACAGTCCCGCGACAACACCTTTCGTTTCGGCGTTGCCGATTCCACCCGTAGCGATTCCAACCATCCTGTTTCCTTTCCCGACCCTCGCAGCCGACACCGCCAACGGCGAGGCGGCACGGGCCAACCATCAGGATTGGACTCAGTTCTACCCCTTCGTGCAATACAACATCGAAGTGCAACCGACGATGCATCAGTTCGATCCCGCAATTCCGTCGACCTATTGCTGGGGTTACAACGGGATCTATCCTGGACCAACCTTCCTCAATGTTTACGGCGTTCCCATTGTGGTGCGTTTCCACAACAATCTGCCGGTGGACAACATTGGTTTTGGCGACAACAATCACACCACTCACCTGCACAACGGGCATACCGCTTCTGAGAGCGACGGCTTTGCCGGTGACTATTGGAGTCCCGGACTGTTCAAAGATCATCACTACCCGAACGTTTATGCGGGCTTCAACGAATTCCCGCCGATCGGCGATCCGCTGGAAGCGCAGCACACATACTGGTATCACGATCATCGGCACAGCTTCACGGCCACCAACAACTATCGCGGCCTGAACGGCATGTATTTGATCTACGATGACGTCGATACCGGGTTCGAGTTTGCCGGTCAGCCCCCACAGGCGTTGCGCTTGCCGGGGCCCTATGGTATCTACGACATCCCGCTGAACTTCACCGATAAGCTGTTCTGCTCCGATGGCCAGATGTACGCTACGGCTCCAGACACGGTTCCCGCCGGGGACAAGTTCATCGTCAATGGCGTGATCCAACCGTATTTCAATGTGCAGACGCGCAAGTACCGCTTCCGCTTCCTCAACAGCGGTCCAGCGCGCATCTGGGCTTTCAACGTGGTCGATAACAACGGCAACCCCATACCCATGACCGTTGTCACCACCGATGGCAACCTGTTGCCGTCGCCCGTCGAAGTAATTCAGACTTCGACGACGCCGACTTTGCAGGCACTTACCGTTTACGTTTCGCAGCGCTACGACGTGATTCTCGATTTCACGAACGCCACGCCGGGCACGAGTTGGTATCTGATCAACAGTGCCGCGCAGTTCGTAAACAACGCAGCCGAACCCGACCCGGCTCCCGGCGTCGCCATCGGCAACGTTGTGATGGCATTCAACATCACAGGGCCACCGCCGCTGCCAGATCAAAGCCAGGTGCCTGCCGTGCTGACCACGCTGCCGAACATCACTGCGCCTTTGGCCAATTTGTTCGCGACCAGAGTGTGGAACTTCAACTTCGACGTAATTGGCACGGAAGGCGATCCACTGAACGGGACCGGAAAAGTCTTCAACGTCAACGGACTTACCTTCGATCCCAACCGTCCGGATGCATTGATCCAGCAAGGCTCGGCCGAAACCTGGCTCATACGCAATCGATTCCCGGGAACTGGTTGGACGCATCCGGTCCACATTCACCTGGAAGAAGGCCGCGTGCTGGATCGGCGGAACATCACGGTGAACCCAACGACTGGCGTGATCACCATTAACAGTCAAGGGGTGCCACCACTTGAGCAGGGCCGACGGGATGTCTACCCGATTCTGCCCAACGATGAGGTGCTGATCTTCCTGCAATTCCGCGATTGGTTTGGCAAGTACATGATTCACTGCCACAACCTCGGGCATGAAGACGCGCTGATGCTGACACGCTGGGATGTCACGACCGGGCCAAGTTCCACGGTCACGTCTCCGGTGTATTCCGATGGAACGCCAAACACGGGAAATGGGCAGGTCAATTCTGGAGCGCAGACCAACATTACTCCGGCCATGACCAATCTTCCGCCCACGTTTAACCTCAATCCGCCGGGATCGAGCAAGCTTGAGCGCCCCGGCTCGAAGGGTTCCAAGAAAGGAGTTAAAGCATGAACCGACGAGACCTGCTTACCTGTCACGTGGCCGACAAGTCGCGTCCGGCAGCCTCTTTGGGGCCGGGTTACTACTCAAACGGAGAGTTCACCACCCATGAAGGGAAAAAGGTGCGATTCTACGACGAACTGATCAAGGGCAAAATCTCGATCATCAACTTTATGTATGCGAGTTGTGACAAGTATTGCCCCCGGTCCATCGCATGTCTGGCCAAGGTACAGGATCTGCTTGGCGACCATCTTGGCCGCGACATGTTCATGTACTCCTTCACCTTGAAACCGGACATGGATACTCCGGAAAAGCTTGCGGCTTACGCCAAGGGCAACGGGGCAAGAAAGGGCTGGTACTTTCTTACCGGCAATGAATTCGACCTGACCACGATTCGTTTCAAGCTCTTCCGCCTGGACGATCCGTTACTCGATTTTTCGGTCGATGTTCATGCCTCGATGCTCCGCATTATCAACGACAACAACAGCCATTGGAGCTCCTGGGTTTTGCCGGATCCACCGCGTCTGATTCGGGAAGCGATTTCCTGGGTCGAGCCAACCAAACCGTTTGCCGAGCGGGTGAAAGAGAACGCAGCTCTGCAAAAGCAGATCGATCAGGAAGCCGTGATCAACGGACCGCAGTGGGCTGCGTACAAACGCTCCCGCGGCTGGCCGGAGGTCACCGCCAAGCCCGAGAACCCGGAAGGAGTGAAAAAACTCGAAACCCTGCTGGGCCGCAAGGTCTCAGGAGGAGGAAGCTGGGTGCGTGCGGCGCTGGACCGATTAGGTCATGCTCCAGCACGGGCCGAGTCATAACAAGTTGTAAATTTGCGGGAGCCGCAAGGCAAAGCAGCTCCCGCAGAATAAGAATTCGTATCAGGGCATCGCTTCAGCGATGCCGTTCGCCGCGTAATAAAGAGAACCGGCTTTAGCCGCTGCGCGTTGCTAAAAGAGAGCTGCGGCCAAAGTTGGTTCTAGATTCGAATTTCAGCGGCATACCTGAAGCATGTCCTTATACGAATCTTCTTTAAATTTATTGTCTTTCAGTTTTCCAAGGAGTCTGCCATGAAACGATTGGCCTTCCTCTTTTTATCGGCTCTTATATTGTTCCCTACCGTGCTTTTCTGCCAGGAACAGCCGAAAGGCTGTGAGTTCAATATCGCGGGCACATGGCAATCTTCAACAGACGGCCAACCAAGTTCCACTCGCATGCGTTTCGAAGCTAACGGCGTGATGACAGAGCTTTCCCGTAACACGACGGGGAAAACTCCCGCGTGGCAGGTAACGGGGAAATCCAAGTTCAAACTCGATGATCCCAAAGCGCCGAAAAGCATAAGCCTGACTCCGCTTGATAAAACCAGTGGAACTCCGCCGAACACGCTGGAGATCAAGACCTTTGATAACGGACTCTTTGTTACTGCCCCCGCCGATAAATCCACCGCGCTTACACGATGGACCAGAGTGGATCCGCAGCGCTATTTTGTCGTTCTCGCTGCCGGCAAAGGCGACCCGGGTTTTGGTGCCGCTGGTTTTGCCATGCTGGTGAAGACCGATGGCGTGCACACCACGACGGATGCTTTCGGCGAATACCCCGTGATCCATCCCTTGGAGCGCCATCCTATCGTCGGAGTCATTCCAACGGACATTCGTGAGGAATTCGCCAGTGAGCCCATCGGTGATTCTGGATCCATGCTTCGTCTGCAAGTAACCGCCGGACCTTATTACCGTGCTCTCGAAGTTCTGAAATCGTGGGAACGACGCTCCGATGAAAATTCCATGTTGTACGCGATTCCTTATCTCAACAACGCCGTCTATCTCAACCAACTGGTAAGCAGCCTCAACGAGACGGGCGTGCTTACTTGGGAAGGCGGAACGCTCTGCACCGAGACTATCAAGTTACAGAAATTGACGTGGAGTCTGGATGACCAGATCATGAGCAAGCACAATTTAACCCAGACCCCGTACTACCTTTTTAAAACCCTACGGCAACTCAATAATTCGCTGCACCTGAACGACAGCCAATTTCACTTGGCATTGGCGGGCGAGCAATCCGTTCCGGTTGTAATTTCCTCGAGGTAATCGACCATGCCGATATTTGAATATGTGTGCAAGAGTTGCAATCACCGCTTTGAGTATCTTGTCATGGGACCGCGGAAACCCCGGTGTCCCGCATGTGCAAGCATCAGGCTGGAACGCCAGGTGGAAGCCTTTGCCCAGGGCCGGGCCTCTCGCCAACCTCGCAGCATCAACAGCGATTCCGTTATCTCTCACGCGCGAGCGTTGTTGGGAAATATCCCTACCATACCGCGGTACAAAACCAAAGGCATGGGCAGCCCCGGCCGCCACTCGCCGCGCTCTATAGTTGGATAACAAAGGCGGGCGCGCCTTCGCCTAAGGAATACCGCTCGTCCACATCCCAACTCATGATGCCATCGCACAACCATCAAACTTTGGGCGATACTGGGTCATGCCGACCACCCTTGACGACTTGCGCCGTCTCGCCGTCACTCGAAGTCTGTTTGCACCCGCCACGCTGAAGCGTGCCCTGCAAAAATTTGGCTTTGTGCAGGCGGACCCGATCCGCTCGCCGGCACGCGCGCAAGATTTGATCCTGCGCCACCGAGTTAATAATTATCGCGCGGGCGATCTTGAGCGGCAGTACGCGAAGCTCGGCATTGAGGAAGACTTCTTCATCAACTACGGCTTCGTCACCCGATCCTTGCAAGCGTTAATGCACCCGCGCCTCGACAGCTGTGCCCCCGCCCAGAGCAGCTTGCTTGGGCCAGCTGCGAGCAGGAAACGTGTGCAACTCTTGCTGGACTTCATTCGCGAACGCGGGGAAGCGCACCCGCGCGAGGTCGATGAGCATTTTCCCCATGGCAAAGTGAAGAACTATTGGGGCGGCTCGTCGAATGCCACGACGTATCTGCTCGACGCTATGCATTATCGGGGCCTGCTGCGTATCGTGCGGCGCGACGGTGGCATTCGCGTCTACGCGGCGCATCAGCACCAGCCGCGGCCGAGTTATGATGCAAACCTTTGTCGAACACAACTTGATGCGCTCGCGGATGTCGCTATTCGCATTTATGCTCCATTGCCCGGCAGAAGCCTGTCAGTATTGATCCGGCGTTTGCGCTATGCCGTTCCGCAGTGGGAGAACGAGTTGACCAGTGCTTTACAGCGCGCCAAACAACGGCTTTCCCACATGCAGGTGGATGGTGTGGATTGGTATTGGCCAGCCGAAACAGATGCCGACAACAGCGCGTCTACAGATTCAGTTCGTTTGCTCGCGCCTTTTGATCCGGTGGTTTGGGACCGCGCTCGCTTCGAATTATTGTGGGGATGGGAATATCGTTTCGAAGCCTACACGCCATCCGCGAAACGCGTTCGCGGCTATTACGCTTTGCCGCTGCTTTGGCGCAACCACATCATTGGCTGGGGTAATCTATCGGTGAAAAACGGGGAACTCCAGTCTGAGTTCGGCTATGTTAAATTGCAGCCACGAGACCGTATTTTCAAGCGAGAACTTGAAGCCGAGTTGAATCGCATGAGAATTTTTCTAGGATTTGAGTTGATTTGAAATCTAGCCGAATAACTCGCGCATCTTTTTCGTACGGTAATCAAAAATCGTCCTTACATCTCGCTCCACCATAACCCAATTCGCGATTTGCCCGAGAAAACCAAATGGAAGAGCGTAACGAACCGTATCTCGCATGATCGTACCCTTCGGGTCGGGAGTAAAAGTGTGTTCGTGGAGCCAGAGGGCGTATGGCCCTGAAAGCTCGATGTCCACGAACCGGCGGGGCGGCTCCCATTCGGTAATCTGTGTCGTCCAGCGGATTGGTACTTTATGAACACGCAGCTTATAACGGATGAGCGATCCAGCCGCAAGCTCCTGCGGCGCGTCGACTAAACGAAATTCAAGCCAGGGCGGCGTCAGAACTTGAAGATTGGCTGCTCGAGAGAAAAACTCAAAAACGGTTTCGAGCGGCCGTGGAACCAATTGCGTCCGTTGGAATTCGTAGATTTTACCGGAATCTTCCCCGCTCTTGGCCTTCATTTCTGGTCTCGCGGGCCCGCGCCTAATCCTTGTCCAGATATTCTTCCGGCACGTCATCCTCGGGAAACTCGCGCGTGCGGACTTCTCCTTCGTCTGAGTCATCGGCGCGTTCCACCCCTTCAACCACCCCGGCCTCGAACGAGTTCCCTTCTTCCAGCAATTCGTCGACGCTTTCCGAATCGGCACGCTCAACGTCCGACAATCCCTGCAAATCTCCTGACTGTTGTCCGCTAATCTTCGGAGTTGGCCGCCTCACCGGAAATGGCGCATCTTTCGAGAGATCTTCGCGTCCGGCCTGTTTCGGCGCCACTTTAGCTCCCCTTGCGATTTTCGTGCGAGTGGCAATCTTCTTGTTTGCGGGGGCTTTTTTCTGGGCCGGTTTCTTCTTCGCCAATTTTTTCTTTGCAGACTTCTTGGGCGCCGCTTTCCGTGCTCGGTTGCTTTTCGAAGCCGTCGCTTTCCTGCGAGCGGCCGCTGGTTTTGCCTTCTTGATTTTCTTTTTGGGGGGCATAAACGCAAGTCTACCACTACATACCTACAGGCCATTCGTCTCCAATCCTTAATCTCTATTAAAACGATAGCCAATGTTGTATAGTCCCTCGAAATCGCTTTTTCGCGCGAGATTTCCGCCCGACCGTTAAAGCGGAAAGAAAGCGCAGGAAGTTGGGGATTATGCCTTGGGCTGCGGCTGGTATTGGATTGTTTGTTGGCTTTTTGATTGGTCTTACGGGGATGGGCGGCGGCGCGATGATGACCCCGCTGCTGTTATGGACCGGCTGGGTAGGGCCGACTGTGGCTGTCGGTACGGACCTGGTTTGGAATGCGCTGACCAAAGTGGTTGGCGCGGCCGTTCACTATCATCACAAAAATGTTAACTTGAAGCTTGTCTGGCGGCTGGCGCTCGGAAGCGTGCCGGGAGCTTTGCTGGGCCTGTATTTGATTGGCTTGCTGAAAAAATCGGCGGGCGTGGCCGTCGTCGATCATTTGATCGTGCGTCTGCTCGGCGGAACTTTGATTCTGGTTGCGGTTGCCATCATTTTCAAAGGATATGTTCAACGCTGGCTTCCACCCACTGTCTCTTCGCGTGCGGCGACCGACGAAAACATAAAGGGCTGGCATGTACCGCTATTAGGTTTTGTGGTGGGCGTTCTGGTTTCGTTCACTTCCGTGGGAAGCGGCAGCCTTATCGTAACCACCCTGTTGCTCCTGTTTCCCGCCGAAAAGTTGAACCGCCTGGTGGGCAGCGATGTGTTTCATGGCGTGCTCATCGTGGGCGTGGCCGCACTGGGCCACTGGCATCTGGGCGATGTGAAACTGCCGCTGGTTGGCGGCCTTCTTTTAGGATCGGTCCCGGGAGTTTGGTTTGGTAGCTTCCTCGCCAGTCGCATTCCCGAGGGAACGTTGCGTCCCGCGGTAGCAACGCTTCTTTTCGTAACCGGATTGAAATTGGTTTAGTTAAAGGAAACACACCAGGAAATATCATCTGGGACCAACCGTTGTTTTTTAGGGATCGACTGCGTTTTACCCGGGTCGAGCACTACAAAACCATTTCCTCCTTGTCTCGTCTAAAGACGGCGAGCGCATTCATTCGAGGAGGAAAGAAATGAAAAAAGCGTTGCTGGCATTCGCAATTGTTCTGGTTGGCCTTACCTCAGGATCCATTTACGCACCGGCTCTTGGCCCAGACGAACCCGCCGATCATACGGCTCCCAGTTACGACATGAAGGGCCAGTCTCTCCTTGATCTTGAAAACGTACAGAAGAAGTTTGTCGATCTCGCCAAAGCGTTACCGGATGACAAGCTCACATGGCGTCCTTCGGCGGATTCGCGTTCGTTTGCAGAAGTCTTCCTGCACGTTGCCGGCGAACGCTATGGCATCCTGGGCATGATGGGAGTAGCCAAGCCGGAAGGTTTCAATGGCAAAACCTTTGAAAAATCGACCACCGACAAAGCGCAGATCATCGCCGAATTGAACAAATCGTGGCAGTTCACCGAAAAGGCGATCAAAGGCATGAGCAATGCCGACTTCGCGAAACTGCTGCCAAAGCTGGGACCGCAAGCCAATGAGGGTGATGTAATTTACATCCTCGTCGCTGACGCCCATGAGCACCTAGGCCAGTCCGTAGCATACGCTCGTGAAAATGGCATCGTTCCGCCCTGGACCGTGGAAGAGAAGAAAAAAGCCGCCGAGAAAAAAGCTGCCGAGCAAAAATAGTTTCTGGATTTAGGTGGCTATCACCACGTGGAGTATGCGGTTCCATCCGACGCGGTTGCGTTTGAGGCAGAATGTACGTCGCTGATTCCGGGGTCCTGCTGGTCGACGGCCAGTAGCACGTCTTCCTGCACCACTTCCCAGTTCGCTTCATTCGTCGCTGGGTCTTTAGGAATCATTTTGATATAGCCCGCACTAACCAAATCATCCAGGCCTTGCGGCGCTTTCTGCTTGTCGAGGGTGTATTGCGAGATCAGCGAGCGCAGTTGAAATAAGTCCTGCCGTAGTACGGCTTCGCGGGAGCGCATGATCGACTGGTTGTAGATCGGCAGCGCGATCGACATCAGGATCAGGATAATGCTGATCACGATCATCATCTCCAGCAACGTGAAGCCGGAACTTCGCCGCGATTTAGTTCTGCTTGCCATTTACCAATCCTTGTACTTGGTCCCGTCCAGCGCCTCGTCTTGCGACTTGGTATAGACGTCAAACACGTTCTGCCCGCCCCATGAATCGGAGTCGGGATCGTCCTGCATGGAGCGCAAACCCCATTCGGTGGTGCCGGTCATGGGGTCGATTTCGAGCTTGCGCAGGTAACGAACCTTCTTTCCCTGTACATCGACACCTTTGACCAAAGTCTCCAGATCAGGTGGATAACCCTGGCTATCCACCTTAGTCTGGAACGCGTTCCGGTCGGCATCCGCCTTGTATCGGTCAATGGCGTCACGCATTTGCCATAGATCGAAGCGGAGGCGGCGTTCTCTCTCGCGTTTGATGGTCAGCCGCGCCATCGGAACTGCCATGGTTGAGAGAACCAGCAGGATGGTGGTGGCGATGATCAGCTCAAGAAGCGTGAATCCTTTTTTACGCCCCAAACTCTGACCCTGTTTGAATCGGTACCGCATCATTTCTGTATTTCCGGGCTGCATGGTAATCGGTTACTGTACGGTGACCGATGCCTGCGCTCCATTTACCGTAATCGCCTGCTGGCCGGGATCGCGCGCTCCGCCGCGGGTGATAGTCAACGGAGTTTGTCCTGTTGCTTTTGCCTGGAAGGTCAATGTGACCACCGTGCCCTGGCCGGAAACTCCACCCGCACCCGGCGGCCGTGTGGCCGTAATCTGCAGCGTGCCTGTGGTGTCGTCTTCGCGATGCACCAGGGCGACGGCTTGGCCATCCTGCGAGAGGAAGCCGCCGTTCGAAACATTCACCAATTGCAATTTCGCCGGATCGTAGTTCATTTGCACCGGCACGGAGTAAACGTTCTGCGCGCCTGAGATCATCAGGTTGACAACGAATGTGTTCCCTTTCGTCGCCGTGATTTGCCCCGGATCGAACAGGAAGTTCGCGCTTCCCTGTCCCGGAGCAATACTGGCATTGGACGGAGTTGAGTTCGCCGCCGGCGCAGGAGTGCCCGGATTCGGTGCCTGCCCAGTGGTGGGCGCAGCCGTCTTCGCGATGTGCCGCAACTCGATCGCGTTCGCTGTGCCGATTTCGATGGCGCGCTGGTTCAACTCGCTAAGGCTGGTTCCACGAATAATGTGCGGAGTGATGGCGAAAACCGTTTCGTCGGAAGAGTGATCCTGCTGCACCTGCCCAAAGAGATATCTAAGGATCGGAATCTGCGCCAGGCCCGGAATGCCGGAAAGAGATTTAGTTTGAGAATCGTCCATGATTCCGCCGATCATGCTTGATTCGCCATCCTTCAGGCGGATTTCATGCTCGACTTTCTTCTGGCCGATGATGGGCTGGCTGATGCCGCCAATGCTCGACTGGCCGACCACGGACGAAATTTCCATGGTGATCTTCAATGTCACTTCCCGGTCGGCGTGGACGTGCGGCGTGACATCGATGTTTACACCGACATCGAGGTATTGGAATTGTGTGTTCACCAGCGGGTTTATACCCACGCCGCCGATGCCAGGCTGGAATGATCCGGTAGCCACCGGCACGCGTTCGCCGATCTTGAGGGTCGCCTTCTGATTATCGAGTGCGCGCACCTGCGGGTTCTGCAACATCTTGGTGTCGCTGTCACCCATCACCGCCGATAAATTTGCGGAAGGAATCGTAACTTGGAAATCGGTCGCGTTCAGGTTACCCAGAGTGTTCAGTTCAAGGCCGGTGGAGCTTGATCCGGTTGTGCTCGTGGTCGTCGTGCTTGTGGTTGTCACAGCGGAGGTGGTGTTGATATTGCTTTGCAGGGCTACGGTTGCGCTCGTAGGCGGACTCAATCCTAGAGTGCGCGATTTGTCTTTGCTTATCTGCAACACGGCGATATCGACCACGACTTCCGGCCGCGCTTTATCCAGATCCTCTACCAGTTTCTCCGCCAATGCGATCTGATCCGGCGTACCGCGCACCACCAGAGCGTTTTGCGAGAGCAGTTGCTGCACGCGCTGCACATCTAATACGGCGCGAATCGCATTCACTACATCCTGTAACTCCGTGGGTTGCGAAAGGTTTTGCAGGTAGAACGTTTTCAGAACGCTCTGTTCCAGCTCTTTGCGCTTGGCGGGATTGTCCTGCGCCACGAAAATCGTATTGCTGGTGACCGGCCGCCAGAAAGTTTTCGATTCCAGCGCCGTAATCTGCAACGCGTCTTCCAACGTTACTCCATTCAGCTCGACCTTGATGCGGCGCGAAGTGTAATCCGGATCGAAGAGTACGTTGACTCCGGCCAGTTGCCCGATCGTCTGATAAATAACCTTGGAATCCTCGGTGAGTTTTACGGTGATGGGTACAACCGAGATGGGAGCGAGTTCCACCGGGCCAGCCGCTTCTCTAATCTTCTTTTCCAGGGCGTTCGGCGGTCCCGCGGCCTGTGGCGGAGGATTATTGGCATCGTTGATCATCTGCTGGGTTTTCTTCAACTCCTGCTGCGCGATGAAAGAGGATGGATCGATCTGCGACGCCCGTTGAAATTCCGCCAAAGCTTCCTGCATTTTTCCATCGTCGCGTAACAGTTCGCCGTGATGGACAATAGTGGCCGCGGCTTTGAAGCGCATGCGCTCGAATCCCGAGCGGTAGCGCAGGTCCTTCGGCTTCAGGTCGTAGGCTTGCTTGTAGAAGTTGTAGGCCGCTTCGTAGTTCTGGCGCGCCTCGGCGTCCTGGCCTTTTTCGTAAATCGTCTTGGCCTTATCGGCGATGGCAGGCAGTATGGCAAGCAGAACCAGCAGCGCTACCGCCGCAGGCATCAGACGTTTCATTCGTCAAATCCTCGTCGAGAAATCTTTGCGAAAGCCACGCCGGACAAGGCAGTAATATCACCCAAAGCCCGTGAACCGGCGACCCGTTGGAACCCGTTAACAGTTGCTTTTGGAGCGATTATAGCATCGGGTTTACGGAGTCCCGATCTTATTGCACGCACTAGGGTTACACTCTTTGGTCTTAGCCCCAAAGGGGGAATGCGAATGCGGCTTCCAGCACCCGGCTCCTGGCGGAGGACAAAAGCCCGAACCGCCGGGTGCCGGAAGCCCTGCTCCGACCCCTGCTGATAAGATGAGTACAATCATGCCCCGTCAGTCGGCGCACCAAACCAAGCCCAGCCCCGAGAAATCTCCCCGCCGCGACCCTACGGCTTCGGGCCAGCGCGATGCTGCCGTTAATAGGATCGCTTCCCATAACTATTTCTTGCTGGAAAAATTTGAGTGCGGCGTAGTTCTAACCGGAACCGAGGTCAAATCGGTCCGCGGAGGCCTCGCCAACCTGAAAGATTCCTATGGCCTGGTCAAAGACGATGAACTCTGGCTGCTCAACGCCCACATCGGACCCTACGAGCACGGCAACATCCACAATCACGCCCCGCTACGCACCCGCAAGCTGTTAATGCACAAGGAAGAAATCCGCAAGCTGATCGGCAAGACCCAGCAAAAAGGCCTGACGCTGATTCCGGTACGAATGTTCTTCAAAAATGGCAGGGTAAAGGTGGAGCTGGCTCTGGCTAAAGGCAAGCAGTTGTGGGACAAGCGGGAAACCGAGCGCAGGCGGACGGCGGATAAGGAAGCCAGAGAAGCCATCCGCAACCGGAAGAAGTAAGCGGCAAGTTGACCACAGAGTCACAGAAAAATTCATGCTGAGTGTTTGCTTGTGTTGGACGGAACGTCCCTCGGCAGGCTCAAAGCTTGCCTGAGCCCGCCGAAGGGGCAGGCCCTGCCCGTCGCCTTTGACGAAGCTTGCGATTTTGCAAGGTTCAGATGTTCTCTGTGACTCTGTGTCTTTGTGGTGAAGACTCACGGGATCCGGCGAATTCACCAAACTTCCAGCATGATCTCTCGGTATCGGCTAATCAGCTCAAAGTCTTTCCGGTTGGTGGTAATCAGGCGTGCGCCATGAGAGTGGGCGGTGAGGGCGATAAGAACGTCGAAGTGCAGGTCACGGATTTTGGCCGGCGCGAAGCCGTGATCGGCACGAATGCGAGACAGAATTTCCCCTGACTCCAGCCAGTTTTTTTCCGTCGGAGTCAGGATTGGATGACTTCTCGCCAAAGCCCGGAGAAACTCGCGGTCTGAAGGGTTCGCCGCGCCCCGCCATAACTCTGCCAAAACTACAGAAGATGTCCGGATGACACCAATGAGGGACTGAATCCTCTCCCTATGACGCAGCGTGCGGAGATCGTCAATGATGACGGACGTATCGAAAACGAAGATCAATCAATGTGGCCTTGGAACGTGGCCTTGCCTTCATACTTCTTCATCAACTTCTTGAATCGCTTTAGGGCGACAATCTCACGGAGGGCAATATGAACCGCATCGGTGCGGGACTTTGCCTTAAGCACCTTCACAGCCTCGTCGGCCAGGTCGGTATCAAGGCGGATCGATGTCATGGTAACTGCCATAGGGGGCTTCTCTTCTCTGATATATACATGATAGAAGATTCGTATATACGCGTCAAGAGATTCCATGCTGCTTCGACGCCGATACCGGCAAAGATTCCGCCCGCGAGATTCGCGAATATTTTATCCCCGACTTCAGCAACTGGAAGGACCACGACTCCTATCAGGAAGCCTTCAGGCGACTGATCAGCGATCTGAAAGCCTCCGACTCCAAACCGAGGTAAAGCAATTTGCAGAGGCGCCCGTCCACCGTCCAATCGTGGATCATGAAGGAGCTAATGGATGGGGCCCAAGCGCTGGCGCCATAAAGCATTATCGAGGATGCGAGAGGAGTTACTCATCTTTGATGGTCAGCCCACTAACTGAAGCTGCCCAGCAAAGCTTCTCGCGTTTTATTGACTTGCCTATTCCGCCAACGTAAGATTCTGCGCCAGTGATCGCCCAAACAATGATCGCGAAACAGTATTCGGCAAAACCATGATCGGCCAGACCATATCGCACTACCGCATCGTCGAGAAGCTGGGCGGCGGTGGCATGGGGGTGGTCTACAAAGCCGAAGACTTGAAGCTTGGCCGCTTTGTAGCCCTGAAATTCCTGCCCGATGACGTGGCCAAAGACCCGCAAACACTCGCACGCTTCCAGCGCGAGGCCAAGGCGGCCTCGGCGCTAAACCATCCTAATATTTGCACGATCTACGAAATTGACGATCAGCACGGCGAAGCCTTCATTGCCATGGAGTTTCTCGACGGTGCAACGCTCAAGCATTTGATCGGCAACCGCTCCATAGAACTCGATCGGGTTTTGGAAATCGGCATCGAGGTTGCGGACGCGCTCGATGCTGCGCATACCGGGGGCATCGTTCATCGGGACATCAAGCCCGCCAATATATTCGTCACCAAACGAGGCCACGCAAAAATTCTCGACTTCGGCCTGGCTAAGGTGACGCCCAAGCCCGAAGCAGTCGCCAGCGAAGCGACTGCAACAATGGCCGAAGAACATCTCACCAGCCCCGGCAGCACGCTCGGCACGGTTGCATATATGTCGCCCGAACAGGTCCTGGCCAAGGATCTGGACGCCCGTACCGATCTTTTCTCCTTCGGAGTCGTGCTCTATGAAACGGCGACCGGTACGCTGCCCTTTCGCGGTGACACCTCAGGCGTAATCTTCGATTCCATCCTTCACGGGCAGCCCGCCGCTGCGGTCCGTTTGAATCCGGATATTCCGGCCAGGCTCGAAGACATCATCGCCAAGTCCCTGGAAAAAGATCGCGACATTCGCTACCAGTCCGCCACCGAACTAAAAGCGGACCTGAAACGAGTCAAGCGCGATACCGATTCGCAGCGGCTCCACATTACTCCTGAAACCACGGGATCGTCTCCCTCGGGTCGGTACCTCAAGGCAGCGATCCTGGCCGCGGCCGCGTTGCTGATCGCGGTTCTGGCTGCGCTTGCGGTTCACAATTACAGTCCCGCGGCTCACGCGCCGCAAGCGGAAAAAGCTACTGTAAAAACTCCGGAAACCATAGCGGTTCTTCCCTTCCGCGACATTACCGCCGCCACTTCAGACAGCTGGGGCATCGGAATCACCGACGCAATCATAAGTCGATTGACCGCCTTGCAGAACCTCGCAGTGCGACCCACCACATCGGTTTTGAAGTACGCCAAGGAAGCGCCCGAGCCCGCGGAAGCGGCCAAAGCGCTGAACGTGGAAAGCGTACTGGAAGGCACCTACCAGCGCTCCTCCGACGTAATCCGCGTGACCGTGCAACTGATCGATGGCCGCACTGGGAACACCAAGTGGTCGCAACGCTATGATCTGCGCAGTGCAGACATATTGAGCTTCGAAGATCAGATTGCCACCAAGGTGGTAGAGGGTCTCCAGATCGAAATCTCACCCACCGAGCAAAAAGCGATCCAGCAGCCCGCAACCGCCGATATTGACGCATACAACGATTACCTGCAAGCACGTTTCTATGAGAATGAATACTTCGTACGCTCCCGTCTGGATAGCATCGAGCAAGGCAAGCGACTGCTTTCGCACGCAATTTCTCTGGATAAAAATTTCGCCGACGCCTACGCATTGCTCGCGCAGTTCTATGGGTACCAAGCTGCAAACTTTCCCAAAGACGGCGCGGCAAACGTCAAGCGCGCGGTTGATGCAGCCCAGAACGCCCTTAGAATCAATCCCCAGTCGTCAGAAGGATTGATCGCCTTGGCGTTTGCTTACGGCGAGGGTGGTCAAGAGGGAGATGCGATCCGCACCGCACGGCAAGCGGTCGCCGTGGCGCCGAACAGTGCAGTTGCTTGGCAGACGCTGGGATATTCATATTGCTACGCAGGTCTGAATGAACAGGCTGAGCAAGCGTGGAGCCGGGTGGTCACGTTGAATCCTGTCCCGCAGCCCCACTGGATGCACGCTCGTACGCTGCTGTTCAGCGGCAAGGCAAAAGATGCGGAAGAAGAAATGCGCACGGTGGTTGCGGCAAATCCCGATCAATTCAAAGCATTGGCGTACTTGGGAATGATGCTCTATTACGAAGGCAAACTCGATGAAGCCGAATCCGAGTTGGATCGGGCGATTGCGCTCGGTCATGATTCTGAGGACGACTCGGCGCGTCTGCTCGCGGCATTCCTGTACGCGTCACGTGGGCAAAGGGAAAAAATCGATCCGCGCCTATTCCAATATCGCCCGGAACAGATTATAGACGGCGACGGCGCTTATTGGCTGGGCGGAATCCATGCCTTGCTTGGCGATAGACAGGGTGCGCTCAATTGGCTCCAACGCACGGTCGCTCTCGGAGATGTGAACTACCCCTGGTTCGAACGCGATAAAAACTTCGACAGCCTGCGTTCCGACTCCGAGTACCTATCAATCATGGCGGGCGTCCGCCAGCGCTGGGAAACTTACAAGAAAGAGTTCGACCCCGCCTCATAAATCGATGGCAAATTCCGCCTTGTCGATTGCCGCTTTATTAATAACCGTCGTAAACATGCGATTAGACCCTGGATATTCGCGACTGAGTGAATACCTGTCCAACGAAACCTAAAGCGATTTCAAATATTCAATAATCGCCCACCGTCCCTCATCGCTGAGTTCCGGCCCGATCACCCCCGCAGTCCCAGCAGGCGCATTGCGAAATTCATGTCCTTGATTGGAATTCCCGGGCTGGCTGGTATCGAATTCGAAGCTGTCCTCAAACCTCGCGGTTTGGAATCCGACATACTTCGGGTCGAATTCGCGGCTGCCCACATAAAATATTTTGTCCCGGCGGTCGGCGGGAAGCAAGAGTTGGTAGAGGTTTGGGACCGATCCATTGTGCAGAAATGGCGGAGTCGCCCACATCCCGGCAAGCGGGCGCGCCCGGTATACGAGGTTGTCGGTTACACCGTCATCGCGGAAGCCGTTCCACTCGATACGCTGTTCTGAGGGCAATTGCATCGCGTCGTAATTCATGTCGGCAATTTTTCGCGTGACTAACTTTAGCCCCTGCGCAGCGGAAACCGTTCCCAATCCCAAAATGCCAGTATTGGCGGTGCGCCCATGCCAATTGGTCGCAGCCTTCGGATCGGTCCCGATTACATCCAGGGGAATCTCTTTCAGGTGCAAAAAGCGGTGGCCCTCCAGCCCGGTTTCCCAATACTGAGACTGCTGAAGCTCGGGTGAATCCAGCACCGGAAGATGGCAGCGCTGGCAATGGTCCACGTAAAGCTGCTTTCCCTTTTCTACTTTGCTCTGATCGAGAGCCCCAAAGACTTGCGTGGGCCACCCTGGTGAGTGCAGGCCCGTGAAGGCCGTTGGACCGGCAAGAAGACTCTCAATCGCCCAAAGGTTCTTGACGTTGACAGTGGAAGCGTAAAGTTTCTTGGGATCGGTAAGGTTCACTCGGGCCCGCACTCCGAGCGCCTCGCCGATGTTTCGTACCATCGGCTGCTGGATCGAATCATTGTATTGGACCCAGGCAAACCAACTGTTGTACCAGATGGGTGGAATACTCACCGGTGCATTCGCGACCCGCAGATTAGCGTTGTCCAGTTCGGTTCCGAAAACATAGTTACCGATGCGGCCAAGGGCATCGGTGCGCCCAAACCCTCCCGCCGACGCTGCTGGATAGATATTCCCCGCATCGCCCGCATTCTTTTCGGCCAGCCCTTTATTAAGGAAGGCTTCGAACTCTTGCCGCAGCTTCTGCTTTGCATCGTCGGAAGCATTCTCGCCGAGCACACCTTTGGCAAAGCGATCGAAGCGGAATGGTATTTTGTCGGTGAATGCCAACGCATATCCAAGTTCCGTCTGAAAAGAGAGAAGATCGGCTGTTGCCGACCCGCCTTCAATGCGGATTCCCTTGCCTCTATATTCCAACTGTCCGGTATGGCATGCGGAGCAGGTGAACCCCATCACATCCAAGGTCTGGCCCGTGTCAGGATCGACGACGGTGTCTTTGGCGAATCCCACCGGCAATCCGTCGGGGTTCTGTGGGCCGGTCGCATCGGGCAGGAAGCCAAAACTCGCGAGATAATCCGTTTCGCGAAATCGCGGAACCGTGCCGAAGATTTTGATCTTGGGCTGCTCCAGCGCAAGGAACCATTTATAAGGCACCAACTCGGTTCCCTGCGGCGTGTGATAGAACCACTGCCGTTGCTCCGCGGAAAAATTCTGGCCGGGGAACTGCACTTCCACTGGTTTGTAAGCCGGCATTTTTTCGCTGGGCCTGGTGGCGAACACCGCCTGCAACTGCTGGCAACCGGTCATGCAGACTGGGGAAACTGCGAGAAGCAACAGGCAAGGAAGGTATTTCAATCGATAAATCATCGTTGGTCACCGCGGAAAATGATCGGAACGCCCCGGGTAGAACACGAACGACTCGGCCCCACTTCGATGGCCAGCATTCTAGCACTCCTGTCCGAGGCTATCTAATTTTTGCCGACCGAGAAATGCGAACACGATTCCCGCAAACTGATAATCTCTGTTCGAAAGCCTGTTCCGGAGAATGCGTCCGCATTAGGTGGGATGCACGCAGAAAGTGGGAAATTTAACCGGGCCCTGTCTGCTATGAAGACGATCAGCTTGAAAGACGACATGCCGCTGGTCCACGAGGCGTTGCAGCGTCTCGACCATGAATTGGCTCGCGCCCGCCAAGAAAAAACCACGTTCCTGAAGTTAGTTCACGGCTACGGCTCGACCGGTGCCGGCGGCGACATTCGCATCGCCGTGCAAAAGCGTTTGCTTGAGATGGCGGAGAACGGTCAGATTCGCCGCTGTATTTTTGGCGAGAACTGGTCAAAGTCCGACGAGGCGGCGTGGAAACTGCTGCAATCGCATCCCGACCTCAAGAAGGATCCAGATCTCGGCCGCCATAACCGGGGAATCACCATCGTTCTGCTCTGATATAAGCAGCCGCGGTGGTAATTCCTGGTTTTAAATTCCTTGCGGCTCCGCTGGCGAATTCGGAATCACCGGCGCAGGAGGAGCGATTGGCGTGATGACCGGCGCGGGCGTGAACGGATGCACCGCAATCGGCTCGACCATGCTTTGCAGGTAATAACTCACCGCGATGCCGCGTTGCCAGAAGCGCGGAATCAATAGCAGTAGCAGAGTGAACTGGCTAACCACCACCGCACCGAATACGCTCGCCGGTGGAACGAATTTCATCCACACGCATAATCCCAACAACAAAATAATCCCCGCTACCATAGCGGTGACTACATAGCTTCCAAGCAGTCGGCCCAGATTTCTCCACATATGGCGAAAGCCCCGCCCGATCGACCGGCGTACCGCCGGCTGATCGCTCAGAACGACGTCCGCTTGCGCTAAATCAAACCAGATGCGCAGGGCCGTCATCACCAGAAAGATTATGATCAAAGTAACGACTTTCATTTCGAAAGGCAGCATTTCATTCGTACTTTCGCCGGCGGCTTTGACCAGCGCGGCTTCCAGCCCGAACAACGCTCCCGCAACCGCTCCCATCACAATGCCCGCCACAATCATGAGCCGGATAAATCGCCACAAGTTGCGCCCGCAGGCGCGGAAGAAGTCGTCGCGCGGCAGGCGGTAGGTAGCAGCGTAGCCTTGCAGAACTCCGGGCACGAACAGCACCGTCAAGAAAAGAAAGAGAAAAGCGAAGTGCATCGCCGGAGCCGTGGAAGCCATGGTTGGCCCGAATTCCGGACGGGCAAATAATTCAACCAGCGTGCCCATGTCAAAACCGCGCACCAGGCTCTCGGCGTGCAGGCTGTGATCCAGAATTTGATGGATCACGTTTCCAAAAGCGCCCGCGCCCAACCAGGCCAGCAGCACGTTCAACACATAAAACCAAAAAATATAGCGCTTGTTGTGCCTGACCCGGCTTAAACCGCTGCCCAGTAAAACCTCGTTGTTGCTCATGAATTCCCTTCTCTCAATTTCGCTTAAACCGCCCACCATGCCAGCGCCTGACCCAGCCACTGGCTCAGGAACATGAAATAGGTTTCCAGCTTGCGCGCCGGCTTGGGATTGGCTTCGGCCGTATTACTGTTATTGAAATCATTGCGGTCGATCTGGATTTTGTGGTCCGGATCAATCTCGGCCGAAACTACTTTCGCCTTCTTCTCATACTCAAACTTCGTCCACCGGCTCGCGCCATCCCAGTGCTCGCGCAAGGTTTCGCCATTGTCGAACTTTACCTCAACCTCAACCGGCATCACGAAATCTTCCCTGCGATGCACCCATACGAATGATCGATAAACCGAATTCTTGTCGTCTTTCTTGGAATCTTTTTTCTCCTCATACCAGTTGACCGGGAAAGACTCCACTCGCGAAACTCGATAATCCATCACCTGTGATCCGTATATGGCCTGATTGAAGTACCAGCGCAAATCTTTGCCGGAAACTTCTTCGATGGTCTTCAGGAAATCTTCTTTGGTGGGATGAGTGAAGCGATACTTCATAAAATAAGTGTGCATCGCTTTGTTCATCGTATCTTCGCCAATGATGCCTTCCAGCGTAAGCAGAACGCTGGCCGTTTTGCCGTAGGTAATTCCGCCGTAGGAGTTGAAACTGTAATAGTCGTAGGCTTTTTGCGCAATCGGATCGACGTCAGCCACGCTGGTGTAACTAAGCCTTTGGCCTTCACGCTCGCCCAATGTCACCCCCGCAACATCGAGCATGGAAGTTCTCTTGCCAAGAATCGAATCCAGAACCTTCACTTCGGAATAGCTGTTAATGCCCTCGTCCATCCAGGCATCTTCAAATTCATTGGTCGCGACCATGCCATACCAATACTGATGGCCGAACTCATGCTCGACCACCAACTCCGGAAGGTGCAACCCCGCCGGCATGAACCAACTCGAATCGCCAGTAATAAATGTGGGATATTCCATCCCTCCCGCCGCCGAATCCGGCTCGGGATCGACCAGCGTGATGGTTTTATAGGGATACGGTCCATACCAGCTTTCGAAGTGCTCCAGCGACTCTCGAAGAATTTTTTCGTGGCGGTCCGCCTGGCTCCAGTGCGCGGGCTGCATCAGGATGCGCATCTGCACCGGCCCCATCTGCCCCTGGTATACGCCGTCTTCTTTTACTTTGAAGCGAGGGCTTACTGTCCATGCAAAATCGTGAATGTCGTCGCCATGGAAAGTGAGTGTCTTGCTGTTATCGGGATTGTTGACTTCCGCAACTTTTACGCCACTCGCCCCAACCACTTCAAACTGCGGAACCGTCAGCTTCACGTCATAGACGCCGAAGTCGGCGAAGAACTCCGTCATCGCGTGGTATTGATGGCAATTCCACGCTCCGTGCCAGAACACGCCCACCTTCGGGAACCATTGCCCGCCCAGCATGAAATCGCGCTTCCATCCCGAGCGCGCTTGCGTCTCCGGCATCTGATCGTGGAATGCGATCTTGAATTGCACATATGCGCCCGGCGCAATAGGAGTGCGCAGCGGCAAATCGATGACAGTCTTGTCGTCTTTATTGCCATCGTCAGGCTGAATGTAGTGAAGTTGCGAAGTCAAATCGCCCTGGCCGGCGACCTCAATGCTTTTAATCTCTTCCGAGCCGTATTCCTTGGCCTCCCACTTGTCGTAACCGGTGTCGCGGCTGCCGGCAATCTTGGCCTCGCGCACCCATGTGGCATTAGGCTGAAAGGCATTTTGGTAAAGGTGAAACGGAAAATGGTCGAGCGCCACGCCGGTCAGATTGTGATAGGTGAGCACTTCGGTAGCATCGACGGTGTGCTTGCCCGCGTCATACTTCGCGTCAATCTCGTAATGCACCACCCGTTGCGACATGGGCTGGGTCGAATTGATGGCCAGCGTGGTGTCGGGAATTGTGAGGGCGGAATTATTCGAAACTGCGCTCGCGGCAGAAGCCGCCGTGACCGCTGCTGCCGCTCCCTGCGGCGGAGCCGCGTGAGCCGTATGTTCTTTCACCAGCAAAGAAACCGCAACCACCGAAAGCAACGGGAAAAACAAAATCATCCACCGGATCTTCATGCCTACCTCGGTTTAAGCTGTGGGAAGGAATCATACGCCAGACCGACTGGCGGAGTCATGCCCACGACTGAAATACGATACCCCGCTCTGAATTGTTCCAAAGCGATTCGACGCGCCGTAGAAATATCTTTGCGAAACTTGACCAACTCTATACATCACTTTACCGGCTTCGTGAATCTCTTTGAATAGCTGGTTTCTGCGCCACAGACCGGCACTTGAGTAGTGAGCCTCTGCAAGCGCGCAGTTCCAGCTGGAGGATCCCCATGAGAACTGCGGTAGTTGTGCTGTTTCTCGCTGTGTCCGCATTCGCCCAGGATCAATCCGCCATAACCGATGCTGAAGCCGCATGTGGCGCGAAGACCGTAAATTTCAATGCCGACCAGGATGCCACTCACCACCCAACGCCTCAACCTGATTCCGGCAAAGCGCTTATCTATGTGATCGAGGACTTAGGGCAATGCGAAGGCTGCGCTCCAAGCTCGAACGCATTTTTTACCAGTGTGGATCAGGCCCTTACGAAAGTCGGCATGGATGGCGCATGGCAGGGAGCCAATCGTGGCAGTTCCTACATCTTCTTCGTTGCCAATCCCGGCGAACACCATCTGTGCGTAAATTGGCAATCCCGGCTCGAGGAACGTTCCCACGCCTTTGCCATGGCTAATTTCACCGCCGAAGCAGGAAAAATCTATTATTTCCGCGAGCGAGTTTTTCCCGGCCATCAGGGCGACTACTCATTTGATCTCGACGCCGTGAATTCCGACGAAGGCAAATATCTGGTCGCGGTCTCGGCTTTCAGTGTTTCGCATCCCAAGAAGTGACCTGTATGGGCTTAAACGCAGACCGTTAGGAGACTCGATGTGTTGTGTATTTAGAACTTGGCTGGCTACAATATGTAACAGCAACTAAACAGTGCCAGTCTGGAGGAAACGCTATGAAATCCGTTCTCGTCGCGATCTTCTTCGGTGTTTGCACATGTATCCAGGTCATGAGTCAGGTTCTCCCGGCGGAATCTGCCTGCGGCCCCACCACCGCTCATTTCGACACGCAGACGCTTGCTTCGCGAGTCGTCCCTCAACCCGTAGAGGGCAAGAGTCAGATTTACGTGATCGAAGTCTTCGACAAAGTGGTGGGTGAAATAGCTCGGCCTACGCTGCGCGTTGGCATCGACGGTAACTGGATGGGCGCTGACAAAGGCAATTCCTATGTGGCTTTTTCAGTCGAGCCCGGCGAGCACCATTTGTGCACGAATTGGCAATCGCACTTGAAGCGCTTGTCCAAAGAAGCAGCATTTCTAGGTTTCACAGCCGAGGCTGGAAAAATCTATTTTTTCCGCGCACGAATTACCGAGCACGGAGGATCTACGGGCGCCTCCACTTTTTCGCTCGATCTTGATCAACTAAATGACGATGAGGGCAAGTACCTTGTGGCTTCTTCATCCTCCAGTGTCTCGCGCCTCAAGAAGTAGCGTTCGGAGCGAGCCTATACGGCGGAATAGACCTCATGTACTCGCGCGGCCTTAGTGGAGCTATGCCTGCTCAGCTCGCTTCAGTATTCGCCGCTTGCGCTTTAACCGTTTTGCCGACGATACTGGGAGGTTCCCTTTTTACTTCTTATGAAAACTACAATTTCCCTCGCAACTCCCGCTGAACTCGAAACCGAATCCCTGGTCGCTATCATCCTTAACCAGGCCGATCCCGCACAAAAAGAAAAGAACAAAGACGCCAAGCCCCAGCTTAAGCTTGCCACCGGCGATGCCGCGGTGACATCCGCCGCTGCCGACTTGCTGGCTAGCGGCGAACTCACCGGCAAGTCCTTCGAAAGCAACCTGCTGCACAAGCCAGCCGGACTGAAGGCCAAGCGCTTGCTGCTGATCAGCGGTGGTTCGGCGAAAAAATTCTCTGGCTACGATCTGCGCCGCATTGCGGGCGCAGCTGCGCGCACGCTCAAATCGCGCGGCATTCGCAGCTTCGCCTTTATCGCGCCGTCAGGCATTCCAGCGGAAGAAGCGGTGACAGCGATTGTCGAAGGCGCGATCGTCGGCAACTTCGATCCCGACTACTACCGCAGCGACCGAAAGGACCAAAAGATCGACGCCCTTACCATCATTGCCAGCGGCGATAAATCCGCGCTGGAAAAGGCAGCAAATGCAGCCCAGATCATCGGCGATTCGCAGAACTTCACCCGCGACCTGGTGAACGAGCCTTCCAACCGCATGACGCCCACCATCCTTGGTGAACGCGCGCAAAAAATGTGCGATGAAACCGGATTGAAGTGCGAAGTCTACGGCGCTGACAAAATTAAAGAATTGAAGATGGGAGCGTTCTGGAGCGTGGCGCAGGGCTCGGACGAACCTCCCGCTCTGATCGTGATGACCTACGAGCCTGCGGGCGCGCCTGCCAAGCCTGTTTTAGGTTTAGTGGGCAAAGGAATCACCTTCGATACAGGCGGCATTTCGATCAAGCCCGCCGATGGCATGGAGAAGATGAAATACGACATGGCAGGCGGTGCAACCATGATCGGCGCCATGCGCGCCATCGCTATGCTCAAGCCGAAGGTAAAAGTAATCGGCATCGTTTGCGCCACGGAAAATATGCCCTCCGGCAAAGCGCAGAAACCCGGTGACGTGCAGATTGCGATGTCAGGCAAAAGCATTGAGATCATCAACACCGATGCCGAAGGCCGCCTCGTTCTCGCCGATGGTCTCTTTTATGCGCGACAGCTCGGCTGCACACATCTGGTAGATGCAGCTACGCTGACCGGCGCGGTCGTAGTCGCTCTCGGCCACACCAACGCTGGAGTATTCGCCAATGACGATGCCATCTACGAGCGCTTCCACAAAGCCAACGACGAAGCCGGCGAAAAAATGTGGCGCTTGCCGCTCGACGACGAATACATGGATCAGATTCGCTCATCGATTGCCGATATCATGAACACCGGTGGACGCTGGGGCGGCGCGATCAATGCGGCCATGTTTCTGAAAGAGTTCGCCGAAGACACGCCCTGGATTCACCTCGACATCGCCGGTACGGCATGGATGGAAGAGCAGAAGCCATGGATTGCCAAAGGGCCGTCGGGGATCGCGCTGCGCAGCCTGGTGGAGTTCGTAAAGAGTTACGCCGGTTAAAACCACCCTTTCGCTGGAAAACAGCATCTCACGCAAGCTGCCCGGATCACTGTGTTTTCGGGCCGACTCTAAGCGATGGGGGCTGCATGAAAGGTCTAGCTGTATTTGGGGTGGTATTGCTGATTTTAGGCGTTCTGTCCTTTGTCGTTCCCTTTCCACATTACCATCATCACGGGGCCAGCATCGGCGACGCGCATATCGGCGTCACTACCGAACATGACGAGAAATTATCGCCGGTAGTCGGAATCGTACTGGTGGTCGCCGGCGCGGGATTATTGCTGGCGGGGAAAAAAAGCTAGCCACAAGTTATTTGTTAGTCGCCTTTGCGAATGCCGTCTCCAGATTCGTAACAAGCGGAGCCTCGCTTGCCTGCAACCCGCTGCGTCCCATCATGCGCCAGCGGTATTGGTCGTTCGGCCAACCGTGCGCGTCGTAAATGGCAAGAATATCCTCGGACGGCCGGCTCATCACCATAAGCACAATATCTGCCTGCCACGGCTCATACACCAACGTGAACTTGCCCCATTTCTGCATTTCATTCTGAACCGTAGCGATGGCTTGGCGATCCTCCGGAATTAGGTTGGGATTAAATTGATCGCCGTCGTAGCTGGTGACATAAACGAAACGCGCATTCACCAGCGTTCCAGGAAATGCTGGGATGGTTTGCGGAGTAGCGGACTTGGGTGCAGCGAAAACCAAACTCGCTGATGCCATCAAAATTGCCATTAGCCCTAACCTTCTTAGCGAAGCATTCATTGCACACCTTCCTAATATCCACCAAATGATTAGATGGTTAGGATCGAGTGCACGTTGCACGCGGCAAACCACTCAAAACAATACCCTACTTCAATCGCCGAATCTGACTGCAGCGCGGGCTTTCGCTTTAGCAGCCTCTTCTTCTCGATTTTTAGCTGGCGCGGTAGTTTCGAGCGAGTGAAGAAGCCGCGCCGAAATAGTCGCGACTTCATCGACCGCAGCTAAAAACGACTCTTCATTCGCCTTGGACGGCTTGTTGAAGCCGGTGATCTTTCTTACAAACTGCAGAGAAGCCGCCCGCACTTCTTCGGCATTAGCCGGCGGATCGAAATTAAAAAGCGTTTTGATATTTCGGCACATGCCACGACCTCCGCTCACAATAAAAAACCGCCATGTTTAATTTTTGCCATACAGACAATGAGCAAAAAAGCTAGAACAGCCTGCCAATTTCGAAGTTCACCCGCGTTTGCCCGGTCGGGCTGACGCTGCCGAAAATCGCAAATGGACCAACAATGGTATCGGCGATGAAGCCCAAATTGGCGCTGCCTCGCACCACGAACGAATCCGGATTATTGAACGCCGTTCCCGCTTCGTACCAACCGCCCCAATAAATTTTTCTTCCCACCAGCTGCGGCAGATGATAGAAATCGCGCCGGAATCCGAAGGACGCGTATCCATAATGATTGCCCACAAACTCATTCGGCAGATAAGCGCCCAAGCGAAACGGCCCGCCCAACGAGAAAAGTTGAAATTCGCTGGCCGTGCCCCGGAATGTGGTTCCCCCCGAAGCGCCAACAAATAACGACGTCTTGTCCCCAGTGGGAACGAAGCTGGAAGTTTGCACATCGAGTTGATCGACGGGATGAATGACGCCCGGACTCTGCAGCACACGCGATAGCGACGCCGCAATGCGGCTGCCCACTCGTGGGACCGAAGGACTATCCTGCCCATCCCAAACATAACGCGTGCGGAATTCTCCCGTGCTTCCAGTCTGTGAAGCCAGTCCGGCGTTGCCGATAAGCGGCGCCAGTTTCCCGCTGAAAATCTGGTATCCAAAGCGAAGTTCGCTACGCCGGCCGGAATCGTAGCCGAGATCGAATCCGCCTCCGGCACGCTCATCGCCGAAAACCGCAACCCGCGTCTCATCGACAAAAGCATTGCGCGGCACCTTGGAAGCGAAGGCGTACGGCGCAACAAAAAAATGCGAATTGTTGATCGGTTGGTAGAACTCGGATGCAGCCAGATTACTCGATCCCAGCATTAGATCGTTGCGCCACTCGCCACCGTGATGCTCCACATCCATAAAAGTAACCCGCGCCCCTGCAGAGAAATCGAATGCCCCCACCCCTGAACCATCCACATTGATGGCTAAATCCACGAATGGTGGTCCGTAGGTTTTTTCATGCGCGGTAACGCGCAACGCGGGCACGCCATCCTGAGTAAAGCCTTCGTATCCCAGGCGGTCGAATTCGCCCTGGCCGGCGATTCGCGCCAGTTGATTTTCCAGTTTCGGCAGATTCAGTGGAGCATGCAAGTCGGACTGCAAGCGTTGCTCCATGCGGCTGTTCTGATCGGAATCTCCGCCTTCGACTTTTACCAGTTCTACTTTTTCTGGTTGCGGATGCTTGCGCGCGTAACGGGTGGCAAGATATTTCTCCCACTCCGCATCATCGTGGATCGCGTAACGCAATAAAGTTGCTGCTTGAGCGGCCGCGCTTTTATAACCCATCTGCACGAACTCTTTCACACGATCATAGTCCGTCAGAGACATGCTGCCCACATCCACCGTAATCACCGAATCGGCCAGAGCAAGCGACCGGCGCTCGTTTTGCAGGATCATCACGCTGACCGCGCGCGAAAGCATCCCCGTCAGGCTATCCAGCTGTTCGCCGCCTCCCTGCGGCAATCGCAAATCGACTGCGACCACAGTTTCGGCATCCATTTCACGGACCACTTCGACCGGAATGTTCTCGACCATTCCACCATCGGCCAGTACGTGGCCGTTGATTTCCACGGGAGTAAACACGCCCGGAATCGCAATGCTGGCGCGCACCGCCTGAGACAAAGAACCATCGCGCAGCACGACCCGGTCTCCACTCTGCATATCGGTGGCTACGCAGCGAAAAGGAATAGGCAAATCATCAAAGCTGGCCATGCCCGAATCCCGAAACGTAATGCGGTCCAGCAACAGGCCGACGCCGAGGCCGGAGTTCAATCCGTTCGGCGCTTTCAAACCATGCTTGATGCCCAGCGCCGCATCCACCTGATAGTCACGGCGATCTTGTTTACGCCGGTAAGAAAGCTGGCGATACGAAGGCTCGGAGAGCATGACCTCATTCCAATCGACGCCTTCCGCGAATTTCTCAATTTCCGCGGGAGACATGCCCGTGGCATACATCACGCCGATAATGCTGCCCATGCTGGTTCCGGCAACCCGGTCAATGGGGATGTGATTTTCTTCCAGCCACTGCAGCACTCCGATTTGCGCCAGGCCCAGCGCACCGCCGCCGCTGAGAGCAAGGCCGATGCGGGCGCGGTGAGTGGGTTGAACCGGCGGGTTCTGCTCTGGTTGATGATCCTGAGCCTTAAGCAAAGTGCTGAATATCACAAGAAGTAAAAGGATGCCGAGCCGTGCGATGCTTGCCCGGCATTTACGAAACAAAAACATATTCATCCTCCCGGTTTTAGCCGGCGGGGTTTTTTCAGGGAAAATTCACATTAGCAGGTTGATTGGCGGTTACTCCAGCAGTTACATCACCGGCGGAACGCTGATGCCCATCACTTCCAAAGTGCGAATCAATTCGCGGCGAACCACTGCAACCGTGGCCAGGAGGAATTGCTTCCGCTTCTCATCCACTTCACTCAGGATGGGATGGCGATGGTAAAAAGCGTTGAATAATTGCGCCAGTTGGAAAGCGTGCTTGGCGAGATACGCCGGTTCGGTAGTCGAAATACACTGATCGACAATGTAAGAAGTTTTCGCCGCCGCCAGCCACAACTCCCAAATTTCGTTACCCGACTCTCCAGCCAGGAATTGGGCCAAATCGGAGTTGGACAAACGCGAGGCGATCTCCCGGCTGAACGTATCGGGATCAAGATCAGCTTTCTTGAAAATGCTCGTGGCGCGGACTACAGCATATTGCGCGTAGGGTCCAGTTTCGCCCTCAAAACTAAGCGCCTCTTTGAAATCGAAGGCAATCACGGATTGCTTGGTGAATTTCAACATGAAATAACGCAGCGCGCCAGTGGCGATCTGCGTCGCAATAGAAACGCGTTCGGGCTCGGTAAGCTGCGGGTGGCGGGAATCTACTTCTTTCTTGGCCGAAGCAATTAGTTGGTCGATGAGATCGTCGGCCTTAACCCCAAAACCCTTGCGCCCTGATACTTCGATGTAAGAACGCGTCTTGTCTTCTTCTTTCAGCGTATAACCGAGTTCCTCGGCGCAGCGCGGCGTAAGCGCGACCATCTCATATGAAAAATGCGTGTAGTGATCGGCGGCTTCGTTATGGCCGAGTCCGCGCAACGCTTCAATCACCGTGCTCTGTGCCTCTGATTGCCGGGCGTCGATCACGTTATAGATTTCTGCAACATCGCCGAAGTGAGGATGCTCCTGCTCACCCTGCATGGAAGAAATCCAGCAGTCGTGCTGGTTGGGATAGCGGTAGAACTTGCGATAGCCAAAGTCGCGCCCCAGCAAGCCGAACTTCCACATGTGATAGGCAATGTCTTTGCCCACGTAGCCGACAGTGCCGTTGGAACGGACAATGACCTTCTGGTCTTCTTCTGAAACCGCGTTATCTTCTTGTGCCGTGCCTGCAGAGGCCTCTTCGTTTTTAGACTTACCTGTTCCCGCTCGCCGCATCACCCAGCAACCTTTATTCTTGCCGTCCTTTTCGAAGGTGAGCACTCCCGCTTCTTTCAGCTTCCCGAACGCCGCATCCCAAAAGTGCAAGTGCAGAATCTCGCTCTCGCGCGGCAGAAAATCATATTCGATGTCGAGCCGGTCCATGGTTTCAAGATGCCGCCGCAAAACCGCAGTCGCAATCACTTCGGCGATAGCCGCGGTCTCGCTTGTGGCATCTTCGATGGCGTGAAGGGTTTGCAGTCGGACTTGCTTATTCTGTGGATCCTGTTCGTACCACTGCGAGACGCGGGCATAGAGATCCCAGCAGTAATAGTCGAATCGGGGCTGGCGCGTAAGCGATTCGATCTCAGCCAGCGATTTCTTCTCGATCTGCGTGAATCCCACCACCACATCCGCCACCTGCACACCGGTGTTGTCGATGTAGTTCTGCACATCAACTTCCCTCCCCGCGCGGCGTAGCAGGCGGACGAACGTGTCTCCCAGAATGGCATTGCGCAAATGCCCAATATGCGCGGCCTTGTTGGGATTGATGCTGGTATGCTCCACCAGAATCTTGCCAGCCGCAATTTCGGCGCGACGCTTCTCGTCAGCCGCCAATACAGTTGCCATCCAGCCGCGATCGATTTTCACGTTCAAATATCCCGGAGGCGCAACCTGCATTTCCGAAATGCCTTCGATGGCTCCGATTTCAGCACGAAGGGCTTCGGCAATTTTCAAAGGCGCGGTACGCAACGGTTTGGCGAACGGGAAAACGGGGATTGCGAAATCTCCCAGCTCAACTTTTGGAGGCTGCTCGAGGACCACACGGGGCAGTTGTACATCCGGATAACAGCTGCTTAAAAACTGCAAAATGCGCTGCGCGAGAATCTGTTCGAGATCGCGATACAAGGCTTTCCTCTTGATTATTGAGAAGGTTTTGATTCTAGCAGAGCATGCGATGCGTCAGGTTTGACGGAGGGTGCACGGTTCCCTATGATGAAAAATCAGCTCTAATCCCATGCGTATTGCGTATCTAGAGTGTTTTTCCGGCATGAGCGGCGACATGTTTCTGGGCGCGCTGGTGGACGCCGGAGTCTCGCCGGGGCTACTGAAGGAAACGGTAGCAGCACTCGGAGTCGATGCAGAACTCAAATTTTCTCGCGTCGTACGCAGCGGAATTTCCGCAACCAAGGCGGATGTCTGGATTGACGGACAGAACGATTCGCCGCACGAGGAGGGTGGGGAGAAACAAAAAGAACACGCGCATTCTCACGATCATCCGCATGAGCACGCTGATAATAAGCACGAACACGGAGCTCACGGACATGCCCAGCATTCCCACGCGCGGAGTCTAACCGAGATCAAGCAAATTATCTCTTCCGCCGCGATTTCCGATGGCGCAAAGAAAATAGCTACTAATATCTTTGCAGCGCTCGGCGCAGCGGAAGCGAAGATTCACAACACTTCCATCGAAAGCATCCATTTTCACGAAGTAGGCGCGGCAGACGCCATTGTGGACATTGTTTGCGCGGCTGTGGGCTTTGAAGCGTTGGCAGTCGATGAACTGATCTGTTCACCCTTGAACGTCGGCGGCGGCATGGTGATGTGCGCGCACGGAACCTTCCCTGTTCCAGCGCCCGCTACTGTCGAGTTGTTGCAAGATGCTCCAGTCTATTCATCCGGCGTGCAGGCAGAACTGGTCACGCCCACCGGTGCGGCGATTGTAAAAACATTGGCTCGCCGCTTTGCCGCGTTCCCAGAGATGAAAATTAAAAAGTCCGGTTACGGGGCTGGATCGAGAGATTTTCCCGCGCATCCAAACGTGGTGCGCCTCACCGTCGGAGAATCAACCTCGAATGCCCTGGCCGCGAAATTTGAGTCAGACACGATCGCAATGCTGGAAGCGAATCTCGACGATCTGAACCCGCAGGTCTTTGGCTACGTGATGGATCGTTTATTTGAAGAAGGCGCGCTGGATGCTTTCGCAGTCCCGGTGCAGATGAAAAAAAATCGCCCGGGAACTTTATTGACCGTGCTCTGCAAACCCGGAGACGCGGGTAGGCTGACGCAACTGATCTTCACGGAAACCACCACGCTCGGCGTGCGGCGGCGCGAAGAAATGCGCCAGACTTTAGCGCGAAAGTGGGAAAGCGTACCCACGCCCTGGGGCGAAGTCAGGATAAAGGTCGCGAGCATCAACGGGACGATTACAAACTACGCCCCGGAATATGAGGATTGCCGCGGCATTGCGGCGAAGCATCACGTGCCCCTGAAAACCGTAATGCAGGAAGCGGCGCGGGCGTATCTTGAAATGGGTAAAAAAGCTTAACCGCAACGGCGCTCGAAAAAAACTCCGTGTTTTCACTGTGACCTGTAACCTCTGTGGTTAAACAGAATTCTATGAGCAAGAAGTTCTACATCACGACTCCGATTTACTACGTGAACGCGCGCCCGCACATCGGTCACGCCTACACCACGATCGCCTGCGACACCATCGCGCGGCGGCAGCGCCTGCTGGGCTCCGAAACATTTTTTCTCACCGGCACCGACGAGCACGGACAGAAGATCGAGCGCGCGGCCCAGGCTGCCGGCAAAACTCCGCAACAGTACGCCGATGAAATCTCCGCCGAGTTTCGCCAACTGTGGAAGCGGATGGGAATTTCGAACGACGATTTCATCCGCACCACCGAAGAGCGGCATATCAAGCGCGTGCAGGCGCTGTATCGCCGTATTCGGGATAATGGCTACATCTATAAAGGCGTTTTCACCGGCCAGTACTGCGTTTCCGACGAACTCTATGTTGATGGAGCGCAGCCGGGTGACGCTTGCCCCACCTGTGGACGGATCACCGAAACGGTGAGTGAAGAAAATTATTTCTTCAAGCTCTCAGCGTTTCAGGATAAGTTGCTGGCGCTTTACACCAACCCGGACTTCATACGCCCGGAGACGCGGCGCAACGAAGTAATTTCGTTCGTGCGCTCCGGTTTGCGCGATCTTTCCATCAGCCGCTCGACCTTTACCTGGGGCATCCGGGTGCCCGACGATCCCAAGCATGTGATTTACGTCTGGCTCGACGCGTTGGCGAACTACATCACCGCCATCGGCTACGGTTCTTCGCACGCCGGGGCACAGGAAGCCTTCAAGAAATTCTGGCCGGCCGACGTACACATGATCGGCAAAGAGATCGTTCGCTTCCATTGCGTATACTGGCCGGCGTTTTTGATGGCTGCCGGTTTGCCCATGCCCAAAGCCATCGTCGCCCATGGCTGGCTCCTGTTTGAAGAGAGCAAGATGTCGAAGTCGCGCGGCAACATCGTGCGTACGGAAACGATTCTCGACGTGCTCGGCGCCGATGCGCTGCGTTATTTTCTGCTGCGCGAAGTCGTCTTCGGACAGGATGGCTCGTTTTCGTTCGACGCGCTGGTGCAGCGCTACAACTCCGATCTGGCGAATGGGCTGGGAAATCTGGCCAGCCGCACGCTGACCATGATCAACCGCTATTTCAAAGGCGAGGTTCCCTATCCTTCGCACGGCGCGGCGAAAAAGCCTTCGGACGAAATCGTAGCCGAGGCGGCGCGAAAAACCATTCGCGACTTCGGAACTTTCTTCGATCAGTTCCAGTTTTCGCGCGCCCTCGAAAGCACATGGTCTCTGGTCGCGGCCGTGGATAAATATATCGTGGAAAATGAACCGTGGGCGCTCGGCGAAAAATCGGACGAAGACAGCCGCTCGCGTTTAGCCACAGTGCTCTACACCGCCGCAGAAGCGCTGCGCATTGCCACGGCGCTTGCCTACCCGGTGATGCCCGACGCGACCGCCAAAATCTGGGCACAGCTCGGCTTGGGCGATATTCAAAAGTTGTCGTTGAGTGAACTAGCCTGGGGGCAGTTGCCTTTGGGCACAAAGCTGGGCGAAGTTCATCCCGTATTTCCACGCGCCGACAAGAGCGCAATCGAGAGGATGCAAAAGATGGAAGAAGAACAGAGAGGTGCGCCGGTGGCGGAAGCTCCGGCAACGGCAAAACCGGTTCAGTCAGGTCCACAGACAGTAACCCCGGCTGCATCAACGCCTGCGAACGAAAAAATTTCTATCGACGATTTCGCCAAGGTCGAATTACGCGTCGGGCTCGTTAAGGTCGCCGAACGGGTTCCCAAGTCAGACAAGCTTTTGCGTCTCGAAATCGACATTGGGACCGAAGTTCGGCAAGTCCTAGCCGGCATCGCCGAAGCTTACGCGCCGGAAACTTTGGTAGGGCGCAAAGTTGTAATTGTCGCCAATCTTGCTCCGCGAAAAATGCGCGGTCTGGAATCGAACGGCATGATCGTCGCGGCCTCGCTGGAAGGTGGCAGCCCTGTACTGGCTGGCTTTCTGGAAGATGTACCAATCGGGGCAAGACTGAAGTAGCTAGCCCACAATACGCCAATCAACTTTCATGTTCATCGACTCTCACGCCCATCTCGACGGCAAGCAATTCGACTCCGACCGCGAGCAGGTGATTGCACGCGCCCGCGACGCTGGCCTGCAAGCAATGGTTGCGATCGGCAATGGCGATGGCCCTGCCGATGTCGGCTGCGGAATTGTACTGGCCGAGAAATACGATTTTATCTATGCGACTCTAGGCATTCATCCCCACGAAGCTCAACTTGCCGATGAAGCCGCTTATCAGAACATGGAGCGGCTCGCGAAGCATTCCAAAGTAATCGCCTGGGGCGAAATTGGATTGGATTATTTTTACGATCACTCCCCGCGAGACGTGCAGAAAGAAGTTTTTCTCCGGCAGATGGAACTGGCCGCGACGGCCAAGCTGCCTATTGTGATTCACTGCCGTCCATCGGACGGCAGCGATAACGCCTGGGAAGATTGCCTCGGGTTGATGCAAGAGCATTGGGCTCCGAAAGGGTTGGGGGGAATTCTGCACTGCTTCACGGGGAAGTGGCTGCAAGCGAAACACGCGCTGGATATGGGCTTCATGATCTCATTCGCGGGCAACGTAACATTTCCTAAAGCGCAACAGATTCGCGATGCGGCGCTCGAAGTTCCGCTCGACCGCATGTTGATCGAGACCGACTCGCCTTACCTGGCTCCTGTCCCGAATCGCGGCAAGCGCAACGAGCCGGCGTTCGTAGTCGAGACCGCGCGAAAGCTCGGGGAGTTGCGCGGATTGACCACAGAGGAAATTGGCGTCCGCACAACCCGCAATTTTTACAATTTTTTCAAATTGACTGAAACCGCTGAAAGCAAAGTTTCAGCGTTTTAACTCCCGGCCTTCTGATAATCTCAACCTAGATTCCATAATTTCAGAAAGAATTGAAATTCGATGCCCGACAACAGTTTCGACATCGTAAGCAAGATCGACTTGCAGGAAGTCTCCAACGCCATTCAGCAGGCGTTGAAGGAGATCCATACCCGTTTCGACCTCAAGGATTCAAAGTCGAATATTGAACTGGAAAAAGACGCGATTGTGCTGCACTCCGCCGACGAATACAAGCTGAAAGCGGTAAACGATATCTTGCAGCAGAAACTGGTGAAGCGTGGAGTCTCGCTGAAAGGCCTGACCTACGGTGCGGTTGAGCCAGCTGCCGGCGGAACGGCCAAGCGCCGCGTCACCATGCAGCAAGGCATCGCCATTGAGAAAGCGCGGGAGATCGTGAAACTGGTGAAAGATTCGAAGAAGAAGGCGCAGGCGTCGATTCAGGGCGATCTGGTGCGCATCAGCGGCAAAGACCGCGACACGCTGCAGGATGTGATCGCCATGCTTCGAGCGCACGACTTTGGAATCGATTTGCAGTTTACGAATTACCGGACGAATTAACCTTCATCACAGAAGAGCACATAAGATTTGAGCGCGCCTCCCGTCATTAACGGCAAAGAAATTTTCGATCTGCTGCACGACGACCTTGCTGCGCTTGAAGACGAATTCGGACGCGATACCGTCTGCGGCGTTCAGGCGATCACCGAGATTGGAGAATACCTGCGCAACGGCGGAGGCAAGCGCATTCGCCCGGCATTGCTTTTTCTTTCCGCCAAATTATTCGATTACCAGGGCCGCGGCGCCGTTCGTCTCGGTGCCGTCGTTGAAATCATTCACACCGCCACGCTGGTGCACGACGACATCATCGATGAAGCCAAGACGCGGCGCGGCCGACCTGCCGCCAACACGCAGTGGGGTAATTCGAAGTGCGTGCTGGCCGGCGACTGGCTCTACATGCAGGCCTTCAAGATCGCAGTTCAGGAGCGCAACTTCCGCATTCTTGACACGCTGATCGAACTCACGCAGCAGATGGTCGAAGGCGAACTGCTGCAGATGGAAAAACTCGGCAAGCTGATTACTCTGGACGAACATTTTGATCTGATCTACCGCAAGACAGCTTGTCTATTCTCCGTTTGCATGCGGATGGGCGCAATCCTCGGCGGAGCGACGGCGGCGCAGGAAGAAGCATTGGGCCAGTATGGACACGACCTGGGGATGGCGTTTCAGATCGTAGATGATGTTCTGGACTTGACAGCTTCGGAAGATGTTCTGGGTAAGCCTGTAGCCAGCGATCTGCGCGAGGGAAAAGTAACTATGGCGGTAATTCACGCGCTGGAGCGTTGCACACCCGAAGAACACTCCAAAATAGAAACCATTCTCCGCGAGCGCGCCTTCAACGGAGTCACCCACGCGCAAATCATCGGGATTCTCGAACGCCACGGATCGCTGGAAGCGGCGACGGCTCGCGCCACGTATTACGCCGAGTCCGCGCGAAAAGCAATCTGCACCTTCCCCGATTCCGAGATCAAGCGAGCGTTGCTGTGGGCTCCCGAGTTTGTTGTAGCGCGAGAAAAATAGTTGCCTGCGAACAATTCTGTCTATCATTTACGGCAACCCATCCCTCCACTCTAGCTACCAACCACCTAGCCTTCTGAGGTGCACCAATCCATTTGCAGGCTCTAAAACGTATGAAAGATAACGGGAGCAATCCGTTCAAGCTTCAAATCAAGTTTCAAATCAAACGACGAGGAGATTAAACCCATGAAGAAATTGATGATTTCTCTGCTCGCAATAACCTTCACGCTGAGCCTGGCCGCCTTCGCGCAACAAGACAACAACAATATGGCGCAGGCCCAGGCCGATCAGGGTGCCGCCCAGGCTCCGCTGATGACGCTGAAAGGGACCGTCAAAGCCGAAGGCGACAAGTACATGTTCGTCAACGATAAAGATGGCAAGAGCTGGGATGTAATGAATCCCGAAGAGTTGAAGGGCCATGAGGGACATCATGTACAGCTCAGCGCCCATGTTTACGCCGACAAGAACTCGATCCACGTGATGAGCGTAAAGATGCTCAAGGGCGGATCGATGAATAATGACAGTATGAGCAAATAGGTTGCAATTGAGAGAGATCAGCGGGCCGCCAAACGACTCGCAAAAACTTGAAGCCGGATGCCTCTTTTCACCAACAAGCATCCGGCTTTGTTTATACTGAACCCTTTCCTGATTAAACTTATCCAACGCACTTATGGATCTAGTCTTATTAATGGCGAGCCATGGGTACGCCCTGACCTTTGGCCTGTTGCTGGTGGAAGCAATGGGACTTCCCTTCCCGGCGGCGATTGCGCTGGTCGCAGCCGGGGCTGCGGTCGCGGCCCACGCGCTTTGGGGTCCTTATGTGCTTTTGGCAGCGGTCGCGGCGCTGTTGCTGGGCGATACCGTCGAGTTCTGGCTGGGCCGCAAAATGGGATGGCTGCTGCTGGGTTTTCTCTGCCGCGTATCGATCAATCCGGAAACCTGCATTCTGCGTTCGGCGGAGTCGTTCTATAAACGCGGCAAAATCACGCTGGTCATTGCCAAGTTCATCCCCGGCGTCAATACCATGGCCGCTCCGTTGGCCGGCAGTATGAAGATGCGCTTCGGACAGTTTCTGCGGCTCGATTTCGCCGGCGCCCTGCTGTACGCCCTAACGTATCTGATCGTGGGGTATCTCTCGCGCGATTTTCTCGCGGCGGTTTTGCGCGGCTTTCATGCCGCGGGCAAGGCGATGGAAGCGGTGGTCATCGTCACCCTGCTGGTTTACGGCCTCTACCGTGTGGTGCAGTACCGCAAAAACAAAGCTTACCGCGTGGTGCCGCGTGTACAGGTGGAAGAATTGGCCCGGCGGCTCGCTTCAAACGATGCAAGCCGGGTGGTCATCGTTGACGTGCGCAGCCACGGCTATTACGACTCCGGGTCGGCCCGCATCAAGAATTCGATTCGCATCGAGCCTAATAACCTAGAAGAGGAAATCAAGACTCTTCCCAAAGATAAGGATATTTATCTCTACTGTACTTGAGCACGCGAAGCGACCAGCGCCCGGGTGGCGCACCTGCTTCGGGAAAAAGGATTCAACACGTTCGTCATCGTCGGAGGATTAGCGGCCTGGCGCAAGGCCGGGGAGCCAGTGGAGGCGGTTCCAGAAAACGATCTGGTGAAACTACCGACGTTCAGCTAGTCGTTCGCCGAAGTTCGCCTCTTATACTCTCGGTATGGGTTCAAACCAGGAAATCGAAATAAAGTTCAGGGTTGCGGATGTGCGGGCGCTAGCCCATAAGCTGCGTGCGGCGGGCTTTCGTATCGAAACGAAACGCACGCACGAGATGAACACTCTCTACGACTTGCCCGGTCAAGTGTTGCGCTCAAGGCACCAATTATTGCGACTGCGCCAGTACGGCTCGGAGTGGACCTTAACC
>DATHMV010000036.1:0-39416 GCA_035486715.1 Candidatus Aquilonibacter sp.
GAATCGTGCACCTTGATTAATCTCGAAGATGTCGGGCATGATTGTAATCCCAGCGTCGCTGCGCTCCGACTTTATTCACATGGCCGGAATGACCATTCACATCGCGCTGGAATCCACCATTCACATCGCCGGAATACGCAGCGGCCAATAGCAGCGGTTCTTCCGGCATGACAATCCATGCAATGGGATACGAGATCAGACCGATGCCGGTCATGAATGAGGCAATCAACCAAACCAGGCGCACGGCGGTTACGTCGATGTCAAAGTATTCGGCGAAGCCGAGGCAGACGCCGGCAATTTTCCGTCCCTGGCGTGGCCGCACCAGCCGCTTACGAGCCACCGACACGCCGACACGAATGCCGCAATAGGCGCAAACCGCTGCATCATCCTGAATCACCTTGCCGCAATAGTTGCAGTACATAACTGCCTCCTACAAGACAATACGCAATTGTAAGCGAAAAAGTTTCCTTTAACCCAGTGGGCGATCGGCGGGTCGTGGTGCGGTTTGGTTTACGCATTAGGGCCGGTTAAGGTGGATATCCTTCGCTACGCCTGAAGAACGGCTACGCTCAGGATGACAGAGTCATATAAAAGCGAACTCACCCTTTACTCCCGATAGGCTTCTTTCATATGCTTTCGCGCCTCGTCGGCTAATGGCGTGCCCGCGTTTTCTGCCAGGACAATTTGATACTTCTTCATGGCCAAATCGCGTTTTTTCAGCAGGTCGTACATTTCTCCGGCAGCTAAATTGGCTTTCTGAAGAGCTTCCGGGTCGGGATTGGGAGCCTGGCTTACCAGTTCGAAGGCCGCTGCGGCTCCGGAATAATCTTTTTGGCTACGCAGCAAATCGCCTAATCCCAAGGCTGCCGATTCGTAGTGCAGGCCGTCGTACTTTCCTTCCCTGCCGTTTTGCCAGACCTTGCGGTAGGCGGCTGCGGCCTCCTGCACATGGCCGCCGGAGCGCAGCAGATTCGCCTCTTCCACCGGGAATAAATAATTTTTCGGATAACGAACGGTCAGATCCTGCATTAACGATCGTGCCTCGTCAAAACGATGCTCGCGGCGCAGAAAGAGCGCCAGCACTACTTTTGCATCGACGCTGTTTTCGCCGTTGCCGTTGGCTACCTCCCGCAGATACTGCAAGCCTTTTTCTTTCGTTCCACTCAGTCCGGCTAATGCGACCGCCGCTTTGACTGTCCATGGCAGGCTCCCGACGACGTAATTATGAGTTCCCACCACCAGCTTTGCGTCGAGATAGTTGGGGTTCAACTCGAGAACGCGTTCGTGATCGCGGCGGGCTCCTACCGCATTGCGCAAGGCTGAAAACCAGGCGCGCTCCACTAAGGCCGTGTAGAGCGCGAATTGCGCTCGCGTTACGCCGCGGGCATAGAGTGCGTTGACATCGTTGGGATTGCTTTTGAGCTGCCGTTCTTCGAGGCCCTCGGCACGACTGACTAAATCCTTGATCTGTTCTTTTACTTTGGGATCCGCAGGGCGATGGGCCTGGCCGATGAAGCTGTCGTTGGAATATTCGCCGGTATTCATCGCGCCCATGCGATAGAGTTCGCGCATCAAGGTTGTGGCAAGCACATGATTGATTGCGGCAGGATCATCGGGACGGCGGTCCAGAATCTTCTGGAATTCCTGGATCGCGCGGTCGTAATCCATGTTGTAGAAGTGGTCGAAGGCGATGTCAGCTTGGGGATCGCGCGCCGGTGAGCCATTGGGTGCTGTGGCGGGGATGTTAGAAGTTGCGACGCGTGCTTGAGCGTGGCCTAATGGCAGGCGAATGCTCGCGGACAACAGGATGCCAATACAAAACAACTGTCTCGCTAATATCCGGCTCAACTGCCATCCCCACAATTTTTAGTGTTGAAGTTCCTAGTTTAAACGAAATTAGAGGCCGCTCATAAATCGTAAGTCACTACTATTCGGATGCCATCAACGAACCAGCGATGTAAACCAATAAACAAAATTCGGGCATGAGTTCTAAAGTGGCAGCACTATAATTTGCGAAGTTACGAGAAGCATAAATAAAGTAACCGGGGCATCTTTACCTGAGTCTGCGAGTAATAATTTCGCAAGGTTGCAAGACTCGGGAACACGATAATTTGCAAGTCGCTGACTCGGCGACCTCTTATTGCGCACTACCTTTTGGCCGTTGGGTTGCGATTGCACAGGCAACGTTCTAGCTAGCAGTCTTTTCTCGTATGGCGGAAATCGTAGACAAGGTACCACAGGAATTCTGGAGACCACCGGCTGTTTTCGAACCCGTGGAAGCTGCCCCGCTTTCCTTGCCAGCACAACCGATGGCGGATGTTTGCTCCGGCTGCAACAGCGAATTCATGATCGGCGCCAAGTTCTGCCATCGCTGTGGTTTGGTGAGGTCTGCTCGAACTCTACCTTCCCCCTCCCCCACAATAACGAATACCTCAGACGCGAATAGTATGTGGCCGCAAATTTGGGGTATGGCAAAGCTGGTGAAAGCGGGGGCGGCAGACTTATGGGAGCAGATTTCCTTCCCTGAGTGGATGCGCTACCTTCACTTCCATGAGATTAAGCGTTGGGTCGGCTTGCCAACGGCTTCGCTGATCGCCTTTATTGTTGGCTTGGGCTGCATGGCTGGTGTCGTCGGGGTCAGCATCTTTTATAGGGCATCGAACCTGGCGGAGTTCCAGGCGATTCAGCTATGGCGGATTGAATGGCTTTTGGGCGCAACTGCCGCGTTTGTTGCCGGAATCCTGCTTAAAGACTCTTCTAATCGAGATTAATTTCCCACTTTTAGCTGTTTTAAGACTGGTTTCCCGATCCTGCGGCTCGGCGCTGCTGGTTCATTCGATAAAGGTGGTGAACTGGGGCTGTTCCCCTGCCCAAGGGATAACCGGCCGCAATCGCTGCCGTGACATAAGTCTTTGCCAGCAAAGTTGCCTCGGCCAAACCGCGATCCTGTGCCAGATGACAAGCCATTGAAGTAGCGAAGGCGCAGCCCGTGCCGTGGGTGGCGTTCGAGCGCACGCGCTCGGCTTTGAAGACCTCCTGCTCAATACCTTTTTTAGTGGTAAAGCTCAGTAAATCAATGGCTTTTTCGAGGTGACCGCCGGTGATCACAACGGCATTGCACCCCATTTGGTGCAACTTTTCTGCGGCGACTCGCATTTCATCTTCGCTGGTCACTTTCAAACCAGTGAGATAGGCGGCTTCGTCTATGTTGGGCGTTAGCACGGTAACTTGGGGTAAAAGCTTCTCGATCAGCAGCTTCGTACCAGGACCATCCAGCAAATCCGCTCCCGAGGACGATCTAAGGATGGGATCCAGAACTACGTTCGGCAGCTTTGCCTTCCCGGTACGCCCCTCGAAAAATTCGGCTACGGCTCGGACCACTTTGGCCGTGCCCATCATGCCAATATGGACTGCGGCAATGGGAACGTCGGCAGCAAGTTCTTCCAGAGTCTCCCTTATGAGGTCGGGCGATACAGACTCTACGCGGCGAACTCCCATGGTCGACTGAACGGTGAGGGCGGTAATGCAGGCCACGCCGTAGCAACCGTGAGCGGCAATGGTCTTAATATCGGCCGTGACGCCGGCTCCGGAGGATGGGTCAAATCCAGCGATGGTTAAGACGATTTGAGGATTTTCAGCCATAATTCGTGCGCGAAAATTTTCAAAGCCTAGCAACCTTGTACCTAAAATGCTGGTGATAAACAATTTAGAAAGACAATCGCTGTAAGTCGCTGAATCTATTGAGGATGAAAATAATTCCAGTAATACAGCCCATGGTTTATTTACTATATGATAAACACATAAACCTATTATTATGAGAGAGATGATGCAAACATATCATCATTAACAACAAGTTACGTAAGATATCGATTACTAGCAGGTCACTATAGGCCAGCAACTTTCGGATTGACAAGCCTTCCGGGGCTCCTTACCATTTACATAACGTTAACGAGAAAACCTAGCTAGGACGACTTTTTGAGATGCGAGGAGCACTGAATGCGAAGACGTATAGCTCAAGGACTGATGATCGCTTTGGTGATCGTCGGGCTGCGGGCGGCTCAGGGTCCAAACAACTCGGAGGCCAGTTCAGCCCCAAGTAGTACGGCCCAGATCAAGCCCGAAATCCGTAAACAGCCTGGCAAGAATCAACCGTATCAGATCGGCACAGCCTCGTGGTATGGCGAGGATTTTGAAGGCAAGCCGACCGCCAGCGGTGAAGACTACGATATGTACGACATGACGGCGGCCCACCCGACGCTTCCTTTGGGAAGCTATGTCAGGGTGACGAACCTGCACAACGGTCGTGCGGTCGTTGTCAAAGTCAACGACAGGGGTCCGATTGTTCCCGGACGTATCATTGACCTTTCTTTCGGCGCTGCCCAAGCGTTGCAGTTCGAGCACCGCGGGCTGCAGAAGGTGCGTTTGGACCTGGTGAAGCCGCGAACCGATCACCGACCGGTCTACCAAACCGTCGCCTATAACATGCCGATGGCGGAATTCCGCTAAACGTTCTACACTGCTGGGGATGCAGGCCACTCTGCCCCACCCCATCCCTGGCAGCGCAGCATTTTCCGATAGTGATCCCCGGCAAAAACTGATTGTTGCGCTTGACTTGTCCACGGCTGCGGCCGCGCAGAAAATTGTCACGGCGGTGGGCGATTCGGCCTTTACGTACAAAGTCGGGATGCAGCTTTATACCGCCGAAGGTCCGCGTTTGGTGCGGGATTTGGTGGAATCTGGCCGGCGGGTGTTTCTCGACCTCAAGTATCATGACATTCCTAATACAGTTGCTTCAGCAGTTCGCGAGGCAGCCCGGCTGGGCGTGAGCATATTGACGGTTCATGCCTCGGGCGGTAGCAAGATGTTGCGCAGGGCGGTGGAAGCTGCGGGCTCAGTTAATTCGAATCTGACCGTGCTGGCGGTGACCGTGCTTACCAGCTTCGACCAAAATGATTTGCATGAGATTGGCATAAGCGGGACCGTCCTGGACGAAGTGCTACGCCTGGCTTCTCTGGCTCAGACATGCGGATGCCAGGGTATCGTCGCTTCCGCGCGTGAACTTGCCGCTCTACGTCGCGAACTCGGAAGCAAGTTCGCAATCGTCACTCCGGGGGTACGGCCAGCCGGGACAGATCACGCAGATCAGGCGCGCGTGGTTACACCAGCGGAAGCGATTGCCGCTGGCGCCAGCCATATCGTCGTGGGGCGGCCGATCACCGAGGCGGCTGATCCTGCTGCAGCAGCTAGAGCGATTCTGGAGCAAATTGGCCAATAACTAGGCCAACTATCGGCAAGATCATTTCAATAGATTCCGCAGCACTGCTACCTCCGCCGCGATGCCTGTGCGCAGCGCCGGATCCACCTCGGGCGCAAACAGCGGAGAGTGATTCGACGGTAGTTGCGTTCCCGAAGCTTTGGCTTGCTTAAATTTCTCTGGATCGGCTCCGCCGAGGCTGAAGTAAAAGCCGGGAATTCCCTGCTCCACGAAGAAGGCGAAATCTTCCGACGCTGTAATCGGCTCCTCGATCCACACATTTTTCTTGCCCAGCGCTGCTTCCAGCACGCCGCGCATCCGCTCCGCCAAAGCTGGATCGTTGTAGACCAAGTCAGTCGACTCATAATGTTCGATCAATGGCTGGCGTGGCGCGCCGGCGGATTCAGCTTCAGCGTTCGTCATACGCGTAATGGCGGTGAGAATTTGCTTGCGGACTTCTGGTTTATTCGTGCGTACCGTAAGGCCTAATTCAGCCTCATCTGGAATGATGTTGTTTTTCGTTCCTGCGTGGATGTATCCGACTGTGACTACGGCCATTTCGCCTGGCTTGACTTCACGCGAGACGATGGTTTGCAACGACAGAATGGTCCGCGCTGCAATCACGATGGGATCGATCGCCGTCTGGGGCGCAGAACCGTGGCCGCCTTTGCCGTAAATCGTAATGCGCAGCGAGTCGGCGTTGGTGTTGTAGATTCCCGGTGTAATGCCAACCGTTCCCGCGGGCGAGTTGTTGCCGACGTGTAGTGCCACGGCTACGTCCGGCTTGGGAAATCTTTTTAGAAAGCCATCGGCGAGCATGGCTTTGGCTCCAGTGATCGTTTCCTCGGCGGGTTGTCCAATTAACATCAGCGTGCCATGCCAGCTCTCTTTGCTGTGAGCCATGATCGTTGCGGTGCCCACAATTGCTGCCATGTGAAGATCGTGACCACAAGCGTGCATGACGGGAACATCGTGGCCGGCGTCATCTTTGCCGTGAATGTGGCTGGCGTAGGCAAGTCCGGTTTTTTCTTCCACCGGCAATGCGTCGAGTTCGGTGCGAAGCATTACGGTTGGACCCGCGCCGTTTTTCAGAATGGCGACAATGCCCGTGCCTCCGACGTGTTCGGTTACTGCGTATCCCAGGCTGTGTAATTGCCCCGCGAGCTTTGCCGCCGTTTGCGTTTCGTGCGAGGAGAGTTCCGGATTCTGGTGCAGGTCGAGATAGAGCGCATATGCATTGGGATAGACGGCACCCACGTCTTTAGAGTCAGCGGTCTGTGCCTGGGCCGCCGCTGCGGTTAAAACAAAGGCAAGCAATAAATTGGACAGTTTCATGGTTCACGGATGATAGCGATTGTGATAAGAGGCTGCAAATAATCGTTCCGTTTTATCCTTCCCAAGGGTTGTTTCAAAACCGAAAAAATATTTTGCAAAAATAAATTCATTCGAGTTTTGTCCTTTTTGCGCAGGTGTACAATTGCGCTAGAAAGCACTGGTTTGCGCTCCTTCGTTTGCAAGCTCGAGGTGCTAATGAACGTCCACATCAGTTACCGGCTTCACAAAACTCCCGCCATAGAAAAAGACCTTCAACATCAAATCGAAAGACTGCGAAAACGCCTGCAGGTGTTTCGCCCGGAACTGATCCACTTGAAAGGCATGGTGGAGGATGTTTCCGCGCGTGAAGGCGTCAGCGTATCTCTTAACTTGCGGTTGCCTTCCGGGCAGATGGCGGCACAGACGAGGGCTTCTACCGCCTCGGCTGCGATGAAGAGCGCGTTTGAAGATCTTCTGCAACAGCTCAGTAAACACAAGGAGCTATTGCGCGCGAGCCATAAGTGGAGACGGCGCCGAAGTCAGGCGATAGAGCGAACAAATATTTCCGTGCCATTTGAGGAGACTCTGGCCGTCGTCTTTCCCGCGACGGTTTCCGCGGAAGATGTGCGCTCTTACGTCAACGCCAATCTTCCCCGCCTGGAGCGCTTTGTGGAGCGGGAAATTTATTTCCGTGAAACCGCCGAGCAGGTCACCCCCGAATCGATCTGCAAAGAAGAAGTAATTGATGAAACCATCGCAGCGGCGCTGGGCGACGGGCGCGAGAAACCGGAGCGACTGGCGCTTGAACCATGGCTTTATCGGCTGGCTCTCGATGCGCTCGATCAACTATCTCGTCCGGACGGAAGCAACGGCTCCGCCGTGCATCTCGAGGAATCCGCCCGCAGGCAAAACGTGAAAGCCAGCGACGAGCCTGGGTTGCAATTCCACCAGCCCGACGAGGCAATCACGGAAGAAAATGTGATCGCCGATAATCGCGTATCTACGCCTGAACAAATCGTTGGTTCGGACGAGATGATGCGCCTCATTGCCTCCGCTTTGCGCGATGTCGTGCCCGACCATCGCGAAGCCTTCATTCTGCACGCGATTGAAGGCTTCGGGATCGACGAAGTCTCCGCTATCACCGGCATTCCGCCCGACCGGGTGCTGCATTCCGTTTCTGCCGCGCGTGATCACCTGCGCAAATCGCCCCAATTTGTTGGCCAATTCAAGGAGCGATTTGCGGCAACCGGCACCGCGTAATTCCATAGCAACTGAAAGGAGCAGGAACCGAATGATGACTCGCGAACAAATTCAAGAACTGGCGCAATTTGAAGACGGGGAAGGCTGTGCTCTGAGCTTTTACTTTCAGCCCGCCCCGCCTCAAAATAAAGCGCACAAAGAAGAAGCGATTCTGACCAAAGATTTGGCGCGGGAAGTTTTGCGCCAGTTGGAAGGCAAGAATAAAGAAAAATGCGAATCAGCACGGGCCGATCTGGATCGCATTGTGCATCTCTCGCAGGATTTCCGCGGAAATGGCGCGCGCACTAAAGCCGTCTTCGCCTGCTCTGCGCAAGGTTTTTGGTGCGAGTTCGATTTACCTGCGCGGCTGAGCGGGACACAGCTTTTAATCGACCGGCATTTTCATCTCAAGCCTCTGGCACGCTTGCTGGGACCATTCCCCAGTCTCGGAGTTGTTCTACTCGATCGACAGCGGGCGCGGCTGTTTGATTTTCGAATGGGCGAGTTGAACGAGCGTGAAGGATTTTTTCATTTGCTTCCGCGCCGTGGCCGTAGCGATGGTTTCGCCGGCTATGACGGAGGCCACGCCGAGCGCCGTGTCGCCGATGAGGCGCGGCAGCATTTCAAACTTGTGTCCGAGGTCCTGAAAAGCGCTCTGGAAAAACATGCGTTCGAGAAATGGATTCTAGGCTGCCACGAGGCGATCTGGCCACAGGTCGAAACACAGTTGCATCCCGATGTTTCGCATAAATTGCTGGGCCGTTTTTCCGCCGAAGTGGCCCACGCCAGTGATGAATTCATTCGATCCAGAGCCGAACACATTCTTACAGAATGGCAGGACAAGACTTGCCGCGAAGCCGTTCATGAAACTATTAGTCAGGCTCGAAGCCATGGCCGGGGAGTTACGGGGTTGCGGCGTGTTTTGCGATCGCTGGAGTTAGGCGAAGTGCAGAGTTTATTGATCAGCGATAACTATGTGGCGCAAGCCGTAGAGTGCATCGGCTGCGGCCATTTAGATGCTCATCTTGTGAACTTTTGCCCGGTTTGTGGAAGGCAAACCCGTAAGGTAGTCGATGCGGTTGAGGCAATTTTGCCGTGGGTGATCCGCCACGATATCGAACTGTTTTATGTGAAGAATAATCCTGAACTGGATGCGGTTGGCAATATCGCCGCACTGTTGCGCTTCCGGTCAGATCACGGAAAAATTCGACCGATCACCGAGGTAGCTTCTGCAGGAATGCGTGATCGATCCAGGCTCGTAGGCCGCTACCGCGGCGTGGCAGCGAGCTAGGCTGATATCAAAATCGAAAACCTTTTCTCGCAGGCGCGCACCCTTTAATCGCCTTATTCATCCACCAAGGGATTCAGCACGCGAACAGTCCCATAATTGTGTTTCGCGGCTAAATCTTCGGAGTAGAGAATCGTCGCGCCGGACTGTTCGGCGGCCTGCAGAATCAGAGCATCCCAAAAAGAAATTTTGTAGCGCACTTCGATGTCAAGGGCTTGGATCACCGCTTCGGGTGTATTGACTGTAATCTCCCAGCTCATGTAATCACGAATCAGATGCCGGATTTCGTCCACTGAAAGCGGACGCGCAAGCTTGCGGCGCAGATTCACGCAAAGCTCTTGCAAGACTTGCGTGCTCAACACACCCTGGCCGCTCGTCCACAAATCGTAAACGATCCGCCGCGCACGCTCGTGCTTTACGCCTAGCGTACGGTCATGGGCGTAGATTAGGATGTTTGTATCGACAAAGTATTTGTCCGCCATTGCCAGCCCTTATCGTTCATGAAGCTCATCACGGGAGCGAGGAGCTTTCCACCGCAAATCCATTCCTTGGCGTAGTCGGGCCTGAGCGCGCTTGCGGGCACGATCATAAGTGTTGCGTTCGCGCACAATCTGTTCCAGGCGAGCCGCCAACAGAGCGCTGATCGATGTATCTTCTTCAGCCGCTAATATTCGCGCCTGTTTCAACAAATCGGCATCGAGTTTAAGGGTGATATTGGTCTTCATAAAGCACATTATTACGTGCAGCACTATTTTACGTGCACAATGATTTGATGTCTAACTGATTATCTGCACGAGCCGCATGATATCCTTCCGCTTCGTGTTTCGAGTCAAGATAAGCTGGAGGAATTCATTGACTTTTTCACGCCGTGATTTTGTTAAAACTTCCGTTCTTGGGGCGGTTGCTACCGGAGTAGTACCTCGAGGCCACGCCGAAAGCTCACAGCCAATTCCCAGTGCACAACCACGCGATGCACAAACTGGTGGGCACAAGCGTCCGATCATCGTTTGCGCGAACAATGGCTATGCTTATCTCGAAGATGCCTATGCCTTCCTGAAAGGCGGCGGCGACACACTCGATGCCGCTTTGCACGTGGTGAAAGGCCCGGAAGACGATCCTAATGACGATTCGGTTGGCCTCGGCGGGTTGCCCAACGAAGACGGCTTAGTCGAACTTGACGCCTGTTGCATGCACGGCCCTACGCGGCGTGCGGGGTCGGTGGGCGGGGTGCGCAATATTAAGAACGTGTCACTGGTATCGAAAGCCGTGATGGAGCACACCGGCCACGTTATGCTGGTGGGTGAAGGGGCGGAACGCTTTGCCGTAGCGCTTGGATTTCCGCGCGAAAATTTGCTGACGGAGCGTTCGCGCAAGATATGGTTGCTTTGGAAAGAATTCCAATCGCCCAATGACTGGTGGGGTCCCGGGCTGGCCGATCCGCACTGGCAGCCGCCGATTTCGAACGACAAACCGCAGTCGGAGTTGTGGCAGGAGCGCATCGAAAATCTACATGCGCGAGCCGCCGATCTTGGCATCGAAGCGGAATTTCAGTTGGCTGCCGTGCGTCGAGTTCTCTTCCCTCCCACTGGCACTATTCATTGTTCCGCGCTGAACGAAAAAGGAGAAATCTCCGGCTGCACTACAACCAGCGGCTTGGCTTTCAAACTTCCGGGACGCCTCGGCGATTCGCCCATCATCGGCGCGGGTTGTTACACCGATCAGGATGTAGGCTCCGCGGGTGCGACCGGAAGTGGCGAGGAAAACATCAAAGTCGCGGGTGCGCACACGATTGTGGAGAACATGCGCCACGGCATGTCGCCGCAAGAAGCGGGCATGGACGCGTTGAAACGCATCGTCCGCAATTACAACGGCGACATGAATAAAATTCGCTTCCTTGACATGATCTATTACGTTCTTCGTAATGATGGCGCTTATGCCGGGGTTTCGCTGTGGGAGGGATACTCGAAGGCGCGGCTGCATAAGATCGCGATTCACGATGGCACACTCCGGGCGGAAGTCACTGCAAGTTTGCTGAAAGGCTATTCGCAGGATTTCCCGCCGTTTCCCAATGTTCCGGAGGACTTGAAGAAGGGCTCGGTGTACGTAAAGTAAGCAGTGGAATGAATTGAAAGCGAGCCGAAAGCAGTGAAAAAAGACATCTGGAGGGCGTTTATTGAAATCGCGTTTATTGTCTTTCTTTTTTATTCCAATCTGCTAATGGGAGAATTCGAACGCTCGGGACTGGGAAGCACGCGGGGCATAGCTTCAGCCTTTCGAGATGTTTTTACGGGCAGCAACTTCGTAATTGCCATGATTGCGGCGCTTATCGGCTACAGCCTTTTTGAGTTTCTTAGAAAGAAATTCTAGGCAAAGGCAATTTTCCCGCACCCTGTGAAGTTGTCTTTTTCAAAACTCGCTCATATATATTTACGCATAACCTTTCTTCTTCCAAACATTCCAATCTTCCCGCACAACCTGCAGCATGGCTTCGGCGGCGCGGTGCAGCCACTTCCCTTTTTGTTTCTCCATGTGCCGCAGGACATTCTTACGCGCGGATGGTGTGCCGAGATGAATGTTCGCGGTTTCCCAGCCCATGGCGTGGAGCAGCCGCAGTTCGGTATCGGGGCCGCGCAAGGAGGCCAGTTCAATGCGGGAGCAATGTGGGCCGAGGCGGCGGACGATCCAGCGTCCGCGAAGTTGGACGAAGGGATCGGGACAGCGGACGGCGCGATTGATAATAGTTTGATAAAGAATTTCGGCCGGACCGGGATCTTTGGGAGCGTTGAGGCTCTCTGCCCAACATGTAGAAGACGGCACCAGCGCTTTGGCTTCGCGGGCGATGCGTCCGCCATGCCAATCGGCGAGTGCCACGTAACGGGCGTGGCCGAGACTGCCGAGTCCGGCGACGCGATGCGCTAAACGATACTTGATACCGGGCGCAGGCATGAGATGCTCGATAGCATCGACGGCGCTGATGGGCGCCGCTGTCTTGAGCGTGGGCAGTGCGTCCATTCTCTTCCAGAATCGGACAGGATCACGAAGCTCGCCTTCAGCGATGCGGCGCAGCCACTGGTGTTCTTCCCCTAGAACATATGCGCTGCCATCTTCCTTCATGCTCTCGCGATAGCCTTCGAGCAAAGTCTCGCATATATCTTCACGCTTGAGCGGAAGATTTCCCACCTCGACTGCGAGATGGGCGCTAACTGCCAGGCGGACCAAATCGATGGTGTAGGACATGGGCCAGGCCTCATCGAAATCGTTCACTCCCCAGATGAGACGGCCTTCGATGTCGCGCCAGGTGCCGAAGTTCTCTACGTGAAGGTCGCCAACGGCAAGCACGTGGGGTGCCTTCGCCAGATCGGCGCAGATTTCTGGCCAGAGTTGCGCCCAGCGGTAATAGGTGGCGCGAAAGAATGGGAATAGTTCGGCCTTCATTCTTTCGTGCTTGAGGTGAAGATCTTTTTTATCGAGACGGGTACGCTGCCCCAGCCATGATTCGAAATTGCGCGTGGCGTTGACTACGTTCATTCGGCCAACGATAAGGCGCGGGGAAGATGAAGTCAATCAGTTGAGAAGGTATCTTGCCCGTGTTGATTCCGACACAGTGTGAACGTGAGGGGTCATTTGCCCGCAGTGTTGTCGCGTCTAAGAACTTTGTTTTCATTGCATTAGTGATTGGCGTAGTTACTGCAAGTCTGAGAGTGGTTTTAGGAGGCATCATGCAAATGGCAATCACATTCATGGCAGTTGTGGCGGGTCTGATTTTTTCGATAGCGGTGGCATTGCTCGCGGAAGAGTTGATCTTCGGGCAGGTATTCCGGCTGTTCTTTGTCCGGCAGCCGGTAGCAGTGAAGACAGGACAAAAGCGCTAAGGCGCAAAAGGAGAACGACCATGCTGGCGTTGAAGTATTTGCTGATTATGTGCGGCCTGGGAATGATTTTCGGGGCCGTGTGCATTCTCACCTATGATCTTTATCGCGAGATGTTGTACCGGCGAGCGCTGGAGACGCCGGGCGGGGCGGTGAGCGCCAGGCTAGTCACCGTGAGGTGGCGAACTTCGCTGGCGCTGGCGATGTTGGCATGGGGACCGCTGCTGGTGGCATTCAGCATAATCGTGGTTCCGAGCGGCATGGCGGGCGTACGTGTGAGCCAAACCAGCGGAACTGTGCCGGGCACGTTGTATCCGGGGGCGCATTTCGTTGTGCCGCTGGTGGAAGATGTGGCGCTGTTTGATACGCGAGATCAGATTTTTACTACCGGAGTTGCAGAAGACGGCAAGAGCGCAGCGGCAAATGTGGCCGCGAAATCGCAGCTTCTGGATGTGCAAGCGAAAGAAGGATTGACCCTGGGGCTGGCGATCACGGTGCGATACCGGCTGGATGCGAAGCGGTTGGATTATATCCAGGGAAATTTGCCGCGTCCGGTGGAAAAAGAAATTGTGCCGCCGACGGTAGCCAGTGTTTGGCGGGAGATTGTGCCGAACTATACGGTGCGCGATGTTTTTTCGGCGAAGCGCGAAGAGGTGCGGCAACGCGCGGCAGGGCTGATCACACAGAAGCTGGCGGGAGATGGGATTGTGGTGAAAGCAGTGATGTTGCGGGATATTCAATTGCCTCCGGAGTATGCGCAAGGTCTGGAGACGCTTCTTCTGAAAGAGCAGGAGAACGATCGCATGGGCGTAGAGACGGAGTTAAAAAGCAAGCAAGTGAGGATCGCAGAGCTTGAGGCGGAAGCAACGAAGGTGCAGCAGATCAAGCAGGCGGAGGGCGAGGCACAGGTTCATGTGTTGCGGGCGAAGGGTGAGGCGGATGCAATGCAATATACGTTGCCGCTGAAACAGAAGCAGATTGAGCAGAGCCGACTGGAAGCGCAGGCACGCAAGGAAGCAACAATCCAGAATGCGGAAGCGGAAGCGCAGGCCAAAGTCATCGACAGCAAAGCCGAAGGCGAACGGCGCAAAGTGCTGGCCGACGCGGAAGCGGATCGCATTCGAGTAACGGCAGTTGCCGATGCAGAGCGAATGAAGAGTGAGGCGGCAATTCTGAAAGAGAATCCTTTGCTGATTAATAAAATAGTGGCTGAACGGCTGTCCGACAAGTTGCAGATCATGATGGTGCCGGCGGATGGGAAATTCTTCTTCACCAACGACGTGTTGCGCGGCATGAACGTGGCGAACCAAAGTGGGCAGGCTGAGGCGAGGTAGAGAAATTCAGTGGTCAGACTTAGTGCCTTTCATTTCCTAAGATATAGAAGCTTGTTATCGGTGCTTGATGCGTTATGCGATCTTTAATTCGCTGCTGCGGTTAAAGCCGGGCCTTCTCATTTTGCTCCTCTGCTGTACGCTGCCCGGCACGGTTACTGCAAGCGATTGGCATACGCCGGCGCAGCAACTGGCACGGAAGATTGTCGCTGTCACTGGACCCGGTGCTGTTGCGGTTACGTTTGAAAACCGGTCTTCTTTGTCGAAAAAAGATTTCGATGCAATTTGCGGTGCACTACGCGTCGAACTTGCATTGTTGGGGGTACGTCCTATGGCTCCGGAGCAGGCAGCGGCTTCGGTTGCGATATCACTTTCGGAAAATCCCCGGTTGTCTTTGTGGGTCGCGGAGATTCATCAGGGTACTGCAGAACCTGCCGTCGTGATGGTCTCCACACCGCGCGATGCTGAACCGGGCCTGGCGCACGAAGTTTTACCGATGAGCCTGCGTAAAATTCCTCTGTGGGCGCAAGAAGACCGCATACTGGACATGGCTGTACTCGAGGAAGATGGCGCACCGAAACATATTGCGGTACTCGATGCAACGAAAGTTGCGATCTATCGCCAGAAAAATGGCAAGTGGCAATTGGAGCAGAGTCTGGCGATTGCGCACTCCCGCCCATGGCCGAGGGATTTGCGCGGGCGGTTGATCCTAGCGAAGGATCACTTATTTGATATTTATCTTCCGGGTGCGTTTTGTAGAACCACAACCGGCGCGCCGCTGGCGCTGAATTGCCGCGAGAGCGACGATCCGTGGCCGCTGACTTCCTTGTCCGGTGTCCAAACATTAGGGGGATTCTACGCGGCCTCGCGAAATTTCTTTACCGGCGCCCTGACACCGGGAGTTGGGAAGCTGACAAACGTAGGCAAGTTTTATGCGGCGGCTGCGCTGCCGCGAGGAAGTTACGCGCTGTGGCTGTTTGCCGGAACCGACGGGCAAGTTCATCTTGTGGATGGAATCACCGAGCAGCCTGTGAAGCTGAATTGGGGCAGCGATCTTGTGAGCGTGAAGACGGCGTGCGGATCGGGCTGGCAGGTGCTTGCGACGGCAGATGATGCGGACAAAGAACCAGATTCTGTGCGGGCGTATGAGATCGCTGATCGCGAGCCGATGCCGGTGAGTGCGCCCTTGGATTTTTCGGGTGAGGTTACGGCACTTTGGACCGAAGCAAGAGGCGATAGCGCCATTGCGGTCGTGAGAAACCGGGAGACGGGAGAATATGAGGCATTTCGCCTGGCAGTGGCTTGCGGCCAGTAGCCTGTTGCTTGCGACGTTTTCCGCAAGCGCGGAAACACGTCCGCAATATGGCGGAACGCTGCGCATTGCGGTGCGGGAATCGCTTGCTTCGCTCGATCCGGGAGACCAGCTACAACCGGATTCATTTGCGCGCCGGAATCTGCTGGCTTTGATTTTTGAAACCTTGGTCACAGTGGATGATCGAGGCAGGATTCATTCCGCGTTGGCGACCGAATGGCAGGCTGCGCCCGGCGACCAGCGCTGGCAATTCAAGATTCGGCGCGGAGTGAAGTTTCACGATGGCTCGGAGCTGACGCCGGAGATTGCGGCCTCCGTGTTGCGCATGGCAAATCCCTCCTGGAAAGTATTTTCGGAGGAAGATTTCGTGATTGTGGAGCGCGATCATGCCGATTCAGACGTTCCTGCAGAGCTTGCGCTCACACGCAATAGCGTTGTGAAGAAGAATGGCGGCGGCAAGTTGAGCGGGACGGGACCATTTCACGTAGAAGACTGGCAGGCAGGAAAACATCTCACGCTGGGTGCGGAAGAAAATCACTGGCGCGGGCGGGCATTCGTTGATGCGGTGGACGTAGAGATGGGTAAAAATTTTCATGAGCAAATACTCGGACTGGAATCAGGAAAAACAGATTTGGTAGAGGTTGCGCCTGAGCAGAGTCATCGAGCGGCGATAGAAGGGATCCGCATAAGCAGTTCGCAACCGATGGAACTGATTGCGCTGGTTTTTGCGAAAGAAGCACAAACGCCAGATGAAAAGATGCGGCGCCTCGCGCTGGCTCGCAGCATCGAGCGGGGCTCCATGCGAAGCGCCTTATTGCAAGGCGCGGGCCAGCCGGCAGCGTGCTTGCTGCCGAATTGGATCAGCGGGTATGGATTCACTTTTTCAACCGACGCTGATTTAAAACAAGCTCGCCAGGTGCTGCAGCAGGTTCACGGCGCACCGAATTGGACGCTGGGATATGATGCCAACGATTCGCTGGGACGGGTGCTGGTGGAGCGGATTGCGCTTAATGCCAAAGATGCTGGGCTCGTTTTGCAGCCGACGGCAACGTCGATTGCGGACGCGCGGCTGGTGAGAATTCCGCTAGCTAAGGCCGATCCGTGGATTGCGCTGGAAAATGTGGCAGCGGCTTTGGGAACGATATTACCGAAGGCGAATGGGGATTCGGTGGAAGATTTGTATTCTGTCGAACAAACCTTGTTAAAGGGTGGGCAGGTGATTCCGCTTTTTCATCTTCCGGCGGAATGGGCGTTGTCGCCAAGCTTACAAGACTGGCGATCCGGAGCGGACGGAAGCTGGCGTCTGGATGAGGTTTGGATGGGAAAAGAAAAACCATGATGTTTCGCCGGAAGCTGCTGGCCGTGTTCGCGCTGACGGTGTTTTTGTCGGTAGCGGCAGTGGCATGGCTGGTTTCGGAGGTGACCCGGCGAGCATTCGCGCGCAGCGATGACGAACGCACGGCGGCATTGGTCGCGCAATTTCATCGCGAGTTCAACCGGCAAGGCGATGAAGTGGCGAGGCGTGTGGAGGCGCTAGCAGTGTCGGATACCGCGAACCGCATGGCTTTGGCATTGAATCGCTCGACTTCAGATTCGGGCCCATATTTCGAGCTGGCAAAAACGACGGCGGAGAATGACCGGCTCGATTTTCTCGAGTTTGTGCAAAGCGACGGAACCATCGTCTCTTCGGCGCAGTGGCCGGCCAAATTTGGATATCTCGAGGAAGCGTTCACTGGCTTTGCGGCGGCTTGTGAGCAGGGGGCATTTCTAAAGCAGGAAACATTGCCGGATGGAACTGCTCTGGGACTTTTCGCGGTGCGTAAGACGAGTGGAGAGCGTCCGGTGTACGTGATCGGCGGGCGCCGTTTAGATAAGAATTTTCTATCTGGACTGGATTTGCCCGCCGGTATGCGAGCTTTGCTTTACCAAAATCGTGGCGAACATTTTTCCGCCGACCTGCTGATCGATCCTTCAACAAACTTATCGGATAAGGTGCGTTCTCCCGAACCGCTCGAACCGCTTATCAATGCGGTGCAAAAGTATGGGCAAGAGATTACGGCGGTGGTGTCATGGTCTGGGAATCAGGCGGATGATGAAGTCTTCCATGCGATCCCTCTGCTGGGAGCGGGGACGGGAAAAGACCGTCAACAACTGGCGATCTTACTGATTGGTAATTCGCGGCAAATTTATGTTGAGTTGAAGCGGCACATCCGCTCGGCAGCGTTGCTTGCTGGAGGCGGAGGAGTTTTTCTTGCAATTGTGTTGAGCAGTTGGGCGGCGGCGCGAGTTACGCGTCCGGTGGAGCAGTTGGCGCAGGCGGCGCAGGATGTGGCCGCGGGAAATTGGAATACTCAGGTAGAAGTTTCTGGGAAAGATGAACTGGCGCAGCTCGCCGAGTCTTTTAATCGCATGACAGCAGAATTGCTGGCACAAAAAGAGCGTCTGGTGCAGGCCGAGCGTGTCGCGGCATGGCGCGAACTGGCGCGCCGGCTGGCGCATGAGTTGAAGAATCCACTGTTTCCGCTGCAATTGACAGTGGAAAACCTGGTTCGCGCGCGGCAACAAAGTCCGGAGCAGTTTGAAGAAGTCTTCCGCGAAAGTTCGCGAACGCTGTTAGCGGAAATATCGAATCTGAAAGGCATCATCGGAAGGTTCAGCGAATTTTCTAAGATGCCGCAGCCTCATCTCGAGCCGGTGCAGGTGAATGATGTAGTGCGCGGCGTGGCGCAGCTTTTTCAGGCACAACTCAGTACGGACGTGGAGATCAAGTGTGATTTGCAACTCGATTCTTCCCTCGATCCCATCATGGCCGACGCGGAGCTGTTGCACCGGGCAATTTCAAATCTGGTGTTGAACGCCATGGACGCGATGCTCCAAGGGGGAACGCTCACGTTGCGTACACGCGCGGAAGACGGCAAGGCGCTGATTGAGGTTGGGGATACAGGCTCTGGATTGACGCGCGAAGAGTGTGAGCGAATCTTCACACCCTATTACACCAGCAAAACGCACGGTACGGGGTTGGGGCTGGCGATTGTGCAATCCGTAGTGAGCGATCATCGCGGGCGAATCCGGGTGCAAAGCGAGCCAGAACAAGGGACGATGTTTGTAATTGAGTTGCCCCGAAATGTGAGTTGAAAAGATTTACACGTTGGGAGGAAATTTGCCGGTCAAAGCACATTTGCTGATTGTCGACGATGAAGCGAATACGCTGGCGTCGCTGGCGCGGGCGTTCCGGCTGGCCGGGCATGAGGCCACAGTTTGCGACAATGCGGCCAAGGCGTTGGAGCTGGCTAAGGCACAGCACTTCGATTTGATCTTGTCCGATGTGGTCATGCCGGCCAAAGGCGGGCTGGCACTCCTGGAAGAGTTGAAGACGCAGGGCGTGACTATTCCAGTCGTGATGATGTCGGGGCAGGCTGACATCGGGATGGCAGTGCAGGCTACGCGGCTAGGTGCATTGGACTTTTTAGAGAAGCCGATCTCGACAGAAAAACTTTTGCTGACTGTGGAGAATGCGCTGAAGCTGCAACGGCTGGAAAGCGAAAACCGGCAGCTCAAGCAACGGTTGGGCAAGCATGAGATTGTGTGGCAGGGCGCAGCCATGAAAAAGGTCATGGCACAAGTGGAGCGCGTGGCGGCGAGCGAAACGCGAGTTTGCGTCCTGGGCGAGACGGGCACGGGAAAAGAATTAGTGGCGCGGACGATTCATGAACGCAGCGCCCGGGCCGGCGGAGCATTCGTCACGTTGAATTGCGCGGCGGTTCCGGCGGAGTTGATTGAATCGGAGCTGTTCGGCCATGAAAAAGGATCGTTCACCGGAGCTGCGGGGCGGCATATTGGAAAATTCGAGCAGGCGGATCACGGCACGATTTTTCTGGATGAGATCGGCGACATGCCGCTGGCCATGCAGGCGAAGTTGCTGCGCGTGCTGGAAGAAGGAGAAGTGGAGCGTATTGGCGGAGACAAGCCGGTGAATGTGGATGTGCGTGTGGTGGTTGCGACACATCGCGATCTGGAGGCGCGGGTGCGGGAGGAGAAATTTCGCCAGGATTTATTTCATCGTGTCTATGTTTTTCCTCTGGTCCTGCCTCCGTTGCGCGAGCGGCGCGAAGATATTCCGGCACTGGTTACGCACTTTGCAGCGCAGGTTAGCGCGCAGAATGGATGGAAGCCAGTTCCCTTCTCCGCGGAAGCGATGGAGGTGCTGCAATCGCATAACTGGCCGGGAAACGTGCGTGAGTTGCGCAACATGGTAGAGCGGTTGATTCTGCTTGCCACCGATGGGCACGTTGATCTTGAAACGGTGGAGATGGCTTTGCCAAAAGTGGCGGGCGGCCTCTCGCAAGGGTTTCAACTTTCTTCGGGACCGTTGGCCGGGCGCGTGGATGCTTTCGAGCGGGAGGTTATTCTCGCGGAGTTGAAGCGCAGCCATTCCAACGTAAGCCTGGCGGCGAAGGCGCTCGGCTTAGAGCGCAGCCATCTTTATAAGAAAGCGGAGCAACTGGGCATTGATTTGAAGACGGTGCGGCGGGAGCAGGGTTCTGGACAGGAATAAGCTGATTTCGTCAAATTTCAGTATTGTGCTTGAGATCAATTTTCAAGCTTGCTGCAAGGTAGAGCTACTTCTTCCTGCGCTTGGGATGACTGATAGGGATGCTTCGACTGCGTGGGATCGCCCTTCGGTCAATCCCACTACGCTCAAGCATGACAAGCGAAACACTTCCGTAGCGAAGACTAAGCACATGGAGTGATAGAGGCGCAGTACACTTGTTTCATGACCACTACCACCCTCAACTCCCTCGCCCGCGCCTCATCCGCTTATCTGCGATCCGCCATGCATCAACCCATCCAGTGGCATGAGTGGGGCGAGGAGGCCTTCGCGACTGCTCGGCGGGAGAACAAGCCGATGCTGCTCGATATTGGCGCGGTTTGGTGCCACTGGTGCCATGTGATGGATCGCGAGTCTTACGACGATCCGGAAGTGGCGGCGATTGTGAATGAACATTTTGTTGCGGTGAAGGTGGATCGGGATGAGCGCCCGGATATTGACAGCCGCTATCAGGTGGCGGTGCAGGCGGTCAGTGGGCAGGGCGGATGGCCGCTCACGGCGTTTCTTACTCCGGATGGGAAGCCGTTTTATGGCGGAACCTATTTTCCTCCCAATGATGGGTACGGGCGGCCGAGTTTTAAGCGCGTGCTGTTGAGCATTGCGAATGCGTACAAAGAAAAGAATGGCGACGTGGTCGAGCAGGCGGCGATGGTGGAGAGCGCAATTGCACAAGCGGAGTCGTTTGCGGGGCGGGATGGGCGAATTTCGGGCAGCATCGTTAGGGCGATCGAAGAAGCGGCGTTCAAAATGTACGACGCGCGGAATGGGGGCTTTGGTCAGGCACCGAAGTTCCCGCATCCTTCGGTATTGGATTTATTAATTGAGAGATACGCGCGGACCACTGCGGAGCTTCGCTCCGCCGGACAGCCGAGGGCGGCTGCCCCCACAGGTGTTGATCAACTGCGCAGTATCATTACCACCACTCTTGAACACATGGCGAATGGTGGCGTTTACGACCAGTTGGCCGGCGGCTTTCATCGTTACTCGGTGGATGAGCACTGGGTGGTGCCGCATTTCGAGAAGATGTGCTACGACAACTCGGAGCTATTGAAGAATTATGTGCACGCATATCAGGCTACGGGATCGGAATTCTTTGCAAATGTAGCGCGGGATATTATTCGCTGGATGGATGAATGGTTGAGCGACCGCGAACGTGGCGGGTTTTATGCATCGCAGGACGCCGACATCAACATGGATGACGACGGCGATTACTTCACCTGGACTTTGGAGGAGACGCAAACAGTTCTTACTGAAGAAGAAGCGCAGATTGCGGCGCTGCATTATGACATTTATGAAGCGGGCGAGATGCATCACAATCCCGCGAAGAACGTGCTGTATGTACGCGTGCCGGCCGATGAGATTGCGCGGCGAATGAACATCCCGGTCGAGCGCGTTCAAGCTCTGCTTGATTCGGCAAAGAAAAAAATGTATGCGGCGCGGCTGCTGCGGCCTACGCCTTATGTGGACAAGACGGTTTACGTGGGATGGAACGCGATGTGCGTCAGCGCTTATCTGGAGGCAGCTAAGGTGCTGGATTTGAAAGAGGCGCGGCGCTTCGCGCTGCGGTCGCTGGATCGCGTTCTGGCTGAGGCTTGGAAGGGACAGGTTCATGGATCGATTAGCGCGGGCGAGGCGCCCGCGGCCACACGGGCTGAGGTTGCGCGTTTATTGCATGTGGTCGCTTATTCCGATCCACAGGCTCAACAACGCGAAGTGCAAGGTCTTTTGGATGATTATGCTGCAACCGTTTTGGCTTGCCTCGACGCGTATGAAGCCACGGCTGATCTCAGCTATTTCAAATTCGCGCAGGCGATTGGCAACGCGATGATTGTCAGGTTCTTCGATCCGACTTCAGGCGGTTTTTTTGATGCGGAGCCGGCCAGCGACGGCAAGAGCCTGGGTGTGCTGGCGACGCGGCGCAAGCCAATACAGGATTCGCCCACCCCGGCGGGTAATCCGATGGCTGCGATTGCGTTGTTGCGGTTGCATCATTACTCGGGGGATGCGGCTTATCGCGATAAAGCGGAGCAAACGCTGGAAGTATTTGCCGGCGTTGCGGGGCAGTTTGGAATTTTTGCCGCAACCTATGGGATTGCGGTCATGCATTTTCTGGAGAATCCGGCGCAGGTAGTTGTAGTGTCCGAGGGTGACAGCGAAGGTGGCGTGGCCTTGCAAAATGCTTCGATCGCGGCTTTTGCTTTCAATAAGACTACGATCCGGCTCACACCGAATCAGGCTGTGGCAAAAAATCTTCCACCTGCACTGGCGGCCACAATTCCTCACTTGCCGGGGTTGAAATCGGGCGAGCCATTTGCGGTTTTGTGTTCCGGATTTTCCTGCCTGCCGCCGATTAAGGATCCAATTGAGTTACAGCGAGCCATCGACTCCGCGCTCAGTAGCCCATCCCTAGAAAGAAAGCTTTAAGCCAAAAAAACGGGGCTGACGGTGTATGGTATGAAGTCCGTCAGCCCAAAAATGGCGAGCCCTAGGTTCGGCCCAAGTTACTCTAGGTTACTTTGGTGACCTTGCAGCAAGCTGCGCTTTTCGATTAACTACTACCTCATCATCGGTGGCAGTTGAACGCACTTGCCTTGCAGTTGTTGTTGTGGTGGGCATACTAGAATCGGCCCTCCGTCCGGGGCGGGAACCTGCGGAACGGCGGCTGCGACATAGGTGCCCACTAATCCACACATCAGGATGGAAATCCTGATTGCTTGCTTCATGGTATTCTCCTTCCGCGTTTAGCTGTAAAGAAACTAACCCCCTAACGCGGCGAGAAATTATAAGGCACAAGTCAAGGTTTTATAACCAAATTCCTTGCGGAGTTCCGGATAGCGGCTTCATTGGCGCCAGCCAATCGCATTTTTCCACACAATCAAACACTCATAAAATCATTGCGATAGATGATTAACGTTACGGATTAACTGGAGGTTTTCGGTTAGGGCGTCGCAAAGGTTGGATTGAGTGAAAATTTTTACGAAATCCGAAATGAACGCTGATCGCTATGAACTACACCTTACTTTCTGGAACCTAGATTTCCAGTGATCCCAGAAAAACCAAGGCTACTTCCACCGGATCCCGCAGCGTGCGCAGAAGCGGATTTTGCAGCAGAGCCGTCAGGTTGAGGGGCAGGAGGCGCGGTTTGGGTTCGTGACAACGCTCGATCGACCATCCCTTCAAACATGGGAATGAGAGAGTCGCCGGCCACGGGATGATGAATATCGGTAAGACTTTGCTCCCAACGCTGCGGCCGCAATAAGCTGGTTGAAGCATCGCGCGCGGGGCTCTTCGCTAGCGTGTATCCCAACCAGATGATCAGGGTGAGATTATAGGCGACCATATTAACCAGATTCATGGACAGATTGTTCAGGTGATCGCCGACCCAGGATGCAACGAGAGAAAGCTCGACGATGGCGAAACAACCAAAGCCCAAAGCAACACCAAAGCTATATTGCCGTCGGCTTACACCCAAATAACGCGCAAAAAATAGCAGGAACAGCACCATACCAACCTGGATAATGCGCACGCAGCGCTGGGCGGTAAGGATGGCCTGCATCCACGGCGCTACGTCCAACGAATTTGTGGAAATCGATACCACTCCGGCCACGAGGAGCATGACGAGACCGGCCCACTTGAACAGCACCGTACCCAGATCCCGTAACGTATGAAACGGACGAAATGCGTCCAGAAACGCTTCGTGAATGACCTTAAAGCCGAGAGCGACACTGACGGCAGTACTGCACCAGCTCAAATAGAGGCAGGCCGCGGGATTGTAACGGTACGTGGGAAAGACCACGGCGAAAGCAATTATCTCCGCGACAATGTAGGCAAAGAAATATTTGAACTGCCGTTGCCTTCCGCTGCGAAGCATGGAGATGGCAATAGCCGATTGAAGAACAGGCTGGGTGATCCAGAGAAAATAATAAAGAAACGTGATTTTGTCGCTCATCGCAACAATTCTCCAGACCTGTTAGAAGATCGAGTCAGCGAGTCAAGGCAGTTCTAAGAACACTGATCGTTAAGAAAAAGTTAAACCTTTTAGCGCGGCAGTTCAATGTACTCGCGTAACCCAAAGTAACGTTACCTTCGTGCCATTACGAGCGAGCCATTCAAGAGAGCGGAAGCCGTAAACATAGCAGACCCGGAGTTTTAGCGAGAAGAATAGAGGTTACGGGCAGTTTTATTACCTGTCCGAGGCTAGTTTACATAGCCGAGACAATCGGCCGTAGTGTATTTTCGAGCACGTCCAATGCGTCGCAAAGAATCTAGGATTTCGGTAGGGTGTTACCGACAGCGTTATTCCCGATCGGAACGAAATAAGAAGAATCCCAGAGCGAGGGCGGGAAAACTTCGGGAGATCGCGCGGTGACTATAACGTTGAATTCGCCTGAGTTTCGCAGGCTCGATTCGCGCAAGGCATCCCGCATCGCGACTTCATTTCCATCGGCTTCCCTGGTGGGAACTGGTTCAATCACCGCCAATTGCGCGAGGAACTCATGAACATCCGAGAACGGTCCACGGCCCGATACGAAAAACGAAACTTCACTATTCTGCAGGGAAAAATGCCATGCCAGCGAAGCCGCCAGATTTACCGCGCGCTCGTACGCTTGAATGGAAATCAATCCCGCCGGGGGATTATCGAAAAGAATGCACAGTTTGCGCTCATCCTCGCGGGTGAATTCACGCACTTTCAATGAACCTGATTTCGCCGTCGCCTTCCAATCTACGTGACGCGCCGAATCCTCAGACATATATTCGCGAATGCGATAGAGGTCGGAGCCGCGCCCGCGTACGAAGCTTTCCCATTCTCCACGCACGCGCGGCAGAATCTCAAACAGCTCTTCCGGAGGGGCTACCGGCGGATACACAAGAACTTCACTCCGCAACGGCACGTCACGCGTCTTGGTCAGAAAGGCAAATGGAAACCGCGTGGCCACGCCAAAACTCGATTCGCAATAGCGGCCGCGGCGGTCGAAGAGCAACTCCAAATCCGCGGCCAGCTCGGCCTTTGCCGGCAAATAGGGGAAATAAATCATGCCCTCGAAGATTCCCGGCGAGGCCGGCGCCACGTCCACACGCCGCACACGCCAATCGCGCAGGCGCACCCATTGATTCTCCGGAGGGCGATTTACAGGAAAAACGAACGTGGTCGGCTCCCAGCGCCATTCTTTACGGTGTTTCTTTTCTTTTTTCGTGGTCACTACACGAATGGAAAATGAGGGAAGGATTCTCCGCGCATTGCGCAGTATGATACGGCCGATCACGGCTCGCCCGGCGAACACATGCTCCGGCAAACGGACTTCCAATTCCAGGCCGCGCAACACCAGCGCTGAAACTACGCCGGAGACGAGGATCGCGGCTAGCATTGCCGCCACCACAATGTAGAGAAGATTATTACCTGTGTTGAGCGCGGCGATTCCGATCACCAAGGTGACCAGCACATATACCACGCCGGCCCTCGTGACTTCATAGTGAAACGTTTGCCGGAGCCGTTCCAGTGCCACGCGACGCGCCAGGTATGGCACGGTGACGAGTCCCACAAACGTCGCCAGTAACAGCGCTACCGATGCCAGGACCACCGATGCCCACAAATGCCCGGCTTCGCCTGTTGCCGTGGAAAACAGCGCCGTACCGAAAGCCAGCCCCAGTCCCACCAGCGCCAGCAGGAATTTGGCCCAGACCTCCGCGGTGGCAGAACGCAGCCAGGCTCTTGCGCGGACGGGAGGATTTACGGAATTGATATAGGTCGATCCCACTTATTTTCAGGCTAGCATTCGAGGAAAGAACGGGCAATGGGAAGCGGCTTGCGGGGAAAGCGGGGGTAACCAGCTGGTTTTCGTTGCTTCAGTCGAAAATTGCGAACTGAAACAGTACGTGCATGATGACATAAATCTCCCCCGCCCAAGCGAAGCTTGAGCGGGGAGCCGTACAACGATTGAGATCGATCTTAGCTGGTCTCTTACTTATTTCTTCAGCGGCTGCGATTTCAACCCAAAAATCACCAGTTGCTTGTTACTGGCGACGTAGACTTTGCCGTTCGCCACCACGGGCACGAGATTCGCGTTTCCACCGACATTGGGCCACGCGCCCGCCACGCCCATGAAAAGCCTCGTCATGGAAGCGCCGCCCGCGTCAGGATTGAAAGCATAAAGCACGATCTGGTTTTGCTGTTGCGAAACTGGCCGCGAAAGCGCCCAGATGATCGGGTTGGCGTTTCCGTTTGAAGACACGGTGGTAAAAAATCCGGGATCCTGCGCGCCGTTGCGGATGGCGGAAGAGCGTGTAACACCCGACAGTTTTGGAGTCGGCGAGGTTTGCAGCTTCCATACGTAAATTTGCTGACCGCCACTGCTGACCACGCGGGGCGCGCCATCGGTGGGATCCACGAAATACGATTCGCCGCACCAGCAGCCGCCAACCTGATACGTGCCGAGAACGTTATTTTTCGTGGTCGAGTATCCTCCGAGGTGATCTTCATTCATCAAATACATGCTGCCGAATTTGCCCGCGGCGACCGCAAGGTGAGGAATCGATCCTGCCTGGTCGGGAAGCACGAGCACGCCGCCGGAGCCGAAATCCAGGTCGCCTCCGTCAAGGCTGGCCTGGTTTGAGGGAGTGAATAAATCCAGCGCAGTGGTGAGATCGGACGAGACTTTCACCACGCTTTCCTGAATGTTGCTCACGCCGTCGTAAGTAGTGCCCGAGTAATCGGAGTTTCCGGTCACGAACAGGATATTGCCGGAATCATCGGCTGCGGGGCCGTAGCCGGACATCCAAATCGATGAAAGAAAGAAGCTGTTCGGCGAAGTGGCTTGGACGTCATTGACGCGATTGGCGGAGAGGGGCGCCAGGGTGGAGGCATTCCAACCCAGAAGCCAGCCACGCGAAAGGTTAGGCGAGAAGTCGCAGAAGCTGCCAAATCCGGCATAGATATTGCCATTCGCGAGCAGTAATCCGGGACGCTGCCGCTGGTAGGTGGCGTTGAAGTTGAACGTAGTTCCGTTGGTGAGCGTGTGAGATGCGCTAACAACAGCGGGAGTAATTTTGTCCGTCAGGCTGCCGAGATCGAGCGCGTGAATGCGATAGGCGGGGCCAGTGCTGTCCTGCGTGTAGGCCATCACATAGAGCGTGTTTACGCTGGCGTCGATCACCGGCGTGGAGTCGATGCCAACATTCGGACCATTGTTATTGCAGCCCAGCGGCCAACTCACTGGCTTTCCCAGGCTTTGGCTCAACAGCACCGTACCTGCGCTGGCATCGATGGCATAGACCGTATCATTGCCCGTCACAACATAGACGACATCGTGAACTCCCTGATTGTTTCCGGCGGTGATGGTTACACCCGGAACTACCAGTGGCTGACCATCCACCTGATCGTCGAGAGCAACTTTGGCTAAGACGCCGAAGGAAGAGCTTGCCACGGTAGTCGGCGTAAGAGCGGTTTCGGTGGAATTCCAGCCGGTGCGGTAATTGTCGTAGTGATAAGTGGTGATGGCGGTCTGCGCTGCGGCAGAGGCAAAAGAAAATAACAGGATAGAAATAAGGCTGGCAATTCCCACCAGCCCACGGATGTGAGCTTTAAGACGGAGCGGCGTCATTGATCCCCCAACAAGTAGCGACTGATTGTACGGGCAGCGCGGAAAGGCGGTCAATCGTGGAAGGAACTCTCAGAGATGGAGGACTCTGGTTATTGGATGAGGATTGTGAATTACTCTTTTCGCCTTTTAAACTTTGCGGCAAATGCCAAAGAAGATGACGGTTTACGCGGTGTTTTTTTAATACTCCGCCAACTCCTTCATCGCCAGAAATAGGTCGTTGGCTTGCGGCAGAATCGCGTCTTCGAGAATTGGCTGATACGCCACGAAGGTGTCTTTTGCAGCGACGCGGCGCACCGGAGCATCGAGCTTATCGAAAAGCTGATCGGCGATGCGGGCTGAGATTTCCGCACCATAGCCCCAGCTCAGCGTGTCTTCATATGCGACCAGCACTCGATTGGTTTTTGCGACCGAGCCGGCAATCGTTTCCCAATCGAACGGATTGAGGCAACGCAGATCGATGAGTTCCACTTTTACGCCATGCTCGCGCTCGAGTTTCTGCGCCGCCTGAAGAGCGCGCGGCACGACGGCGCCATAAGTAATCACGGTTAAGTCGGTACCTGGATTCACGATCTTCGCCTTACCGAATGGAATCATGAAATCCGGACCGGGATAAGCTGAACGGCCAAAGGTTTCGCGGTACAAACGCTTGTGTTCGAGAAACAGCACCGGATCGTCGCAGCGGATCGCAGTGCGCAGCAATCCGGCCGCATCCAACGCGTTCGAAGGAAAAACCACTCTGAGTCCGGGAATGTGCGTGAACACACTCTCTCCGCACTGCGAGTGATAGATCGCGCCGCCGGTGAGATAACCGCCGATGGCCACGCGAATCACCACGGGGCAAGAGAAGGCGTTGTTCGAGCGCCAGCGGATGACGGAAAGCTCGTCGCGGATCTGCATCATTGCCGGCCAGATGTAATCGAAAAATTGAATTTCCACTACGGGCTTGAGACCGCGCGTGGCCATACCGGTGGCTCGGCCTACGATGGCGGCTTCCGCTAAAGGAGAGTTGAACACGCGATCATTGCCAAACTCGCACTGCAAACCGAAGGTGAGTTTAAAGACTCCGCCCTTCCCTTTTACCAGTTTGCGCTTCAAATATTCTTCGCGGCTGCAATCGGCAACGTCTTCGCCGAAGATTACGATGCGCTCATCGCGCGTCATCTCATCGCGCAGCGTTGCGTTAATCAGGTCAGCCATGGTTTTGGCTGCAGGTTTCTTGGCGTCGGAGGAATTGGTGGAAGCATCGCTTATCGCCTGAGACTCGAATGCCGGTGACGTAGGATCAAGATCGGGCGAATACACGTATTGCATCACGCTTTCGGGAGCGGGTGGCAACGCCGCCAGTGCCTGATCAACCGCGATCTGAAGCTCCTCGTCTACTTTCTTTTCCAGTTCGTTGATGCCTTTTTCGTCGAGAATACCCTCGCGCAACAGGAACATCTGCGTGCGGGAAACCGGGTCGCGGGCAGCATCGCGTTCGCGTTCGCTGTCTGGCCGATACAAGCGTTCATCATCAGAGAGCGAGTGCGAATAGGGACGGATTACGTGGGCGTGCACGAACGACGGACCGTGTCCCTCGCGACAATAGCGAACGGCACGCTGGAACGCTCCGTAGCTGGCTACGGGGTCGGTGCCATCGACCTCTTCGAAGTGGAAATTGGGGAAGCCTGAAACCAGGCGCGAAATGCTTCCTCCGGCGGTTTGCACTTCCACCGGCACGGAGATGGCATAGCCGTTATCCTGTACGCAGAAAATCACAGGCAGCTTATTCAGTGCGGCCGCATTCATCGCTTCCCAGAACTCGCCTTCGCTTGTCGTACCATCGCCCAGGGAAACGTAGGTGATCTCGTCGCCTTGAAAGCTTACATCCTTGAATTGGCGATAATCGGAGTCAGACCGAGGTGCCCCATTTCTCGCGTCTTTTGCGAGAAGTGGGGTTTCCGCCGCCTTCGGCCGTTGCGCGTAATAGCGGCCAGCTTCCGCGCATCCCACAGCCTGTAAAATCTGCGATCCCGTAGGCGACGACTGCGTAACGATATTGAGCCGCTTGTATCCCCAATGGGAAGGCATCTGGCGTCCGCCGGAGCTGGGATCGTCGGCTGCGCCCACCGCCTGCAGAAACATATCCAGAGGCTGGGCGCCCAGCGCCAAACACAGTCCGCGATCGCGGTAGTAAGGATAAAACCAGTCGTAGCTGGCCTTCAGCGCCATTCCAGCGGCCACGCCAATGGCTTCGTGACCGGCGCCCGACATCTGGAAGAAAATTTTCTGCTGGCGCTTCAGCATGATTTCCCGGTCGTCGATGCGACGGGAGGTATACATGAAGCGGTAGGCTTCGATTAATTGTTCCCGCGTTAAACCCTCATAATTACGGGATTTTTTATGAGCAGGAAATGAGAGCTTGGGGTCGGTTTTTGTCGTTGCCATCCGGTTCCCTGAATAAGAGCCTTATAAATTCTCCGCTATATAGATGCTGCATACGTAAGGTGCGGAGCACGATTCGCCAGTTGCATTGTAAATGGGAATAGGGCATTGGGAAACATGCAAGTTGCCGCTGGAAACTTCGGTTATCTGCGGGTGGAATCTTCATTATTCTATTTGGGCCAGATTCGCCGCAGACAGCTTTCCAGATCCGCTAATAAATCGTCAGGGTCTTCCAGCCCGATATTGAGGCGCACGATCCGATGGCCGTAATTCGGACGACTTTTCGATATGTGAAACTCGTAGGCCACAGCCAAACTGGTCACGCCGCCCCAGCTATAGCCGATCTCGAACAACTCAAGGCCGTCGACAAAAGCGCGCACTTCAGCCTTGGTCGTTTCCGGCTTAAATACGATGGAGAATACTCCGGATGATCCCGTGAAGTCGCGCTTCCATAGCTTATGCCCCGGCGAACCTTCAAGTGCTGGATGAAGAACCTGCTCGATCTCCGGCCGTGCCGACAGCCAGCGGGCAATTCGTAGAGCTGAAGCCTCGATGTGTTTCAGCCGCACAGCCATGGTTCTCATGCCGCGCAAGGCAAGGCTGCAATCGTCGGGCGAAGCGGCGTACCCGAGTACCTGCTGTGTTGCGCCAAGCTGTTGGTAAAGTTTCGGATCTTTCACTGTTACCGAGCCCATGAGCAAGTCGCTATGTCCGCCTACATATTTTGTGAGGGCCTGCATGGTGATGTCGATACCGTGCGCGAAGGCGTCGAAATACACCCCTGCGGCCCATGTGTTATCGAGCGCAACGAGCACGCCACGGGCGTGCGCGGCTTGAACGATGGCAGGCACGTCTTCGATTTCCATGGTGATCGATCCCGGACTCTCGCACCACACCAGACGCGTGTTCTCTTGCAAACAATCTTTGGTCCCCGCGCCGATTCCCGCCGGATAAAAGCTGGATTCCACTCCAAAGCGGCGCAGCACCTGTCGCGCCAATTTCCTGTTGGGCGTATACACGCTTTCGGGAAGCAGGATGTGATCGCCGCTCTTCAGGAACGCCAGATTGATCAGCGCAATTGCGCCCTGCCCGCCAGGGGTGAGGATCGTTCTGTAACCCTTCTCCAGTTCGCAGATTTTCCCCGCAAGCTCCAGCGTGGTGGGCGTGCCGTAGAGGCCATATGTGTAGCCGAGCTCGTACTGATCCCAACCGTCATTCACCGCGGATGCATCGGGAAATAACGTAGTTGAGCCGCGGAATACCGGGCTGGCTAACGACCGGTATCCTTGGGGAAGCTGCACGTCGGAATGAATCAAGCGCGTATTCCAGCTCTTCGCCATGCAGGAATTATACGGAGAGAGCGACGACTTGAATTGCCAATTACGTCCGGTGCACTTGGCAAAACTCCGCCTTCATTTATCCTTGAAATAATGATGATCCAGACCCTCCGCGCCTTTGATCCACAGACAATCAAGCTGGTGATTTTCGATCTCGATGGAACGCTGATCGATTCGCGGCTCGATCTGGTTCACTCCGTCAACGCCGCGCTGCGGCATATTGGCCGACCGGAGTTGCCCGACGATGTGATCGCCAGCTATGTGGGCGACGGCGCTCCGGTTCTGATTCAACGCGCGCTGGGCGGCGAGGCCGTGGACGAAGCGATGGTCCGCGATGGCCTGCAGTTTTTCCTGTCGTATTATCGCGAACACAAGCTTGATCATACGACGGTTTATGAGGGTATTCCAGAAGCGTTGCGCTTTATTCAGAATGATGCCGGCGGCAATTCCTATTTTTCTCAGCGCGCAAAATCCAACGGCATTCCGCGACGCATGGCTGTGCTCTCGAACAAACCGGTGGTTCCTTCGCGCGCCATCGTAGAAGCGCTTGGGTTGGGACCATTCTTCACCAACGTTTATGGGGGAAATAGTTTTGCGACGAAAAAACCCGATCCTGAAGGTGCGCACAAATTGCTGGAAGAAAATGCTGTACGCCCGGAGGAAGCGGTGATCGTTGGAGACTCGCATGTCGATGTTGAAACCGGGCGGAATGCGGGACTGTGGACGATAGGTGTGAGCTATGGATTTGCGCCACATACGCTTGAGGCCGCTGCTCCAGATGTGCTTGTGGATGCGCCTGAGGAGTTGGGGAAAGTATTTGGGTAAAACTCAGTGACGGAAATCCCTTGCGAGGCCGATGGTTGTGCCTACAGATATGGGGTCCTTTGCTTCGCTCAGGATGACAAGGTTCGAGCTCCGGCGAATGACGACGCTTAGGTTCTAGCGAATAACAAAGCTTCGGTTTTGCTGAGGAGATCTTATGACAATAGTCAGGTTCTACTCAGCCCTGCTCTCATGTAAACTCATGCGACGATGAGCGATCCGAACGGCTTTACCCCTGCCGAACTGCGCAAGCTGCGCAGCATGAAAAATCCTTATGGTATCCAGAAATTTCTTGATGATGCTCCCTACCACCTTGCCGATACTGCATGGTCGCCCCGCCGCGTGCTGGCCGAGCAAACGGCGCATTGTCTGGAGGGCGCGATTTTCGCGGCTGCCGCGCTGCGCGTGAACGGTTATCCTCCGCTGCTGTTGGATTTCGAAGCGGAGCGCGACACCGATCACGTGATTGCTGTTTTTCGCGAGAATGGATGCTGGGGTGCGATTGCGAAATCGAACTACACGGGATGCCGATGGCGCGAACCGATTCATCGCACCCTGCGCGAACTGGCGCTGACTTATTTCAATACTTATGTCAACCTGCGGCGTGAGCGCACTTTGCGGCGCTTTTCCGTTCCTGTCAACCTGAAGCGGTTCGATAAACAAAACTGGATGACTACCGATAAGCCCGTGTGGTTTATCGTCTACCATTTATTCGAAATCAAGCATTATCCGCTGGTCACTCCAGCCATGGCCAAACGCCTGCATCGCGCCGACGAGAGATTGTTTCAGGGAGAGTGTTTAGGAAAAGCGTACAAGCATAGAAATTGAAGAGCGCAGAAAAACTACTTCTTCGAAAAAAGTGGAGGAACAACTCGCGACACGAATCGTTCCTCCGCCTCCTGGGTTGAATCAGACGCTTACTGCAACTCGATTCGGCCAAAAGTTCCTGCCAAATTGTTGTCAGGACCGGCCGTGAAGAAAAGTTGGTTGGTGGATCCGTTGTTGGCCGTGCCTCCACCAAATTCAATCCCCCAAAGCTGATTGATGATGATGTCTTTGCCTGTGTTATCGCGAACTGTTCCCACCAGCTGTCCGGTTACGCTGTTGAAGGCATTGATGGTGCCACTATTGGTGTTGTTCGCAACCAGCAGCGTATTGCTCAATGTACCGAAGTCCTTCGGCGCGATGGCGAATCCCCAGGGCTGGTTCAAAGGAGCGCCTTGCGCCAACCGCTTCAGGAAGACGCCGCCTTCGCTGTAAATATCGATGTATCCGCCGGAGGCGCCTGAAGTACTCGCAAACGCAACGTAAACCAGGCCGCCAAAATCCTGGATGCCAAAGGGAGCAAATCCGGCAGGAAGAGTTGCATCCGTAAACGAAGTCACCAGCGTGAAGGTGCCGTCGTAGACATCTACCTTGTTGTTGGCGTTGTCAGCGGCGAACAGAAAATTTCCACTCGGGTTGCTGGTAACGGCCAAGCCGGTATAGACCGCGCCCGGAGTGGTAACCGCAACAATCGCGGCATTGAGATTGGATTGCGGCGCCCATCCGCTGATCGTACCGTCGAGGGTCGCGAACAAAAAAATCGACGGCCAACCCTGCACTTGAAAATCCTGCGAGCCGTTGAAGACGATTCCGGTAGGCGATCCCGGACCATTACCGCCGGCTGTGGGAATCAGAACCTGCAAGCCTTGTTTTACGCCAGCACCGGTGTACAGAGTGGACCAGCCGGAGCCATTGTCGCTTACCCAGAACGGCCCTGTGGGCCCGTAAGCGAGACCCCAGCCATTCACCAGCAACGGATCGATATGCGTGGCCGCTCCCGATTGATTGGAAACCAAGTTGACGAGTTTGTATTGTGCCGCGGCCATGCTCGGCGCGAGCATGAACACGAGTGCGATAAACGATGCGAGGCAAACACCACGATTGATAAAACGGGGCATGAATTCCTCCTCATGAACGAATAGAAATGAGACGGCGTATGTGGACGCCGCTTTCCATTCGCTGTGTGAAGGGGATGCTATGACCGGAATATGCCCCGCATGTCACCGCGATGTCACCAATTTGTCTAATTTCTGTCGTTGCACTTTTCGCCTAAAACACTTCGCGACAACTTTCTATGCGAAAATGCGGGTGGAAGCGCCTACGGTAAAAATATGCGAGCGCACCTTCGCGGTCTTCTATTCTTTTTTCTTTTCCTCGTTGCGTACGTTCTGGCTTACGGCCAACAGGATCAAGCAGCGCCTGCAAATCCTCATCACGAAAGCGCGGAAGCGGAAAGTCCAGCCACCACTTCCCTTCTCGATTTAAAGCCGGATGCGAACGGCGTACTTACGCAGCAACAGATGCAACAACTTCTTCGTGTGGTCGCCGATAAAGACATGGAGAATGACAAACGGCTGCGCGACTATACCTACGTTGAACGCGAAGTGCGAAACAAACTCGATGGCAAAGGAGAGATCAAATCCAGCGAGGTTAACACTTACGAAATTTTGGAAATTTATGGCGAGCAAGTGCAGCGCTTGACCCAGAAGGATGACAAGCCGCTGTCGGAAAAAGACGCAGCGAGAGAGGAAGAAAAAATCCAGAAGATCATCGATAAGCGCAAGAACGAATCGGAGTCGGACCACAGGAAGCGCGAAGAAAAAGAAGAGAAAGAACGCGAAGAAGACCGCAAGTTTGTGCTCGAAGTTGCCGACGCTTACAACTTTACACTGATTGGATCGGAAGCCGTGGGCGGAAGGGACGCCTGGGTGATTAACGGCGAGCCCCGCCCCGGATACGAGCCGCACATGAGAGACGCGAAGTTTCTGCCAAAATTTCACGGTCGGGTGTGGATCGACAAGAGTGATCTGCAGCTGGCAAAGATGGACGTGGAATGTTTGGATACAATTTCGCTGGGATTATTTCTGGCGCGGTTTCACAAGGGTTCGCGCCTGATGCTGGAGCAGACGAGGGTGAACGAGGAAGTCTGGCTTCCGCGCCAGCTCACGGCGAAGATTGATGTGCGTTTGGCCCTGCTGAAGAACTTCGACGTGGATATCGAGCAGAGCTTCCGCGATTATAAAAAGTTCCGCACATCTACGAGAATTGTTAATCCGGCAGATGCAAAGTAATCAGCATATCTTCAGTTCATATTCAAAAATCATAGTTCGAGGAAGCGAATGTCCCCAACCCGTCGCGATCTGATTCGCTCTGGACTTGCGCTGTCTACCTACTCTTTGCTTCCGGGTTCCTTAAGCAAAGCACATGCCCTGCTCGCCAAGCATGCCGATGTGAAATTAGCCGATGACTCAACGCCCGTTGGCCCACGCGAGCGCTTCTCGTTTGACTTCGGCTGGAAATTCTTTCAGGGCCATGCCACCGATCCGCGACGCGACCTGGACTTCGGCGTGAGCCAGGACGACTTTGCCAAGTCCGGCAGCTTCGAATTCGCTACGGGAAAATTCGACGATTCCAAATGGCGCACGCTGAACTTGCCCCACGATTGGGCAGTCGAACTGCCATTTGTACGTGACGACGAGTTGCAGAGTCATGGCTACAAGCCACTGGGACGCCGTTATCCAGAAAACAGTGTGGGCTGGTACCGCCGCGCCTTCGAAATTCCAAAATCAGATGAGGGCCGCCGCATCGCCGTGGAGTTCGATGGCGCATTTCGCAGCGCTCTTGTATTCCTGAACGGCTACTTCATCGGACGCAACGACAACGGCTATGCGCCTTTTCGCTTCGACGTAACTGATTTTCTGAATTACGGCACTAAGAACTATCTGGTTGTGCGCATGGACGCCAGCTTCGGCGACGGCTGGTTCTACGAAGGCGCAGGCATCTATCGGCATGTCTGGTTAACGAAGACCGACTCGCTGCATCTGATGCCATGGGAGAGTTGTGTTCGGGCCATGCTCGACGGCGACACGGCGGCGCTCAACCTGTGGGCGATCGTCGAAAACAAAAGCCTGAAGATCGAGAGTTGCCGCATTCGCTGGCAGATTTTCGATGCTGCCGGAGCGACTGTCGGCACTGCGGTCTCCGACGCCCAGGATGTGATACCGTTCGGGCCTCAGAAATTTGGAGCGAGTACATCGTTCAAGAATCCTGCGCTCTGGTCGCCAGAGACGCCGAATCTTTATTACGCAGTGGTCACGATTGAAACATCGGGAAAGGTTCGCGACACCGAGAAAGTCCGCTTTGGAGTACGGAGTGCCAAATGGGACGCCGACAAAGGATTTTTTCTCAACGGCAAGCGCGTCGAGATCAAAGGCACCTGCAACCATCAGGATCATGCCGGCGTTGGCGCGGCCCTCCCCGATCGCCTGCAAGAGTATCGTCTCGCCATCCTAAAAGAAATGGGCTCGAACGCGGTGCGCACCTCGCACAATATGCCCACGCCGGAATGGGTGGAAGCCTGCGACCGCATGGGCATGATGATGCTGTGCGAGACGCGCATGATGAGCGCCACCCCGGAAGGCATCGCGCAACTGGAGCTGATGGTGAAGCGCTATCGCAATTCGCCGTCGATCATTTTGTGGTCGATGGGCAACGAAGAATGGATCATGATGCCGCAGGAGCAAGGCCCGCGCGTAGTTGCAGACATGATCGCGCGTACGCATGAACTGGATCCGACGCGGTTGTGTACGGCTGCGGTGAATCAAGACTATAAGGCTCACTTCCCTGAAGTCCTCGACGTGATGGGCTTCAATTACAACCTCGACGAACATGACGCGTACCACAAAGCGCATCCGAAGCAGCCTAGCGTGGGATCGGAGACGGCCAGCACCGTGGCGACGCGCGGCATTTACTCGACAGACAAGCTACGCAATTGGGTCAGCGCCTACGACTTGAACTATCCGCGATGGGCGGAAACCGCTGAACAGTGGTGGAAGTTTTATGCTGCGCGCGAGTGGCTGGCCGGCGGCTTTGCCTGGACCGGCTTCGACTATCGCGGCGAGCCAACGCCCTACGGCTGGCCGTCGATCAACTCGCAATTCGGCATCGTTGACATGTGCGGCTTTCCGAAAGACGATTTCTATTACTACAAAGCCTGGTGGGGATCGGAACCGGTGCTGCACCTGTTTCCCCACTGGAATTGGGATGAACGCCTGGGCGAACCAATCTCTGTGTGGGTGCACTCGAATCTCGACGAAGTAGAAATTTTTCTGAACGGCAAAAGCCAGGGCTCGCAGAAAGTGCAGCCGCTTACTCATCTGGAATGGAAAGTAAAGTACGAGCCGGGCGTACTCGAAGCACGCGGCCGCAAGAACGGCAAAGTCGTGCTGACTGAAAAACGAGAGACGACAGGCGGACCGGTTGCGATCAAACTGACGACGGATCGTACCGAAATCAACGCCGACGGCGAAGATGTTGCCCTGCTTCGCGTGGAGGCTCTCGATAAAGAAGGCCGGCCTATACCCACGGCAGACTACACCGTCAGTTTTAGGGTTAATGGTGAAGGCGCTTTGCTCGGCGTGGGCAATGGCGATCCGAACTGTCAGGAATCCGACAAGGAACCGAAGCGCAGTCTGTTCAGCGGGTTGGCACAGGTTATTGTGCAGTCGACGCGCACACCAGGCACGATCACGGTGGAAGCTTATACCGGGGATTGGCCGCCGCCAAGGCTACCTTCAACCAAGCTAACTATCGCCACGAAAAAAGTGGACCGGCGGCCCATGGTGGAATAGCCCAGAGAGAGGACGACAGATCGTTTTTAGTCTGGAAAACAAGAGGGATATCCAGCGCATAAACATCTGCCGCATACAGAGCAGCCGCAGCCTTGAACCGAAACCAATATTGATTTCATCTAGTAATCATCGTTAAGGACTTAGGTTCGCATTGTTCTACTTTCCCGGAGAAATCATGCCTGCTCAGTTAACGCCTTTTCTTGCTGATATCCGTGGTGAAGCTTTTCCCTTGCTTACCGAAGAGCAGATCAGCCGCATCCGCCCGTTGAGCAAAGTTCGAAACGTGGAAGGCGGCGAAATTCTTTTCGAACCGGGCGATAGCGACGTTCCATTTTTCGTGCTGCTCTCAGGAACCCTGGAGATTTTGCAGCCTGACCTCCGCGGCGAACGGCTGATTGTCAGGCACGAAGTGGGGAGTTTCACCGGTGAAATCACCATGATTTCGGGCCGCCGTTGCCTGGTGCGCGGACGCGTCACGGCTCCTGGCGAATTGCTCGAGATGAACAACCACGATTTTCGAGCGTTGGTGGCGCGAGATGCAGAACTCAGCGAAATTTTTATGCGCGCTTTTATTCTGCGGCGCGTTTCGCTGATCAATCAGGGTTTTGGCAATGTCATTCTACTTGGATCGCGGCACTCGGCGCCCACGCTGCGATTACGCGAGTTCCTCACTCGCAATGGCCATCCCCATACCTACGTCGATCTCGATACGGACGCCACTTATCAGGATTTGCTCGACCATTTTCATGTCTCGGTCGAAGAAATTCCGGTTGTAATCTGCAACAACCGCACCGTGCTGCGTAGTCCGTCGATTCAGGAGCTTGCGAAATGTTTGGGGTTGAATGCACACATTACGGCTTCGGAGATAAAGGATTTGGTGATCGTCGGCGCCGGCCCCTCCGGCCTGGCTGCGGCTGTTTATGGCGCATCGGAGGGGCTGGATGTCTTGGTGATTGAATCCGACTCGCCCGGTGGACAAGCGGGATCGAGTTCCAAGATCGAAAACTATCTCGGCTTTCCCATGGGAATTTCCGGACAGGAACTGGCCGGGCGCGCGTCCGCGCAAGCTCAAAAGTTCGGCGCAAAGATGCTGATTGCCAACAACGTAACGAAATTGAATTGCGAGCGGCGTCCCTACGAGTTGAGTGTGGACTGCGGCCAAGTGATTCGTGCCCGCACCGTCGTGATCGCCAGCGGAGCGCAATACAATAAGCCGAAGATCGACAATCTGAAAAAGTTCGAAGGCCAAGGCGTTTATTACGGAGCCACTTACATCGAAGCCCAGTTGTGCGGCAAAGACGATGCCATTGTAGTCGGCGGCGGCAACTCGGCCGGCCAGGCCGC
>DATHMV010000037.1:0-5467 GCA_035486715.1 Candidatus Aquilonibacter sp.
TCTGGAAAAGCGGCTGGCCACACTTTCTCCCATCACCGTGCCCACGATCACCATGGAAGGCGACGCCAACGGTGCAATCCATGCGCCCAGCACAGCCTATCGCGACAAGTTCTCCGGCAAATATGACTACCGGCTCATCACCGGCGGCGTCGGCCACAACATTCCGCAGGAAGCCCCGCAGGCCTTTGCCCAGGCGGTCATGGATGTCGATCGCCTTTGATACACCTTAAGTACCTCGGGGGTTGAAGGGCGGGGACGGGGCACCCGGCTGAATATTTATACACTTACGGTTGGGATTGCCCTGTCCGCTCGTAGTTCACGATAATGACGCCTTTCGAGGTGACGGTGCTTTCCGTTACCTTGAAGGCCGCGGTGATCGTGCCCTCGGCAAACGATCGTCTATGACCGCCCAACGTGACCGGCTCTATTCTCGCCGCTCCAGAAACAGGGTGCGATATGGACGTATCCACCAAGGCGGGCCATCACTGGTATCTTCCTCCGGGCCGCTTGGAGCATGATGTTGTGTAATTTGAGCCAGTATCACAGTTTTGCAGATTTGTCTGTCACTGTTTCAAGTAGCGAAGCGCAACGCTTCCTGATTTAAAAACCTTTGACTCGACAAGTTTCAATCGTAATTTCTCGGGAAGGCTGACACCTTCCATTAACCGCCTCCCCGCTCCTACAAAGATTGGCGCAATGACAAAACGATATTCATCCACCAGCCCAAGCTCTGTCATCTGTGAAGGAATATCTACACCACCAACCAGAATATTTCCGCCTGGCTCTTGCTTCAACCTAAGTATCTCGTCGCGAAGGTTCGTGCGAACGATTCTCGTATTTCCATCATCCGCGCTGGCCAACGATCGTGAAAAAACAAGCTTCTTCTTGGAGACAAAGGCTTGACCAAATTCAATATCCGCTTTTGACTCAGACTGGCTCTTTGCGATATCAGGCCAATAAGGAACCATCAATTGATAGGTCTTGCGCCCGTAGACGAGCAGGTCAGCATCATCTCGCAAGAGGTGGATGTAATGTTCAAACAGTTCCTCATCGGGTTTGAATTTGGTGTGGTCGCAGCAGCCATCCAGGGTAAGGTTGATTGCGTAGATTACATTTCTCATTGGATTGTCCTTTCTTATGTACCAGTGCTTGTGTGCCAGTGCTTATACGCTTTTGCACAATTCGGCCTTCGCCGAGTCTTTACAGGCTCGGTGCCGGCGTTCCATCGGACCATTTGTCTGCTCCTATTAGGAAGACGGACAGTGGCGGGAAGGATTTGAGTTGTGGGTAGGATTGCTCGGAGATGCACCAGTAATTTACGGACATAACTGGGGAGTTTGCGAGATTTGCGCCCCAGGCTGCGCCGTCTTTCGCCGTTTCGTAGAACATCAGGTGGGGCATATTGTGGCCGCCGTTGTCGGTTAGATATGAGCCCTTCGACATCATGTAAGAGAAAGTTCCCGGCTCAAGAGGCGGTAATTCTTTTCTCCCGATCGCTGCCAGGATCGCGGCGATGACTTCGGCTTTGGAATGGCCAGCCAGGAGTAGTTCGGTGCGTTTGTAGGCGTACGGAAGGATGGAGCGGGCGGCAGGTGGGTTGAGGCAATCTGCAGCGCGAACTTTTGGATTCCAAAATTCTGGGTTATCGAACATGGCCAGCCAGCCGCGTCCGACCCAGCACACCCAGCCGTTTTTCCCTTCGACTGCGGTTTCGTAGCCGTGGCGGGTTAGGACGATAACCGAGGCGTCGTGGGAGATGGCATCTGGAGCGGCGCTGCGGGCTAAGGCGACTTCGGCGTCGCGATCCATCAGATATTGTTCTAACGGGGCCATCGTTGGATAGGGTGCCGCAGCATCCTGAGCCATCGTCGGGTTCACCATAATAAGGTTCCCCATATCCAGCACAACCAACAGCGCAAAGCTTTTAATCACTATCATCATGAACCGCATTGAGTTGCTCCTTATGTTTGGTTCTTCAAAGGCCCAGCGAACTTGTAACCATTGATAACGACGCCTGAGGGCAAAGCTTTCGTGCTGGCCGGCTCGAATGCGCGTGGCGGAGTTCCCTCTGCAAAGATGCGCTTCCCTTTGCCCAGCAGGACGGGATAAACAATCAGCACGACCTCATCCGCAAGGCCGTGTTCGAGCAGCGTCGATGTCAGCGTGGAGCTGCCCCAGAGGACAAGGTCCGGGCCGTCCTGCGACTTGATGCGGCGAGTGCCATCCACGATATCTGGCCCAATGGCCTCGAACGGACCCCATTCCAGACTCTCAGGCCTGTGGGTCACGACGTATTTCGTCGCGGCGTTGAGCGCGTCAGACATGGGACTGCTCGTCGCTTTCGGCCACATGTCCGACCATTGATCGTAGGTGCGCCGGCCAAGCAGCAGATCGAAGCTCCCGCCATGCGCCGCAAAGACTGTATCTCTGCCAGCAGGGGTGCGATAGGGCGCAGTCCAGTTGCCGTAGGCGAAATTATCTTCGCCGGAGGACTGAATCACGCCGTCCAGCGAGATGTGTTCCATGATCTTGAGCTTTCTCATGCAGTCTCCTTATCTCTCTGATGTCATTCCGAACCGGCGCAAAGCGGCGGTGAGGAACCTGCTTCTCAATGAACAGAAGAGGTTGTCACCGACTGGCCTTCCGTTCCATCCGACCACCGTTGCACGCCGATCGAGAACATAGTCAGGCGCTCGGTCAAGTGCTCGTGCTCGTCGCTCATGGCCATGATGGGAGAACCTGGCAGATTCGCCCCCCAGATCGCGGGGTCGGTCTGCGAAAAGTAAAACATGACGTGCGGAGGCCGGTGCCGTACCGATCACAACCATACCGAGCAAAATCAACAGTGCGAATCTCATGATTGCGACTGCGATCGCGCCAATCTTCTTCTTCCGCATTGGTTCCCTCCTAGGAGTGGGCCAAGTCCAATACTGCCGTTCAGTCACTTCCGGCGAATCCTCAGTCAGCCGCTCGACTACGTCCGTCTTTTCTTACCCTTGACTGAAACGCGCGCACCTCGACCGGCGCCCGGCAGGCGACGGCAGCCTTGCGCCCCCATGCCAATGCCTCGTCCAGATCAGCTGCTTCCAGCACCCAAAAACCGCCGATGTGCTCCTTGGCCTCTATGTAGGGCCCGTCGGTGATGAGCACCTTACCGTCGGGCTGCGCCCGCAGCGACTTCGCTTTGCTCACCGCGTGCAGGCCGCCAACGAAAGTCCTGACCCCGGCAGCAATCATTTCTTCGTTGAGCGCGTCAATGTCGCGGTGCATCGCTTCCCCCTCTGAGGATGGGTCGTAGTTGTCGGGGTGGTGAATCGCAACCAAATATTGCGGCACGATTTTCTCCTTAGTTCTTGTAAGGGGTCTTTTTCTGTAACGATCTTCTTCCAGTAACATCAGTTCCTGTAACGTCGGGCCGGCCCGGTTGCCCCGCCTTCACCATGTAGTCGAACCGCCGGACCGGAATTCGACAAATCGTACCAAGAAATTTTTCTTCCGCACTGGTTCGCGACGTATCCCTGAAATAGGCAGGGTGCCCCATTCTCGCGTTCTTTGCGAGAAGTGGGGCACCCGTATTTCCGGCTTCATTGACCAATACCGAATAGTTAGAGGAACGAGAGGTAGAGGTCTTGAGGAACCCACTCGTCAAACACCAGCGAAGAGTGGGGCAACTTAGCGTTCGAATAGCGCAAGCGAAATAAAATCCAGCCCACGACAAAGCGCGGAGTTTTTTCTACTGGCGCATCTCAGCGGCTACGTCGTCGCCGAACTTTTTTTGGATCTCCTTTTGGGTCTCGGGATCGAAGTCGGTCATGTCAAACATGCGGCGAACCTCGACCATTTCGTTATCCTTTCCGGGGATGCGCGCGGCCCATTCGAGCGCCTCTTCGCGCGACTTCACCTGGATGATCCAGTAGCCGCCAACCACTTCCTTCGCCTCGGTAAACGGACCGTCAGTCACCTTCGATTTTCCGCCTTTGAAGGTAACGCGCGCGCTCATCGTCGCGGGCGGGGTCAGCCCGTCGAGCGCGAGCAGCACGCCGGCTTTCCCTAGTTCCTCGTTGTACTTGCCCATTGCCTCCATGTCTTTGAAGTCGGGCGCCCAGCCGGGTTTTGCGTTTTCGTAATCTTTCGGAAACATGATCATCATGAAGCGCATGGTGTTCTCCTTGTGTTGTGAGTAACGTGTAATCAGTAACGTGTAATGAGCATTGAGTGTTGTGCGGACACCTATCAGGGCCGCTCCTTTTATATAAGAACCTGGACCGCGCTCGGCACAGAAAGTTGCGAGGCGCCCAGTGCGCGGTGCGGCTCCACTTACTAGTCGAACGGGGTGGCGGGGAATCGACACGCGATTTGCAGATTTTTTGTGTAGCCCATCACCCGGGGCCGGAAATCCGGGTACAGACGGGATTGATCCCATTTTGAGGGCTGGCCCATCCTTTCGCTGGTTTAATCCCGATGCGGGTGCCCCGCTCTTGTCGCGTTTTGTGCGACGGGGCGGGGATTTTGATTTCCCGTTCCCGGAAGAGACGCCAAAAAACCAGCATGCCCCGCTTCATTCCCGTGCTCATGAGATTACGATGCGGACATGCCCTGGGGTCTGAAGCGATATCAAGAGGCGCGCTGCCTGCATTTCGTGACTTTCAGCTGTTATTCTCGTGCACCGCGTCTGGGCACAACACGCGCCCGGGATGTCTTCGAGCAAACCTTCGAAGACACACGGAAATGGTATGGGTTTTACATCGCTGGATATGTAGTCATGCCGGAGCATGTTCATCTATTGCTGACCGAGCCGGAGCGGACTCCGCTCTCAGTCGCGTTACAGATGCTGAAACAGAATGTGGCGAGGCGGCTTCGAGAACCCGAGGGCGGGCCTTTGTGGCAGCCACGTTATTACGATTTCAACGTGTGGAGCTACGCCAAGCAGACCGAAAAGCTGCGCTATATTCATCGCAATCCAGTGAGACGAGGGCTGGTGCAGAGTCCAGAGGAGTGGGCGTGGAGCAGTTTCCGCCATTACCTTAGTGGAGTTGAGGGGACCGTGGAAATCGAGTCGCAGTGGACCGCACGCAGGCGGGAGCGGATGGGAGTAGGGCATTCGATTCCTGGGATCGGAAGTCAAAACCCCCGCCCTGTCGCAGAAAACGCGACAAGAGCGGGGCACCCAACAGGATTAAACTAGCGAAAGGATGGGCCAGCCCCCAGTGTGCCGGTGGCGCGAGCGTCGTGGCGGCTCCCACTTCTCGCAAAAAGAAGCGAGAAGCGGGGCACCCCAACTCATCATCCTATCGGTTCAAGAATTCCGAATCCATTCTGGCAGGCACGGTTTTACGATTTCAATGTTTGGACGGAAAAGAAGCGAATCGAAAAACTTCGCTACATTCATCGCAACCCAGTTACCCGTGGATTAGTCGACTCACCTGAGAAGTGGAAGTGGAGCAGCTTTCGTTGGTATCGATACGGA
>DATHMV010000038.1:0-38064 GCA_035486715.1 Candidatus Aquilonibacter sp.
CGGTTCCGTTCTGAAGTCCGACCGATTGGCAGACCACGAAGGCCACAGCTTCCGCCTCGGTCTCGCGAATTTGTTTGGTGGTCAGGGTGCGGCGGTCGCCACGATGCAACATTTCGTGAGCGATCTCATGCACAAGCGTGGAGAACTCCTCGGCTGGCTGCATCCCTGCAAGCAGCGTGATCTTGCCGCCATGCGAAAGACCCTTCGCGGGAGCAATTCGTTCGGAGAAGCTAAGCTCGACGCTCTGCGCTTCGACGAACTTAAACAGACGGTCGCGGTAGCCGCTGACGTCGCCATTGACTTCGGTCAAGGTGGGGAGTTCTTTGCCTTCGGTCTGGCTGACATCGAAAACGTAAACGGCCCGGAATCCGTACAGCGTCCGCTGTCCCTCGGTTGTTGCGTCTTCACTCGGCTCGTCGGTCGCTACATTCTTCGTGTTTCGTCTTCCGACCATCGGGGCGAGAATGAAAATGCCTTTTTCTCCCCGTTTAACGAAGCGGCCAAGCGAGTTCCATGTACGAAGTCCGGCAACGTTGGTCGCATCGGGCTTCTGACGTGCGATGAGCATGATGTTGCCGAAGCTGTAGGTGTGGAACTTCGCCATCGCTCCGAGGTATGCGGTGAGGACTTCACTGTGACCGGACTCCAGTGCTGCAACGAGGAAATCCACGGCCTCTTTGGTTCGTGTGTTGACTTCTTCTAATTTCATGTTTTTTCCCTTTCTGCCGTTTCCGGCTTGTTTCTTTCTTCACTTGAGCGGCAGCGGGAAGAAACAAGGCGGAACGGTGAAAGGGACAGAACGGAGACCGAAGGAGGGTGGCAGGGCGTGAGTGAAAGCGCGGTGAGTGCCAAACGCGGTTGGGGTTAGTTTGGCGCGAAACCGGCGCAGTCCGAAGCGCCCGTCCGAGCCGCGGCCAAGCGGCGTTCACCCGGAAGAGGGCACAGCGGAAAAAGATGACACACCCTGCCTTGTGCGATTGCCCGTGGGCTTGAAGAGGGACGGGTTACAAAAGCTCGCCAACCTGTCACTGCATTCGGGCAGTCCTTAGAGGGCCATCACCTGAACATTCTGAGCGATGGTGGAGTAGCGGCAGCAGATGGCTGAGGCCTGCGGATCGAGGACCAAAACGCGCCTCCGGTTCCCGGAGATAGCTGTCCTACGCAGTAGCTCGGCGATCGGTACGTCCTCTGATGGCAACGAATGCTCTGTCGCCTTACGCAATACGCGCACCTTTTGATCGACCGTTTCTAGCCACCAACAATTTGAGTCCTTTTGGTCCATGAGCGCGAATCACCCGATAGCGGCGCTTAACTGGAAACTCCCAGAAAGGAACACCCGTTAGACACTGTAGCCAATCAATCTTGCCGGTTTCCGGCGAGCAATAAACCAAGACTCTCCACAACCCACCACCGCTAAGCCCACCCCAACTCTTTGGCAGGCCTGGAGAGGTGGAATCCAGATTAAAATCGAAGTAATCATATTTTGCACGCCGCCGTGGTTTTGGATCGACAAAGCGCCCGGTGATTGGAACTTCCGCATACTTCTTGGTAAACGTTCCAAGCTCTCCGGGCGAGCCCATCACAACCCAACATTTACAGGACTTCACAGGTAGAGGTCTCGGCGGGGATTCCAGATACTCGAAAACGTGGAACGCCTTAATGCCTCCCAAGCGTTCGGGGGGAATGCGAAGAAGCGCAAGGTCAGGTCCCCATTCTGTCCAGACTGAGCTCTTCGGCTTGAGTGTGGTGGTTGTAATTGCGTCTACATCTATAAGATAACTGTGCTTGATATTGTCGGGCAGAACTATGCCGACCTTCACAGCGAACTTTAAGACTTTCTCCCATACATGCGCGGCAGTCAGTATGTAGTGTGATCCTCCGACAAAGACAAACGAGCCGGAGCCGGCTAGTTTAAGTTCTGCGTCTTTTGAACGTCGGAATACTGCGAATAGCGGCGTCGTCGAACTACCCAAACTACGAACGATCTCCTGTCGAAGGTCAGCGGACTTTCTGAGCATCGCCCCGATCTGTTTAGGTGTGTATTCACGCCGGACAACTTCAATTATATTTCGCTGCGAACCTCTGGTATATCAGCTAGCGGGCTCGTGAAGGCCACAGCTCGTATCACATCCCAGCACTCGGCCTTTTTCGCCCACTCTGAAACCATCCTACCGTTTGCAGACTTGTGAAGCGCATCGTTAACTTCGTTTGCCCACGTCGCGAGTTGCTGCTTTAATTGGGGAGATATGTCCTGCTGCAGCCAGATCTTGTCGAGGTCCATCTTGGATCCCAATTTGCCCGCTAGCACCGACACCAAATACGCTGCGACATTGGCTTGAAACGCCTGAAACATCGGTCGGACGAGTCGATGGGTCGCTTTGAATAGGATCGCCTTTGCGATCATTTGTTTGAACATGGGAACATCAGGCTCAGGCGCACTACCGTTATTCGCAAGACTCTCCATGAATCGCTCGAAATTCTTTTGAGAACCCAAGCTTACGACGTACGGCTTTTCGGCCCAAGCATTCAGATATTTGGCTAGATCTGTTTTGGTGATCTTCCTGGAAGAAGGAATAGCATCCTTGAGCTGCCGTAGTCGCGCTGGCGTAGTGCCGTCGCGAGCAAGCATTACGTTATAGCTGCCTGCCGCTCTTTCGTAAAACCACCGGCCAACACCGTCCGGGCAGTACGTCGATAGAGCCAGCTTCTCCAGTTCGATATGAAATGGTTTATTGGCGGATAGATCCGACAATTTAACAGAGTTCTGGCTGTTGGCGAACCTTGATATGTCGGAAATCAAACCCTCTTCGGAAGCTTCGTCTAGTGACCTTAGAACAATCAGCTTGGTTGGAACCCGGACTCGACGAAGATCAGCATCGGGATCTTTCTTTTTGGTGAAATAGATCGAAGCGGTGGTTTGGCCACCGTTTACGATCTGCATACCTTTCAGCCATAAGATTCCAGGCATGCCATCCGATGTCTTTCCGAGCTGAGCTTCATCTGCGATTAAGACTATCCCATTGTTATAGGCAAGGAATCGCTCCGGATCGGTTCGGAGTGTTTCACGTATCCCTTTGTTGACCTTACCAGTGGTGCTCAAGAATGACCGGACGTTTGCCTCCAACAGTCGTGCACCGTACTTCTCGTAAATGAAATAGAGTGCCTCACCAGGAATCGCAGTCATTGCATAGTCGTAGTTGCCTGCCTCTCCCGGAACGTAGACGCATGGAAGTGGGCTCCCACACACTTCTTCGAAGTTCACAACAGCCTCGTCGCGTGGCTTGCCCTCAGACCAGTGCCGGTGTAGACGCTCAATGTCCATAACTTCGAGCTTGATCGTCTTTCCGCTTATTTCGCGAGGTTTGAAGTTCTTGGCCTTCGCCTGGCGATCGGTCAGAACATAGATGCGGATCTGATCGAGACTTGGGTAGCATCCTTGAATGGTCAGGGCTAAAACGTGTGCATCGGAAGAAGGATCCATCGTAGCCGCTAGTCGGCCCTCTGCGCACTTCGCAAGAAAGCGAAGACATTGCTCCGCGGCAGTCTTAGTTTCGGCATCCGGAATTGGATTGACCTGATCGGAGCCAGCGTACAAACTGACGAACAAATCAATCTGATCTCCGTCATCAGAGATGGCGTAGCCGCTCAAACGCAGAGTCGCGTTTCCAAATCGTGAAGAGTAGTGGCAAATGACCGGATCAAAGGTCATTCCGATGTCGGACATATGCTGCATGACAACTTCTGCGAACACCAATTCGGGATAGGGGTAATCACCGGAAACGCCTAAGCGTTCGCCAATCTCAGCGCGAACTTCACCTTGAGTCTGCTGAAGGAACTCTTGTAACTCCATTTAAATCACTCCGAGTTGCTGTAGTGCGAGCTGCAAGCTGACGTCTGTACCGTTGATTTTGTCAAGATCAAGAATGTAGCGAGCATCTCTAATCTCGCTGCTCACTTTGGAGTGGGTAAGCTTTGGAAATGTCTCGTCGATTACCAATATTCTCATACTCACATATTGAAACCGCCGTGTGTATCGTGTAGATACGCTATCCAAGTATCCTGCGCGAATGAGGAGATTATTGAAAGCTCCCAAGGCAGCCTCCTCCGATTGCAGCATGTGCCGAATTGTCGAGACTTCGTCCGGAAGGGTAACGCCCGTATCGGCGAGCCGCAGGCGAATGCCGGCGAGGAAGAGCGGGCGCACCAAGGTGTCGTCAATCTGGTCCAAGCAGCCAATTATCGCGGGAAATTCACCTACGCTCAGGGTAGTCTTGACCTCGATAGCACCAGTTCCGAAGACAAAATCCTGAAGACCGTCGTCTGGTCCTCTCCACGCTTCCAACGCCAGAGAGGCAGGTAATGTCTTTTCGAAGAGAGCTCGAATCAGTTCAAGTTCTCCGATCAAGCCGACTTCTGAGGCAGGCCCCAACAGGGCGTCTGTGTCCCGCTGCATGAAACTTTGCCAAGCTCGAATTCTGCTCAAAAAGATGCTCAGCAGCTCGGCCTCGCTAGCCTGTGAACCCAGGCTCAAAGTTGAGACGACATCATCTGCCATCATCAGGAAAATCTCTTGGCTTCCGGAAGTCTGACGTACCAAAGAAATCCACGCGTGCGTTTCGTCTACCAATCTGGGCTCGATCTTTCTTACCGAGAAGCCTTTCCCTTGAGGAAGATGCTCGGATGTGGGGATATTGGTCGAACGGAAACCAACAAGAATAGCTTCTTCGTTGCCTGGAAAATGGCGGCCGGCCAAAATTAGGCAAGGAGCTCCCGACGTCAAATGAATGGTATTCCAACCATCTCTGTCCTTCTCGCCAGCAAGGGCGCGCCATGCGGCTGTCAGTGCATCTTTGTCACTCGGCCGGTCCATATTCCTGCTCCCACAGGACATTGTTAACCTTGTACTCCACCTTCGTTCCCGCGTTGCTCGCGGGAAAACTGATGCCGAACGCAACGACTCCGGGGGCTTCCGCCGAAAAACCCGCTTCAGCTTTCTGCGGATCCAGGACGTAGAGTAATAAGAGCCCACGTTCCTTGTGAGGCTGGACTCCCTCGGCTCCGAAACCCCGAATCTTCCTTATGGCCGGACCATTGGGCACATCGGGAATCTGCCGAGACTGAGCTCTGCCGGCGTCCGGCCTCCATGCGTCGCGTGTCAGCTTGAGAGCGGCTTTCCAAGCAGCTTCATCGAGGTCGATTGCCTCGTCCCGAGATGAAAGTAGCCTGCCAATCGAGTAGCGGTCTAAGTGCGGCGTATTAGCCTGCCTTTTTAACATGTCTATTTTAATTCCTTCGATCACAGGAAGTGATGCCCCTTCTCCGCCACCAATTAACGCAACTGCCCACTGGGTCAACTCGCCACGGCTCACCATTGACTCAATAAATTCTGCCAAGAGCTGGCTTTGGACTTTATACGCCTCAGGGTGTGTCTTGTATTGCGTTAGGAAGTCGATCACGTCATTCGCACCGACCTTTTCCCAAAAATGCCCACTCCATTGTTGACGTGCACCATCTCTGAAACGAACGGGATCACGTTCTGGGTCCGGGAGCTTCGATATGAATTTGCGCAGAGCGCCTAGATTCCACTCCAAAACGTCCACTGATCTGCGAAGCGCCACAGTTTCAAGGAGCTGGCCACTGAAAGACAACATCAGATTCTTCGCAGCGCGCATCTTCAGATGAGATGTCACCATCAAAACAGGGTGTGACTGCACTCTGAGTCCATATTCGCGCGGTGTCGCGCCACTTTCCGACATCAGGTCGAACTCTTTTCTAAGCTCTTCGCCTGCATCGCTAATGTGCGAAAACCACTCAGAAAGTTCGGGGGTTGTGTACAGTCGACATAGATCGAGATAGCCGGGCCGATACCCGAACCATCTCCCCATCTGCATAAGGGTGTCGTACATGCGCGAAGCTCTTAGGAAATAACTGACGCACAAGCCCTCAAGAGTCAAGCCCCGGGCGAGTTTGTCGCCGCCAATTGCAATAACTGTCACGCCAGAGCGATCAGAGTAATCAAGGACATCCTTCGCCGTGCCATTGACCGTGCGAATCTCCAGATCAGATATGACGTCAGGAAGAGCGCTTTCGATCTCCTCCCAAGTGGAGGAAGGTGGGATATTTAGCTCCGGCACTTTGTCACGAAGTGAATTCGTCGTCGGTTCGAAATCGCTATGCCAGAGAGCGCGCAATCTCTCGATTGCATGTTCATTGTCGATACGGCGCAGCAGCCGCTGTTTCAGTTGTCGGATGTGCTCTTCTACCTGATGGTGGACCAGTTGCTGGACCGCCACGAAACGGGTGACGTGCACCAACATCGACGAATGGTCTTTCTGCTGTCGCCTTACACGCCGAGCGGCGCACGCAAGCAAGAACGCGTCGATGGCATCTATCAACGAGGGCGGAAGTCGGTCCTGGCCTTCAGTCAGGGGTACATGGGTGCTCTTGTGGGTTTGAGGCATCCAAGTCAGGGTTCCGTCAGGATGCTCGGGGTCACCCATTTCCCTGGTTAATGGAAGTCCCTGGGTACGAGCGTCGAGCCCTGGAACGCCAAACACCTTTGCCGGCCCGATGTAATTGGAGGGAGCGGCGAGATTAATGATGAAGCTTGCTGGAAAAAGATCAGGCCCTTCAACGCGGGTCTCCCCTCTTTCATGGATAAAAATGTTGGCAAAAGGGGTTGCGGTGTATCCGACGTAGGCAGATCGAGCGAATGAGTGAAGTATTTGCCGCACTAGGCTATTGATCGCGGTTGGTTCGTGATCTTCGTCGGGATTGCCATCAGCGTCGAAGACCTGTTCTCCGGTATCGACAGACGCATGATCAGCCTCGTCATCGATGAGAAGAACAGGCAAATTGGTAACGATTCGTCTGCCCGTCTGGGGATCCTGCGTATTTGCTACATAGTTGCGAATCCACCGCAACAGTAAGTCCAGGACGCTCTTATTTTTCTTGACAACGAACAGCCAAGGGCGTTGCTCGGGAGTAATACCAAGATTCCTTGCTATTGCTCTATTGAAATCACCAGCATTCGACCGATTGGTGGCATAGTTAGGCCTGATTCGAGGATCTCCGTCAATCTCACCCACCCCGATTACGGCAACGTCACTCTGGACCGCCTTAGTCTCGTAACCCAGAAATCCCTCGTCGAGGCGCATCTGAGTCTGCGCGCGCAAGTTGTTGTGGAGGCCGGCGAGGACAATGATGATTTTGTAGCCGGCATCTGCTCCCTTGCAGATCAGTCCGGTGTAATTCCCAGTCTTACCAGATTGGACGTGTCCAACGACCAAGCCCCGTCTGTCCCACCATCCTTCACGTGTTGGATCCTCGAGAAGACCCAATATCAAATTGGTCGATCGGTCCAACGCCTCGACGGCCTTGAATGACAGATCCCGCTCCAGCCATTCCCTGTAGCGTTGCCAATACCTCCACTCAAGCTTTCGTTCAGCATTTAACCACGCAATGTGTCCAGCATCGTTCGTTATGGTCGAGTCCTGACCGATCCATAAGCTGAACCTGCGAATCAGCTCGTCAATGACTGCCTCCCGATCGAGGCCATCGCCCCATCTTGGCTGCATTGCAAGAACCATGTCGATCTTTTCAGAAATCAGTCCGGGGGTAATTGATACTTTGTCCCCCTCGTCGACGAGGAGCTCTTGGACAAACTTGACAACCTTTGGCTGCGCTTCTGACAAGCTCACCTCGTTCTTCCTTATGCGTTTTGCGGTTCGTCTGGTAGAGATGCCACTAGTTGTGGATAGTCCTGAAACGGCTCCGTGCGTAGAAGCTGCTCACGAGCGTCGGACGACGAAAGATGCTTCCGATCAATCAGGTTCCTGTACATCACCTGCAACACGGCCATGACCTTCTCACTGGAACCACCGGAAAAACAGGTTCGTGGCACTTCCTTGCCTTCAGCGGTATCCAGCCAAATTCGTTGAACAGGAACAGTCTCTTCAATGATGGAAAGCATGGTCTGAACATCCGGCAACAAGTTGCCAGCATCTTCCAAGACTGCCTTTACAGCCGGGTGGTCTTGATCGATCCGATAACGCAAACCACCGCCGAAATGCTCCGCCCTCCAAGCCAGCATAAGAGAACCGTCGGTCGGCACTCGAACGGCGTGGCCGCGGTGCGCAAACACCCGTCGTGCCCGCTCTCGCGTGTCTTCTGCCAGGCGGATTAGGCGATTCCGAACTGAAACTGGCGGGCGGGCGGATGATTTGCGAACATCGATATTCCATTCGACGTCAGCCGAGTTGGGAATGTCTATTCTTATTCTTGCCAAACGCTGAGCCTCTTCCTTTGTCCAACAGCGCCCCTGCCCTAAACCAAGCCAGCTCCCAGCAACCAATAGGCGTTCGTTCCGGTACACATAAAAACCCTGTTGCGCGGTCCATCCGTCCGGGCCTGCGGCTGCGTCATATTCCGCCTGCTCCAATCTGTCCCTATGAGGTAATACATGACACTGTACGAAGATTTCTCCGGACGATGTTCTGATCGTCTCGACTGGGGATGACCAGGTAGCTGGATGATCGGGAAGAAATGGATCCCACGGAGGAACCCGTCTACCGTTAATGACAATGTTCAACCGCGGTCGGGGTCCTCTGAGATAGCGGTGGAAAACCATCGACAGATGACGCTCAACGTGATCGATGAGGTCCAAAAAGTCTTGTTCAGTGAATCCGGACACCGTGATTCTGTCCAGTAATTCCCAAAGAACCAAGGTTCCTTTGACAGCACCGTCCAGCGGACGGATTAGTTCTTCGGAGCCCTTGTAAGGACCTTCAAGGAGAATCCAAGCGTCCTCAGAATTGGATGCGAGGTAGTCCAAATCCCAGCACAGACAGCTCAGTTGGCTGTTTTTTCGACTCGCAACAGTAAGGCGCCGGCATTGAGATAACGAAGCGGTCTTCAGGCCCAATCCAAATCGGCCAAGGTCAGTGGAATCTCGCTGTTCGAGTGGACTTCGGCCTCCTAGCCTCATCGCAGTGTAAAGTCCATCACCGTCCATCCCGTTCCCATCATCCAAGATGGAAATGTAGCTTTCTTTGCCCCTCCAGTAGAAGTCAAGACGCACTTGGTTCGCCTGTGCCGCAATGCTATTGTCAATGATGTCCGCGAGAGCGGACGCGGCCGAATAGCCAAGTCCGCGTAGGGACTCAAGCATTGCAGTCGGTTTGGGAGGAGCGTTTCTGGTATTGGCGGTCATTTGGATTTGACCTTCTACTCCAAGTGCTTTCTCAGAATTGGAGTCCGCGTTGGGTGCTGTAGTTTCTTCAGCGCTTTCTCCTCGATTTGCCGGACTCGTTCGCGCGTGAGTTGAAATAACTGACCAATCTCCTCCAACGTGGACTCAGAACCATCCGGTATTCCAAAGCGCATTTTGATGACTGTTTGTTCTCTGTTCTTTAAGCCTCCAAGCACTCGCAAGACTGCCTGCCGTCGTTCGTTGTTCATACATTTAACCAAAGGTACGACCGCGGTAGAATCCACAAACAGACCGCTCCAATCGCCGTCGCCCGTTTCCTCCAACTCCATCACTTCAGTTGAGGCTACATCTTGAGTGTTTCTAAGAATCCAATTTACCTTTGCAACAGGGATGTCTAGTCGCTGTGCCATCTCGGCTGGAGTTGGGTCTCGATGCAATTCGTATATCAAGTCGCGGGCTGCTCGGTGCAGCTTATTGATGCGCTCCACCATGTGCACAGGTATTCGTATCGTTCGCGCTTTGTCGGAAATTGCTCGTGTGATTGCCTGTCGAATCCACCAAGTCGCGTACGTCGAGAACTTGTACCCGCGATGATAGTCGAATTTGTCGACCGCTTTCAGAAGACCGAGGTTCCCTTCTTGAATAAGATCCAAGAATTCCAAACCGCGGCCCCGGTACTTGACCGCTATCGAATTGACTAGCCGAAGGTTCGACTCGATCATCCGGTGTTTGGACCTGGTAAGTTTCTCGTATCCCGACCACATTTGCTGCGCCCGGTCGCGGATAATCTGCGTAGACGGATCGGCTGCGAGTGTTTCGCGAATGAACTCACAAATGTGTTCAATAACGCGATCTGAAAGACGGAGTCGACGTAGTTCTTCCCGTATCAGCGCATGTTTTTTCGGAGTGTGTTTCGACTCCACGCCTTCTTTCAGACAGGCGTGGATGATCTCGATTTTCTTTAGAAAATCTTGTTGAGCGGGGATTGAGGGGGAAATGTCAGAAGCCGATTCATCAGCCTCCTCGTCATCGCCACTTGCGACAAGAGCCCTATTAGCATCTTGATCGTCATTGTCAACGCCCTCGTTATCAGTCGCTGGATCTTCAGCGTCGGCGTCCGCCAAGTCGGACAGCTCGATCTCGCCTTTCTCCACCTGCTTTGCGAGGCGGAGAATCTCAAGTAGCGCGGGTGTGCATCGGGCAATTGCATCGATTGAGGCGCTCACTCCCTCCTCAATCTGCCGTCCGAGTCTTTCTTCGTCCTCCCGCGACAGAAGATCTCGCGCCCGCATATCACGTGCATAGCGATTGAATGGGTCGGCTGCAGGTGAGCCTAGATCCTTGAGAAACACGAGAGCGTCTTCGATGAATTCGTCCTCGACCGCTTCACTGCCCTCTGCACACTGAGTTAGCTCAGGCACCTCCAGTTCGTCGACAAGAACACCCAATTCTCCGAGAACGATCAGAATTCGCATTTCGAGATCTGGGTCGCCTTGGTCCCTCGCCGAGAATTCCTCTAGCTCAGAAAACGATAGCCTTCCATTCCGCAGCCCTTTCAAGAACGTCTCTCTCAGCGACGCGGTTTCTTCTTCGTCGAATTCACTCGAAAGTGCCGATGGCAAAGGCAGGTCGATTGTGACGTCCGTCCAGTCCCCATCTAGATCGATTGGCGTGTGACCCGAGATGTTATCTTGGACTCTTTCCGAAACCACTGATGCTTCGGAATCGCCGACCGGGGCAATTTCTTCGGGTTCCTCCTCCCAAGCGCGCAGGTCTAAACCTAGACCGGCATCATCAGCTTCCCCGCCTTCATCTGCCAAAACGGCCCCCTGCAGGTTCTCGTCGCCGGCTGGGGAATCCGGTCGCGGACGGGCGGGTTTAAATTCGCGAAACAGCTCACGGATGTTGGGGTGACTGCTCTCAGCTGCAACGGTTAGACAGTCTTTACCGTCGCCATTCGTTGCCGCCGGATTTGCACCAGCATCAAGCAGTAGGCGACAGGTACCGGGATGACCACGAAGTACGGCTAGCATCAACAACGGCCGCCCAGCCTCGTCTTTTCCATTCACATCTTGGCCGCGATCGATGTGGAGCTTTACCGCTGCTTCGACCCCCTGAAGAACGGCCAACTTGAAGAGAGGATTAATCAACGAGGAATGAGGAGACTCGGTATTGCGCAGGGGCACGCCGCCGCCCGAGCTGACCTTGGAAGCTGAATCTACGGTGCGTCCGCCCATTGACCTCTTTTATGCCAAGAGAGTTGCGTGCCAGCCACTTTACGCCGGTATTCCACGCTTGCTGGTTGCTGGGGGAGACAAGTCAGATTTTAGTCTATCTACTATATTCTGCGAACATTACTGATGCCCGAGGCGACGGACGATTGCACCGACTTTTCTTTCCAAGCTAGCCTCTTTCTTCGTCTGACACTCCCATATGATCGAGACTTTCCAGCCCATCCTCCGTAGCTTGGCACAGACCCTTCGGTCCCTCTTGGCGTTGCCTTCTAACTTCTGTTGCCAGAACAGCTTCCGAGACTTAGCTTCGTATGCCTGCGCACAGCCAGGATGGCGATGCCAGAAACATCCATGAACGAAGATGATTCTCTGCCACCTAGGGAGCACGATATCAGGTCTGCCCGGCAAATCACGCACGTGCAGCCGGAACCGATAGCCCATGCGGTGCAACAGCGAACGCACAATCAATTCTGGTTTCGTGTCCGTGCCCCGAATCCGACTCATGTTCCAACTGCGGCGCTCTTTTGTGAGTCGGTCGACCACGGGTTATCCTCGCGCTTGAACAGTCTATGAGAAAAGCGCATGGACTACAGCAGCAATTTTCAGCGCAAGTAGAGGCGGTACGGCATTACCGACCTGATGGTATTGAGCCGTCCGCGGCCCCATAAAGAAGTAGTTGTCAGGAAAGGTCTGGAGTCTTGCTGCTTCGCGGACAGTCAGGCTGCGACACTGGGCTGGGTCAGGATGAATGAAGTAGTGTCCGTCTTTGCTGATGTGAGAGGTCACGGTGGTAGAAGGGCGGTGCTTGACTTGAACCCGAAACCTATCAGCGAACACCTGGTCATCTTCTGAATTTCGTTGACTAACATTTTCGTGAGCGGGGAGAAGAAAATTCGGAAAGTCATCCAGCACGGGCGACTTTTGTCTTACTTGTGCGAAGCAGGCTGCATAAAAATATCGCCAGAGATCCTTGGGAATATGGCTTCGGGCCGAGTGATTGCAAACGCCCTCAAGATTTTCATCGAAGAACCACTCTTGATTCCAGGAAGGCCGTTTCGCTGTTTTGATGTACTCGCTACCCGTCTCAGAATAATCAAGTCTCGACGCTGCACGTCTCATCACGTCGAATACGTCTGGCGCTTCGTCCAGAGCTTTGTACGTTAGAACCTTTCGGATTGTCTCAACCCAGGCCTCGCAAGTGTCCTTTTCTCGTGAAAGGCGGCTCCGCAGTGGGGGCAAATCTTGGATCGCTTTCCACATGCTTACCTCTTCATGTTCAATCGGGAGGCTTGCTGGCACAACCTTGATGTCATTCCTGACGCCAAGCATGATCAGGCGATGTCGAGCTTGAGGTATGGCGTGCTTTTCGCATCGGACGATATATCTTGCCGCTAGTCGGTTTGCTGAGGCTGTGGTGGAGGCGACTGAATTGTCGTAATCTGCAAGGGCGTAGAGGTTGTACGCAATGGGTGTCCTACCACGTTTGGCGGCTCTGTCTCTAACGGGCTCGCGTAGATCTTTTATTATCTGCTCAATGATGTTCTTGCCGGCTCTCTTCGAGGAAAGCAGTCCCTTCACGTTTTCCATGATGAAAACGGGTGGTCGGTGGACTGCAATTATGCGGAGGTATTCCTTGTATAGCGTATGCCTTTTGTCCCGAGCGAAATGCCACGGCATACCCCCTTTCATGCGGCTGCGTCCAACCTGCGAGTACACTTGGCATGGAGGTCCGCCGATCAGTACCCAGCCCTGAACGGACGACAGAGCATTCCGGATTCTAGTGTCAACAAGGCTAGGTGGATACGCTTCACTGCCGAGATGTGCCAGCCACACCTCTTTTTCTGCTTTTTCCGCCTCAGCCGGATACTTGCTCGTGAGCAGATCCCAATCGACTTGTCCCCTCTTGATTTGTCGGTAATATTCTTCTGGCTTGCTTCCGTCCGGGAACTGCCGAAAGAAACTGCGCAACCGAAGTGTTTGGTGGGCGACGTGATCTTTCTCAATCGAAAGGGCGATCTTAAATATTGGACGGCTGCGAGAGTCGCGCAGCGCACTGAAGCCTTCGCCGAGACCGCCAGGTCCCGCAAAGACGTCAATGACCGGTATCATGAGCTTTCAAGGTCCTCGTCATTTTGAAGTTGCGTCAATCTTTCAGACTACACTGAGGACGCACATTGCCCCAAATATAGGAGGCTTCATCCGTTCCGATCTCAGCGATGTGTTTGAAGTTTGGCGAGATAGACCACTTCGGCCTGCCAGTTGCATCGGTCGCACCGATGCGGCTTTGAATATTGGAAGCTTCGGAAAAGTCCTCGTACATCCGGTCAGTCGCCCGCTGCGCCGCGGCGATTATGCCATCTTCCGTGGAATCGTGCGGCTCTACAATCGTACCAAGCTCATAGCCGTTCCTGTCACGAACATCTCGAACAACGATATTGCGGCGGTTAACGGATTTGGCAGATTGTCGACATTCTTTCACGGTGTCGCTTGGCGGTTTATGGAACGTGCATTTTGAAGAGAGGTTCAGTTTTTCCAAGCCTGCCTACCTCGCGATATCTGGTTGTCTCCAATCCAGGATACCTGGTGGCACAGGGGCGTTCAAGAAGAAATCGCGAGTCCACCTGAAGTACCCAATCCGATGCGCAGCGGCCGCTTGCCCGGACCTGGCAGTGACTAATTGAACATGAACATGTGCTGTGTCTGGTTCAGGTCCCAGCCCCTAACCGCCTTGAAGCGAGAGGTGTCGCCCCTTTACCCATTCCTGCAACATGCGCTCACCCACTTCTTTGAAATCGGGATGTTCCTTGATGTATGACCGAAGATCGATCTCGGTTTGTGAGAGGGCGTCTGAGACACGCTCAAGGATGTCGCGAATCTTAGCGGGCGTGCCTGTCATCCGTGTTTCACCGAGTCGACGGAGAACTTTGCTGTCGGGCCACTGGGTTGTTCCGTTGAGCGTAAGGGCAAGACTATCCTTCGGCAGGTAGATGGCAGTCGTTACGAGATCATAGACGTGTGCGAGACGAGCTTCACCAAGCACGTCGTCGTAGACGATGCCGAAATTCTTGAGGTGGGCATCGCCATTGCGCAATGCGCAATTCAGCACGATCAGCGTGAATAGTTTTTCAACATCTGCGAGTACGGCGGGTGAGTTTGCGAACTGCTGAAATCGCTTCATGATTGAAGTTTCGTAGCTGCCGCGATACTTCTCATCTGTTCTTCTCGCGTTCAGGACGCAGAAATCCTCAAATCCCCGGTAGGTGCCATCAGGGCGCAAGTCGAAACGGTCAACGACAAGTGCCATCCCGTCTTCTGCGAGTCGATACCGAGGTACGTCCAGGCCGCAACGCTCAGCGGCCTTCAGGCAGAAGTACTCGTTCGCAGCGAGCTGAGGAAATTCGTTCGGCTCCCAGAACTTCACGATGTGAGTTGCACCTCTGTAGCTCGGAGAAAGACGGGGCTCTCCGTTCGCTAAAGTGGCAGATGCGTTCTCGTCTCGCACGAGGACCTTGGGCTGGACACCGCTGATACCGGAAAAGGATGCAAACTTCTCAATGAGGTAGCGAAATAAATCCCCGTCGCGACGACTTGCTAAAATCTCGTCGACCGACTGAAAAGGAACATCCTCGTTGAGCCGTTCCTTGTCGCCGGTATACCGGATGCGGCCTACTTGTGAGCGGCCAACAATGGCGAGCAGATCAAAATCATCGAATGTTCCAGTCGCCTTCGCAAAGGCGAGTCGCAGCCGTTCCCGCAACGCGCCTTCCGGGAGGTTCATCTCGAAGATCGGAGGAAGGCCAAAGGGCACGTCCCAGGAGGGAAGGCGGACAGGCATGGTAACGGAGACGGCACGCTGTGGGACTGTCTCCGGCAAGTACGCAAAAGCACTTCCGCGATCCCGCTGCCTGTCCAATAGTCCTGCCTCAGCGGCGTCTGTCCAGACCTTTATCATCACGATCCTCTTCTAAGAGTTCGTCCAGAGTGGGCCGTTGGAGGTTTGCCTCTTGTAGTTTCAACTCTAGGCCGAGCGCCGACAAAATGTTGGCGACTTTAGAAAAACCAAGTTCACCGGATCGGCCATTCTCCAGGGCGTCGAGTGTCGCCCGACTAACACCGGCCTTCTGGGCCAACACCGATTGGCTAAGCCCGAGAGCCTTCCGCCTAGACGCGATCTGAGACCCGACGATGTGCAGTTCCAACATTTCTGGCCTAATATACTAGGCATAATGTTGTTTTGTCAATGCTATGACCAATATAGTAGTCATTATGGGCTACTTTGCTGTACGTTGTGACCCGTGGCGAGATGCCGCCTCAGATTCGCCAAAGTCTCCTTCTGTGTGTCGGCTGCGTTCGCGGCCTGAACGAACCCACAGAAAAGCCCTAAGCACCGGATCGGCGACGGTTCGGTGCTTCGGTGCTTCCGACCGAGAACACTGGGAGGCACACCGGCCTCGTTCGCCGACCCACGGCGGGGAATGGACTGGCTGGGTACCGATCCCAAGAAAGGACTAATGAGGGACTAAATGAGGGACTACAACGCGTTTCTTGCAACAACTTATGCCTTTGCCGTTGTTGTCAGTAGGCGTTTAATTGAATCTGCACTGAAACCGACCAAAAATACTGCGACCAAGCCCGGTAAGATATCAAGTTTGGTGATTTGGTCTTGAGCTCCAGAAACCAGCCCGAACACGGCGATTAGCAGAGCCGCAGAGAGCTTGAGGAGTTCGGTTCGCGTGCGTTCTCCGACACCCCTTCCCAGTTCGCTTGGGTGGATCTTGACTGTGCTCGCCACGATAATCGGGTCGCCTGCATCGGTATTGATAATTTCGCCTCCGGGGTCGTGGAAGCGCGCCTGAACTTCGTACGTATCCTGACGACCCTTTATCTGAAAATAGTGGGACACAGTCCCACCCTTGCCGGTGAGTCCGTCCCCAAAATCCCATTCAACTTCTATCTCCTCCCGCGCGGCCGCGGTATTCAAGGCACTCTTGTGAAAGGATACGCAGAACTCCAGCGGGGATCGTTCGTATGCTAACGACGGATCCATTAAAATTACAGCGTCTTGGGCTCGAAGAGCTTCGACCAGACGCTCGGGAAAGATGTCGTCTTGCATCTCACGCAGAAGCAGTCGGGCTGATCGCAAAGCTTCCCAGCTTCCCAACTGCAACTGCCCTGCAAGCTGATCAACCCGCTCACTAAGGCGAGATATCATTGCAGGATCCGTGGTCCCATCCCTCAGAGCGACATAGTCCCGGATGATCCGGGTCTTCTGCAGAGCCATATCCAGTTCAACGTACTTGTCCGCAATTACGATCTGATCGTTTGGCCCTACCTCTCTCAGAGCCAGATTGGGGCCAGGTATTCTGGCAATCAGTTGCAAATATGTCGGACTTTGCGCAATAGAACTGTCGATATCGTTGACCAGTTGATGGATTTCATCGGCCAGTGTCTTGCCAAACTCGTCGTTGGGCTCATTCAGTTTGTCAACCATCGCCGATGCCGCGAGAACGGCTGCGCCGGCAGCTTGTACATCTGTGTCACTAACCTCCCCTTTTGACAGCAGAACGCTAGCATCTTGAAGGGAGCCGTTGATCTCATCGATCTGAGTTGGAGGCACGCCTTGAGCCAATTTCTTACTCAATCGGCCTAGCACCACATCCATTTGTTCCAACACTGCAACTTTCGCCGCTAGTCTCGCAATACCATTTGTGCATTGGGTCGCGACAGTCGAAAAGTCTGGCGAGACGGTGGCACGTGAGCGCAGTAGATCGGAAAGTCGGCTACGTTCAAGACGTACCAACACAGCTAAACGTGACTCAATGCGGGTACTCAAATCAGAGGTTCTAGCGGCCAGATCCCTCAATTTGTCCCTGAGATCGAGGCGCAGCAGTTTGTTTGGCAGTGTGTAGCTCAACACCAACGAAGACACACCGCCCAGAATCAGAAGTACGAATGAGATCAAGTAACTGAAAATCCCGCGCAACAATGGAGTAAAGTAGTCGACGCTTGCTTCGATTTGAAAGGTTTTGATTGGTTGCAGAATCATTGGTGAATTGCGGGTTCCCTGAGGAACCCTCGGCGTCAATAGGAGGCGATATCCATCATGGCTGGCGTCCGACTTGATTAGATTCACCAAGCGACTAAGTTTTGACGAGAGCTGGGGTGTACATTCCAGAACCCCAAGAGCCTTCGGCAGCAGCTCGCCGTCCCCGGTGCAAACGACGTCCCCGTTGACCAACTTGAAGGAAACAGGGTAGCTAGCGGGGTCGTCATTTCTCAGCGCTACTCTAGTGGTAACGTCGTCCACCAAGGCGAGCTTGAGTTTGTCGGAGCCATCGATCTTGATGCCAACCGGGAAACGTCGGACATGAACTTTCCCGATCTTCTCGGCCCCGTAGTGGTTCGCAATTTCCAAATCCAGTTCAGCGTCGTCCCAGTCCTCATGGACGATGAGCCTGACGCTCACGGTCGTCTTAGGGGGGACGACCTTTTCGTAGATCCGTTTCGGCTGCTTTTGGAGATCCGATTCAAACGTAGCGTACACGGGAGAATTGCCCTGTGAGGACACAGAGGCTACAAGAGCGAGGCTCACTTCCTTGTCTGTTTGATTCCTCAGGTCCAAGTCGGTTGTCCCTTCACCCGTTGCCTGATTAATGGTCACGGTAGGGCTCCCGAGAAGACGCACACATGGCACGACCGAGTTCTTGCCCGTGGTGCCCGCGCCCTGTTGCGCGAAAGCTTGTGGCTGAGCCGGGAGCGCTAGCAATCCAGCCAGCGTCAAATAGAAAGTGAGCGCTTGATATTGTGTCAGGATCATCCCGCAATCTCCTAGTTCTCTAGCCTTCCTCGCACACCGTTATTTCTTACCGGAAAACAAAGAGTCGAAGTCGTAGCTAATTCCCACTTGGGCACCAATCGTTGACTTTGTGATCAGTTCGGAACGATTGGACCCTGTAATGGCAATTGGAAATTTCCATCCCGAACTGGAATTGCCCAGCGTAATCTTCAGTTGCCCGACATGGATCTTGCCTTTTTGCGTAAACACCTGAGTAGCGGTACTGGAGAGCCCCGTGAAGGTGACTCCGGAGATAGGACTGCTCGGAGTAACGTTAAGGATTGCGGGACTGGTTTGATCTTGAAAATAGTAGGCAGCACTGAAGGTGGCTGTAAGGGAACTGCCAAGGTTGTAGGGATTATGGTCAGCCTCAACTCCTGCCTGAATGTCTCGGAGCCTTCCAGAACCGGGAATCAAGCTGGATGGGATCGAGTTGTAAATTGATCCGGCCACGTTTCCTGTCATTTTCCAACTCTTCAGCGACTGTCCCCAAATCAACCGAAGAGTGGAATTAGTCGGTTGATTGGACGGCGTATTGTAATCGTACTCAAGAGTAAGGATTGGCTTGGCCCAAGCCGCTTTGTCGTACAACGTCCTTTCGTCTTTTGCGATGCTCGCTAGCGATCCTGAATACGCCAGCGCAGCCTGTATCAGGGGTTTCCGAGCGGCAGCGGCCTTTGCTTCGTCGGGATCGCTGCTGCCAGGAGCCAAGATGTCTATGAGATTTCTTATCTTGGCGGCAAGATCAGCATCAATGGTTTCGTCTGATGATGTGAGCAGGTTACCCGCAACGTCGGGACCAGCAGCATCACGTAGCCAGGTTGTCCAAGCGCCGCTTTTATCCGAGGTCGTCTGGATGACAACCAGCTTATTTCTTGCCGTTAGAGCGGATGTATCGTCGTATGACGATTGTTTCAGCGCATTGGCTAGGTCCTGTTTTGTGGGTGTTTGTGCCCAAATGTAGAACTTCGCCGTAAACTGGCTCAGCGCAAATGAGTTTCCTCCCTGGGTACCTGTCACTTGCTGCGTTCCTCCTTGCGCCGTCCCAGCGGCCGTTCCTGTGATCGTCGAAGGCTGGCTCAAGTCGAGCGAAGTGCTGTATGACACCCTGCCCAGAAAACTTACTATTCCGCTGTTTAAACAGCCTGCTCCGGGAACCGTCTTTACAGCACACTCCGTAAACTCGCCTTTTGAGGCGCCTTCTATTGCGGTGAATAGTTGATCCAGAGAACCGCTGATCGTTGTTGTTTGGCCGCTCGTGGAACTAGTCAAAGCGCCATACTGATCCGCCACCGACAATAGCCTCGATGTAAAATTCTTGGATATCAAGTCCGTCGAACCAGCGGTGCTGGAACTGGAACCTGCCTGCTTCTCTGCCGTACTCACGAATCCAAGAAACAATTGTGTTCGTAAGGCCTTCTGAACTTCGCCAGGATACGCGGTCAGAATTAGGTTAACCATGCAGCCTGCCTGCTCACTGAGATTGAGAAATTGCGCGAAAAGCCTTTGGTATTTTCCTTGGTCTTGGAGGGCTTGCTGTTTCTTGGTCTGAGTTGCTAGTAGGTCTTGAAGGGCTTGCTGCTTCTCAAGTTGAGTTGCTGCTGGGTCTTGGAGGGTGGCTTGCTGCCTCGTAAGCTGAGTCTCTGCGTTCGTGAGATGCTCCGTTGCCGTCCGATATCCATTACGGTACTCGACGAAGTGCTCTTTACACTGCTCATTCGTAATCTGTTGAGCTGTCGCCCATGACGACAGCATTGCAAGAGCTGCTGCGACCAATATGGAACTTGTTGTTTTCATAGTCGTCACGCCTTGATGGTAAAAGTTTGTGCGAGTGTCGACGACAGAATGTCGGACAACTGGATGCAGCCAGCACCGGCCTCATTCAGCTCCCCTGTCGAGTTCGGCGGGACGCAAATATATCCAGTTTCGAGCGTGTAACTTTGACCCGCGCTAGTAGTGAACGAATAGGTGTCAGGTGCAGGGAATGAGGTTCCCGCGACCTGCTTTCCTGTACTGTCTTTTACGACCGTGGCTGTTTGGTCGAATAAGACCGACCCAGTGACGGCGGTTACTTGCAGTGTGACGGGCCCCGCGGGGCTCGCTAGGAATGTTGTCCCCGTCATGTCGCCATTGTCGGGTGTAAGTACGCACATAAAGAACATCCTCCGCTCTTGTTAATTGGTAAGACGCCATGCTGAATACTGCCCAGTCAACCGCGTGCTCGACTGGATCGACCTAAGATGTCCCTACGTTTCCCACGGCCTTCTTCGTCAGGTATGCTCCTTGGCCAAGACCGAACCCAGCCAGCAATGTGGTGTCTATATCGGGCAGGCTCGTCACCTTGGTATACGAGACGGTTCCAAAGAAATTGAGGATCAGTACGACGTAGGTCGCCACGGCAACGAGCGTAATGATCAGCATTTGAAAATCTCCGAAGTCGAACTGCGGAGCGATTGCAGGCTGCGCAGCAACTGCCGGTTGGTTACCGGTTGCAGCCTGTGGTGGTTGCGCAGGGACACCATCATCGTGGGTCAAATCGAAAAGAAATCTAGGCTTATCAGCGGTGGTTTTTAACGTTTGTCCTGGCGCACCGCTCTTGGTGGAGGTGATTGCCTTTGCCCCGCCGTAGGTGAGGACGCTCATACCGGATAGCAGCAGTAGATTGTTGGGGATGTTTACGCCCCCGATGAAGTCTGTGCCGGCCGCCCACACGCGTATCCAGAGTGCCGCGATGTAGGAGGTAATTAGAACGAAAAACCACAATGCCATCTGAAATTTCGAGTTGCTGTATCGGTTGTCTTGGCCGATGATCAGTTGCTGTGGTTTAAAACCAGAGAGACAGCAGCACAATAAAAAGCCGATGATCGCTGATCCCAGCATCGCCCAAACACCCGCGGTCGAGGACACCGAGTCCACCGTCAACGCCTTAAGTACGGTCGCGTTCTTGGTCGTATCCGTGGTGTAAACGACTTGTATGTGGTCGCCCGGATGCAGTTGTTTAAGCTGGTCTTTTACGACACTATCTTGCACGATCAAATGTAGCTTCTTGCAGGTGATTTCCTGTGTGGCGCATACAGCCCCTAGAATTGTCGTCGTTTTATCGCTAACGCTTGGGTACAGCGCTGTCACGTCTAGCGACAACTGATCGCTCGATACGGAATCAACGGAGACGTGCCAGGGGCGTGTCATCGCAGCCGCGGGCTGGGTCAGGGCGGTTGACGGGGTCCCCGCGCTGTCAGGCTTTTTCTCAGCGGCAGTTGTGTCTGCCAACATCAAGCATGGAACTATTAAGAACAAAAGGATGCAGGGTAACGCTGAATGACAAGTTTTGGCTTTATTCATTGGTCATCCACCTTTCGGAGGCTTCAATCGGCTGCTCCGTGGCATCAAGCACTCACACCTAGAAACGAGAAAGAGGGTGCAAATCCTTTTTGGGGGGCCAAGCCGAAATACAAGCGGTAATCCCGTTAAGAGCCGAGCGCTCCAGAGAAACGTGCTTGAACCTCCATCGTTGCTCTTTTTTCGTGTAAGATTCGGCACACTGCGGGGTATTGTGGTTCACACTTCGTTCCAATCTGCAGAAGAGCTGATCAGTGGCTGCGCGGAAGCAAACAACCCAGCGGCATGGGATGAGTTCGTCGCCCGCTTTCAGCGACCGATAAGTCTTTCCATTCAGCGAACCGCCTGCCAATGGGGAAAAGACCCGGCGCAGTTTGTTGACGATTTGCTGCAGGAGACTTATCTCAAGCTATGTGTGGATAAGTGCCGTTTGTTGCTCGAATTTGCCCAGCGACATCCCGATGGGGCGGTGCTCGGATACATAAAGACAATTGCGATCAATGTTGCTCACGATCACTTCAAATCACTCCATTCACAGAAGCGCGGCGCGGGAGAGACCGATCAGTTACACGAAGACTTTGAACCGGCAGCACGCAGCTGCAGCTTCGGCGGTCCAGACGCCCTGGACCGCGAGGTCTTTCTGAAGCAAGTCAACGATCAGGTACAGGATTGCGCGGCGGGCTCCAATCAGGAGCGGGACTGCATTATCTTCTGGCTTTACTACCTGCAGGGTATGAGCGCGAAAGCAATTGCTGCTTTGGCAACCGTCAAACTTACAGCAAAGGGCGTGGAGGCCGTCATTTTCCGTCTTACTCGCTGCGTGCGGGAGCATTTGGGTAACTCGGGAATGCCAGACTCGGTGGTGCCATAGCCTACGTAAAGAAAAGGATTCCGCCCGCCAATGTCGTACTAGAAGGAGTAGCAGATTTTGACACGGCCATTCGACAAACATCTCGATAGCGACGAACTGGATAGGCTCGTTTTGTTGCAAGGAACGAGTGTGTCCGGTTCGGAGCAACTCTCAGAGCTAGATGTGAGAGAGGCCCAGCTTCACGTTGAGTCTTGCCAGGACTGCAGCCGAAAACTGCAAAGGCACGGGTTCGTGCACAGCGAGATTTTACGTATGCGAGCGCCGAATTCATCGCCGTCGACTCCCGAGTGCAGGGGAGATGCCGAGTGGTTGGAAGTGGCGGCCGGACTTCTGCCGGAAGCAAAGACAAGAGAACTGATGAAGCATGCGGCACAATGCGGGCACTGCGGGCCACTGCTAAAAAGCGCGGCCGAAGCGCTCGTGGACGAAGCAACTCCTAGCGAGGAGGCGCTTCTGGCCTCGCTGCAGAGTGCGCGCCCCGAATGGCGGAAGAACATGGCCGCAACGCTGCGAGACATGCAACCGAAGTCTTCATGGTGGAGGCCGGTCTTCAGTTGGCCGGTTCCAGCATACGCACTTGGGGGGATCGTCGCCGTTGTCGTGCTTGCATGGATCGGAGTGCGGGCTTTGCATCCTCCGTCTGCTGAACAATTGCTGGCGCAAGCTTATACAGAGCATCGGAGTTTAGAGGTGAGAATCCCCGGCGCAAAGTACGCTCCCATGCAAGCGGAGCGAGGCGGCGGCCAGTCGGACTTCGATAAGCCACAATCTCTGCTAAAGGCCAAGGTTTTGATAGGTGAAAACCTGAGCAAGAATCCGAATGACCCAGAGTGGTTGCAAGCGCGTGCTCGGGCCGAACTGCTCGATGGTAACTACGAAGCGGCGATTAAGTCGCTGCAACACGCGCTCGAAGTGCAGCCTCATTCTCCGGGCTTGTTGATTGACATGGGTTCGGCGTATTTCGTGCGCGCCGAATCTACCGACAGACCGATTGATTACGGCAACGCCATTGAAGTGCTTGGCGAAGCATTGGCCAAGTCACCGGACGATCCTATTGCGCTGTTCAACCGCGCCCTCGCCTGCGAACGCATGTTTCTCTACACCCAGGCTGTGGACGACTGGGAGCACTACCTCCGCATCGACCCGCAAGGCGAATGGTCTGAAGAAGCGCGCAAACGCCTGGCTGCCCTAAAACAGAGAGTAGAACAGCACGAGAAGAGCCAGTCAGAACGGCTGCTGACGCCAGCGGAAATCGCCCGAGCAGATAATGATCCCGCCATTCGCGCCAAAATAGAAGACCGCATCGAAGAGTATTTGCACCTTGCGGTAACGGAGTGGCTGCCAAACGCGTATCCCGAAACGTCCGCTCAAGAATTGGCCAGACAGGATCGAGCTGCCATCAGCGTTCTAGGCAAAATCGCGGAAACATCCCACGACGACCTTTGGCTTTCGAGCCTTCTGAGCAACACCCGAGAACCAAGCTTCCCATCCGCTGTTCTGGCACTTGCGTCCACCGTGCGCGCCGGCGATAGGGGCGACTATTCCGCGCAGCGGATTTCAGCACGTCGCGCCTCGCTACTTTTTCGCTCGGCGGGCAATCTTGGGGGCGAACTCCGCGCCCAAGCTGAAGAAGTTTATGCGGATCACCTTCTTTATGAGGGGCGACCGTGCATGGCTCTCGTCCGCATCCTGATCCCTCAGCTTGAGCGTGACGGCTACACCTGGCTCCAAACCGAAATGGATCTGGAGGAGATGAACTGCGCGGGACTGGTCGGCGATATAGGAACGGACCAAGCAGCATTGACGACGGCGCTTAGTCTGGCAAAGAAACACCAATATCTCACTCTGTACCTCCGTGGCCTAGGGTTTGAATCTGACGGGTCGGCATCCTTGGGCGATGCCACGAAGGCTTTCTCGCTCGCCTCAGAAGGATTGCGACTTTTCTGGTCTGCTCCAGTACAGGTTATGGAGGGTTACAACTTCTATACGGACCTCGACACAGCCGCTGACAACTTGCGACTCCCCAATCTGCAAGTCGTCCTCTGGAAACAGGCCACTGCAGTAATTGATTCCAGTCCCGACGTTCTCCAACGCGCAATGGCCCACCGCTGGTACGGAAATTCTGCCTACCTCGCAGATATACCATCACTGGCTGAAGAAGAGTTCGCCAAAGCGAGTGCCCTGTTCGCAGCGGCGCCGAGGACTGCAGCCACGACGCGCGACCGAATGGACGCGGAAATCTGGCTGGCTCGCATCGAGACCCGCCGTGGAGATGTGGAAAGGGCCGTCACTCGTCTGGAACAGGCGCGACCCATCCTCGACAGTGCGCCGAACTTCATTGCAGAGGTCAACTTTTACAACACTCAGGCGGAAATCAACATTCGCCGATCGGACTACTCCGCCACTGAATCTTCGCTCCGGTCCGCTGTCTTTCTTGCCGAGTGGGCGTTAAATTCATTCACCTCTGATAGTGATCGCCGCCAATGGGCTGAACAGACACAAAGTACCTATCGGAACCTCGTCGCCTGGACATTTCGGCAACGGGACACGACCTCCGCCCTTGAGCTTTGGGAGTGGTACAAAGGAGCGCGGCTGAGGGCCAGACGACATGCCGTCTCGGGCTCATTCAAAGGATTAGACATTTCAACTCCGCCAGATGTGCACGGCGCTCCTGTTTTGCCCACGCCGACGAGAGTTTCTGATCAGCTTCCCCTCCTGTCTGGCCAAACGGTCATAGCATACGCTGCCTTTCCGAACGGGATCGCGGTTTGGGCCTACGATGACCGTGGCATTGTCTCGCAATGGATTGACCGTCCGTTGCCACAAGTTGTGGATCTGGCCAACCGTTTTCGCGAGATTTGTTCCGATCCTTCTTCCGACCTCCTCGTTCTGCGAACAACGGCCCGCTCGCTCTACGACCTCCTTATCACGCCTGTCGAAGAACGGATTGGGAGCGGAAGAGTTCTCGTTTTTGAGCCGGACGAAATCCTCGCGAGTATTCCATTTGAGGCTCTACTTGATCGCAACGACCACTATCTGGCTCAACGAAACGCCATTGTCATATCGCCAGGGCTCTACCAAACCAGCCAACTCCGGCCCGTAACCGTAGTGACTTCGGAGTCTCCCGCCCTAGTAATAAGCGTCCCGTCGCCGGCTGAGGAGGGTTGGACGGCGCTAGTGGATGCGGAACGCGAGGCAGAGACTGTCGCCGCAAGCTTTCGCTCGGCTCGGTGGCTCAAGGGTTCCGATGCTTCTCTCGCTGTCATTCTCCAGAGTCTGCGCGGCGTTTCCGTTTTTCACTTTGCCGGCCATGCGGTGTCCTCACCCGAACGGGATGGTCTTGTCCTCGCCGATCGCGACCCAGACACACAGCGAGCACGCCTGCTGAACGCACAGACTTTGCGAGTTGGCGACACTAGTGGACTGCAGTTGGCCGTTCTGTCCGCGTGCCAAACCGGTATCCGCCCAGATGCTTCGGAATCCGGGAATGAAGGATTGGCCAGAGAGTTGCTTCACGGCGGCGTTCCGCACGTTGTCACGAGCCGATGGAACATTGACTCGTCACAGACTGCGACTCTGATGAAACAGTTTTACTCGGGCCTTCTAAGCGGAGAGGATGCTGCGAATTCGCTCCGCGCCGCTGAACTGGCACTCGCAGCCCAATCCAGTTCGGCCCACCCCTATTACTGGGCAGCATTTGAGCTTCAAGGAGTTGAATAAGAGCTTGGAGATAAGAAAAATGAAAACTCGATGGATTTGCGCTGCTTGCTTCTTGGCCTTCGCCTGCTCTGTCGCTTCGGCGTTTGGGCAGCAACTCGATGTTCTGCTCGACGGCCCGTGGATCTACCAGGTGGATACACAATTTCACCCTGGCGGCCATGCAAACATGCCCGTGCTCATCGCGATGGCACCGTCTGTACCCGGCCACACAGGTCCCACATTCACCACGGGCGACGGCGCCGATCTTACGAACACTCCCGGAGTCTTCTGCGTCAGTCTCGGCGGTCTAGGCTGCGCAGTATCGACGTCCAATGCAACCGACCTTAACAGTACCCCGTACACAGCTCTATATCACCTTCCCATACATGCCAAGGGTGGCGCGAGTCCTTGGGCTTGGTACCAATACGCTAGCGACGCTAGCAGGGCGAGAAGTTCTTGGTACATCATTCTTCCCATTCCGGACTCGGCAAGCAACGACGGGGTTGAAGGCTTCTATTTTGGGTCGACTTTCGGAATCTACCCGAATCCCGCGCAAAGTCAGAACATCGGTACGATGCTCCATTACAAGGACAGCCAGGGGGCGGTCAGCCTCTACAAGTGCACCGGGAGCAGCGGCACTTACGGCGACAACTGCACAACACCGCAGTTCCAAAAAAAACAGCCAAATACAGGAACGCTTCGCATTTCGTTCAGCGCGCCCGATGACAAAGCACCATACAACGTGCCTTACTGCGACTATCACATACGAGACGCCTATCACAGCTCGATGCTCTTCCTGGACGAAACGCAACTCGATCTCGGCACAAACACTAATCAAGCGTATGGATACGCGGACTTGCCGCCAGCCGACTCTGATCCTGCGCAATGCTATCCCTGTGATTCGCAGAATCCACACGGACTTGGCAACTGCGCTTATATGGAAGCGATGTCGCCCGACTCGGTGGATGTGAGGACGCAACTCGCCGACATTGTGAATGCGATTGGCGGGAGGAAGGACCGCGACGGATTGCAATATGCCGAGCTGCAAAGTATTTCTGAACAACTGAAGGGCCAGCTACCGCAACGCTCCCAACTTCTGAGTATTCAAAGACTATTGCACTTATCGAAACAGGGCATTGAAAACCTATACCTGCAAGAATTTGAGGTTCAGAAAAAAGCGAAAACAAAAGAAATCGCGACGCCATCGCAAGACATACTTGTCTTAAAAAGAATGGAAGATGACTTGGATGTTCACATTTTGCGTGCGGCTTCCGGTGGTAAAGATTGCCGAGCCGCTCAAATGCGGCTTCCGAACAACTAAAGTACAGATTCGTGTCTGGGTGGTTCGCTCAAGGTTCGCCGCGATTCACACTTTCTAGATCGCGCATGAGGTCTCGAACTAGCTTGGCATCGCCCCTAGAGAACCAGGGCGTTAGGAGAGGCCTGCTACCTGCGCCACGGTAATGGCGCACAATTATGAACACGTCGACTACGTCACGAGAGGAGAGGTTCGATTTGGATTGAAGTCGGTTTTGGTCGCACGTGGGTGGAACGCGGTGGCATCGGTTTCGCGATCGGGCGATGCAGATGAAGGAAGGAACATCTTATCGCGTCGGCTGCTTCGTTCGCGCCCCTTCAAAGAACGCAGGAGCGGGCACCCCGTCCGCTATTGTCGCGGCTAGGACCGAAGGTCTGGGCCGCCCGTCCCTCTTAGTGCTGGTAACGGCATATTCGTCCTGAGCCTTCCCGGACTATCATTCCCTAGAGGTAAACAACGCACATGCCTGGAATGAACCTCGTTAAAGCATCCAACCTGGAGGCATGGTCCAGTTCGCTTACAGCGAGAGCGAATCTGCCTAGTGTTGTCGCATCTCTTATCTGTTCCTCTTGCCCGACTCTGCAGTCCTATCGTTTTCCGTCTGGCGATGCGTCTCAGACGCATGGGTTCGACGGTGTCGCCGAGGTTGTGACTGGGACCACGTTTGTTCCGGAGGGCATCTCCATTTGGGAGTTCGGAACGGGGGAGAATTACGAGCGAAAGGCCTCGGACGATTTCAAGAAACGAACGGACGCGATGAGTGCGGAGGACCGCGTAAAACGAACGTTTACGTTTGTTACTTCACGGTTATGGGATGGAGGACCGGAGAAATGGGAGCAAGCACGCGCCTCTGAAGGTTGGCTGAAGGTGCGCGTCCTAGATGCGACTTCCCTTGAGTTATGGCTTTCAGAGTGCCCCGCTGTTGCTCTCACTCTGGCCAAGGAACTTGGAATTATCCCGCCAATCGGCATAAGGACAATTCCGGAATTTTGGGACGAGTACCGACTAAACTTCGACCCCGTTCTGAAAGAGGACCTCCTCCTTGCAGGACGCGAGGAAAAGGCGAAGCGCCTATGTCAATCGCTGAGCGAAGGAGTGAAAGACACCGCCAAGTGGCAGGCGGACTCAGCTTCAGAAGCCATCGCGTTCATCGCCGCTTCGATAATGAAAGCAGATCCAAAGACTTCCGAGTTCCTCGTTTCGAAAACGCTTGTTATCGAGACCCCCGAAATCGCACGAATCGTACCAACCAGAAATGGATTCAACTTCATTCTCACGCCTGCAGCTGCGAGTGTCGGACCTGCGCTTGCGAGAACGAGCCAGGTGACGTTAGCTCTTGGAAGTGAAGACCGCGCCGGCGACGCCGAACTGCTTGAGCGCATGAATACAACAGACTTCGCAGCTGGCCTAAAGTCGATGGGACTCGATGACGAGGAAGCGTTCAGGCTGTCGACGCGATGCGGGAGGAGTGTCACAGTACTATCCCGGCTCAATGCAAGTGCGATTGCGCATCCCCCCGAATGGCATCGCGAAGCCACTCTGGCACCGTTTGTACTGGCGGGCGGCTGGGACGCACGGAACAAGGACGATTGCGCGGAAATGGAAAAGCTATGCAACACAGGTTATGCGAACGTCGATGGGGCCGCACGCAGATTTGCTTCGATCGCCGATCCGCCGATCGATCTTGATGGAGCTGTCTGGACCCTACGCTCGCCAACAGATGCTTTCATCCTTTTGGGTCCTCTGATCGACACAGCTGCCCAGCAGCGCTTTCGTGACGTTTGCATGGAAGTCCTAGGCGAGATGGACTTGACACTCGAAGTCCCGGAGGACCAGCGGCCAATCATTCCAACCAGAGGAGCGGATTTCCACCACTCAGAGTGGCTTAGGCGTGGCCTCGCTCGAAGTCTATTGCTTATTTCCGCCCTTCACGATGCGGCCAAATTCAGGGTCATTGGAGCAAGTCCAGAGCAGTTTGTTGACGACATAATAGGATCGTTGCCCGGCCTTGCGCAGGACATCCGGCTGATCGCAAGTCTGAAGTCTGAGCTCCCAATGCTTGCGGAGGCAGCGCCACTCCCTTTGGCATCCGCCCTCGAGCGCGTGCTCGGGGGTGACTGTGCCGTCTGGACACCAATCATTTTCTGTGACAGGAAAGACCAGTCATTCTTGAGTTCCTTCAGTCCGCACACCTACATCCTCTGGGCGCTGGAGACAATGGCCTGGAGCCCGAAGCACCTGCATCGAGCGGCATCCATACTGATGAAACTTGCTGAACACGATCCAGGGGGATCAACGACGAATCGCCCACTGCATAGCCTGCGCGAGATATTCCTGGCGTGGAGACCCAACACTTACGCATCACTCGAAGAACGCACTGCTGTTTGTCGCTCCATATGTTTAGCATCTAAGAAAACGGGCTTGGAGCTGGCTATGGCTCTCTTGCCAAGACCATTCGATCATTCCAGCCCGACTGCAAAGCCACGATTGAGGGGCTTCGGTGACGTCCAAAGTAAGCCAGTCACATACGGCGACGCGAACACTGCCTTCCAACGGTACGGCGAGCTGGCGGTAGAACTTGCCGGGACGGACATTTCCGCACTTTCGGCACTCGTCGAGCGACTGCCTCACCTGAGTCCCATTGCCCGGCAGCATGCTCTCTCCGCGATGAAAAGCTCAGTAGAAGGTGCGAGAGCTGAGGAAGAGGCATTCAAGCTGTGGACCGGATTACGTGACCTGGTGCAGAAACACCGGAGTTTCAAGGAAGCAAACTGGGCAATGGGCGAGGATCAGCTGGGGCCAATCGAGAAGGTCTGTAAGGAAATAGAACCGCGCGATCCGGTAAGGCAAGTCTTATGGTTGTTCAACGACTACGCACCTCAGGGGGGAATGCCGAAAGGGCAAGACTACATAGAGGAGGCAAACCGTGATCGTGCCGATGCAGTTCGCGAACTGCTCAACCGCCACGGAATAGCGGCTGTTTTGGGGCTGGCGAAGGCTGCGAAGCTACCACATTTCGTAGGTATCGCCGCGGCGCAAGCCTCAGACTCTCTGGAGTTATTGAAACAGATTCTCGAAGCTGGCCTGCACCCCGAATCCTCAGTCAATATCGACTTCGCGATCGCGCTGTCTGCAATGGGGCACCAGTCGCACGGCGCGGAATGGGACGATTGGATGGTGCGGCTTGCATCCACTCTTGGCCCAGATAGCGCTGCCGATTTGTTCTTGCGATGGCCAGACAATCGTCAGACCTGGAATGTCGTTATGAAAGTCTCGCCTGAAGCCGAAAGGGAATACTGGAAGCGCAAGTGGGCATTTAAGCCGTCTTCTCAGGATGAACTATTGTTTGCGTTCGGCAAGTATTCAGAAATTGGACGATTCAGTGCAATCCTAGACATGATCGGGTATGACGAAGCGGCGCTCTCGACATTACAATGCATCGCAACGCTGGGTGGCCTAATCGGAGAGCTGAACGCAGATCCCTCAAAGTTGCAGCGTATCCACTACCAGCTTGTACATATGATTCAAGCCCTGCAGAAACGTGAGGACACAGATCTTGCCCAGATTGCCGCACTCGAATACGAGTATCTACCGCTGCTCGAATTTGAAGCCGAGCCAGTGGCACTGAACCAGATACTTGCTGGTTCGCCTGACTTCTTCATCAAAATCATTTGTGACGCTTTTGCACCTTCGTCAGGACCCAAGGAACCGATTACAGATGACCGGAAGTTGCGTGCCAGGCTCGGATACCAAGTGCTCCAGTCAATGAAGATGGTACCCGGTTTCTCATCAGGAATAGGAGATCTAGACCATCTTCGCGCTTGGATCTCCGAAGTGCGAGCACTCGCCAAAGTGGCCGATAGAGCGGTCATTACAGACCAGCAAATTGGCCAGGTCTTGGCCTACGCGCCTGCTGATACCGACGATGGAGCATGGCCGGCCAAGAGGATTCGAGATCTGATCGAGGAATTGGCAGCCGATCAAATTGAAGTGGGAATTATGATCTCTCGATTCAATCAGCGAGGATCGTTTAGAAAGGAACTGTTTGACGGTGGAAATCAAGAGAGAGGCCTCGCTAGGCAGTATCGCGATTGGGCCGCTGCCGCCCGAAACTGGCCACGAACGAAAGCTCTGCTCGAACGCATAGCCGAAGACTGGGATCGCCAAGCAAAAAGAGCGGACACCGAAGCCAGACTCGATCAAGTCCGAGATGGCTAGCGAATACAACACTAAGGAGCATCTCCGTTATCCGTTCTGGAGGGCCGACCAGTCCGACTTTTCGCCGGGTAGCCGCGCCCACGTTTCCTTCAGGAGCCAATGTCCACATTCCTTGTTGTCCATTAGTAATGGACATGGCATAATAATGGACGATATGCGAGTTGAACCTCCATTGACTCTTTTTCTAGACCAGCTCCGGACCCTGCACTTCATCAGCGATCTGGATTTCTCTCCGGAGAACCGTGGGGGGGATCAAGGAATCGACGGCACCCTCAAGGTGCGCACTCCCAAAGGAACCTACTCCTTCCTCGTGGAACAGAAGCGGTCGTATCTGGACCGAGGGATACTCAATGCCCTCGTCGCTCAAGCCAAACTCTATGCAAGAGTACATCGCAAGCCCCTCTTGCTGTTGGCACGCTACATCCCCCGGCCTTCTGCCGAACGATTGATCGAATCACGAATAAACTTTGTAGACCAAGCTGGCAACATGCACCTCGTGCTCGGTCAAAACTACGAGCGTACGATCATCGGAAACAAAGAGAATGCCGTCTCAAAAGAAGGCAAGCGGGTCAGCCCCGCAATCGCTCAATTGTTGTTCACCTTTGCCACGAAGGAACTAGCGGGAAGCTGGTCCGTGCGTCAACTGGCTGAAGCGTCCGGGTTGAGCAAAAGCAATGTTGCGAATGTTCGACAGCAGTTGGTCGAGCGCGGAGTACTGCGAGAATCGGGGCACGGCTTTGATATCAGCGACAAATCGCGATTACAGGAAGAGCTGTTGAGAGGATATGAGTTCGCTCTGCGTCCGAAACTTCTAATCGGGCGTTTCCGGTCCTCCGACAGAGACCTGGACGACATGCTCGCCAGCGTCCGAAAGCCTTTTGCAGACCTATCAATTCGGTGGTCGGTAACTGGCGGGCCGGCTGCTCAGGCTCTCCAGAAGTTTTATCGAGGGTTGGAACTGCCAATCTTCGTCGACTCGTTCCCTGACCAACTTCGTCGTCAGTTGCGGATCATTCCTGACAAGGCAGGGCCACTCATTTTTCTGCGTTCCTTCGGTACCATCCCGTTTTGGCGAGAAATCGAGCCGTTCCCTCTCGCGCATCCGTGGTTGATCTATGCCGAGCTGATGTATTCTTCCGATCCAAGAGCGCACGAAGCGGCGGAAGAACTCAAACGCGAGTTCCTCTCCTGAGCGATGCCCGAACTTACCGACAACCAAATCGCTGACCTCCGAGTCCTGCAACACCATTGTGCGGCCCTCAGAGCGGAGCTTGTAATCATCGGGGCCATTGCGTACCAGATACATTTTCCAGCGGAGTCCCGGCATACCGGAGACATCGATTTCGCCGTCGCCTTGGACCTTGACGAATTCGCAGAGCTGGAACGCCGACTTCTTGCCGACGGCTGGGTCCGTTTCGCAAACCGTGAGCACCGGTGGCGGAGCGCGCTGGGAACAATTCTGGACCTGATCCCAGCTGGACCCAAGCTTCGGGAAGCCAAGCAGATCACATGGCCCATTAGTCAGTTCACGATGAGCCTGGCGGGATTCGACCACGTATTCGCGACCGCTCAGACGGTTCAACTTGCTCCAGATCTCACGCTGAAAGTGATCTCATCGACGGCGCTGATGCTGCTGAAAATCGTCGCGTTCATGGACGATCCGCAACGGCGAGTCAAGGATCTGGATGACATACGAGGCCTCCTTGTGCAATATGAAGCCGACAGCGAGCGGATCTTTTCGGACGTAGTGATAGATGCCGCGCTCCAGGACTATGGACTGGCTCCCGCCTTTCTGATGGGTCTCGATCTGCGTGCGCTTTGCGCGGACGACGAAGTACAGATTGTCCACACGTTTCTCGAAGCGATGAATGAAGCCAATCCAGCGTGGATGGCGTTCGTCCGTGCCAGAAGCGTCGGGGACCATGTTGAAGAAGATGCTCGCGCCCAACTCGATACCTTCAGACGCGGTTTTGACCGGAAAGCATGAACAGCATCAGAATAACGCTCTGGTCGATCACATCGGTCTGGACGCAAACGAGGGACTGACGAGGGACTGGGGACTAATTGGGGACTAGGGACTAAACGAGGGACTGAAGTGCGTTTCTTGCGCGTACTTACAGGTGCTTAGGTGTCATCCGTGCGCTTGTAAGTTGTTTAGTATCAGTTTCCCTTTAAACTCATAACCCAAAGGTCGGTGGTTCAAATCCACCCCCCGCAACCAAAAATCCTTCCTTTCAGTTACTTGCGTGAACCCCGCTACCATCCGAATTGATAATCGAGTGAAGCACCGCTCAGATTCAACTAAACGAGCCGCGAAAACGGTGAGAATTTATCACCGGGTAGTTTCCGTATAGCCCGTCACTCGGCAGCAGGCGCGATCACCACCTGATGAATGCCTGCTTTTCCACCAGACATTCCTTGGCGCTGATCATCAAAATTTGCGAGGTGGCTGTGTCGGAGTAGTATTTGCTTTGTCAGCGTATAATCCGACAAAAAATTAGCCCATGAAACGAATTGGAAGTTGGAGAGAATTACACCGAGCGCGGCCATGCCGACTTTCACCACCCAATGGAGCGCCTAGACGTCCTGCGTTTGTCGAAACTGATCCCTGTACGTTCTCGGACTGATTTTCACTTGTTCACGGAAATGGTGCCTTAGCAGGGCTCCTGATTCAAAACCGCACTGTTCTGCGATCTCCTCCATCGATAGAGCGGTGGTTTCCAGCAGATCCTTTCCTCTGCGCACGCGCAGAGATGTGATCCATCGATGTGGACTTAGCCCTGTTGCCTCCACAAAACGGCGAGAAAGAGTCCTCCTGCTGACATTCGCCTCGAGCGCGAGCCGCTCGATTGTAATGTCGGTATGTAGGTTGGCCTGTAACCATTCCACTAGATGGGCAAGCCATGGGTCTGCTTGCTGTCCCACCGGTTTGTCGATGAACTGCGCTTGACCACCCTCGCGGTGGGGAAAGACCACCAGGTGCCGTGCGACGTCATTGGCTACTACCGTTCCAAAATCCTTACGAATGATGTGCAGGCAAAGGTCGATTCCGGCTGCAGCGCCGGCAGAAGTGAGGACGTCTTCGTCGTCTACGTACAAGACATCGGGCACGACCTTGATCTGTGGATAGAGCTTGCTCAGCTTGTCGCTGAGCTTCCAATGAGTTGTAGCCTGTCTGCCATTCAAAAGGCCAGTGGCTGCCAGCACAAATGCTCCGCCACAGATGGATACCAGGCGGACTCCTCGTTGGTGAGCCAACCTCAACCTGCGGATAAGTGGCGGTGGCGGTAGAACGTCGGGATTGCACCAGCCGGGGATGACGATGGTATCGGCCTGCTGCAAACCCGCCAAACCTCTTCCGGGCATTACACCGCCGCCTCCGGTTGCTTGAAACGGGCGCTTGCCCAACCCACAAACTGAGACGGAATACCAGCTGTCTACTCCGGGGCGAGGCAGTCCGAACAGTCCAACGGCGATTCCAAAATCAAACGCGTTCAGCCCCTCGTATACCAGCACAGCGACTTTGTGCGGCGCTGGCGCATTTTGGAAGCGTCTCCTGGTTGGCATGTTTTTGACGATAATCGTCTTTTGGGCCACTGGTCAAGAAGGCTCTTTCGGGCGAAGAATTGCTGAGGACTGAGTGCGCTGGGTAAGGGGGCTTTGCGTTATGAATGTGAAAGCGTTGTCGCTTGCGCTGCTCACGCTGTCGGCCTGCTTGCTTCCGTGCACGCCGGTCAGTACACGAGAACGCGATCCCGCCAATGACATCACGGGTTCCCGCGTGGGCGAGACTCTTGGTTATCTCCCGGCCTTCGCTCGAGCGCGGGCGCCCGCTCCGGGATCGCAGTTCCGCGATTGTCCCAACGGTTGCCCCGAAATGGTGATGCTGCCGCGGGGCCGTTTCGTTATGGGCGCTCCTCCTGGGGAAGAAGAGCGTGAGAATGCACCGGATTATTTTCGCGGACACTCGGTACCGCGGCACTCGGTCACGATCGAGCACAGCTTCGCAATTGCCAAATTTGACGTGACGCGAGATGAATACGCTCAGTTCGTGGCCGAGACAAAGCGGCCGGACCCCGATACGTGTTATACCCCGGATGCGTCTGGTGGGGAGAGTGATAAGAAAGACGCCAAATGGCATTCTCCAGGGTTTCCGCAGACGGGAAGAGACCCCGTCGTCTGCGTCGACTGGGACGATGCGCAAGCCTATGTGGCTTGGCTGAGCACCAAGACGGGGCATGTCTACCGTTTACCAACGGAGGCTGAGTGGGAATACGCGGCGCGCGCGGGAACGACAACGGCCCGTTACGGTAGCGATCGTCCTGCGGAACTCTGCCACTATATCAATCATGCTGATCTGGATTTCAGTGAGCAGCATCCTCACGAGAGCGACGTGAATCGAACGTGCCGCGATGGGTTTGCATTCACATCGCCGGTTGGAAGTTTCCCGCCAAACCGATTCGGCCTCTACGACATGCTGGGTAATGTCTGGCAATGGACTGAAGATTGCTGGAACGACGACTATAGGGGTGCGCCGTCTGACGGCAGTTCCTGGCAAAACGGGAATTGCGGTCGGCGAGTTATGCGCGGTGGTGCCTATAGCCTTATTCCGGCGCTCGTTCGTTCGTCCGTCCGCCTCGGCGCCAAATCGCCGCACCGGGATCACAGCGGCGGTTTCCGCGTGGCCAGAACAATTGAATGAGGGAATCGTTAGTTCATTCTTTTTTCCAAAATTCGTCCGGTGAGCTTTGCAAATGGTAAATCATGGTTGTAGCTGACGACAAAGTTGTGCTTGACGTGCTTCCGATCGTTTGTCTTCTAGCCTTCATGAGGGATTTCGGTACAGCTCGGTACAAATGAGGGGGGACAGAGTGGCTTCCGGCTCATAAGCGACGCCGACTGAAGCACTTGGAATTGACCAGTTCTTGGTTCGTAAGCCAGGGGCTCGGTGCGGGAGCTTGATGACCGTCCGTATCGTCGGCAAACCGGAAGTAATCGGGTTTCTCCTGCGCGACCGCTTGTCCAACGACGTTGTTCGAGGTATCTGTAGGTCGAGATCTCAAAAATAGACTTAGGCGGCGCAGTGAATCAGTTCACTGCGGAATGCAATGCACAATGTGTCTAAATTCGGTACGTATCGGGCCCCCGCAACCAACGCAATCATAAGGTTACGGGCCATTGGGCACTTGTAGCGACTGTCCAAAACTGTCCACTAAGGGGAGCTGACTCACAGTTCCCCTTATTTATTGAATGGAGAGACCTCTTGATAGGCAGGTCTTTGCAAGAGGCGTTGCACGATTGGGCGATTGGCTTTGCGCTTGGCTAAGGCCGAGGCATTGCCGTGCTGGTCTGTGGTGGTCGACTCGACTCTGATCTAGAGATCGAGCATGATCCATGTTGGGGCGTGGTCGCTCGCGTTTTTCTGCCCACGCGCCCATCGGTCAACACCGCCGTCCACGAGTCGGTCCGACAAATTCGGTGAGAGCAGAAAGTGATCGAGTCGCATGCCTTTGTCTTTTTGCCACCGTTCAAATTTGTAATCCCAAAATGTCCAGAGCGGCCCTTCCGGATGTAGCTTCCGCAGGGCGTCGGTCCAGCCTTGAGCCAGCAAACGCGCGAAGGCCTGTCGGCTCTCGGGTTGGATTAACGCGTTGTTATCCAACGATCGAGTCGGATAAATGTCCTGCGCAGTCGGCACGACATTGTAGTCACCGGCCAACACCACGGGCGCTCCACTCGCCATGAGTTCGGCCGCGTGGGCAATCAGGCGCTCAAACCAGGCCAACTTGTAGTTGAATTTCGGTCCAGGCTGCGGATTTCCATTGGGGAGGTAGATGGAAGTGACCAGGACCCCCTCAACAGCCGCCTCGATGTAGCGGGCCTGGTGATCGGCAGGATTTCCCGGCAAGCAGGTGCGGGTCAACACGGGAGCATGGTTTCGCGCGAGGATGGCTACGCCGTTCCAGGACCGCTCCCCTTGCCAGACTGCTTCGTAACCGAGAGCTCGAAGAGCATCCACGGGAAAGGCTGCATGCTCCGTCTTCAACTCTTGGAGACTAACCACATCCGGCTCAGCTTTTCTTAACCAAGCCAGTAGGTTATCAAGCCGCTTGTTGATGTTGTTAATGTTGAAGGTCGCGACTTTCACCAAATCCCTTTCTGCCCATGCGCTTCTGAGAACGCATGCCAAAAGGAGGAACCAAATTCGTGGTTCCGGTTGGCATACTCTTGCAGGTGGAGGAAGTGGCAGAACACGAAGCCAAACGCATGGATCTCGAACCTAAAGGCTCGCCAACCTGGACCCCCAAGACTGAACGATTGGCATCGCAACTTCCCGGG
>DATHMV010000039.1:0-22557 GCA_035486715.1 Candidatus Aquilonibacter sp.
ATGCGTGAGCAAATGCTAAGGCGATAACCAACAACGTTGCGAGCACGACACACAGAACAGTAAGCGGCCAGCGCCTCTGGCAGTTCGTCAGCAAGATGTATCCCTCCTTACCTCACGCGCCATGTCTCTGGCGGTCCCGTACTGCGATGTCTTGGTGCCGGATAAAGCCTTCCACCATGTACTCAATTCGGCTGGCCTCGGTGAGCGAATGCACACAGCGCTCCTCCGAAATCTTGTGGATCTTCCAAATACTCTAGACCGATGGAAACCTAAACGGGGCCTCAGAAAACTGATGGCCCGAGGTTCGTTGTGAAAGGATCACAGCCCACGGTAAGTTACTGAAACTACGCGACGCGGATGGCTACCAAAAGCAGTTTCAGTAAGGGATGGAAGCATTTCGTGGATCGTGGTTGGATCAAGAATTATTCTCTGGATTTTGCGTGCCGAATTCCTCTACGCGTGGCTTTCCCGAACCAATTAGAGAACACTTGCGGAAGCTGAATCTGCGGTTGCCAAATGCTGATCTATCTCCGAGCGCTCGTTCTTCGTTTTGGCCGCCGCGAAGTCAAGCACCACGCGTGACGGCACGTCGCCGCGCTCAAGGCGCTCGAAGATTTGGTTGATCGAAGACAGGGGCTGCCGCTCGATATCGGCTTTGACCTTGCCGCCGACAGCGAAGGAGAGGGCTTCGGCCATATCCTGTCGCGTGCCGACGAATGAACCGCGGATGGTGATACAGTTCGCTACCACATCGAAAAGCGGAACCGGAAATTCGCCTGGCGGCAGTCCGACCAATACGCAAGTGCCACGCTTCCGGGTCATGCCAACGCCTTGCTTGAATGCGATCAGCGAAGGCGCGGTAATCAGAACACCATGAGCTCCGCCGCCGGTCGCCTTCTTGACAGCGGCTGCCGGATCTCCAGTCTTGGCATTGATCACGAAATCGGCACCAAGGCGCGTGGCGTGGGCCAGCTTGCCATCGTCGATGTCGATTGCGCAGACGAGTAGTCCCATGGCCTTCGCATATTGAATGGCCAAGTGACCGAGTCCGCCAGCGCCGGAGATAGCGACCCATTCGCCGGGCCGTGCCTCGGTCTCCTTGATCCCCTTGTAGGTCGTGATTCCAGCGCAAATCAACGGCGCGGCATCCGTGGCGCTAAGGCCGGAAGGTATATGGGCAACATAATTCGGATCGGCCAGGAGGTATTCGGCAAAACCGCCGTTCCGCGTATAGCCGCCGAATTGCGCCTGAGCACATACGGTTTCCCAGCCAGCCAAGCAGTATTCGCAGTGACCACAGGCCGAGTAGAGCCAAGGCACCCCAACCCGGTCACCCTCTTTCACGATGGTCACGCCCGATCCAACGGCAGTGACCAAACCAATTGCCTCATGGCCAGGAATGAACGGGAGTGTTGGCTTCACGGGCCAATCGCCATGAGCTGCATGCAGATCGGTATGGCATACGCCGCAGGCTTCGGTTTTCACCAGAATTTGGCCAGCTGCGGGAGCAGGGACATCCCATTCCTGAAGCTGCAACGCTTTTCCGAATTGCTCGACGACCGCAGCGTGCATCTTAAGCGGCATGGATAGCTCCTGTTTAATTCTTAAGTCCGTGGAAATTCGAGCTTAACGACGGACGTATGATTCTTCTGAGCAAGAGTGCTCACTCTTGCTCAGCCCGTAGGGTATACGTTTGGCAGGAGGGAAATATGGATCACAATGAGTCAGTCCGGAAATTCGAGCACCTGATGTTAAAACAGGCCGGCCACGCGCACGACGCGGCAACCGAACTTGAGGCCTTGGTCTTGCTCATGCCCAGTGAGAAATCTCGACAGCTCGCACAGCTTCAAGTGAAGGCCAGCCACAAACAATCCAAAGAGTTTCGCGAACTAGCGCAGCAAGTGAAAGAGAACTAGCTCCCTAAAATCTGATCTCATCCGTTGTCACGAACAAGACTGCTCGGAACGGGCGACGCCCTGAGCAGATACAAGTCTTAGACCATCTCTTATGCCTATTAAAAACCAGACCATCACTGCCGATCAGGATCGCGGCACAAAGCCACCGGACAAGAATCGCGATGCGTCTTCCAATCTCGCCAAGTTTGCTTTCGATGGGGCTTTGTCTACCGCCGTGGCCGTGAACGGCCACGGTCCAAGCGGAGCGCCGAAATCCAAAGGCCCGCTGACGCCGGACATGCTCAATCGCATGAACCGCTACTGGCGCGCCGCGAATTATTTGTGTATTGGGCAGATTTACCTTTTTGAAAATCCCCTGTTGCGAGAACCGCTCAGAGCGGCACAGATTAAACCCAGACTGCTTGGGCATTGGGGAACTTCGCCGGGACAGAACCTCATCTACATTCATCTGAATCGCATCATCAAAAAGCACGATGCAAATATCATCTATATTGCAGGGCCCGGGCATGGCGGCCCTTCTCTGAACGCCAATTCGTATCTCGAGGGAACCTACACTGAAGTACATCCTGAGATCACGCCTGATGAAAACGGCCTACGCCTTCTTTTCCGTATGTTCTCGACACCGGGCGGCGTACCAAGCCATTGCGGACCACACGTGCCGAATTCCATGCATGAAGGCGGGGAACTTGGCTATTCGATGGTTCACGCCTTTGGGGCCGCTTTCGACAATCCTGATCTGATCGTTGCCTGCGTGATCGGTGACGGAGAGTCAGAGACGTGCCCGCTTGAAGGAAGCTGGAAGTCCGTCAATTTTCTAAATCCAGTACGAGACGGTGCTGTCCTTCCGATTCTGCACCTCAACGGCTATAAAATCTCCGGGCCAACTGTTCAGGCAAGGACAAGCGACGAAGATTTAAAGGCGCTCTATGCGGGACGCGGATACAGGCCTTATTTTGTTGAAGGCGACGATCCTGAAGTTGTTCATCAACTCCTAGCACAAACGCTGGACGATTGCTATGCCGAGATTCAGGCCATCCAACGGGAAGCGCGCCGGAACGGCTTCAAGAAGCAACCAATCTGGCCCATGATCATCCTGCGGACGCCCAAGGGATGGACTTGTCCGAAAGAAGTGGACGGAATCCCGATTGAGGGCACATTCCGGGCGCACCAAGTTCCGCTCGCGACGGTTCGCGAAGATCCCGAACATCTGAAGATCCTCGAAGGCTGGATGAGGAGCTACAAGCCCGAGGAACTCTTCGATAAGGACGGAAAATTCATCCAGGGATTGGCCGATCTTGCACCCATGGGAAATCGCCGCATGGGCGGCAATCCTCATGTGAATGGCGGACGGCTGCTGACCGCGCTCGACATACCCGACTTTACGAACTATGCCCTGAATATTCCCGGACCTGGGCAAGTGGTCGCTGAAGCGCCACGCAAGCTGGGCGAATTTTTTGGAGATATTTTTAGACTGAATCCAAAGAATTTTCGAATGTTCTGCCCCGATGAGACGAACTCCAATCGCTTAAATTCCGTGCTCGAAGCCACCAAGCGCTGCTTTATGGCGAAAACGGTCTCGATCGACGATGAACTCAGTCCGGATGGCCGCTTAATGGAAGTGTTAAGCGAACATTGTTGCCAGGGTTGGCTCGAAGGCTATTTGCTGACCGGGCGCCACGGCATGTGGTCTTCCTATGAGGCCTTCGCGCAAGTCGTCGATTCAATGTTGACGCAACATGCGAAGTGGCTAGAGCAGTGCCGCGACTTCCCATGGCGACGGCCACTTGCATCCTTGAACGTCTTCCTCACTGGTCACGCTTGGCGAAACGATCACAATGGATTCAGTCATCAGGCAACAGGGTTTGTGGACAACGCGCTGGCGCGCAGGAGTGAAACCATCCGGGTCTATTACCCGCCGGACAGTAATTGCCTCTTAAATGTCTTCGACCACTGCCTGCGAAGCCGGAACTACGTCAACATCGTCACTTGCGGTAAGCAACCCCAACTTCAATGGCTGAACATGGAGGAGGCCCTAGAACATTGCTCGCGAGGCGCGTCTATTTGGAAATTTGCGACTAACGATGAAGGTGGAGAACCGGATGTTGTGCTGGCATGCGCTGGTGACGTGCCGACGATTGAGATCTGCGCGACCTCGTGGCTTCTGCAGAAGTACGTTCCCGGAATCAAGGTGCGAGTCGTTAATGTCGTGGATTTGAGCATCCTGATGATGCCGGACGATCATCCGCACGGAATGGACAATATGTCATTCGACACGCTTTTTACCAAGGATGCACCGGTCATCTTTGCCTTCCACAACAATCGTTGGCTCATTCACACCATGGTCCATGGCCGTTCCAATGAGAGTCGCTTCCATGTGCGTGGGTACATGGACCGCGGCACGACCACTACGCCATTCGATATGGTGGTGCTGAATCTGATGAGCCGATTTCACCTCGCGATCGATGCCCTGAAGCATGTCTCGCGGCTACGCTTGCAGGCGTCGGACGCAGTCGACATGTTCAACCGCAAGCTCTACGAGCATCACGAATACATTCGGCAACATCTGGAAGACATGCCGGAAATCAGAAACTGGCAGTGGACGGCGGACTTCAGCGAGCCAAGCGCTCCGCCACCGCTGGCCAAGGGACATCCGCGCAAAGCTGTGTTTAGCGATAGTTAAGAAGTAAAACCGATCGCTGAAGACGCGATGAGTGTTTGAATAACCAGCTTTGTCTCCTGGGGACCTTTAACCGAAACGCAATCCACTCCCGCCTCTTTAGCGGGGTAGTCATTGCCACCCACGTACAAGGCATCGCCGATATAAATCATCTCCTTTATCGAGATATTGAGGAGATCTCGTAGCCTTCCGATGCCGTAACCCTTGTCAACGCCAGGTTTGGTTATATCGACGGATGTGGAACCCCCGGTTCGGACAGAAAACTCGGGAATGAAAGTGTCGAGTATCGCTTTGATCTTATCCCGCTTAATAACTTCCGGATCCCATTTCGCTTTTTCCTCTAAAGGGGCGTGCTGACCCAGGGCGGAAAATGTTATCTGGCTGCCCCGGTCCTCAACCTGCTCTCCCCAGATCTTTGCGATCTTAAAGCCGGCGATGTCGATCGCCGTTTTCAGGGAACTGAGAATCTTGTCTCGTTCCTCCGAGCTGAAATCGTCGGAATAGATCTTCGTCCATGCTCCTGCGTCGTATCGGTAGAACTTCGTTCCGGAAGTTGGAAGCAAAGACAAATTCTTCAGGCGTTCATCTTGGGGAAAGTTGGATAACAGTTGTTCTTCAAACTGCGGCCAATCGCCTCCGGAAATCACCGCCACTTTCACGATTAGTAGAAGATCGTGCAACAACCCCGACATTTCAGAGTTTAGAGGCGACTTGCTTCCGGCAAGCGTGCCGTCCAGATCAAACACGATGAGCGTTTTCACAGTGCTTCCGATCGCGAATTCTGGGAATGGCAATCCGGCAGCGCAATTTCCAGCAGGGTTACGGCTTCACCGGGTCGAAACGCACACGCACCGAGCGCCGCTGGCAAGAGAAATACGTCGCCTTTTCTAATGTCATACGTGTCATGGCCATGCTCGACCTGTCCTGCGCCCTCGATGCATACCAGCACCCGCGGCAAATCCGCGGCACCGACGGTAAACGGTGACTCCCCACGCAAACGCCATACCCGGAAATATTCACAGTCAAAAAGCTTCTCGCGATTTACGGGAGTCGTTGCCTCGAACACTGGCGCTACTGGGCCGATCACGCCTTGTGCAAAATCAATGCAGGCCATTGCCTGCTCGATTTGGAGCGCCCGTGGTTTGCCTGTCTTCGCGTCAACATGGCCCCAGTCATATAGGCGGAACGTCACGTCGCTGTTCTGCTGAATTTCGAAAACGACAACATCGCCGCCCAGAGAGTGAACCGTCCCGGCCGGCAGGAAAACGGCATCACCTGTTTTCGGAGTAAACTCGGCCAATTGTCCCTCTACAGTTCCTGTCTCTATCGCTAGTGTGAGGCTGGCTGCACTTGTTCCAGGCTGCAGACCTGCATAGATGCGGCTTTCCGGTCTCGCCTCCAGTACGACCCAGGCTTCGGTTTTTGCGGTCTCGCCCGCCGACAACAGTGTCGCGTTCGCTTCCCGGGGATGCACCTGAACTGAGAGCCTTTGTTGCACGTCAAGGAATTTCAGCAGCAGTGGGAATCGTTGAAAACGGTGAACCAGCTTTCCCAACATTTGTTCGGGAAACTGTTCCAGCAATTGACCGATCGTCTGCCCTTTGAGAGGTCCATCAGCTACCTGGCTGGCATGGTCATCGCGGTCGCTGAGTATCCACGCCTCGCCGACCGGCCCACTCGGTAGTGGAGTGGCGAGCAGTTCCGCCAAACACCGGCCTCCCCAAAGCCGGTACTGATAGATCGGTTCGAAGCGTAATGGATATAGAGGAACTTGCGAAACAGCGGTGTTTCGCTTCTCTTCTCTCGGCAGCAGTCCGGATGCACTCGCCATCTAAAGTCCTCAATGGATCCGACCCTAGCAGTGGTAGTTGCATCCTTCTGAGCAAGAATGCTCATTCTCACTGAGCCGATCGCCTGTAGCCTTGAAAATAATGACTACCATGACTGCGGACTCGGTTGCCGTAACGGAAACAGAAAAACCGAGCGGCGAAGATAACCTTGCGCCCGGTCTCACCAGTGATGACGCCAAAGCACGGCTTGCACAATACGGCCCCAATGCAATACGGGACACGACATTACGGCCATGGCGTATGGCGCTTGCCAAATTCTGGGCGCCGGTTCCATGGATGTTGGAAGCCGCGATCATCCTCCAGGCAGTCCTGCACGAATATGTCGAAGCGTCCGTCATTGCTGGGCTCCTGGTGTTCAATGCTGCTCTGGGATTTTTTCAGGAGGGACGCGCCCAAGCCACCCTGGCCGCGCTGAAATCGAGACTCGCACTTAGCGCTTCTGTGCGACGTGACGGTACTTGGAAGACCATACCCGCTAGTGAACTGGTTCCGGGCGATTCCGTGAAGCTTTCCCTCGGTGGTGTGGTGGCAGCCGATGTGAAGCTAATCGACGGATCGGTTCTGCTTGATCAGTCCATGCTCACGGGTGAATCGGTCCCGATCGAAGCTGGACCGGGCTTGCAAACATACGCAGGAGTGCTCGTGCGGCGTGGCGAAGCGACAGCGATTGTCACCGCAACTGGCGCACGGACAAAGTTTGGTCATACCGCGGAACTGGTTCGCACCGCCCGTGTCCAGAGTACGCAGCAGAAAACCGTCGTGCGTGTAGTACGAAATCTTGCCATATTCAATGGCGCGGTGATTGTCCTATTGGTGGTTTACGCACATACCCGCGCTATGCCAATTGGGGAGATTATCCCCCTGGTTCTGACTGCTGTACTGGCATCGATCCCGGTGGCGCTGCCCGCCACGTTTACCCTTGCGGCAGCAGTGGGCGCAAAGGCCCTGGCGCGGTTGGGGGTGCTGCCAACTCGATTGTCGGCAGTGGACGAAGCAGCAACCCTGGATGTTCTGTGCTCAGACAAAACGGGCACCTTAACTCTCAACCAACTGGCGATCACTGCCGTCCGTCCCGAGCCTGGTTTCGATGAAGCGCACCTGCTCGCAATGGCAGCGCTGACCAGTTCGGACGGTGGCGATGATCCCGTAGATATTGCCATCCGCGCTGCGGCCAAGAAAATGAACATCGGCAATCCGTCGAAAGTGACCAATTTCGTGCCGTTCGATCCAGCAACAAAAATGTCAACGGCAACAGCGGTTGATGCGAAGGGGAATACACTTCGCGCCGTAAAGGGAGCATTTGCTGCCGTGATCAAGCTTACCGACGCCCTGCCAACAGCGTCTGCGACGGCAGACGAATTCGAAAAGAAGGGCTTCCGGGTGCTGGCAGTTGCTGTCGGTACAACAACGAAAATGCAGCTTGCTGGAATCATTGCATTGAGCGATCCGCCTCGGGATGATGCAGCTGAGCTAGTCAAGGAGCTGCGCGCTCTGGGTGTGCGCACGGTGATGGTGACCGGTGACGCGCCCGCGACGGCGGCGATTATCGCACTTGCGGTGGGACTCGATGGAGCAGTTTGTCCGCCTGAGGCAATTCCGGCGGGCGTGGCTCCAGACAAGTTCTCTGTCTTTGCTGGAGTGCTTCCCGAGGATAAGTATCATCTTGTGCAGGCGTTCCAAAAAAATGGTCACACCGTTGGCATGTGCGGTGACGGAGCCAACGACGCGCCGGCGCTGCGCCAGGCACAGATGGGAATTGCGGTTTCGACTGCTACCGACGTCGCGAAGTCGGCTGCCGGAATCGTACTGACGAAACCTGGACTTGAGGGTGTTGTGGCTGCAGTGAAAGAAGGCCGCGTAACATTCCAGCGCATCCTGACCTATACGCTGAATTCCGTTACCAAGAAGACCGTGCAGGTGCTCTTCCTGGCAGCGGGCCTGATTATGACAGGACACGCCATCCTCACGCCGATGTTGATGGTTCTCATCATGATTACTGGCGACTTCCTCGGCATGTCCTTGACGACGGACAATGTGCGTCCGTCCTCAATGCCAAGTGTATGGCGGGTTGGCAACCTAACGATCTCAGGAGTCTTCGTCGGTCTTTGTGAGCTCGTGTTTTGCGCCGCCGTGTTGGCTGTAGGTAAATTTCGTCTCGGTCTTGGAATTGAGACACTTCAAACTCTCGCCTTCGTAGTTATTGTGTTCGGGAACCAAGCGACGACCTATACGAATCGAACTCGTAAGCGCATGTGGTCGACACGGCCAAGCTCCTGGCTTGTACTTTCGTCGGTAGCCGATCTCTTGATTGCCTCAACACTGGCGAATCGGGGTATTGCAATGGCGCCGCTGCCATTGGCAGTGATGGCAGGAACATTGGGTGGAGCCCTTGTCTTGGCATTCGCGATTGATATTGTCAAAGTCCCCCTATTTCAACGTCTCGGGATCGTTTAAAACAGTTCGCGCTCTTCATGTACTGTTCTGGCTTGATCCTTTTAGCTGTACCACTTTAGCTGTACCACTGATTCCTAGAAACGATCCGTTTTGCTCAGTCTCAACACCGCTTCGGGTCCAGTCTGGTGGTGACCGTCCAAAGGAGGCAATCATGGGTGGTCACCCTTTCCCAGAGATTTCATGCGTATTATGCAGCAAGACTCTAGATTTACAAGTCGATCTGTGTGCCGATGAAAGCGGCAACGCCATACACGAGGACTGTTACGTCAAGCGGATAACAACCCATCAAAGCGTTACGTCTGTCACTGCGCTGAGCGACTGACTGCAAACAGTTCACTACATCGGATTCACCCGGCGAATCAGCCTTATCAAGATCGGGGATGTTACCAGTGCTTAGGAGACACTTTGGCTGACAGAAGTTGGCAGGACACCCGTCCATCCGAGAGCGGAGCTGACATGTCGGGCGATCATCAGATCTTCGTTGGTCTTTATGACGCGCACTTTGACCGGACTCTTGGCATGCGATATCAAAGCTGCATTAACTTCGTTGGATCCAGCTTCCAAACGAATACCCAGAAACTCGAGGCCGTCGCATATCCGTTTACGAACGTCAGGCGCGTGCTCTCCAATTCCTCCTGCAAAAACCAACAGGTCCAGTCCCCCAAGAACGGCAGCATACGCACCAATGTATTTCTTCGCGCGATAGCAAAATAGGGCCACAGCCTCCTTGGCCCGAGCATCCTCGCGCGCCGTTTCCAGCAAGATTTTCATGTCCCCAGATGTCCCCGAGATTCCTAGGAGTCCGGATTCTTTATTCAGGAGTGCATTCATTTCGTTCGCGGACATTTTGTCATGTTCATGGAGATAAAGTAATGCGCCCGGATCGATATCCCCTGAACGGGTTGCCATAACAAGTCCTTCGAGCGGGGTGAATCCCATCGAGGTGTCGATGCTCTTACCCTCCTTCACGGCGGCGATGCTAGCGCCGCTACCGAGATGAGCAATGATTACGCGCCCGCTGGCCAGATTTCCTTCAAGCATGTGAAGCTCACTCATTACGTATTCGTAGGAAAGCCCATGAAAGCCAGCGCGCCGGATGCCCTGATCAAAGAATTTCCGAGGCAGCGCATACATGCTCGCAACTTGCGGGAGAGAGCTATGAAATGCCGTGTCGAAGCACGCTATTTGGGGAAGATCGGGAAATCTTTTGGCTATGAATTGAATTCCACTAATGGCCGCTGGCATATGATCAAGATCGAGTTGAACGAGCTGTTGCATATCGAACAAGAACTCTGGCGTAATACGTTGTGGGTCTTTGTAGCGGGGTCCTCCCTGGACAAGCCGATGACCTGCGGCCCCCAGTCCTGAGAGAAAGCCATGGTCGTTCAGCCATGCAAAAATTATCTCCAATGCCCCATTCGGGTCCTCATAATCAACCGGCGAATCAAACAAGCTGGTCCCATCGGGACCTGCAATCTTCAAACGTCCCACTGAGACGCTGACATGATTTACAGCCATGGAAAGGAGAAGCTCGTTACGATTCCCGGATTCATAGAGGGCGGACTTCGAAGTCGCGGACCCAGTATTCATGGTTAAAATGCGTCTATTCATGGAGTCTTCACAAGTCGGAACAAACAACGCCGACTAACCGCTCTTGGTTTTGGCCAGAGTGGAAACGCGGCGTGGTTCGGCTCCAGGTCACGGCCAAAGTAAGGCAACGGAGCAATCGCCAGTGAGCACAGCTCTGCGACGCCCGGACACTACCTCGCAATTCCGTTCTGCCCAGGCGCCCAAGGCTAGCCCCGCCTCTATTCAACTTGCAAAGCCACGGTGAAAAGGAGGCCGAACTCCCGCGAGTCCGGCCTTCGAGTGGATGTTCAGATGGCAGTAGGCGCGATCGGGGCGTGCGAACGTCGGATTCCCGAACAATAACCACCGCCCCGTATCAGTCTATGTATCTGAGACACGGTATCTTATTAAACTTCTCACCTACTGTTCGCTATTGCTCATTACTTGAAATGGAAATAATCGATACTTCCTGTTGGTCGTCATAAAGGTCAACACCATGACTCCAGCGGAAGGCATTGTTCCTCATAAAGTGTTGCTCGTGGATGACGATGAGGCCGTTCGCGAAATGATGAATGCTAGCCTAATGCACAAAGGATTCGACGTAGTCGCTGCCGCTAGTGTGACAGAAGCTTTGAGGCATATTGCGACCGAGAGCTTCGATGTGCTCATCACCGATCTCCACATGCCGGATCCGGGTGACGGTTTCACGGTGGTTACAGCGATGCGCCACTCTCAACCTGCTGCGCTCACTCTGCTAGTCAGTGGCTATCCCGACGTACAGAGCGCAATGGCCGCTATCCTTCTGGAAGCAGATGAAATCATCGTGAAGCCGTTCGAAGTCGGAAGACTCGTCGACCTTGTCCGTGAAAAGATGCTTACTCGCAGACCTGGCCTCCGGTTGGAAAAGGAGAGAGTTGGCATTATTCTGCAACGGAGCGTAGCGAGAATCATCGACGCGTGGTTGGAACGCGCTAAACAGAGCAATGAGCTCAGCTGCCTTCGGCTCGACGAGGACGAGCGTACTGGACACCTTCCCAAATTGGTTGAAGACTTGGCCTTCCGCTTGAGCAAGCCCAGCAGTACCGGCAAAGACAGTGACGCAGCGTTTTCCGCAGCTGCTGTCGCCCATGGCAAGCTGCGATACCAGCAAGGCTACACGCCTGCGATGCTGGTTCATGAGTCCGAATTCTGCAGGTAACAATTTTCGGGACGCTGCAGAGTAATCTGAATTCATTAGATTTCAGCGTGCTATTGCCCGACGTCATGACGATTGCGGACGAGGTGGACGCGCAGTTGACGCAGTCAATGGATAGCTTCATGAAGGCCATGCAGACGTCAGTCGCAGCATAGCCACTGGCCATTCCGGCGCGACCATCACAACATCCGAGGCGACAAATTTAACCTGTGGCCGCCAGCGCCGTGTGGGTGCCTAGATGTCTCATGATGGACGCCGTTCTTGGGCTTCCTGACTGTGGATGTGATCAATATTGAACAGACCTCCGGCGGTCCATCTTTGTAGTGTTCTAGCCTTCTCGACCTTTGTGGGAATTCCTATCTTTACCAGTTGCGGCGAACAGGCGTGGGAGATCCTCACATTCCGGTCGGTTTGTGGAAGGTGAGCTATGTCCGAATCAATTTATCCAGCACTTCACGGTACCGCAGTACTTCTCTGCATCGATGATGACGAGGACATCCTGGAATGCGAGAAATCGTTTCTTGAGAGCTTCGGGCATACGGTTCTGATCGCTACCACTGGCGGCAGAGGATTGGAACTGGCGACCATGCATGCCATAGATATTGTGATCGTTGACTATCTCATGCCAGAAATGAACGGGCACGAGTTTGCCACAAAAATGAAGTTGCTCAATCCGCAGGCGGCGATCATCATGCTTTCGGCAGCGGTGAATATTCCGCAGAAAACATTGACGCTCGTAGACGCTGTCATAGCAAAGAATAGTCTAGCTAGTGAGCTGTTGCCAGCGATTGCGACACTGCATGGATGCAGATCGGCCTTCCGATGTGACGCCTGAACTCTGGAGGGCACGTGTCGTGACTTTTCCAGCGACTTCCTTAATTTATTGTTCCCTTCGCGGAACTTGCTTTAACCTTATTTCCGGTTTCTTTGGAAGCTCGGAAGCGGTGGTGTCCTGGCACGCTCTTTATCCAGAGGTTCGCCGGGCAGTACGGGTGGTTCGACACCTCTCTTAGAACGGGTAGTCGGGTTCTGGGCAGTTAGCGTTTCGTTCCCATCGTCATCATGAAGAACGACATTAAGGAGTGAGCTGTGAACGTGCAAATTATCTCCAACGTCGTAGTTGATGAATCCGAGCTTTCGGAATCGGTTCATGAAGAAGCTGACCCGCGAACGCGTCGTTCCAACCATCTCCGCGAGAGTCTCTTGGCTGAGTCTGGGAACCGACATCTCGGACACCCCTTTCTTGCCGAACTGCGCCATCAACAACAGAACTCGCGCCAACCGCTTTTCGCTGGAATTGAATAATTGATCGACCAGATCATCCTGATAGCGCATGTTTCGCTTCAATAGATATTTGACAAACATTGCAGACAACTTTGGTTCTAGGCCCATTGCACGCATCATCGCGATCTTTTCGATATGCAGGACGACGCAATCGGACATAGCGATGGCAGAGGACATGCGTAGAAGCTGGCCCGCAAGGCCACTTTCTCCAAAAAAGTCTCCTATGCCAAGAATGCCAAGAGTCGCCTCTTTCCCGGCCTCGGAGACAACGGTGAGTTGAACCTTTCCCTTTTGGATAAAGAACAGTCCGTCGGTGGAATCACCTTGAGCGAAGATCGTGTCCTTATTTTGAAAAGACACCATGTTTCTGCCCTTGCCGATCGTTGACAGAAAGGCGTGAGGGTTGAACGGTGATTTGTTCTTCGCGGGAGTTGTGATTTGCCTCGCCACTGGGACTCAGTCCTGACCGGTAGGGGAATCTCGCCCATCGTAATCATGGAGGAAAGGAACTGACATTACTGGTCAGTACTGCTCACAATGAATGATGGCCCGAAAACGCCAACTGAGTAGCACCGCTATGGGTGGATCGGCGGCGGGATAAGGGAAATTGTCGGAGTCAGATTCAGAATCTGGCGCAAAGGCGACCGGGCCGTCGCCCATCCACGCTTCTGGCATCCACAATTGTACCGCTCCGCCACCGCCACATGAGACCGTTCTTGGTTTGCCTCGTAACAAAAGCAAAGTGTGACAGCGAACCAGCAATAGGCTGAGCCATTGTGCAGCGATAAATGTTCAGAAAGACCCTTGGTCTCATTTCTTCATAAAGTGAGCAATTGTGAACAGCCGATGTAGTCTGGCTGAAACTACGATCATTAACCTCAGCAGAAGTTTCACTGGAATTCTGGGTCGCGAGGCGCTTGAAGATGAATATGGATAACTCAAGCTCGTGAGAAACGAAGCTCCACTTCACACGGATGATCGCTCGCGCGGTAGGAGATACCGGCCGATGCGCAAGACCTGGACAATTCTGGCGCTGCATATTTTATGCCTTCTCGTGGTTGCACCTTTAGTATTAGCGCAAACTGCTCAAGTAGTCGTTGACAAGAACCCCCAATCCCCCAAGCCTTTGGTCAGTGGAACTTCCCCCGAAGTCACAAAATATGTAGGAGCAGAAACCTGCAAGACCTGCCACGAGGAGATTTATAACGCCTGGGAGAAAACACCGCACTGGAAGACCACCCAAGATAAAGAAGGCGGCCCCTCGAAGCAAGGTTGCGAGGGCTGTCACGGACCTGGCGCGGACCATGTGGCCGGCGGTGGCGACAAAACCAAGATTTTTGTTTTCGAAAAAACTTCGACGAAAGACGTCAACGCCCGCTGTTTAACATGCCATGCCAGTGGCACTCAGCACATGAGCGCCATAAACTCGATCCACAGTCAAAATAATGTCAGCTGCATTTCTTGCCACTCGCCGCACCATTCACAAACCAAGCAATTCCTTCTAGTAAAAGAACAGCCGGAGCTTTGCTACACCTGCCATTTGCAGCAGAAGTCCCAATTCCAGATGCCCTTCCACCATCGCGTGAATGAAGGCCTGGTGCAATGCTCCGATTGCCACAACGTGCATGGCACGGTTGGGCCCAAGCAGGTGCGCGCTTCGGCGACTCAAGACGCTGTTTGCTACACCTGCCACACCGACAAACAGGGACCGTTCGTCTTCGAGCATGAACCGGTGAAGGTTGAAGGTTGCTCCTCCTGTCACATCCCGCATGGCGGAGCTAATCCGCACATGCTCAGGGTGAGCAACGTCAATTTGCTGTGCCTGCAATGCCACACCAATTCTGCTCCCAACGGAAAAACAGGCGGGGCGCCGGGCACTCCTTCCTTTCACAGTCAACAGACATTCTTCAAATCATGCACGTTATGCCATAGCCAGGTCCACGGCTCGAACTTCGACCAGACCTTTTTCAAGTAAGGATCGCGCATGAATCGTATCCAAGAGCGCATTCTCCCGGCGAACCAAAATGTAATCGCGTCCGTTCGCAGTCTGTCGTTCCTGATTCTGATGGTTACGCTGCTGGCTTCGCCGACGATCGCCCAGGGGCAAAACGGCTCAGGAGAAACGCAGGGAACAAATTCGGGGAATTACAACGTCCAGCAGTCCGTCGAAGTCGGCTATCGGTCGGCCTCGATCAACGGCAACACCGACACGTATGACACCTTCGTGAATCTTGGATCGGGTCCTCGTCTATTCGACTACACGCTGGATATGCGCTCGCTGGACCATAACGGGTTCCTGTTCGATAACTTGCATTTCAATAATTTTGGCTATGGCGGTGACCCGAACGACGTCACCCGACTGCGCATGGACAAGAACAAGTGGTATGACTTTCGCGTGTTGTTTCGCCGGGACAAGAATTTCTGGGATTACAACCTGCTAGCCAATCCGTTGAACCCTGCGATTTCGAGCCCAGCCGTGGGCATTGCGACTTCTCCGCATTCGCTGGATATGGTTCGCCGCATGCAGGACTACAACTTAACGCTGTTGCCGCAGTCGCGCGTGAAGTTGAGACTGGGCTTCTCGCGCAACCGCGATCAGGGGCCGGGATTCTTTACCACGGACGGCGGCACTGTCCCCCAGTTCAATGAAAACTACAGCTATACGACCAACTCTTATCGCGTCGGCGTCGACTTCCGCGTCCTGCCCAAGACCACAATTTCGTTCGATCAATTCCTGAGCTATTACAAGCAGGACAATGTGGTCACCGATAACCCACAAAATTCAGGATTCCAACTGGCGAACGGCACGCCTGTGGACCTCGGTATCGTCTGGAGTACCGCAGGGCCGGTGGAGATTCTGCCCTGCGCCGCCCCCATCGTGACTCCGCCGAACATCGTCGATCCAAGCTGCAATGGATACCTTTCTTACAGCCAGGCGGGCCGACCACGAAATTTCATGCCCACGGAACGTTTGCGGTTTCAGTCCAATTACTTTAAGAACTTTGAGACATCGGGCTCGTTCGGTTACAGCTCGGCGAATAATTCAGTTCCGGACTTCAATGAGATTGTGAACGACTTCGTGTCGCGCGACGGCTCGCGTGGAAGCACGACGGCCGGCCCCGCGGATGCGAAACGCGTCTCCGTGAATGCCGATTGGACAGGCACTTATTCGATCACTGACAAATTGCGTATCATCGATTCGTTCCGATACGACAATTGGCGAACTCCCGGCCTCTGGGACGCGTCCGAGACAAATATCTTCGGTCAGATGCAGCCGGGGCTTGTAGGTTTAGAGCAACCGCAGGCTACATTTACCGCCGCGACTTTTCTTTCCATATGTCCTGCCCCATACACGGCGGTCACTTGTCCCGGTCATACCGCGAGTTCATCCGCGGACTCGTTCGATGGTCCGACGTCCACTTTTCTCGGACAGAATGTCCGATCAAATACGGTTCAGCTCCAATACGACTTCAGCCAGCATCTGACCGGCCGCATCGGTTATGTCTACACCAATCGAACAATCGCCGATTTCAGTGCGACATTCGATGCGGCAGAGACATATTTTCCCGGAGGAGTCGGTGGCTCCGCTGCCAACGACTATTTTGCTGCACGAGGAGATTGCGCCATCCCCTCGGCTTGCACGGAGACCGTCGATCCGACAACCGGCCAGCTAATCTCGCTTACTTTTTCCGGTGCGGCGCCAGGCAACGATACATCTCGCAATCTTATCGGAATTAGCGAAAATACATTGTTGCTGGGCTTCACTGCCCATCCCGTGGAGGCGTTGCGCATCACCGGAGATTTCCAGTTTGGGTCCAACAGTTACGCGTTTACGCGGATCAGTCCCCGGCAGGTGCAAAGCTATAAGATCCACGCCAGCTATCGGCCGGTTGGATGGATCAACCTCGATGGTGCAGTCGACATCCACGAAAACCGAGACAACGTTTCGACGGTAAACGATCTTGAGCACGGGCGAAGTTATAGTCTTGCCGCCACGCTCATGCCGAAGTCGAAGGTCTCTTTCGATATTGGCTACACCTACACCGACATTTCTACTGCCACCCAAATCTGCTATTACCAAAATGCTTTTGGACCTCCGCCCACAACTCAATGCCCCGCAAGTTTGGGATACTCGCCCCCTGCCGTTCTGGCATCGGGAGCATATTCTAGCAAGCAGCAGTTCACGTATGGCGACATTATGTGGAAGCCCGCGAGGCGTGTTACCGCAACTGTAGGTTATGTCGGGACGTTCGTCGGAGGAAACACGGTTGCGATCGATCCGCTCCAGGTTCCCGGAACTCTTGCTTTCAATTATCAGAAGCCTTATGTGACGGTCGTATTCGACCTGTCGAAAGGGTTCAGCTACCGCACCACCTGGAATTATTACGGATACAACGGCAAAGGCCTCGCGTCCAATGCGATACCCGGACTGGCTTCAATTCGAACACAGGATTTTAACGGCAGCACGGCCGAATTCGCACTCCGTTATGCATTTTGAATGGAGCCCGAATCGAACTTTGTTACTCGCACTGAATGGAGCTTGAAAATGGCAATCAGGAAAATCCAGTTCTTAGTTGTCGCTACGGTTTTGGCGTTTGTCTTAACCTCCCCATTCGCACTGCGCGCGCAGAATGCGGAGTCGACCTACAAAGGCAAGTGTGCCGGGTGCCACGGGGCAGACGGAAAAGGAAGCACCGCTCCCGGCAAGGCGCTCGGAGTGCATGACTTTACCTCTGAAACCGTGTCGAAGATGAGTGACGCCGATCTCATCGGAGCCATTACGGCTGGCAAGAATAAAATGCCCGCCTACGGCAAGAGTCTCAAGGATACAGAGATAAAAGATCTGGTGGCCTACATCCGAGAATTAGGCAAGCAGAAATAATTGGGGAGCATTCATCCTATGATCGGCCCCCAGACTCTCGTGTTTCTCTTAATTGGCGCCAGTATCTTGCTGATTCTGGTGATTGTGATTCGACCTTCGATCACGGTTTCGCGTGAGGGCAAAATCATCACATTTTTGGCTCTTTTTATCGTGCCGGTGATCACAGCATTTGTTGGCGCTTCGCAGCACCTGGAACGCTCGGAACAAACCCAATTCTGCCTGTCTTGCCACATCATGGAGCCCTATGGCCGAAGTCTCTACGTGGACGACAAGTCTTACATTCCGGCGGCACATTTCCAGAATCACAGAATTCCAGTCGACAAGGCCTGCTACACGTGCCACACCGATTACGCGATGTTTGGCACGATTCACGCGAAGATGGAAGGCTTACATCACGTTTACGTCTACTGGTTCGGAAAGCCGATGAATCCCATCCATCTCTACGAACCTTACAACAACCGTGAATGCTTGCACTGCCATTCCGGGGCACGTTCGTTTGAAGAAAATCCGACGCACACGGCCATGATGGTCGAGTTGAAATCGAACAAAGTTTCCTGTACGACGAGTGGATGTCATGACACTTTTCACCCAATTGACAAACTCGGTCAAGTGAAGTTTTGGAAACCAAGTGGCCAGTGAGAGGCAACAGGAGATGTGATGCAACGTAAACTTCAAGTTTCTGGGATCCTGCTGATCATCGCACTCATAATTGAGGCGCTGAGCTTATGCTGGAACAACACGCTTGCCTTCATGTCATTCGCCGTTGTTGGTGGTCTGTTTTTCGTCTCCGGGATACTGCTGTTCTTGTATTCACTCGTTCCCTCAAAGACTACTGTTTCCAATCATTGATTGGTCCCGTTTTTCTGACCATTCATCGCGACCGTATTTCCAAAATCCCCGTGCTTTCTTGCAGATTATCAAAAGGGAATGTTAGGGAGAGAAACCATTATGCGAATCATTTCAATTTCGGAACAAGAATGCTGCGACCTGCTCAAACGTGTATCGATTGGAAGACTGGCGTGTTCGTTGGAAGGGCAACCATACGCTGTACCCATTGCCTATTCGTATGAACCCGGTTCCATTTATTGTTTCTCTACGCTTGGGCAAAAAATTGAGTGGATGCGGCAGAACCCCAAGGTCTGTCTGCAAGTCGACGAAATCGGAAATCACTCGAACTGGTCTAGCGCAATCGTAATAGGTACCTATTTGGAGTTACCTGCCGCACAATATGCCGCAAGACGCGAGCATGCCCGAGAACTGCTAGCGCAGAATAGTCAATGGTGGCTAAATCCTCTGGCAGAAAGGCGCGGGCAGTCCGGCGATCTGTCGATTGATCCCATATTTTTTTGCGTCGACATCAAATCCATTACCGGCCTTCGTGCGATGCTGGAAGCCCAGTAGTGAAGGTCGAACAAAACAGAAATGCTGTCGCATCGAAGCCGCGCCAAGCCTGGCGCTAGATTCCGATATTCAGAGGCTGGCTTCGGCGATTTGGGTCCGATCCGGGTCCCATAAGCCGGCCACCGAGTTCCCTTAACTAGCTTCCAAGGAAACGGGCTGTCCGTACCGTTCAGTTCCAATCAGTTACATCGGCCAGTGACTATGTCACAGCCGCGACGCAACAGGTTGCGCGAATCAGTCCCGCTAAATCTCTTGGCGGAACGTTTGCCACAGCCTTACGTTAGAATTTCTGTGGGCCAAGCCCCGCCGATGGTCGGCAAAGAGGAAACTTACATGGATCCTGCCCAAAAATGCAAAGCGAAAAACTATTTTGCCCAGCTGGAATAATAGGTCTGTTCGTAATCGACGAGAAGAGAAGCCGAAGGAGAACCCGCCGGCGCAGAATTCTATTGTACGAAATTAAAATGCGACCGTAAGCGATTGATAATAAAGGAGATATTGGTGGAGGCGACGGGAGTCGAACTATTCAGCGTGTTGACAACACGTAAGTTACTGATTCCAGGAATTGCCAAAACGGCTAAAAAGGCCTCATTGCCCGATCCATTGTACGTTTATTGTACGAAAATACTTTTCGCTCTGGAGACCCGCTGACACCATGTCGCGACACAGTATCCCATAGATTCGGCGCGATGGAACGAGAAAAAACACCCAGCTTCCTAAGTTCTCAAAACAGCGCACCTTGGATTTGGGCAGGTTTCACAGGTATCGAGCATTCTGCGTCGTCATTGACGACATGGTTGACCCTCGTGCTGACGGGATAGCAACGCATGGTACGAGCGTCGCACGGCTTCAACATTTCTGACACCGCGTCGACATTCGTCATCCCCGGATCGAGCCACAGATCATAACTGTCCCCACCAAGAATGACGGGCATCCGGTCGTGAACGAATGAGGTCACGGCATTCGGCGTCGTGGTCAGGATCGAACAGGACTTGATCCACTGCCCCCTTGCGTCTTTCCAGCGATCCCACAGTCCAGCGAACGCGAACAACTCACCATCATTGACTTCAAAGCAATATGGTTGCTTCGCTTTACCCGCGCGCTGCCACTCGTAAAATCCGTCCGCTGGAATCAGGCATCTCCGCAAATTGAGTGCTTCGCGGAACGCAGGCTTGGCCGCCGCCGTTTCTGACCGAGCGTTGATCATCATGGCTGCTCCAGACATGTCCTTCGACCATGACGGTATCAGTCCCCATCGCATCAAGGACAATTCCCGGCGAGGTTCCTTCGGGTTCTGGCGGATAACGGGTACGGGCTGGGTGGGAGCAATGTTATAGCGAGGCGTCCAGTCCGGCTCCTCGGAGCTGGTGTCGAAGTGTTCCTCGACGATCTGCTTTCTACGCGACAATCGATAGCGCCCGCACACCGGGAAATTATAGATCGCCCCCCGTACCTGATGCGATTCAATTGGCTGGGAATAGGGCGACGACCATCACCCGAATTTTTCGACCTATTCGTGCCAAGAATAGCTGTCCGCCGAACATTCATTGGACAGCCTCGTTGAGTGAGGTTAACTTTGCGCCAAAAGCAGCCCACTTTGAGCGGCTGCTGGAGGTGCGTATGCAACGTTGGTTCCAAGTCCATCTGAACCCCCGAATCGAGACCATTCTTCGGTCCCAACGGTCGCGTCTAGCCGCGGCTCTTTTCGCTTTTTTTCTTCTGATGCCAATGGCCGCGCTGGCACAAGGCTCACCATTCGACACCGGATTTAACGCCATCCAAGGTCTTTTCACCGGCACGATCGCGAAGGTTGCAAGTCTGGTTGCTATCGTGATCGGCGGGTACGGCTTTGCACACGGCGAACCCGGCGCGAAAAAGGCGCTCGCCGGCGTCGCCGCCGGAACGGGCATTGCCGTCATGGCAGTGAATGTCTTGAGTTGGCTCTGGGGCGTATAGCCCTCGACCATCGCCATGTCTTTTAGACGAGGAACTTATGCCCGACAAAGCACAGCAGAAGCATCGCACAAATCGAGTCTTCAAGAGCCTGCACAAGCCGCTCACCTACTTGGGTGTCGAACGCACGCTGTTCTACTTCGTTTGCGTTGGCGCAGTGGGGGCCTTCAATCTCTTCAATTCCATCCTCGCAGGTATCGCCGTATTCCTTGGCGGCTTTGCCTTCGGCCATTGGGTAACGAACAGCGATCCGGCATTCCTCCGCATCCTGGCAAAGTCCGAACGCTACAAGCTGCGTTATGACGCCGCGAAACAGCAAGTTCCCCGCGTGGAGGTAGTGTGATGCTGCGTCTCGACAAGGTCATCAAACCGTGGAAAGAGAGCGCGGCTCTCAATACCCACATCAACCTCTACGGCTTCTGGAACGAGACGGCCTTCCTTACCAAGAGCGGTGATGTGGGCATGATTCTCAGCGTTCCCGGCGTGGACTACGAAAGTCTCGACCGCTCGCAGCAAGAGTATGCGGTGAAGCGGTTGGAGGCGGCGCTGAAAGCCTTTGGCCCAGGCTTCCACGTTTACCAATATCTCTTCAAATCGAACCGCCCCGACATACCGTTCGCAACATACGATGACCCGATTGTCGAAGCGGCTATTGACCAGCGCCGGAAATTCTTTGAAGCGAAACGGGACCATCTCTATCAGGTTGAGATTTTCTACTGCATCCTGCTCGAAGGCGCCCGGTCGAAGACCGGCGTGGGCACGGCGCTAGCTCGCCTGTTACGCGATCCAGAGGGCGCGATTGCCGAACTCAAATCGCAGTTCACCAACGACAGCATGAAGAAGTTGTTGCGGACGCATATCGAGTGCGATCTTCAACGGCTCGACCAGCACGTCCAGGCATTCGCTCGGCAGTTGTCAGATTTCATGCAAGTCGAGGTCTTGAATCGGCAGGGGCAATTCACATTTTTCCGCCGCCTGCTGAATTATGACGACTGGCGTGTTGCTGGCAGCCCGCAGTCCACGCAGTTCCTCGACTATCAGGTGGTCAACTCTGACATCGAAGCGGAGCGCGATCATCTGCGGGTAGGCAATCACATCGTCCGGGTGCTGACGATGAAAGAGGCCATCACCGAAACGAGGCCTCTCGTACTGGACGCGCTGTTGAAGATCGCCGCCAACTTCTATGTCGTTACCGAGTGGACGCCGCTGCCTGCGGACAAGGCCCGCAAGGAGGTGAATAGGCGCCGCCGCCACTTCAATATGTCGAAGACGGGATTCGTCTCGCAGATGGGCAACGACACCACGAAGACGAACCCACGCGACGTGCTGGTGGACGAATCCAAACAGGCCGACATTGAGAATCTTGGCGACTGCCT
>DATHMV010000040.1:0-28609 GCA_035486715.1 Candidatus Aquilonibacter sp.
GCCGTCTTCGAACGCGCAGTAAGACTTGGTGCCAGTCTGGGCGCTGATCGGATAGCCCTCAGTGTAGAACTGATTATTCGTCGAGGAACCCGTTCCAGCGGAACCGGTTTCCGAGAAGAAGTAACCGCTCTTGCCAGCGCCGGCGCTAGCTGCCGCAAGCAAGTTGTCGATCAAGCAACCGGTCGCCGTACCCGGAGTGCAAGGTGCCGCACCGCCCAAGGTGGACAGGACAGCCGAAAAGCCGATCGTCGGATAAGCGGCGCTGTAGCCGATTTCACCGGTGACGATGCTACGCTCGGAAGCAGCCGCCGAAGAATCATTGGCCGACATACGCGCACGCATCAAGTTAGGAATAGCAATAGCCGCAATGATCAGGATGATGGCCACCACGATCAGCAGCTCGATTAGTGAAAAACCCTTCTGTTTCCGCATCTCGATTTTCCCCTCGTTTTTGACGTTCATTGAATTCATATTCTGGTCACGAATGACGCAGTCGAGCTAGATATTCGCACTTGTCCGGCCAAACTAGCCAGTTACCTTGGTTCCGGTCGAAGGCCAACAAGAGCTTTATTTTCAGGACGAGGCCAAACTCCAGACACATTGTAACCGCATGAAAATCTGGTTTCCTGCCAAAATCTGTCAGAGTGGTTGACGGTTCCCGGCACTCGAACATGCTCTTGCACAATCATAGAACGTGCACGAAGGGGAGTCTTGCACCCGCGGCGGCACGTCACAAAAGTAACTCACGGAAGGCGTTACTACCTGTGCGGCGCAAATAGTCGTGCCTATAATCGTTCTAGTTTAAGACGAGGTCGATTCATTGTCCGCCAGCGCTACAGCGACCGCGATACAACCCGAAGCGATTTCCAGTCAGCCCGAACGCCCCCTGATTGCTCGTGAGAAGCAGCGCACGGTCTTGTGTCTCCTTTTAGTATTGCTGACGCTGATGTTTTATAACGCCGCCGGCCGAAACGGCTTCGTAAACTTTGATGACTCCCTCTACATTACGAATAATTCTCACGTGCGGGCGGGCCTGACCTGGAGTACCGTGAAATGGGCATTGACAAGTTTTGATGCCGCAAATTGGCATCCTCTAACCTGGCTGTCCCATGCTCTCGATTGTCAACTGTTCAAGATGAACCCGGCTGGTCATCATTACGTAACGGTACTTTTTCATGCGGTGAATGCGGCGTTGCTGTTTCTTGTGCTGGCCGGAGCGACCGGGCTGACATGGCCCAGTTTTATGGTTGCGGCGCTGTTTGCGCTCCACCCCATCAATGTGGAATCGGTAGCGTGGGCTTCGGAGCGCAAGAACGTGCTCAGCATGCTCTTCTTCCTGTTGTCTCTACAGGCTTACGGATGGTACGTACGGCGCGAAAGCATAAAAAGATATGCGGTATTGGCCGTCTTATTTGCGCTAGGACTGATGGCCAAGCCGGAGATTATTACGCTGCCTTTTGTGTTGCTGCTGTGGGATTACTGGCCGCTGGGAAGAATGTTTAGCGCGGCTTCAAGCGGAAGTCTGGGCGAAAATCAAAACGAAACCCGAAACTGGAATCCGGTTCCACGATCATTTTCTTATTTGCTGCTGGAAAAGGCGCCGCTACTTCTGCTTTCAGCAGGTAGCGCGGTGGTGACTTTTCTGGCGCAAAGCAAGGGCGAAGCGGTTCACCGCGCGCCTGCCTGGGTGCGGATCGGCAATGTGCCCGTGGCCTACGTCCGTTATGTGGGAAAAGCATTTTGGCCAACCCGGCTGGCGGTTTTGTATCCGCATCCGGGTCGGTTTCTTCCCAAGTGGGAAATCATCGTATCGAGCGCTGTCATGCTTTTGTTGACGGCGATCATCTACCGATTTCGGAATCGCCGTTATCTGGTCATGGGTTGGTGCTGGTTGCTGGGGACGCTGGTTCCGGTGATCGGCATTGTGCAGGTCGGGGTGCAGTCGATGGCGGACCGCTACGCCTACCTGTCTTACATCGGATTATTTATCGCGGTGGTTTGGATTGTTACAGATTTGGCGCGGGCGCGAAAAATTTCAGGCGTGTGGCTGGCAGCACCTGCGGTTTTGATTTTGCTGACTCTAGGATTGCTCTGCCGGACTCAGGTTTCGTATTGGCGCAACAGCGAGACTCTATGGAGACACGCGCTCAGCGTTACCGAGGGAAATTTTACGGCGCATGATGCCCTGGGGCGCGATTTAGCCGGGCAAGGGCGAATGGATGAAGCCGCGGCGGAATTCGAAGTGACCTATCGCCTGCATGGATATACAACCGCCGAGTTGCTCGATATCGGTGTGTACGAGCAGACCCACGGGAACGCGAAGGATGCCATCAACCAATACATGCGAGCTTTGGACGAAGCGCCGGATTCCACGTCGCGCGCAGTGGCCCTGACCATGCTGGGTTCAGCCTATACGCAAGTGGGCAACTTCGCGCGGGCAAAAATGAGTTACACGTACGCGCTACGGGAAAATCCCGAGAATAGCGTGGCGCAGGTAAGCAGCGGTTTACTGGCGGAGCACGACGGTGATTACGCGGGCGCAGTGAACTGGATTTCGGGCGCCATGAAACTCGCGCCGACCGATACCGGTTATCTTCTGCTGGCGCAGGTATTGCGGCGCGCCGGACGCGAAAAAGAAGCCAACGATGCCTATGCCCATGCGCAACAGATTTCACACGACTTTGCCAAGGCGCAGGAGAGCGCAGTGCAAGTGTTGAAGTCAGCGGGCATTCAAGCCGATTGAACTCCGCCGGTTCTGCTGACGTCATCGGCCATTCTCCGCTTACAATATACGGCTCACGACATGACGAATCCGGTTGAGCCCTTTCAGATCGACGAGAATGTGGCATGCGCGTGGACGTTGCCCTCGCATCTCTACACCGATGCAACCATCTCTCAAATTGAGAGAGATAAGATTTTTGCAAAGTGCTGGCAGGTAGCCGGCCATCGCGATCAGGCCTTAAATGCAGGCGATTACTTCACGATAGAGCTAGCGGGCGAGCCGCTGCTGATTGTACGTGGCGCCGACGAGAAGTTGCGCGCGTTTTATAACGTCTGCCGGCATCGTGCCGGGCCGCCGGCCGAAGGATGCGGCAATCGCAAGCTGTTTCGTTGCGGTTACCACGGATGGACTTACGGATTGGATGGCGCGTTGATCAGTGCGACGGAGATCGAGGGAGTGGAAGGATTCCGCACCGAAGATTTTGCGCTGTCGCCGGTTCGCGTGGAGGAGTGGTTCAATTTCATCTTTGTGAATTTGGATTCCAGCGCACGTCCGCCGCGCGAGAGTTTAGGCGAGTTACCGGGTCAGGCTGGGAAATTCCCGTTCGGCGGGATGAAGCTTTTCGAGCGGCGTACTTATGAGATGGAGTGCAACTGGAAGACCTACGTCGATAATTATCTCGAAGGCTACCATTTGCCCAGCGTGCACCCGGGATTGAACCGGGAACTCGATTACAATGCATACACAGTCGAGCCGTATGCGGGGTATGTGCGGCAATTCAGTCCCATTCGCGGCGCGCAGCCCGGCGATACTACTCCAAGACGTTATCAGGAAGCGCGCGAAAATCTTACGACCGATTATTTCTGGATATTTCCCAATTGGATGCTGAATTGTTATCCGGATAATATTTCGTTGAACATTGTGCTTCCGCTTGCGCCCGAGCGCTCGCTGGCGATTTTCGAATGGTATTTACCGGAAGCGGAACATGGCTCGGCGGCGGCCCGAGCATCGGTGGAATTCAGCGACCAAATCCAGATGGAAGATATTGCCATTTGCGAGAAGGTGCAGAAGAATCTGCGGTCGCGCAGCTGCTCGCGAGGCCGCTTCAGCGCGAAGCAGGAGAAAGGCTTGCACGCGTTCCATCGTATGTATGCTGGGTGGATGCAGCGCCCATAGCCGTTTTCGGGGCAGCTCTATTTTTCGCCACAAAGTGTGTGATATCGAACAGAGTTCGATATCATGGGTTAGGTACTTTCCTGTATACGAAGCACGGGTGTATCGTGCAACAATTCCGCTTCCATGACACCCTTAGGCGAGTTCATTTGCCGCATTTGCGGCAAGCCGGTCAAGCTGGAAGAGTCCAGTGTTGACGCGGCGGGACATCCGCTGCACCCTGAATGCGCTGTCATGTTCGAGATCAATTGCCCGGCGGAATTACCGCCAGATTCTGAATGACTCAATATCGGTCCGTCTGGAATAAATGGCGAATATTCTTCGTATTATTAGTGCTCCGCCTTTACCAACAGGCAGGTTACATCGTCGTGCTGGGGTGTTGAGCCGACGAAAAGATCCAGTTCCGCCATCAGGCGGTTCAGCATATCGGCGGGCGCGGTTGCGGCTCCGGCGTGGACAGCGCTTAGCAGGCGCGTTTCGCCATACTCCTCTTGCCTTGCGTTTTCCGCTTCGACCAATCCATCGGTAAAGATGATCAACCAGTCGCCGGGTGCCAGGGTGACGCTTGCCGATTCGTATTTCGCTTCGGGCTGAATACCAACCGGCAAACCGCCGACATCGAGGCGCTCGATGGAACCGTTGGCGCGGCGCAGGATTGGATTGTTATGGCCGGCATTGATGTAGCAGAGAACGCGGTTGACTGAATCGTACTCGGCAAGAAACGCCGTGGTGAAGCGCAAGCCACCCTGGCTGTTAGAGCAGGCGTACTTGTTCATGTCAGCTACGAGTTCAGGCAGCGCAACCTGCGCGGTGGAGAGCGTTTTGAGGCTGGCTTGAAATGTGGCCATGAGCATGGCGGCGGGAATGCTTTTGCCGGCGACATCAGCCACGGCGAAGACTACGCGATTGTCCTCGTTGGTTTTGCCGGGGCGAGGGAATACGTCGTAGTAATCCCCGGCGACGGTATTGGCGGGCCTTGTGGTGTAGGCGACGGAGATGCCGGGAATTTGTGGCGCGGCGCCGGGCAGGAGCCAGGTCTGAATCTCGCGGGCGATTTGCAGGTCGCGCTTCATTACCACCCGGTCGGCGATCTCCAGCATGAGCAGCAGGAACATCAATAAACCGCCCCAGAAATGGAAATCGAATTCGAGGACGTGCAGTTCGTGATCGGAGCCGCGATAGCTGAAACCGCCGGAGGGAAATACCAGCATGATCAGCGCGGCGAGCAAAAGCACGCGGCGCGCCGGCGAAAGTTTTTCGAGCACTGCCCAGAAGAATTCTTTCACCACATGCAGGTGACGGCCGCGTTGGGTCAGACCTTCAGGAGTTTTCGCGGCAACATCGCGAGAGTAAAGGCGGTAGCTGGCGCGGGCTTCGGTTTCGAATTGCGACCAGAGCTGTGTGAGTTCCATGCCTTCGGTGACGCGCCGCCAAAAGCGCTGGAGACGCACTCGGAAAGGTACCGGTCCCGGAGCAGAGGTATCAGGCGGTGTAAAAACGGTCGCCATGGGAAGTGTTGTGATTATAGAGGATGGTATGGATCCGTGAAGCGGTCAGCATGGTATCTTGCCGCGAATTTTTACGGATTCACGAGAGTTTTAATGAACTCACGTGTCTGTTGAATATTGTCCGACAATTGCGTAGCCGTTTTTACCGCCGCTGCCGCTTTGTCACTTTGGCCGTTTTGTTGTAAAGCGCCGGCGAGCAAGAGGTAGGTCACGTCGGTGGGCTGTACCGCGATCGCATGAGTGTAAGCTTGGATCGCCGCGTCGGAGTCTCCCAAGCGCTGCGCGGTTGAGCCGAGTCCGATCCATGCCCGAATATTGCGTGGCCGCAAATTGACCGCCGTTTGGAAGTCATTCCGCGCCGCAGCAGTATTGCCAAGCTTGTCCTCAATCAGACCCATGTTCAAAAAAGCGCCGGCTCGCAACCGGCTATCGACCGCATTTTCCGTTACGGTTTTATATTGAGCGAGAGCGCCCGCAAGATCGTTGTGTTGCAACTTGTAGAACGCAAGGTTCGTATTGCTGATGGTGTCGGTTGGACGGATGGCTGCGGCAGTTCGAAAATGCGGCATTGCTTGTTCGAGGTCACCCCGCGCCAGAAGAGAGTTTCCAATGCCATCTTCCGCGACATAATTATCTGTGGTTACGGCGGCTGCGTGAGACCACAGAGTCAAATTGTCGCTCCAATAGCCGATCTGCTGGTGCGATGCAAAAGCCAGCGCTAGCAGCATTATGGCAGAGGCCGCTGCGAGCGCTTTATAAGACGCGCCGTGCCGTTCCGCAAACTCAGCCACACCCCAGCAGACGGCGATGAATAGTCCGATGAAGGGTAGGTAAGCGTATCGATCTGCCATCGACTGCACGCCCACCTGCACCAGACCGATCATGGGAACGAGGGTTCCAAGAAACCAGAGCCAGCCTACTATCAGATAGCGTTTGCGCGCCGTTACAACTGCGAGAGTGATGCATAGCAACAGCAGAACCGACAGCGCGATCTGCAACTTTGTCAGAGCCGCGGGCTGATAGGGGTACATCAGCGAAAGATGCGATGGCCGCAGGGCTTTGCCGATATATTTTGCATAAGCCACGACCGCATTCGCCAGCCGAAAAGACAAAGAATAGCGTTTAAACGAAGTGACCGCACCCTCCGCTGCCTGCGCTCTTAGTGTGAGAATCGCGCTCGGCACGCACATCGCGAAAAGTGGTAACTTTTCGAGCAGCAGCCAGCTCCAGGATCTGGTTTTGAATTGTGGTTCATCGATACCTTCATCGGCAGCGCTTTGTGTTCGAATTCTTCGCAGCGGCCAGTAATCCCACAGCAACAGAATAAAAGGGAACGTAATCACTTGCGGCTTCGCCATGAGGCCCAGGGCAAACAAAACCGCGACCACGCTATAGCGGCTTACGCGAGGTTTGTTCGCATACCAGCCATACGTGCCCAAGGCGAGCAGAAGAAAGAACAGGCTCAACAGGTTCTTTCGTTCGGCGACCCATGCGACTGACTCAACATTGATCGGGTGCAGCGCAAACAACGCCGCGACCATCCAGCTTCGCCAAAGAAATCCCGTAGCGCTGTACAGCACCCAGAACAGCAACGCCGCATTCATCGCATGAAGCACGGCGTTCATGTAGTGGTGTCCCGCCGGATTCAGGTGGAAGAGTTGGCAATCTAGCATGTGCGAGAGCCAGGTCACCGGATGCCAATTTCCCTCGTCGAACGCAGTGAAGGCCCACTTGATCGATTGCCAGGTCAAGCCATCCTTCACATGAGCATTGTCGACGACATAACTCTCATCGTCATAATTTACAAACGGATGGTGGCCGACGGGATCATAAAGAGCGAGCGAAATGGCGATGAGGGTGAGACCGACGACGAGCGGTCGCTGGAACAGAGAAGGGAATGATGAACTCATCGAGTAGGCTCGCCGCTAACGCACACTTCTCATTTATAGACGGTCGTCCTACCGCGTACCGAATTACGATAGTGCGAAAGAGGGTTCCACTTTAAAAAGTCTTGACTGTGCTTGCGCCGAAAGGCTGGTTTTTTGCTGCGCAAGTTTCAATTTCAAAATAGCGCCAACTGTTCATCCCATGCCTGCTCTGGCCATTTGTTCGCGTAGGCCGTCCCTCGCGGATCGGAGCGAGTGATGCCGTGCTTTTGACGTAAATGAGAGACGAGCTGTGAAATGCGCTTGCGATAAGACTGCGGCAGGAATGCGCGATCCTGATAACGCTGACGATAGCTCGCCACCAATTGCGGAAACTCCTGCTGGAGAAACGGCAGGAATACGGCCGCAGAGCACGGCTTCAGAAACAGGGGATTGGCGAAGACATGTCGCGCTCCCGCTTCCGCCGCCGTGCGGACGAGCGTGTCGAGATTCTCGGGCGAGTCAGTAATTCCGGGAAGCACCGGCGAGCAACTTACTCCAACGTTGATTCCGCACTCGGCAAGCTGCCGAACCGCGTCCATGCGCAGGTCGGGACGCGGAGCGCGTGGCTCAAGAATTCGAGCCAGATCCGCATTCATCGTGGTTACCGTCACGTGGATCGACAACGCATTGCTGCGCGCGAACTCGCGCAACAGATCCAGATCGCGCACAATCAGGCTGGATTTCGTGACGATCCCGAGTTCGAATCCGCGATGGCGGGCAAACTCCTCCAGAATCCCGCGCGTCACCTCATAGCGCCGCTCCGCCGGCTGATAAGGATCGGTAGCCGTACCCAGCGCAATCGATTCGCCCCGTTTCACCCGCCGCAGATCGCGCCGCAACAATTCCGCCGCCTGCTGCTTTACGTAAATCTTCTGCTCGAACTCGATCCCGTCGCGCATCTCCATGAACTCGTGCGTGTAGCGCGCGTAGCAGTACTTGCAGGCAAATTCGCAGCCGCGGTAGGGATTGATGGTCCAGGTAAAAGGGACCTGCCGGTTGCTGACACAGCGATTCAACAGCGACCGGGCGGGCAGAGTGAAATATTCCACGTTGTGGCCTTCGCGCAGAGCTTCGCCTTGCGAGGCCAGACGGGCGATGCCGACTAACGGAGGTTTTGCGGGGAGCGCGAACAAGGGGAGGGAAGTCATTAAGTATTCGCTTTTTATTCGCCTAATATAAAATTAGATTTACTGCTTGTCAAGAGGGAAGTGACAAGGACAACGAGCGCAATTCCAAATTAGTAATGTCAACGGTCGCGGCCACCGATAAAAACCTAAAAGGGCGGCCAAATCGAGCAGCAGACTTGCCTGAAAAATCGAGAAGGATACTCTGTGTACAAAATCGAGACGAGCAAACACGGATTCACCCTGACTTTTGGGGGCACCCTCTACAGCGAAGAACTTTGTCGTTGGCTCGAAGAAAGCAAGCAGGTGCTGGCCAAGCGCAATGAGTCGTTCGGTGTGATCGTGGATATGAGAAGCTTGCTTCCGTTAGGACCGGAAGCGCGCGCACTTATACTTCAAGGCCAAGAACTGTACAGGAAAGCCGGCTTAGTGCGCTCCGCCGTTATTCTGCAGAGTTCTTCCACTACCGAGCAATTCAGGCAGTTGGCGAAGGACTCCCTTATCTACAAGAATGAACGCTACATCGACGCGTCGAAAGATGAAGACTTTCTAAAGCAAGCCCTCGATTGGGTAACCTCGCGGATCGAACCCGATCAACCGAAAGGTTGACGGTGATCCGCAGCAGCACCGTCCATCGGACGAATTACCTATCTCGGCCCACGCCCGGGATTTCGGCTCAGACGCCCGCTTACGCCTCAATTTCAACGTGTGGAGCGAGGCCAAGCGGATCGCGAAGCTGCGCTATATCCATCGCAATCCGATGTGGAGGGACTCGTGTCGAGTGCTGAACAGTGGCGTGGAGCGGCTTCCGGCATTATCTTTCGGAAGCGGAAGGTTGGTGGAGATTGAGCCGCAATGGACAGCGCGGGAGCGGGAGCTGCTTGGAGTTGTGCTGCAGATTGCGGGAGGTCAAATCCCCGCTCCTTCGTCAGGCTTCAGGGCAAGCTCTGGCCTGCACAGAACACAGGGGCAAGGGCGGGCACCTGCTGGAATAGAATTCGGGAAAGGCCGGCAGCCACTGTTCAGAACTACTGCTGTGTTGCCGGTTTCTCCGCAGGCTTGTCGAACAACTTTGCGTCTACTGTGGGATTGATCTCAATCGCGGTGTAGGTTGCGGTGCTTGAATCCTGGCCGTTTTGTTTGTTGTGGCGGACGGTGGGAATATTTAAGCCGCTGAGAGATTTCCAGTCACCCAACTCGGTTTCGCCCTGCGCGGGTCCGGCCTGGCTTAAGGTTGGATACGTCTCTTTCAGAATGTGACCGCTCTGTGGATCGACGTACCAGCGAATGGCGGCTCCGGCGGCATTTACGTCGACGATTTTCGTTTCTATGTTGCCTACCTTCTCGGTTCCACTGGCATGGAAAAAGACGTTGGGGTCGTTGGCGTGGGCGGCGATGAAAACCGGATCGCGCTTGATTTGGTCGAGAGTCTCCGCTTTTTGGGACGAGGGCAAATCGCGCATACCTTGGCCGACAAAAGCCATGAACGCGGTATCCGGGGTTACAACGATGTCCATGGTTCCACCAGGCGTTTGCATTTCGGCGTGCAAATGATCGGGATAAACGATCACAGTTTCCATCGGGATGGGGAACTCGCCTTGCGCAGTTTTCTGCGTAAGTGTGATTTTGGCCTTCACCGATTTGATAGCCGCAAGCTTTGCTTCCCCGCCCAAAGCCGCAACAACTTTTGCGGCCAGCGCTTTGCCTTCTGCATTCGATGCCGTGGGCTTCGCGCTCTCCGCTGCTTTCGCACCCGGCGGAGGAGGAATGGTGATATCGATTTCTTTTACCGCGCCGAGCGAAGACAGCGGCTTATCGAACTCTTTGGTATTGCCGACAACGAGTACGGCGAGTTGATCGCGGTGCACATATTTGGCTGCGACGCGATTTACATCGGCCGCACTGACTTTCTCAACTTCCGCGGGATATTTGTCGAGCCAGTCCGCGGGATATCCGTAAAACTCGTACGTCATGCGCTCTTCTAAAACTTTGTCGGGCGAATCGAGGCGGAAGATGAACGCGTTGAGGATGGCATCTTTGGCCTGTTTGATTTCTTCGTCGCTGATGGGCTGTTTCGCCAAATTGTCGATATCTTCCTGAATTGCCTGCACCGCTTCGATGGTGCTCTGGCTCTTGGTTCCAGCTACGAATTGCATGATGCCGGGATGACCAAAATTTGTGCCTATGCCTCCGCCTACGTTGTAGGCGAGGCCGCGCTTGGTGCGGATGTCGTTGAACAGGCGCGAAGAGAATCCACCGGCGAATGCTTCGTTGAATACAGAGATCGCGTAGTAATCCGGATTGTTGCGCGTAGTGCCGAGCGCGACCAGGTGAATGCTGCTTTGATTTACATCGTCTTTTGGAATGAGATAGTAGCCGGGTTTGGCGGAGTCGTATTTGACTTCATTTTGCGGAGCGGCGGGGCCCTTGGGCCAGGCGTCGAACGCGGCGCGGAGCTTGGCTTCCATGGCGGCACTGTCAAAGTCGCCGCTGATACCGAGGATGATGTTGTTGGGATGAACGTAAGATTTGTGCCAGGTGAGCAAATCTTCGCGAGTGATGGCCGCAATGGTTGCGTATTCCTCTTCGCGCGCGTAGGGGTTCGCGGGGCCATAAGCCAGCTTGGCGGATTCGCGTGCGGCAATTCCGCCGATTTGATCGTTGCGGCGGGAGATGCCGTCATCGGCTTGTTTTTGCGCGAGGTCGAGTTTGTCGGCGCGGAACTCGGGGTTCTGGAGGAGGTCGGCGAAAACTTTGAAGACGTCATCGAAGTCGCCTTTGAGACAGGACAGGCTGACGGTCGTGGAATCGGGTCCGCCGCCGGTTTCTACTTTGGCGGCGCGCACTTCGAGAAAATCGTCGAGTTGATCGCCGGTTTGAGTTTTGGTGCCGCCGGTGCGCCAGACTTCGCCGAACATACCGACCAATCCAACTTTGGCGGCGGGTTCGTCGCTTGATCCGCCGCGGATGCGGGCGGTGCCATCAATCACGGGGAGTTCGTGATCTTCCTGGAGGAAGATCACCATGCCATTGGAAAGTTCAATGCGCTTGGGTTGCGGGGGATGGAACGCGGGCAGCGTGGGAACTGGAATCTGCTTCCAGTTTGTCGCTTGCGAAAGGGCATTAGGAGCTGAAATGAATAGCGTGGTGACGGTAAGAATCAGCGTCAGGAAGACGGGCTTCACGGTCATCGCGTGGCTTTTCACTGCTTGAATCTTCATTGCGCACCTCCCTGATCCGCTGAACCTTGGTCGGTGTTTTGACCCTCGCTTTGGTCTCCGGCTGATGCCGTACCGCCCGCGGTTTCGATCACGCCCACAGTGCGGTTGGTCTGGTTGAAGGTTTCATTGGCCACGCGGCGGATATCGGCTTTCGTCACCTTGTCGATGCGATCTACAGACCGGAACAACTCGCGCCAGTCGCCGTAGCGGGTTTGATAGACCGCGAGCTGATTAGCGAGCCCTTGGTTGTCGCCCAGGCTGCGGATGAGGGTGGCCTTGGTGCGGGTCTTGATCATCTTCAATTCATCGTCGCTGATGTCTTCTTTTTTCAGGCGATCGATCTCGGCATGGATGGCGTCGGAAACTTCCTGCGTGCTGTGGCCGGGGAGCGGAAAGGCATAGAAGGCGAAGAGGTGCGGATATTTGGTGCCCGGCAGTCCGCTAAATCCGGCAGAGAAAGCCGCGATTTTTTTATCGCGTACGAGCGCGCGATAGAGGCGGGAAGTGCGGCCTTCGGACATTAAATCTGTAATCGCATCGTAGACCGCGTCGTCTTTCGTGCGGTAATCCGGGCGGTGATAACCCTCGAGGTAGAGGGGCTGCGTTTTTTCCATTAGCTCCACACGGCGCTCGGAGTTCTGCGGAGGCTCGGTGGTGGTGGTTTCGTCCGGCTTGTGGCTGGCGGGCAGTCGGCCGAAATATTTTTCGAGAATCGGCATCACTTCGGCGGCTTTTACGTCGCCGGCTACGGCGACCACCATGTTCGCGGGAACGTAGTATTCGTCGAAAAACTTCTTGGCGTCGGTGGCAGAAAAAGAATTCAGATCGGACATCCAGCCCACGGTCGGCCGGTGATAGGGGTGAGCCTCGAAGGCTTCCGCGTTGAATTGTTCCAGCAAGCGACCGATGGGGTTGCTGTCCGTGCGCAAGCGGCGCTCTTCGATGACCACGTTGCGCTCTTTATAAAACTCACGCAGCACGGGATGAAGAAAGCGCTCGGATTCCAGATACGCCCACAATTCCAGACGGTTAGCGGGCAATGAGTAATGGTAGCCGGTTTCGTCGTAGTCGGTGAAGGCGTTGAGATCCTGGCCGCCGCTTTGCTCGACGATCTTGCCGAATTGGTTGGGCACGACATATTTGTCGGCGGCGGCGATGGCGTCTTTCCAGGCTTTTTCCAGTTCCTTCAACTTTGCTTCGTCGCGTCCTACTTCTTTATCGCGTTCGGCAATGTAGGCGGCGTAGGCGACTTCCACTTTGGCGAGCGCAGGTTTTTCGGCGGCGTAGTCTGTGGTGCCAATCTTGTCCGTGCCCTTGAACGCCATGTGCTCGAACATGTGCGCCAGGCCGGTTTTGGCCATGGGGTCCTGAGCCGAGCCGGCATCCACCATGGTGAAGAAAGAAAAGACCGGGGCCTCGGGGCGCTCGCAGACCATGAGCGTGAGTCCGTTGGCCAGCTTTTTGACCGTAATGCGTTTCTCAAATGAGGCGACATCCTGGGCGGTGGCCAGTGCGGCGAGTAACAGAATTACGGCCAGGGAGCGAAGTGAGCGTTTCATCGGACCTCCAACGAACTGAGCGGAAATGCGTGCACGGACATAGTTAGACGAATAGCAGGGGAAGTTTTGAACTTACGTGGCTGGTGGGGACATTGTCAAACTGCTCGTGTCGATTTTGCGGGTAACATTAGGGCCAGCAAAGCATTAAGGATAGGCCAGTATTTTGCGTTGGACGTGGTTTGAGGCACAATGCCTGCGGGAGCGTACGCGCATGGATTCGACGATTGAGGTTCAGGGAAGGCAGCTCAAGCTGTCGAATCTGGAAAAAGTTCTTTATCCTGCCGCCGGATTCACCAAGCAGCAAATCATTGATTACTACGTTCGTATTGCACCGGTTCTGCTGCCCCATTTGGCGGGGCGCGCGCTTACCCGCAAACGCTATCCTAACGGCGTGGATGAAGAATTTTTCTACGAGAAAAATGCGCCGCAACACCGGCCCGATTGGGTGAAGACGGCTCCGATTTGGAGCGAGGGCAACCATCGCACCGTGCATTACATTCTGGCCAACGATCTGCCGACGCTGGTGTGGCTGGCGAACCTGGCTGCGATCGAACTTCATCCTTCGCTGGCGCTTGCCAAAGACATTACTTGCCCAACCATGATGGTCTTCGATCTCGATCCTGGACCGCCGGCGAATATCGTGCAGTGCTGCCAGGTCGGCCTGTGGCTGCGGGAGATATTTGAGCATTTTGATTTGCAGAGTTTTCCGAAGACTTCAGGGTCGAAGGGTTTGCAGGTCTATGTTCCGCTGAATACTCCGACCAAATATGAATTCACCAAGACCTTTGCCCATGCGCTGGCGCAATTGCTGGAACATGAACACCCGGAGATGGTCGTGTCGGACATGAAAAAACAAATCCGGACGGGGAAAGTTTTCGTTGACTGGAGCCAGAACGACGAGCACAAAACTACTGTGGCGGTCTATTCGCTGCGGGCGCGGGAGCGGCCCACGGTTTCAACCCCGATTTCATGGGAAGAGGCCGAGCGCTGTCTTAAGAAGAAAGATGCGGACCTGCTGGTATTTGAAGCGAAGCAGGTGATCGCTCGCGTGGAGAAGAGTGGCGATTTATCCGCTCCACTGTTGGAGTTAAAACAGCGGCTGCCGGACCTGAAGGGAGTTGCTGCTGCTGTTGCGGAAGCCGAGCAGCCGATTTCAATTGCGGCACAAGCCAAGGAGGAGCGTCCGGAGGTTGTTCACCGCGCGGCGAAAAAGTCAGCGAAGCCACGGGCGGGCAAAGTCAGGCGCAGGGTATAATCCCGTTCGCTGGAATCGTTTGACCTGCCATGGCGCAATTATTTGTTGGAACCTCGGGATGGGCTTACCCAAGCTGGAAGCCCGACTTCTATCCGGCCAAACTCGCGCAGAAAAAATTTCTGGGCTACTACGCCACGCAGCTTAATACAGTCGAGGTGAACTTCACTTTTCGCCAATTGGTGAAAGAAACTGCCATCCAGAATTGGATTCAGGAAACGCCTCCGCATTTCCGTCTTGGCATAAAAGCGCATCAGGTCATCACGCATATCAAGCGGTTGAAAGGCACGGAAGATTTTGTTCCACGCTTTCTGGCGACGATCGAACCGCTGGCCGCTGCGGGTAAGCTGGGTCCGGTGCTTTTTCAATTGCCGCCGAATTTGAAAGCGGATTCCGCGCTGCTCAAGGATTTTCTTGCATTGCTGCCGCGCACTTTGCCGGCGGCATTTGAGTTTCGCAACGAATCCTGGTTCTCTGACGCTACGTGGGAGCTACTTCGGTCCAGCGGAGTCGCGCTGTGCGTGGCCGAGACGGAAGAGCGGACGACTCCGGATGTGGTGACTGCTGCGTCGGCTTACTATCGATTTCGCAAGCCGTCCTATACGAAAGAGGAGAGCCGCACTATGGTCGCGCGGGTGCGAGAGCATCTGAGTGCGGGGCGTGATGTTTTCGCGTACTTCAAGCACGAAGAGACACCGGCGGGAGCACTGTATGCCGTGAACTTGCTGCGCGAAATCAGTCAACCCTAATGCACTGAATCTCGCGAATTTGCGATCGGGAATTCTCTTAATTACTTCCATCCGTGTCCGATAATGCGCATACTTAAAGTTTCTTCCCGCCATGGCATCGGAAGCTAATTCGCACGTCGTTCTCAGTTTCCTTGACTATTTAAAGGTCGAGAAAGGTTTGGCGACGCTTTCCATTCGAGCCTATCGGACTGATATTTTCCAGTTCACGGAATTTCTGCAAACGCGAAAACGTGAACTGGTTGCAGCACAGCGCAACGATGTGCGCGAATTCCTGCAACAGCTTTTTTCTTATCAGCTCGATGGCCGCAGCGTGGGGCGGAAATTGTCGGCGCTTCGCCATCTTTATCGCTACCTGCTTTTAGATAAGAAAATCGAACATGACCCTACGCTGGATATCGAATCGCCCAAACAATGGAAAGTTCTTCCGAAAGCGTTAGCTCGGAACGAAATGGAAGCTACGCTTGCGGCTCCGCTCGTGCGCCAGGGGGGCAATGCAGCGCGCAATCCGAAAGAGTTCGCGGCGCTGAATATTCGTGATCGCGCCATGCTGGAGGTTTTTTATGCTGGAGCTTTGCGTGTTTCGGAGATGACCAGTGTCAAGCTGGAAGATTTGAAGCTGGATGTTGGATACATGCTGGTGCGCGGCAAAGGCGACAAGGAACGGGTAGTGCCGCTCGGTAAATCGGCGCAAGATTCGCTTAAGGAGTATCTGACGCAATCGCGCCCGGTTTTGATTGCAAAGAAGGGAAATGCTCTCACAGCCAGTTCGCCTTGGCTATTCATTGCACGTGGAGGGCGAAGGCTTACGAGACAACGCGTGTGGCAGATGGTGCGGGCTGCATCGTCCGCGTCTGGCCGTGCCGCTTCTCCCCACATGCTGCGCCACTCCTGCGCCACGCACATGGTGGAGAACGGCGCCGACCTTCGCACCGTGCAAACTATACTTGGCCATGCGGACATTTCAACGACGCAGATTTACACGCATCTGGCGCTCGACCGTTTGCGAACTGTGTATCAGAAGCATCATCCGAGGGCGAAAGCGCGATGATTGCCGCCAAACCGGCGAAAACCATCGTCGCCAAAGCTGTTGTGGATTTTCTGCGCCATTTGCGTGAACGGAATTCGTCGCCGCATACGATCAAGGCATACAAGCAGGATCTTGTACTTTTTTCCGTCTACGCTGGTTCGCGCGGATGGAAGCAGATTGATCACATCGCGGTCCGCGGGTTTCTTTCGCAACTTTACGAAAAAGGTTTGAGCAAACCTTCAGTGGCGCGCGCGTTGGCTGCGGTGCGATCGCTTTACCGCTGGCTGGCGCGGGAAGGGATGGTAGAGCAGAATCCGGCCAAACTTGTGGCCACGCCGAAGTTGCCTAAAAAGCTTCCGCGCGTGCCCACGATTGAAGAGATGAACTCTATGATTGACGGCAAGATGCCCGAAGTAGCGGCCTTCCCGGAGCGCGACCGGCTTATGCTGGAACTGCTTTATGGGTGTGGAATCCGCAATTCGGAATTGACCGGGGTCGATCTCGACCATATTTCGCTAAGCGCAGAGGCGATTCTGATTCGCGGCAAAGGAAAAAAGGAACGCTATGTTCCGTTCGGGGATTCGGTGAAAACAGCGCTGGCGGCCTATCTTCCTGAGCGTCAAAAGCTTTTGGAAGAGACTAAAAAACATTCAACGGCGCTGCTCATCAATCGACGCGCTGGCGGACGCCTTACTACGCGCAGCGTGGGGCGCATCATCAAAAAAATTGCCGTGGCGAAAGGACTCTCGCCCGATGTTCATCCGCATACGTTACGCCACGCTTTCGGAACGCACATGCTGGAGGAAGGTGCGGACCTGCGCGCTATTCAGGAGTTGCTTGGCCACGAGCGCCTTGCGACGACCCAGCGCTACACGCAGCTTTCGATGAAGCATGTTTTACAGGTATACGATCAGACGCATCCGCGGGCGAAATAGATAATCACCGCTTCCTCAATTGCTCCCACATTCTGACGACGCGCGCTTTCAATTCCGCTGTTAACTTCTCGTAAGCATACTCTGAAGCTTCACACTCTGGCGGAGGGAAAATCGGATCGCCAAACATTATTTTCAGTGGCGTGAAGCCCTGGAACGATTTATTCCGCGGCCAGGCTTTGTAGAATCCTTCGATTGCTACGGGAACAATCGGCACCTGCATGTGAATCGATAAAATCGCAGCGCCCTTCTTGAAGGTTTTTGGCGTGCCATCGATCGAGCGCTCGCCTTCGGGATAAAGAATGAGCGGGCGTCCCTGCCGCAGCCCGAAGGCGCTGGCGCGCATGGCTGGAACGAGATTCGCATCGGGATCGACGACCACGACCCGCAAGGAGCGCGCCAGGCGCAGCATGAGTCCTTCGCCAAAAATTTCGCTGGTTCCCACCGCGAAAACCTTACTGAAAATCTCCGCCGGCAGAGCGCCGGCCAGAACAGCCGGGTCGAGATAGCTTTGATGATTGGAGCAGAGGATATATGCGCCGCTCTGCGGCAGTTTCTCAATGCCACGCACATGTAGATCACAGCGGTCGAGCGCGATGACCTGAATGAGCCGGGAGACCATATACCAGAAAAAATTACTAAGGCGCTGTGGCCGGATCAGCGCGGTTACATCATTGGGGTCGGGATCTTCGGACAGTATGGCTTTCCATCCCGCGAATGCCGGGCGTGAAGCTGGAGATGCGCCGCTGGCGGCGCTTTGCAAAACGGCATCGACTAAATCGCGCACGGTATAAATTCCGGCGAGTTGCGACTCTTCGACGTTTCCGCCCAGCCGTTGCTCGATCTGGCTGAGCAATTCGACGCGCTGCATGGAATCGAGGCCAAGATCGAGTTCCAGATTGAGGGAGGGACGCAGAGTCGGGGGTACGGTATGCGCCGCTTCGCGCACAATATTCAGAGCTTGTTTTACGTCAGGCTGATCCAGCCATTCGGAATCTTCGGCGGTGAGCGGCTGTTCGGCAGGTAACTCGGAATCGGCCGCAGTCTTCTTTCCGAGATTCGCTTTTACGCGCTTCTCCACTTCGAAGCGTTTAATCTTGCGCGTGGTGGTGCGCGGCAAATCCTCCTGCCAAATCTCGTAGCTGCCGATGCGTTTGGTGGAGGCGATCTGCTGCGAAAGGCCTTCGATATCGAAGCGGATGACTTCTTTCGCGTTTACGATTTTCTTCTGACGCAGAACGTCGAAGTTGGGCACGATCACGGCGTGCAGGCGGTCGCCGCCCTCGCTGGATTTTTCCTCCAGGCCGATTACCGCAAGTTCTTTGATGTAGGGAGATTTCAGATAATGCGCTTCGACTTCTTCGGGATAAATATTTTTGCCGTTGCTGAGAACGATTATTTCTTTCTTGCGCCCGGTGAGAAACAGGTTATCGTGCGAATCGAAGTAGCCAAGATCGCCGGTATAGAGCCAGCCGTCGCGCAACACGGCAGTGGTTGCGTCGGGGCGATTCCAATAACCTTTCATTACCACAGCGCCACGCAAGGCGACTTCGCCTGTGGCTGGGTCGCCATCTTCCTGCGGTTGCGGATCGACGATTTTCGCCTCGACTCCTTTCAGCGCACGGCCGACCGAGCCGATTACGTTGCTGCCGGGAGAATTGGCGAACACGGCTGCGGTGGTTTCCGTCAGCCCGTAGGCTTGCAACACATCGATGCCTAGGTCATGAAAATCGGTTGCGATCTCCGGATCGAAGCGCGATCCGCCAGTGACGAGATAACGCATTTTCGCGCCCAAGGTTTCGTGAACTTTCTTGAATAGAATCGGACCTGCATTGAAACCGATCTTTCGGAGACTGCGATTGAGCACTACGAGCGAATGGAACAATCGCTGCGTCAGTGCTCCTCGTTTTTTGATCTCTTCAAAAATTCTGGCGTGAATCAGATAAAAAAATTGCGGCACGACGGCAAATGCGGTGATGTTGCGCTCGCGCAGGGCGCGTAAGAGTTCGGTAGTATTCAGAGTTTCGAGATAAACAACGCGGGAACCTTTCACCAACGGCAGGAGAAGATTCGCCATCTGTGCCAGCACATGGAACATAGGCAACACGCCTAGCAACGCGTCTGTGGGGCCGAGGTCGACCCAATTGAATACTGCTTCCACTTCGCCCAGGAAGTTGGCATGGGTGAGCATCACGCCTTTGGGGTCGGCGGTGGTGCCTGAGGTGTAGAGCAGTGAGGCGATGTCGTCCGCTGCTGAGGGTGCGGGCTGAAATTTTCCCGGACCGGCTTCGAAAATTTCCGGCAGATTTGCCAGCCATGCCTGATGGTCGGAGTCCGGCGCCACGCGCTCCGGGTCCATGAGCACAAGACCTACGTTTATTTCCGCAACGGCCTCGCGTGCGATCTTTGCGTGTTTTATATCGCAGAATAGGGCAGAGCTGCCGCTGTCTTTCAACAGCTTGGTAAGCTGGTCGGCGTGTAGGGCGGTATCGAATGGAACAATGGTGCATCCCGAGGCAATGACGCCGAGATAGGCTGCGACCCATCTGGGGTGGTTATCAGCAATGAGAGCCAGCCGCGCACCGCGCGGGAATTGATTTTCGTTGATCCAGCGGCCAACGGATTCGGACATCCGCCGAAGCTCGGCGTAGGTATAGCTTTCGATTTGATCGTGGCGCTGTAATTCGACGGCAACGTTATCCGGCCAGCGCTCCGCGCACTCGATAAAGCGGTCATAAAAAGTGGGCATGGGTCGTGGGGAATATACACGAAAAATGCGTTTGCCGCCGAGTAGCGCAGGCCGCTGAGAGTCATGAAGAATACTCGTTGCTGCGTTCTCAGCGATCTATACGCTGCCAGCCGTTGATCCCAGGATCACGCATGTTCCGTATCACTATTTCTTACATCTAATATGCTAGGCTAAAAGGGATAACAATGGGCGTCTCTCGCCCTGCGAAGGATTTCATAGTTTGATTAACACACTCATTGGCAAGGTCTTTGGGACCAAGAACGAGCGGGTCGTCAAGAGCATGATGCCTAACGTGATGGCTATCAATGCGCTTGAATCACAGATGCAGAAGTTGAGCGACGCTGAACTACGTGCCAAAACGGACGAGTTCCGGCAGCGCATTCAGGAGCGGTTGAGCCGGGTAGGCGGCAATGGGAATCAGCCGCCCGGAAACGACAGTCGCGTCGAGGCCGAGGGCGAAGACAATCCGGACCGTCAGAAGCAGATCGAGAAAGAGCAGTACGATGCGCTGCAGGAAGCACTTGACGACATTCTAGTAGAGGCTTTTGCCGTGGTGCGCGAAGCGGGGCGCCGGGTGCTCAACATGCGCCACTTCGACGTGCAGTTGATCGGCGGCATGGTGCAGCACAAGGGCATGATTTCAGAGATGAAGACCGGCGAGGGCAAAACGCTGGTTGCGACGCTGCCGGTGTATCTGAATGCGCTGAGCGGCCGCGGCGTGCACGTGGTTACGGTTAACGATTATCTGGCCAAGCGCGATTCCGAATGGATGGGCAAGCTCTATCGTTTCCTTGGCCTGACCGTAGGCGTTATCGTCCACGATCTCGACGACGAGCAGCGCCGCGCCGCCTACGCTGCCGATGTGACCTACGGCACGAATAATGAGTTTGGCTTCGATTACCTGCGCGACAACATGAAGTTCAATCTGAATGATTGCGTGCAGCGCGGCCACAATTTTGCCATCGTCGATGAAGTGGATTCCATTCTGATCGACGAAGCGCGCACGCCGCTGATCATTTCCGGCGCCAGCGAAGAATCGACCGACAAGTATTACCGCGTGAACCGCATCATTCCGAAGCTGGAAAAAGGCGAAGAGCTAGAGGTTGCTCCCGGCGAGCCGGCGCAGCTTACCGGCGATTTTGTGGTTGATGAGAAGCATCGCAATATTACGGTTACGGATGAGGGTTGGGAAAAGGTGGAGCAGTTGCTGGGCATCGGCAATATTGCCGATCCCGAAAACTGGCCGCTCAAGCATCACGTCGAGACTGCAATCAAGGCTCATGCCTTATATCGGCGTGACGTGCAATACGTGATTAAAGATGGCGAAGTCATCATCGTCGACGAATTTACCGGACGCATGATGCCGGGCCGGCGCTGGTCCGATGGTTTGCACCAGGCCATTGAAGCCAAGGAAGGGGTGAAGATCGAGCGCGAGAACCAGACACTTGCCACCATTACCTTCCAAAACTATTTCCGCATGTTCAAGAAACTTTCGGGCATGACGGGAACGGCGGAGACGGAAGCGACAGAATTCGACAACATCTACAAGCTGGACGTGATCGTCATCCCGACCAACAAGCAGATGCTGCGGCTGGAAAATCCCGACGTCGTTTTTCGGACGGAGAAAGAAAAATACTTCGCGGTTGCCGATGAGATTCAGAAGTTGGCGGAAAAAGGCCAGCCGGTACTGGTAGGCACTACCTCAGTAGAAAAATCCGAGCGGCTGGATCAGCTTCTAAAGAAAAAGGGAATCAAGAATCACGTCGTGTTGAACGCGAAATTCCACGAGCGTGAAGCCGAATACGTGGCGCAGGCGGGGCGCAAAGGCATGGTCACCATCGCCACCAACATGGCCGGCCGTGGCACCGACATTTTGCTGGGCGGTAACCCGGAGTTCATGGCCAAGCAGGAGCTGGTGAAGAAGGGGATCGCGCAACAACTACGCGTGGCTCAGGGAAAAATCGAAGGGCCGCAAGAAGACGGCATTACTTCGGTCTTCTATTACAACGGCAATGAATACACCGTCCCGACCGAGAAATGGACGGAGGCCTTCAACCGCTATAAAGCGCAGACCGACAAAGAGCACGACGAAGTCATCGCTGTCGGCGGGTTGCATATACTGGGTACGGAGCGCCACGAATCCCGGCGCATCGATAACCAACTGCGTGGACGTGCGGGGCGGCAGGGTGATCCGGGTTCCTCGCGCTTCTATCTCGCGCTGGAAGATGACCTCATGCGCATCTTTGCCAAAGAATGGGTGTCGAAGCTGCTGGAGCGGCTGGGCATGGAAGAAGGCATTCCGATCGAATCGAAGCTGATTAGCCGACGTATTGAGACCGCGCAAAAAGCCGTGGAAGGCCAGCATTTTGAATCGCGCAAACATTTACTCGAGTACGACGATGTGATGAACAAGCAGCGCGAGGCGGTGTATGGCCTGCGCCGCCGCTTGCTCGAGGGCATGGATCAGAAAAACCTGATCCTCGAAGATTATGTCTCGGCCATCCTGGGTGATTTGATGGACGAGTATTGCCCAGTCAAGGGCCACGCCGATGACTGGAACATCAAAGGCCTCAAGGATGCGGTATTCACCCGCTTCGGCGTGGATTTTCTCGCCGAGGGCGTGAAGCCGGAAACACTGAACCGGCAAGAGTTGGGCGATGCTATTTTCGAAAAACTAAAAGAGCGTTACGAGGCCAAAGAAAAGCTCATCGGCCCCGACGCCATGCGCCATCACGAGCGCATGATCATGCTGAGCGTGCTCGATTCGCAGTGGAAAGATCACCTGCTTGGCATGGATCACCTGAAAGAGGGCATTGGCCTGCGCGGCTACGGCCAGCATGATCCGCTGGTGGAGTACAAGAAAGAATCGTTCGAGATGTTTGAGGCCATGCTGCAGCGCTTTCAGGAAGACACAGTTCGATATCTGTACCTGATGCAGATCATCGAGCGTCCACCTGATGCGGCTGCTGGCGGCCCGCAGACGGTCGATCCCGAGGGGCAAGGGCCTGGGCCGGGAGTTCCAGCGCAGCAAGGCGGAGGTGGAAATGGGCATCATCCGCCACGGCTGGTGGCAACTTCTGCCGATGATCTGGAAGAGGCGTTCATGCGCCGCAAGCGCCGCGAGCTTGAACAGGCGCGCATGGCTGGAGCCGGCGATGCGCAGCCGGTGCAGCAGGTGGTTCGCGGGCAGGAGAAGGTAGGCCGGAATGATCCTTGCCCTTGCGGGTCGGGAAAGAAGTTTAAGAAGTGCCACGGGGCGTAAAGGCGTTTGGATTCCCCATGCGTTTGTCATTCTGAGCGAAGCGGAGAACCTATGCAGTTTGTTGGCGCCGGCAAAATACAGAGGTCCTTCGCTTGCTCAGGATGACAAGGCTATTTTGATTGCAAAGTCGTTCTTGATGGCAAAGCGGTCTTGGATGGCGAAACTGTTTTGAATATCATCTCTTCGGTTTTACTCTTCGTTTCTTTTTTCCAATCCGCAAACAGCGTCGCGTAATTCTTTGTTATGTATTGGTCCGGTTCGATTCCAAGCTTCTTCGCGGTTGTGTCTATCCAGGGTGGCGCGCCTTCGATCTCGCAGAAATTTCCTATGGGAGTTTCGTCGACTACGACTTGGCCTTTACCGTCGGTCCATTCGGCGCGAAACTTTTCGTAACGGAATGTCGGGGCATATCCCAGAGCGCGCAGGATCGCATCCATTTTTTTACCGTCGCCGACTGAAGTTTCTAACTCCTGGCGGCTGCTGTGGCGCCCGATCTTACTGCCGCTTTTGTGGGTTAGCTTCCATTCTTTTCCATATTGGCGTAGACGGAGGAGTTCCTTGCGGTTGCGCAATTGCGCCCCCGGCAAATCGTAAAGCGTGTTCATTTCGTGAGTGCGGGGAGTTTCCTCGCGAAATCCGAGTTCCCGCAGCCTGCGGCTTAGAGCGGGCAAGCTTTTCACGCGGAATTTAATTTCGATTTCCTTCATGAACCTCAGCGGCTAAAGCCGCGATATTTTTCACGGTTTTGCCGTGCGCCTGAAGGCGTCCCCTGATACGAATCAACAATCGCAGCCTGAAGCGTTGCGCCACCCAAAATCTTGTTCTAACTGAACGTCGGCAGCTTTACCAGATCGTCCTGAGGAACTACCTCTACCGGTTCGCCGGCTTTGCGCCAGGCGGTTAATCCGCCGACGATCACAAACGTGTTGAAGCCTTTTTCCCGCAGCAGGTGCGCCACCCGGGCGCTGGTCGCTTCGCGTGCTCAAGTACAGTAGAGGTAAATATCCTTGTCCTTGGGCAGGAGTTTGACTTCCTCGTCCAAATTGTTGGGTTCAATCCGGATCGATCCCTGGATGCGCTCGGCGCCAACGTCGTAATAGCCGTGGCTGCGGACATCGACGATCAGCACCTTGCCCCGTCCCTCCGAGGTGAGCCGCGCAGCCAGTTCCTGGACCTGGATTCGTGGCACCAGTTTGTAGTTCTGGTATTTGTGAAACTGCAAAGCCCGGTAGATCGCATAGGCCACGACCGCAATGATGAGCACGACTTCCATCACCTGACCGGCGGCGTGGAATCCGTTGAGTACGGCGGCGAGAAAGTCGCGCGACACATATCCGACGGCCATGTAGGTCGAGGAGTAGAGCAGGGCCCCGGCGATATCCAGACGCAGGAACTGCCAGAAGGGCATCTTCATGCTTCCCGCCAGTGGCGCGGCCATGGTGTTGAGTCCGGGAATAAATTTTGCGATCAGCAGGGTGGCCTTGCCGCGCTTGTAGAAGGATTCCGCAGAACGAAGAATGCAGGTTTCCGGATTCAGCGAAAGTCTGCAAAGAAACCCGAGCAGAGCCCAGCCGGCGGTTCGTCCCATCCAGAATTGGATGATGTCGCCCATCAGGAGTGCGCCTACCGCAGCGAAGAGCATCCCGGGTGCGGATAGGGTGTGCGATGCGATCGCCGCACCGCCCGCGACCAGGGCGATCGCCGCCGGAAGAGGAAGTCCCACGGATTCCAGGAACAACACGACGAACGTCCACACATAACCGTGGTGCGCCATCGCCGCCAGCAGTTCTTTCATAGGAGTTCTTGGTTGACCGCTCTTTGATTCCGGGAAGTCAGGAACGGTTCAGTATAAACAAACGCGGAAGGGCGGGACTGAGGGCGGGCCGCGTTCGGGCCTATTTCTCTCTCGCTACGACAAACTCCGGAGCCCAGAGCAGGGCGCGTTTGATCTCGGAATCAGGGAAGGTGCAAATCGCGCGTTGCGCCGACTCGGCATATTGCGTGGCGCGAGCGGTAGCGGCGTTGAGCGAGCCATAGCGATGCAGGATCTCAAGAATATCGGAGTGCGTCACCCCGTTGAAAACGCCGTGGCGCAGCACAGTCTCGATCTTCGAGCGCTCCTCGGCCGTACACCGATCGAGAGCATGAATCACGGCCATGGTCGCTTTGCCCTCGCGCAAATCGCTCGCGACGGGCTTGCCCAGCACATCTTCCGAGGCAGTGAGATCGAGCACGTCGTCCACAATCTGAAAGGCCATGCCGAGATCGTGGCCGTATTGGCCGAGGGCGGCTTCCTGTTCGTCGGTGGCCCCTGCGAGAATTGCGCCCAGGCGCATGCACACCGAAAACAAACACGCTGTCTTGCGGAAGATCAGGTCGAAGTGTTCGTCGAGCGTGATCAGCTTGCCCAGACGTTCCATCTGCAGCAGTTCGCCCTCGACCATCTGCTGCGTCAGTTCAATCAGCGTGTCGAGGATGCGGAAGTTGCGCTCTTGCACCGCGATCTTGAAGCCCTGCATGTAGAGCCAGTCGCCGGCCAGTACGCACTTGGAATTGCCCCACTGTGTATTCGCCGCCGGACGCCCGCGCCGCGTCTTGGCTTCGTCGATAATGTCGTCGTGGACCAGGGTGGCGGTGTGAATGATCTCGACTACCGCACCCAGCCGGACCGCACCCTGGCCTTCATAGTCGAGCAGCTTCGCCGAAAGGAGCAGGAGCGCCGGCCGAATTCTCTTTCCTCCGCCAGCGCGAAGGTATTCGCTGATCTCCGTGATTGCCTGCACACCCGAGATCGTGTCGTGTCCGAACTCGCCTTCGAGCGCGACGAGGTCGTCCCGCAGCAGATCGAATACTTCTTTCCCGTTGATGATAGCTGGCGCGCTCAATTTGTTCCGAAATCCAAAGTCGATGTTTAGTTCGAGCGGTAATTCGTAAACTGGAGATCGATCCCGAAATCCCGCCCCTTTAGCAGCGCAATGACCTCCTGCAGCGTGTCCCGATCTTTGCTTGAGATGCGCACCAGATCACCCTGGATCGAGGCCTGCGCTTTTTTCTTCGAGTCTTTGACCGCTTTCACGATGTCGCGAGCTTTTTCGATCGGAATGCCCTGCTGGAGCGTGATTTTCCGTTTCGCCGTACCTCCTGCGGACGGCTCTACCACGCCGTAAGTTAGGCCTTTCAGCGGGACTCCACGCTTCACAAGCTTCGCCTGCAGCACGTCGTTGACCGCCTTCAGTTTGTATTCATCGGCCGAGTGCAGCACGATCCCATCTTTATCGAGTTCGATGTTCGACTTGGAGTCTTTGAGATCGAAGCGCGTGTGAATCTCCTTCAGCGCCTGCTGGATCGCGTTCGAAACCTCCTGCAAATCGATTTTGCTGACGATGTCGAAAGTGTTATCGGGCATACATTTCTAATCTTTCTGAAACAATGGAATCTTAAGAGAGAGCCTATCAGAATTGAAGGCTCTGGCGCGGCGTAACTTTGCTTTCAACCATTTCAGTCAATTTGAAAAACTTGTAGAAATTCCGCGAGGTGTGCTGGCCGATTTCTTCTTGAGAAATCCCCCGCAACTCGCCCAATTTGCGCGCTGTTTCGAGAACGAATGCCGGCTCATTGCGCTTGCCCCGGTGCGGCACCGGAGCGAGATAAGGCGAGTCGGTTTCGATCAGGAGGCGGTCGAGCGGAACTTCCAGCGCCGCGTCGCGGATCTGCTGCGCCTTCGGGAATGTTAGATTTCCTGCAAACGAAATTATGAATCCCATGTCGAGTGCGCGTTTCGCCTGCGGCCAGTTTCCTGTGAAGCAATGCAGAATTCCGCCGAGTGCGGTTGCCGCCCATCGATCGCGAATCAGGCCGAGGCAAGCTTCCCAGGCGTTGTCGCTGCCGTCGGAAGGCCGGCAGTGAATCACGATTGGCAGTTTCGCCGCCGCCGCCAACTCCATCTGCGCGACGAAAACCTGCTGCTGCACGTCGCGCGGAGAGTGATCGTAATGGTAGTCTAGGCCGATCTCACCCCAGGCGATCACCTTGGGATGCCGCGCCAGTTGCGCCATGCGGTCGTATGCAGCCTGATCCGCGAGCCGTGCCTCATGCGGATGAATGCCTAGAGTCGCGTAGATGAAATCGTATTTCTCCGCCAACCGGATTCCGCAGTCGACGTCTGTGGGGCCGTCGCCGTTGCCGATGGCGACGATGTTGGCGACGCCGCTGTCCCGCGCCCGTGCGATGACTTGCTCGCGATCGGCGGCGAATTTCTCGCCATCAAGATGTGCGTGAGAATCGATGAACATGGGGATTCGGACCTCGGACGCCAGACCTGAGACTTTAAACTTGAAGAGTGTGAACGCCCGACGTCTGAGGTCCGAGGTGCGACTTTCTTCTACTTCAGCCTTGCCCCAACCGGCACATCCTCGAGAAAGCCTGCCAGCACTGGCTTTCCGCCCTCCAGCGAAGCGGCCACAATCATTCCATTCGATTCCAGTCCGCGCAGTTTTCGCGGGGCCAGGTTCGCCACGATGACGACCTTGCGGCCTACCAGAGTCTCTGGAGCGTAGGCCTCGGCAATTCCTGCCAGGACTTGCCGCACCTCGGTGCCAATATCAATTTCGAGTCGCAGCAGTTTGTCAGCCTTGGGCACGCGCTCGGCAACTTTCACGACGCCTACGCGCAATTCAATCTTGGCGAAGTCGTCGATCGTAATCCTGCCGTCGGAAGCGGCCACGGCTGGCTGTGCTTTTGCCGGCGCCTCTGTCAATGCGGGCTGCGCGGGTGCGCCCTTAGCTTCTGACTTCGATTCCGTCTTCGATTCTTCCACGACAGCCGGACCTCTCTGCTGATCTTCCATCTGCTGCATCCTTTCAATGGCGCTTTTGTCCGCGCGCGGAAAAACGGGATAGACGTCGCCAAGTTTCGTGCCCAGCGGCAATTGTCCCCAGGCGAGATCGGACAGCGCCAGTTTCTTGATGTCGCCCAGCCCCATCTGCGCCCAGATTTTCGCAGTAGCGTCCGGCATTACCGGATGCGCCAGCGCCGTGGCGATGCGCAGCGCTTCGGCCGATGTATAAAGCACGGTCGCAAGACGCGAACGGCTGTTCTCATCCTGTTTTTCGCCGAGCGACCACGGTTCGTTCTCGACAATGTATTTGTCAACCGCCGCCACCAGTCCCCACGCGGATTCGAGCGCGCGCGAGAACTGGAACTGATCGAACAAAATTCCATACTCGCCTATTGTCTTTCGCGCTGTTTCGGCAATTGCATCGTCGGCCGCCGTTCGCGACGCTCCGCGCGATGGATAGGGAACCTCGCCCTTGAAGTAGCGGTTGATCATGGTCAGCGTACGGCTGGCCAGATTGCCCAGACCATTCGCAAGGTCGGAGTTGTAACGCTGGACCAGGGCATCAA
>DATHMV010000041.1:0-223621 GCA_035486715.1 Candidatus Aquilonibacter sp.
CCAGACGCTGCGGCTGCGCGAATTTCTCACCCGCAACGGCCATCCCCATACCTACGTGGATCTTGACACGGACTCCAGCTACCAGGACCTACTCGATCACTTCCACGTGACCCTCGAAGAGATCCCCGTCGTCATCTGCAACAACCGCACCGTATTGCGCGGTCCATCAATTCAGGAATTGGCCCGGTGCCTTGGGCTTAACGCTCACATTACGGCGGGAGAAGTGCGGGATCTGGTAATCGTGGGCGCCGGGCCTTCAGGCCTTGCCGCCGCTGTCTACGCCGCGTCCGAAGGTCTCGATGTTTTGGTGATTGAAGCCGACTCTCCTGGCGGCCAAGCCGGATCGAGTTCCAAGATCGAAAACTATCTCGGCTTCCCCATGGGGATTTCTGGAAATGAACTGGCAGGCCGGGCGGCTGCGCAGGCGCAAAAGTTTGGCGCAAAAGTCCTTATCGCAAACAGCGTAACGAAATTGAATTGCGAAAAGCGTCCCTACGAGTTGAGCGTAGACTGCGGCAATATTATTCGCGCCCGCTCCGTAGTCATTGCCAGCGGAGCGCAGTACAACAAGCCGAAGATCGATAACCTGAAAAAGTTTGAAGGCCAGGGGATTTATTACGGCGCTACTTATATCGAAGCACAGTTGTGCGGGAAAGACGATGTAGTTGTAGTTGGCGGCGGAAATTCGGCCGGCCAGGCTGCGGTTTATTTGTCGCAAACCGCAGGCAAAGTTCACATGCTGGTGCGGTCCAATCAGTTGTCGGACACGATGTCGCGTTACCTGATCCAACGCATCGAGGAAAATCCTGCCATTGAGATGCATTACCGCACCGAGATCGTCGGTCTGGAAGGCGATACACAACTCGAACGCGTCACGTGGCAGGACAAGAATACTGGCGAGAATTCTACGCACGACATCCGCCACGTATTTATTATGGCGGGAGCATCTCCGCGAACCGAGTGGTTGCAAGGCTGCGTTGCACTCGATAACAAAGGATTCATTCTGACCGGGCGCGATTTAGATCCCGTCCTCCACGACTTCAAATGGCCGCTGGAGCGCGTACCTCTTATGCTGGAAACCAGCCTGCCCGGCGTATTTGCTGTGGGCGACGTGCGATCAGGAAACGTGAAGCGCGTAGCAGCAGCGGTGGGCGAGGGATCGATCTCGATTTATCTGGTGCATCGGGCGCTGGCGGAGTTGTAATATCTGCCAGTAGCCGTAGCGCTGCAAACGTGTACCTCACAAAACTCCTGGTCGCGCCTGGGCATAAAATACTGCTTTCTTCGCGTATCTCAAGACACTATCCGGAGACATAATTCTGTGTTGACTTATTACGGCTGTGTGTATAACTTACTTCCGCCATGCGCTACCATTCGTCCCTCCTCAGTATTTTCATCCTTGTCTTTTCCTTAACGGCAATATCTTGGGCGAAGCAGGATGCCTGGATCGAGGTCACCACTCCACATTTTGTCGTCGTAACTAACGCCAATGAAAAACAAGGCCGCCGGGCTGCGGATCAATTTGAGCGTATGCGAGCCGTGTTTCACACTGCCTTTCCCAAACTGAAACTAGACCCCGGCTCGCCGATTATCGTGCTTGCTATCAAGGATGAAAAAGATTTCCGCGCACTCGAACCTGAGGCCTATTTAGCGAAAGGATCGCTCAAGCTGGGCGGGCTATTCCTGCGAGCCGCCGACAAGAATTATGTTCTGATGCGGCTTGATGCCGAGGGCGATCATCCCTACTCGGTTATCTATCACGAATATACGCATCTGCTCATGAGCAAATCGGCCGAATGGATCCCGTTATGGATGAACGAGGGACTCGCCGAGTTTTACCAGAACACAGACATCCGGGAAAAAGAAGTTTCTCTCGGCGAGGCTAGCCCGGAGAACATTCTCCTTTTGCGGCAGAGCAAATTGCTTCCGCTCGCGACTCTGTTCACGATCGACGAAAAATCACCTTATTACCACGAAGAAAACAAGGGCTCGATCTTCTATGCGGAGTCGTGGGCGCTGATGCACTACATTCAGACCAAAGACTTCAAAGAAAAGACTAACCGTCTCGCCGAGTATGCGAACCTGCTAACTCAGAATGTAGACCCGGTAACCGCAGCAACACGCACCTTCGGCGATCTCAACCGACTGTATTCGTCGCTTGAGGGTTATGTCCGGCAAGGCAGCTTCAGTTATTTGAAAATGAACTCAGCGACCGATGTTGACGACTCGACTTTTAAGCTTGAATCGCTTTCTCCGCCACAGACCGATGCCATCCGAGCCGATTTCCTTGCCTACAATAATCGAACTGCAGATGCACAGGCGCTTCTCGATCAGGCATTGCAAGCAGATCCAAAGAATGTCTCGGCCCACGAAACTATGGGCTTCCTGGCGTTCCGCCAAGGCCAACTGGATGAGGCGAAAAAATGGTACGCGCAAGCTGTCCAGCTTGATTCGAAAAGCTTCCTTGCTCATTACTACTACGCCGCTATCACGATGAATAGCACGCCCACCGGGCCGGACGACTCGCAGATAGAAAAAAGTCTCCGCACCTCCATTCAGTTGAACCCTTCGTTTGCGCCATCGTTCGATCGGTTAGCCGTCTTTCTCGCCATGCGGCAACGGGACCTCGACGAGGCTCACAGGATGGGATTAATGGCTGTGGCACTCGATCCAGCGAACATCGGATACCGCATCAACGTCGCCAATATTCTCGTTGCCATGGGCCAAGGCAAAAACGCAGTCAATGTTGCTCGTGAGACGGCCAAATTAGCGAAGACGCCGGCCGAAAACCAGGCGGCCCAGAACGAACTAGTTCGGGTGCTGCAATATGCCGACTATCAGGAACGTGTTGGTGGGCGGACTCAAGAGATAAAAGATGAGACGAGCGCCAGCCAAATCGAAGTAACTTCCTCTGTGGTTGCGCCCCGACCTTTATTACAGAAGCAATTTGTTCCCAGCGGGCCGCATCACTTTCTTGTAGGCGTCTTGAAAAATGTGCGCTGCGCGGATTCTGGGATGGACTTGACTGTCGCCTCCGGTGAAAAGATCTTGCCGCTTCGCTCCGATAACTATTACAAAATCGAGTTCACGGCGCTCAACGTGCAACTACGCGGGGACTTGAAACCCTGCACAGATCTGGAGAACCGGCCGGCCAAAGTGGAATATGTCGATTCTGCCGACAAGTCGGATATTCCCCATTTGATCGCGGTCGAGATTCATAAGTGAGCTTCTTGCGTTACGCTTCAACCTGCCCGCAACCAGGGCTTGCACCCCGACGCAGCAGCTATAATAGAAAGATTCGCTTTCTGCAAAATCGTCTTCTGGGCATCTCCTGACGATGGTCGAGGACAGTATCTGTTCTAAGCGAGAGCTGCTTTCTTCCATGGACTTCAAACTAGTTTCCGAATACAAACCGCAGGGCGATCAGGGACGCGCCATCGAATCCCTGCTGCGCGGCGTTTTTGACCGCGAGCAGCATCAGGTCCTGCTCGGCGTCACCGGCTCGGGCAAAACCTACACGATGGCCAAGGTGATCGAGGCGACGAACCGTCCCGCGCTCGTCATGGCGCACAACAAAACGTTGGCCGCGCAGCTTTACCACGAGTTTAAGAATTTCTTCCCGCACAACGCGGTCGAATATTTCGTCTCGTACTACGACTACTACCAGCCCGAAGCCTACGTTCCCGCCGCCGACCTCTACATTGAAAAAGAAGCCACCATCAACGACGAACTCGACAAGCTGCGCCTCTCGGCGACGCGCTCTTTATTCGAGCGCCGCGACACGCTGATCGTCTCGTCCGTCAGCTGTATCTACGGTCTCGGCTCGCCGGAAGCCTATTACGGCATGATGCTCTTCCTCGAAAAGGGCCAGAAGATCAAGCGCGAAGACATCACGCGCAAGCTGGTCGACATTCTCTACGAGCGCACCAACGGCGATTTCCGACGCGGAACCTTTCGCGTGCGCGGCGATGTCATCGAGGTATATCCAACTTACGACGACATGGCCTACCGCATCGAGTTGTGGGGAGATCAGATCGAATCGCTCTCGCAGATCGACCCGCTATTCGGCACGGTCAAGCAAAAGTACATGCGCCTGCCGATTTATCCCAAGACGCATTACGTGATGAAAGACGAAACGCGCGCGTCGGCGGTGCAGTCGATCAAGAAAGAGCTGGCATGGTGGGAAGCGGAACTGGAAAAGCAAGGCCGCGTGGTGGAAGCGCAACGCATTCATCAGCGCACCATGTTCGATCTGGAAATGATCAAGGCCATGGGCTACTGCCACGGTATCGAAAATTATTCGCGCCACTTCACCGGACGCATGCCCGGCGAGCCTCCGCCTACCCTGCTCGATTATTTTCCGCGCGACTGGCTGATCTTCATCGATGAATCGCACCAGACGGTTCCGCAGCTCCGCGGCATGTACGCCGGCGACCGCTCGCGCAAGGAAGTGCTGGTGGAGTACGGATTCCGCATGCCCTCGGCGCTGGATAACCGTCCGCTGACATTCGACGAATTCGATCATCGCACCAATCAGTTGGTCTACGTATCGGCGACTCCCGGGCCATATGAGCTAACGAAATCGGCGGGAGTAGTGATCGAGCAGATCATTCGCCCAACCGGACTGATCGATCCCGAAGTAGAAATTCGCCCGGTCAAAGGGCAGATCGACGACCTGTTGCACGAAATTCGCGCGCGCGTGGCCAAGGGCGAACGCGTGCTGGTGACCACGCTCACCAAGCGCATGTCGGAAGACTTGGCCGAGTATTATGCCGAAGTGGGCGTGAAATGCCGCTACATGCATTCGGAGATCGAAACGCTGGAGCGGGTAAAGATTCTCCGCGACCTGCGCAAAGGCGAGTTCGATGTATTGATTGGCATCAATCTTCTGCGCGAGGGATTAGACTTGCCCGAAGTTTCCCTGGTCGCGATTCTCGATGCCGACAAAGAAGGCTTCCTGCGCTCGCAGGGATCTTTGATCCAAACCATCGGCCGCTGCGCCCGCCATTTGAACGGACGCGCCATTCTCTACGCCGACCGCATGACCGACTCGATGAAGCGTGCCATGGACGAAACCTTGCGCCGTCGGGCTATCCAGACCGCGTACAACGAAGAGCACGGCATTACCCCGGAATCGATCATCCGCCCGCTCGACATGACGCTGGCCGGAATCGTAGCCGCCGACTACGCCGATCTGACCGCCAGCGAAGCCGAAGGCATGCCCGAGTTCAGGACGCAGGAAGAGTTGGATGGCTACATCGGCAAACTTGAAAGCGATATGCGCGAAGCGGCGAAGCGGTTCGAGTTCGAGAAGGCGGCGAAGTTGCGGGATACGATTAAGGAGTTACGGACTAAGGAGTTTTTGTTCGCGTAGCTCAGATGTATTCGCAAGCCGCCGAACCGCTGGCAACCTTAGATGAGGACTTGATACGCGCCTGTGTGAGCGCAGGCGTAAAGCTTGTGGGTGGCTAAGTCTAGGCTGACTTGTTCTTCGGTGGTTTCTTTCTGCTTATCTTCCGTACGCCGCGCTAGCCGCCAGCGGCTTGCGATGGAAGGTATATCCATCGAAGGTTTCCGAGCGGAAGTTCAGGTTTGGGGCGGCTAGCTTTTCGGTTTGACTGAGGAAGAGATAGCCGCCGGGTTCTAGATAAAGATGCAAACGTTCAAGTGCCGATTGGCGCTGGGCGCGGGAGAAGTGCGAGAGCACGTCCATGCAGAAGATGCAGTCGAAGCGGCCGATGTATCCCGGCCGTGCCAGATTCATGCAGTTGAAAGTCACCAGGCTGCGCAACCGCGGCTTCACCAGCAGGTGTGAGGGGCTAGCTATGGGTTGCAGGTTCAGGGAAGAGATTTTTCTTTCCTCCAACTCCACTTCGTTTTGCGCAATCATTGGCGTTGCCGCGGGCGAGCCGATCTTCGAAAAATAATTGCGAATGGTGGCAGGCGGCAGACCGTCGAGTGCCGATTGCGGATACACGCCGCGGTCGGCTGTTTCGATACTGCGCGGCAACAAATCGCTGCCAACAATGTGTATGGAACATCCCGAGTTCAACTTTGGGTGCGGCGCCGCACCCGCTGAACTTTCTAAAATCCCTCCGGTGCGCGCGCTTGCTTTGTTGGCAGCGCTTCCATTCACCGGAACGCTGACGTTGGCGGGATTCACCGCATCGCAAACCGCCATGGCAATGGAATAGGCTTCTTCCCCGGTAGCGCAGCCCGCGCTCCAGATGCGGACAGGGCCGGGAATATCAGCGGACTTACGGGCGCAAAGCTGGGGCAAAACCTGGCGTGTTAAAGCGTTCATCGCACCGGGATGACGAAAGAATCCAGAGTTTGCGTTGAGCAGGCCATCCAGCAAAGTGGGCAGAGTGGAAGGATCCTGCTCGGAGGAACGAAGGCGTTCAAACAGCGTGGCCGATGAATCGAGTTGCTGTGCCTCTACGAAATCGGCAACGTGCGCGGCCAGCGCGCTGTTCGGGCAATCGAGCACCACTCCCGTTTGGCGCTCCACCAGCAGGCGCAATTCGGAAAGTTCGTGCTCCAGTATGGTGCTGGTCGCCATTAGTTTATGCATAAAATCTTCCCCGAGCCGCGAGAAACTCGCGCGCCTCTGAATGTCATCGGCACATGGCCAGGGGAGGATGAGCTTGTTATGTCCGCCATCTCACGATGGATTCGTTCCGAATACTTCCTTCCAACCGAACAATTGCGTTTCTAGCCCGCAGCCGCCGCAAAGCTGGACTTGCCTGAATCGTACTCGGCTTGCCGGGCCACAACATTCATTTCTTTTTCCAGTGACGAAAACCGCTGCATTACTTCGTGAATACGTAAAGTCATGTTGCGGATGGTTTCGATCTGTCCGCGCGATTGCGCCGACAGGCTGCCCGGTTCCAGAAGCAGCAAATCGGAATTTCCCAGCAGCGAGGTCAGCGCATTATTCAATCCGTGCCGCATCTCCAGCATGTAACGGCCCAGCGTCGCTTCCCGCTCCAGCGTGTCGCAAGCCCGCTCTGCCGCGCGCGCACGCGCTTCCGCAAGAGCACGCTGTATCGCTTCACCGCCCGCCAAAATCAAGGTGTCGAGCCAATTGTCCACACAGCGCAGCACATTGGTGCGAGGCCAGCGCTCGCGCACCAATTCTGCGGTAGATGCATCTTCGCAGAGACAAAACAATGGTTGTGATGTGGAATGCAGAGGCTCGATGATGACCGACAAAAGCTCGCGCCGCAATGGTCCCACAATCGCTACCTCAAAATCTTCCACCGTGCGAGGCCAGAGATCTCCGCTCAGGATGGTGAAAGCAGGCACATGGCGCTCCATTTGCCAGCGCGCGGTGATGCCGCGCGAAAAATCCGGGTCGTCGGAGATGATAAGTACCGTTGGACGTTCCAAACGCAAAATTCCTTTTGCTAAAGTTTTGTTGTTTGCAATTCGAAACTGCTTATTTCTTTCCCGGCTTTGCGTCCTCATCCGGATTCCACTCCGCCGTTCCCGCAGAAATCTCGAACTCTGGGGTTTCACTCCTTTGGGCTGCCGGCTTCGCTACAGGCTTCGCAGCCGATTGCGGCGCAGCCTTTTTCTGCGCCGAAGGGCCACCTGCGCTTGCGGCAGCCGCAGCCGCCAGCGGTTTTGCTTTACTTGTTAGAGCAGCCTTCGCTGCTGCTGTTTTCTCCAAAGCTTTTTCACCATCTTCTCCTGCCGCGCCGCGACCCAAAGCGGCTTCCACTGAAGCCCGCAGGTCCACCAACATGCGCAGCGGTTGCCCGGAGGAATATTCCGCCTGGAACATCACCTTCCATGACTGGCAAATCATGCGCAGACGGGCAATCGGCTCCTGCGCGGAAAATTGTGCGCGCCGGCAATCGATCGTGGTCACGCCTTTTTCTTCCAGTTCGGTAAGGCCATCGAGAATGCTGTTGAGATCGGTCAGCATCAGGCGGAAAAACGCCCGCCGCATCAGATATCCGAAGCGGGTAAAGGACACCAGTGCAATCGGCATGTAAAACAACTCGCCCGCTTGCGCTTTGGCTTTGCGTCCCTGTTCCAGAACGCCTCCATGCAGCAATTCGTCCAGCGAGTTGCACTTTCGCGCCGCATCCAAAACCCGGTCCAGCGCATTCAGCCACAGCGGAGTCTTTAAATCTACTTTGCCCAACACCGGTTCCAGCGCTTGCGCCACATAAGCGATGTCGGCTCCGTTGTCGCCAAGTTCGGTGGGCGCGAGCTGGCTGAAATACTGCACCAGTAGGAAATCGATCTTATCGCGGGCGGAATCGGTGTGCGCGGCTTTGCCAAGAAGATGCTGCATCATGGCGACGATACCGTCGCGATCGACCAGCGAGCTGGTCTGCAAAAACTGCCGTAACTGGTGAACCTGGATGCGCGCATCCATATTGTGCAGCCATTGCAGCGCCTGTTCTACGGTGTCACGATCGGGCGAGTCCGGTGAGGTTTCCAGCGCCGTGCATGGCGGAGCATCGATCACGAACTCGCGTGCCAGTTCGACATAAATAGGATGAAGACGCCGCGCACTCGACCACAGCGCTGCATAGTCGGGAGCAGGCGAGGCCGCCTGGGATGATGTTGTCATGATTTCACGATCCAGTTGGGAACCGAGTTGAGGAAGCGCGCCGCTACGACCGTCGCGCCCGGGTGATACTGCACAGCTACCACGGAAGCTTCCGTATCGAGCGATCCATCCGAGTTACGCAGACGCAAAACATCGGCGAATTCGAGGGGCGTGGAGCAGGCAAACAAAACTTCGCGCGCTGTGCCAAATTCAATCACGGTGCTTTCCGCCAATTCCTTTGCTCTCGACATATCTTCATTGATTCGAGCGCTGCGCGTGAATTGAACAGGAATGCGCACCGGCGTGGCTTCGGGAAAAAAGCGCGCCAACTCGGCCACCGTGCTTGCCTGAGCCGTCTTCGCCTTGGCTGTCCCTAAATGCGCCAACTGAAAATCTCCAGATAAAAATAATGATTTCCACCTAGCTCTCATTCCTGAAGAGCTCCGCGGAGATCTTTTATCAACTTCAAAAGTGCGGTTGGGCTCCCCCTCTTCCCGGTTAGGAAGAGCTTTGGGGAGCCGGAACACGCGGTTATGCAGGAAGCAGAAGCACGGACACAGCCATCGCTCAGAACGGAAGGTCTAGCACTCAGGCGCTATATTCTTCAATGGGTTAGATCGACTGCAAGCCTGAAAGCCAGGCTGATCGCAGAGCTTAAATCTCACAGTGAGACGGGCCGTCTCAAATCTTAATGTTGGGGCAAAACCGGTCGACATACCATACATCGCGACCCTATCGATGGAATATTTCTCCGGATAGGACATCGGTGATATTACGCCGCGCACTTGTGCGCTAGCGTAGTGCATTTGCATAAGGACCCACCGTGAGTCATGAGTCAGGTTCATGCGCAAGCCTTGCCGATATTCTTCAGGCGGAATGTAAATTCGGGAGCACCAAACTTAATAGTTAATTTCTTGACTCTCATTCATGCGCATGACTAAGATCGCGGAACAAGTAGATAACATAGAAAGCAAGGGAGACCCAGCATGAAGAAGACAACGAAACTCGCAATCAAGAAAGTAACTCTTCGCGACCTGGACCAGCAATCACTGGATAACATTGCCGGAGGAATAACCGGCGATACTTGCTTCAAGAGCGCCTGTGACGGCGGCACCTGCATCGTCCGGACCTGCGCCACCTGCGGTGGGCAAGCCAGTTGCCTGGTTGCCTGCTAACCACACTTATTAATGATTGAGAGCCGCATCGTGGATGCGGCTCTTTATATTTATTCCGACACTTACTAAATCACATACCCGTTTCCTACACTCTACCCGCGAATAACATCCGCCCTGTATTCTAATTTGACTTCCCACCCCCGAAGAGACTCACTTGAAGAAAGCAGAAGGCCGGAAATCAACAAAATACCCTTGCAAAACTTCGACGAACTTCAATTCCATCCCTTGTTTACAAGAAAGCCAAGCATGAGTCGCACTGTGGCCCCTGGCATCCAATTGCAAGCATGAGCATAGTTCTGGTCACTGGCGGGTCCGGCTTTATCGGCAGTCATTCCATTTTGCAGCTTCTGGCGGCAGGACATCAGGTTCGCACCACGGTGCGTAATCTCAAGCGTGAAGCGGATGTTCGCGCCACGCTGAAGCAAGCAGGTGCCGAGCCAGGAGATCGCCTATCATTTTTCCCAGCCGATCTTGAAAATGACGCGGGCTGGCCCGAAGCTGTCGCGGGCTGCGAATACGTGCTGCATGTAGCGTCGCCATTTCCTGCGACCGTGCCCAACAACGAAGACGAACTGATCGTGCCGGCGCGCGAAGGCGCATTGCGTGTATTACGCGCCGCGCGCGATGCCAGCGTTAAACGTGTGGTGATGACTTCTTCATTCGCGGCGATCGGCTACGGCCAAAAGCCGCAAGAAGCGCCCTTCAATGAAACTAATTGGACCGACACTAATGGCGAGGGCCTGACGGCTTATGTTAAGTCGAAAACATTGGCCGAACGCGCGGCCTGGAATTTCATTGCAAAGGGAGGTGGCGGCCTCGAGCTCTCCGTAGTGAATCCAGTTGGCGTCTTCGGCCCGGTTCTGGGCCCGGACTACGCCACGTCAATCCTGTTGGTGCAGAAACTAATGGACGGAGCCATGCCCGGCGTTCCTCGTCTTTATTTTGGTGCTGTGGACGTGCGCGACGTCGCCGACCTGCACATCCGCGCCATGACTCATCCAGCGGCCAGGGGCGAGCGCTTCCTCGCCGTTGCCGGCGATTTCATATCGATTCTCGATATCGCAAAAATCCTGAAAGCCCGCATGGGCATGGTCGCTAAACGAGTACCGACACGACAACTTTCTGATTTCCTAGTGCGGCTCGCCGCCTTGCGTGATCCGGCGGTGAAGCAGATCATCCCAGAATTGGGTAAGAGAAAGAACGCTACCGGCGAAAAAGCCACACGCTTATTAGGCTGGGCGCCGCGTTCGAATGAAGAGGCGATTATGGCGACCGCCGAAAGCCTGGTGCGGCTTGGGCTATTGAAGGACAGCAATAAAGCTGGTTAGTCTCATTCGTTTTTTTTCTGTTACGCGATAGGTTTAGTCTTCAATCACTCCTCGCCGCGACTTATGCCAAGCAGATTTTCCCGCTGACTGACTACTCCTTGGAAGCCAATATGTAAATAAGGGGGCCAGCTAGATACCAAAATCCGTACATATTGGTTATTGCAGGTTCCATTTCTGGAAGTAATTTTGAGATAAACAATAACAAAACAATGCAAACAAACCCAGTTTCACTTAGTTCTGTTTTGGTACGCGAGTTGCATCCCTCGTAGCCCATTCGTGAAACGCATCGAACCTGCTCCTTCGATGCGGGCTACCCAAGTCAAGCAATTGTTCGTGTTGTCTGGGCCCCTGTCTTATTTCCCTACAACGGAGAACAACAATGAATCGGGACTTGTGGAAATTGACCGCTCTGTTTTCCCTATTGGTTTTGTCAGGTTTTTGGACCTTCTATTCAACCCCTGCTTTTGCGCAATCCGAAGCCGGCTCCATTGTCGGTACGATCCGTGATGCAACCGGCGCCTTGGTTTCCGGCGCTAACATCAAAGCCAAAAGCCTGGCGACTGGAGTTGAACGTACGGCGGTTTCGGCTAATGCCGGTCAATACTCCATTCCCGGTCTGGCGCCTGATAAGTACGAAGTAACGATTGCCAACACGAACTTCAAAACATTCAAAAGTATTGTGGAAGTGACGGTCGGCAGCACAACGACGGTCGACGCCCAGCTTGAGGTTGGCCAGGCTTCCACCATCGTCGAAGTTAGTGTGGCCAGCGCCGGGACCGAGGTCAACACTCAGACGCAGGAACTCTCGCAGTTAATTGATACGCAACAGTTGGCACAGTTGCCCAGCCTCACGCGCAATCCGTATGACTTTGTAGCCGTCTCCGGCAATGTGAGCAATGGCGACAACACGACGAACAGCGCCAACAGTGGTCAGGAACTATCGAGTCGCGGCGTGGGCTATGCCATCAATGGCCAGCGCGAGTCGGGCACAGAGATTCTGCTCGATGGCGTGGAGAACGTGGCCGTGTTCGGTGTCAGCGTGGGCGAGGATGTTCCGATCGATGCGGTGCAGGAATACAACATCATCACAAATAACTTCTCGCCCGAATATGGCCGCGCTTCGGGAGGGGTCGTTAACGTAACCACGAAGTCGGGCACGAATAATTTCCACGGCAGCGTGTGGGAGTACAACCGTCTTTCTACATACACCGCGAATACTTACGCAAACGACGCGCAAAATTCGGCCTTTCTGGCTGGTGGTGGCACAGGCGCTCTTCCCGACCCGAAAGGCGCATACACGCGGAATCAATTCGGCTTCCAGGCGGGCGGTCCGATCGTCAAGAACAAACTGTTCATCTTTGAGAGCACGGAGTGGACGCGCGTGCGCAGTTCGGCCACAGAGACCGAAGAGATACTCGATCCTTCTTTTGTCTCTATGCTGCCGGCAAATGCGCAATCTTACTTTTCATCCTTCGGCACCGGGGTACTGCCCGCTTCTGGCGCAGTTACCACAGCGGGGCAACTGGCAGCGGCAGGTCTTACGGTTGGTCCAATTAACGGGACTACACTCGTCGCAGCTTCACAACCCGTGTTCGACATCGTCAACTTTAAGGTACCGTTCGATGACGGCGGCGGGCTGCCGGAAAATACATATGCCTTGGTCGGGCGGGTAGACTACAACTTGAGCGACAAGACCCAAATGTTTTTCCGGGCTGGCAGGGAAAACATATTTGATTTTGCCGGGACAGCTTTCTATTCCCCGTATCCTCAGTATGACGCCGGCGGGTCTTCCGTAAATCAGAGTTATTTGTTTTCGTTAAACCATGTTTTTAATGGCAGCTTGTTCAATAACACAAAACTCAGTTTTACCCGTTTCGACAGCATCACCTCATTCAATAACGCGCTGACGAACACTCCCAATGTGATGATCGTTCCGCCAACAGACCCCGTTACCAACGGTCTAATTCAGCTCCCCGGACTGGAGAACTATGGGGAACCGGGCGATGGCGGCCTGCCGTACGGTGGACCACAGAACACGATACAGCTGGAACATGACCTGTCGTGGACCAAGGGTAAACACAACATGCGGTTCGGAGGCCAGTTCACCTATATCCAGCTCAACGTCGCCTATGGCGCTTACGCGCAAGCGGTGGAGCAGCTTGGCTCGACGCTAGGGGACAGCCTGAATGATTTGACCAACGTTGCTGGCAACCCAGGTGGAAGCCAGCTGACCACATTTTCCGCCAGAATTAATCCGAATGGGGCACTTCCGTGCACGTTGAACGCATGGGGAGAGTTCATCGGGACGACGAGCACGGGCACGAACGGTTGCCCTGCCAGCAGCACGGTGGTACCGCCGCTCAGTTCCGCTACTTATGGGCGCAGTTATCGCTACAAAGATTGGGCAGTTTATGCGCAGGATAGTTTCAGGATAAAGCCGCGCTTAACCCTGAATTACGGGTTGCGATACGAGCATTACGGAGTTCAGCACAATAACGATCCGAATTTAGATTCCAACTTCTACTTTGGCTCGGGCAGCGGCATCGAGCAACAGACGGCAAATGGCGGGGTCTTCATTGCCGATAAGAGCCCTGTGGGACAGTTCTGGGCTCCGAAATGGGGCACTGTAGCGCCTCGCATAGGCTTCGCTTACGATGTGTTTGGAGACGCGAAAACCAGTCTGCGAGGTGGCTTCGGCATCAGTTACGAACGCAACTTCGGCAACGTGACCTACAATGCAAGCTTCAACCCTCCGGCCAGCGCGGTGCTCAATGACAATTGCGCACCCAGCGACCCCAGTTGCGGATTTTTAGTTACCAACAACGACCTCGGACCTCTCGGTGTCGCCGGTCCCGCAACAAACCTTCCTCCAGCTGAACTGCGCATGCCCCAGCCGAACATCAACGTGGCACAAACGCAGTTCTGGAGTTTAGCCATACAGCACGAGATCACTCACAACACAATTTTTGAGCTCGGGTACAGTGGCGCGCATGGCATTCACCTTTACGACATCGAAAACATTAATCAGGTCGGCGCCGCTCAGGCTTTTCTGGGCCAACCGCTGATCACAACGCCCGATCCTGCGACGGGAGCTACGTGCCCATACGTAAGTTTCGAAGGCAGCTACAACAATATTAATGCTGCTCCCACCCCCGAGTGCCTTACCCGGCCGAACAATCAATATGCCGCAATCAACATGCGCGGCAGTCTGGGAGGCAGCAGCTACAACGCAATGAATGCCAAAATTCAAACCCAAAACCTACACCACTCTGGTCTAAGCGTGGTAGCGAACTATACCTGGTCACACTCGCTGGATGACATCAGTTCCACCTTCTCCGATAGCTTGCAAGGTGGTTCCGGATATATCGGCAGCCTCGGCTATACCAATCCGTTCCAACCCAAACTGGATTGGGGCAGCTCCGACTACGATGTCCGCCAGCGCTTAGTGGCTTCTCCAATTTGGGAGACTCCTTGGTTCAAGACTGGGAAGGGCGTGACTCGCCAGGCATTAGGCGGATGGTCGCTGGTGGGAATCTTTACCGCGCGCACCGGCATCCCATTCAACGTTTATGACTATAACAACGTTGAAATTGGCTATACCGTGCCACGGTTGACCCCCGGTGCGCCGATTACCGATTACCACGTCGGTTCACCTCAAGCTGTGGGCCCGAACGAATTCAATGCCCTCACCGTTCCGATTCCAGGGAGTTTTGCACCTTTGAACTCCACGCTTGGCATCTCGGATCTCGGACCTTTTCCCGCGAACATGGTCCATCGCAATGCTTTCCGGGCACCCGGCGCATGGAATGCAGACATGGCCGTTGCCAAGAGCTTTAGAGTCACCGAACGCGTGGGCATGGAGTTCCGCGCGGAAGGGTTCGACGTGCTCAATCACCACAATTACTACGTGAACACGACCGATCTCTATTATGACGGTCTGGTACCGAACACTGCGGGAACGGCATTGCTAAATCCCGCTCCTTTAACTGTGACCGAATTAAAAGGCGGCCTAGGCTCACTGGCTACCGGCGGCAATCATGATGAACGCCGCTTCGGCCAGTTCTCATTGCGGGTTAGCTTTTAGGAGAGATTGGGCTTGGACACGAGTCCAAGCCCAATTGCAGATCTTGCTGCCCGCCGTGCATGGAAACTGTGATGGTTGTCGAGTTCTTTCCACCGCTTTGCACCCCCTTGACAATTCCCCACTCACATCCTACAATTAGCACTCAGTAGGCGAGACTGCTAACAGCCCGCCGAAATCCCAAGAAAACTTCATAAGGTCTACGTACCTCAACCTTTATCAACTATGAAAGGAGTTGCAACCATGGCGAAATTCAGCCCACTACATGACCGCATTCTGGTCCGTCGCGTGGAGGAAGCATCCACCACCCGAGGCGGCATCATCATCCCTGACAGCGCAAAAGATAAACCGCAGGAGGGAGAAGTTATCTCCACCGGCAGTGGCCGCACCAACGACGAGGGCAAGACGTTCCCTCTTGCCGTTAAAGAAGGCGACCGCATCCTGTTCGGCAAGTACTCCGGCACCGAGATCAAAATCGACGGCGAAGACTTCATCATTATGAAAGAAGACGAAGTCCTCGGCGTTCTGACCGGCGCATCTACCCCGTCCAAGAAGGAACTCGCTGGCTCGAAGCGGTAACGGCGATACCCGCCTGCTGCTCGGGCGATCTCGGCGGTCGTAAGGTCCCTCGCATCGCGCTTCACGCGTTTGCTGGGATGACAAGAGATTTAGCTAACAGTTAATAGCTGATAGCTCTCAAAGAAATTCCGCGGGTCAATCCCGCTATAGAATTAAGGAGAAAAGAAAAATGGCAAAACAAATCGTACACGGAGAAGAGTCGCGGCAGGCTATCCTGCGCGGCGTGAACCTTCTCGCCGATGCAGTAAAAGTTACGCTCGGGCCCAAGGGCCGCAATGTTGTCATCGAGAAGAAATTCGGTTCGCCGACCATCACCAAAGACGGCGTGACCGTTGCAAAAGAAATCGAACTGAAGGACGGCCTTGAGAATATGGGCGCCCAGATGGTTCGCGAAGTTGCCAGCAAGACCTCTGACGTTGCCGGCGACGGAACCACCACCGCCACCGTTCTCGCCCAGGCGATTTATCGCGAAGGCGTGAAGACCGTTGCTGCCGGCGCCAATCCGATGGCCCTGAAGCGCGGCATTGAGAAGGCTGTCTCGCTCGTCTGCGGCTCATTCGACAAAAAGACCGGCGAACGCGGCAAGGGCGAAATCGACAAGTTTTCCAAGCCGGTTTCTGGAGAAATGATTGCTCAGGTCGGAACGATCTCGGCAAACAACGACGAGACGATCGGCCACATCATTGCCGAAGCCATGAAGAAGGTTGGCAAGGATGGCGTCATCACCGTGGAAGAGTCGAAGACGCTGGAAACGCAGTTGGAAGTGGTCGAGGGCATGCAGTTCGACCGCGGCTATCTCTCCCCTTACTTCGTTACCGATCCGGAGCGCATGGAAGTTGCGCTTGAAAATGCCTACATCCTGATCAACGAGAAGAAGATCAGCTCGATGAAGGATCTGCTCCCGCTGCTCGAGCAGATTGCCAAGAGCGGCAAGCCGCTGTTGATCATTGCGGAAGACGTTGAGGGCGAAGCGCTCGCAACTCTCGTGGTCAACAAGCTGCGTGGCACGCTGCAAGTTGCGGCCGTGAAGGCTCCCGGATTCGGCGATCGCCGCAAGGCGATGTTGCAGGATATCGCGATCCTCACCGGCGGCAAGGCCATCACGGAAGATCTCGGCATTAAGCTCGAGAATGTGCAGGTCAGCGACCTCGGCCAGGCCAAGAAGATCACCATCGACAAGGACAACACGACCGTGGTCGAAGGCAAAGGCAAACACGCTGAGATCGAAGGCCGCGTGCGCGAGATTCGCAGCCAGGTTGAAAAGACCACCAGCGACTATGACCGCGAGAAGTTGCAGGAGCGGTTGGCCAAGCTGGTCGGTGGCGTAGCCGTAATTAAAGTCGGCGCCGCAACCGAAACCGAAATGAAGGAAAAGAAAGCCCGCGTGGAAGATGCGATGCATGCGACGCGCGCAGCCGTGGAAGAAGGCATTGTCCCCGGCGGTGGCGTGGCGCTGGCCCGCTGCGTAGGCGCTCTCGATAAGCTGAAGCTCGAGGGCGATGAGCAGATCGGCGTCAACATCGTAAAGCGCGCCATCCAGGAGCCGTTGCGCCAGATCGCCGAGAACGCCGGCGAAGAGGGTGCGGTGGTTCTAGGCAAGATCAACGACTCGAAGGACGGCAACTACGGCTACAACGCCCTGACCAACGAGTACGAAGATCTGGTCAAGGCAGGCGTGCTCGATCCGACGAAAGTGGTGCGCACCGCACTCACCAACGCCGGCTCCATCGCCTCGCTGATGCTGACCACCGAAGCCCTGGTAGCGGAGATTCCGGAAAAGAAGGAAGCTCCAGCTGGCGGTGGCGGACACGGCGGCGGCATGGACGGAATGTACTAAGAGGCTGTCAGCTATCGGCTTTCAGCAAAATCAAAAGCCCTGCTCGCTTGAGCGGGGCTTTTTTTGTGCTCGGGGGAAGGTTCCAGAAGGGATAGGCTCGGGAAGGGCACGACTTTAGTCGTGCCGTAAATGCCCCAATAAATCACCGGCAAAATTTGGGACGAGTTTGCGGCGGCTTCGGGGTGCGGCGGCTTACAAATTCAGTTGATTGGCAAGCGGCCGCCGCATGACCCCAATCCTACCAAGGATAAAGATGTGCAGCGGGGATATGACCGGAATCAGGCCGAGCACGCAAAGAATAAAGATACCTACAATGTGAAAAAGTCGGGTGATACAGCCCACGGCGACCCGGCTCCTCCCCATAATTAATGAACCATGATAAAGGCCTCGCTCAGCAGAGCGAGGCCTTTTTTGTTGTTGAGATAAGTGCTCTCTCCGCGCAGTTGTTCAACCGACGCGCCTGACTTTAGTCAGTAGCTTTGCCAATGATGACAGATTATGGACCTTTATGGTCCACTCCTCTTGAAATTGCCATTTAGTAAGTCGATAATTTCGCATAATGATTCCAATTAGTCATTTCATACGATAAAGCAGGTATAGGCAACTATACTTATAAGTCAGTAATCAGATAAAACAAGGAGGTTAAACCATGAAAAAGCTAACTAAGCTTACCCTGAAGAAAATCACGTTGAAAGACCTGGATGAAACCAAGCTCGACACGGTGGCCGGTGCTCTTTCCGACACGGGTTGCACGAAATGTCCTACCGCGTATAAGACTTGTTTAGGGCCAAGCTGTCCCGACGTTTGCTAACTCGTCGCTGCGAAAGCAGCTCGAGGCCCCCAATTTGGCGAGCAGGACAGCCCACCTTACTAAGGCCGTCGCTGTCGGCCTTCAGCAAAAAATTAAAAAGCCCCACTCGCGAGAGTGGGGCTTTTTTCCCTGCTATTTCGGAGTAGCGACGAAGCCGTGCACAGCACCGTCCGCATCCGAATGCCGGCGATCTGCCCCTTATCGTTGAGGTGATACCACGCAGCCCCTTACTTCACGCAGCTCCTTACTTTATATGTGGAGCTCCGGGGCATCAAGAATTGCCCTGGCTTAATGCGCGGTTTGTAAACGCGCAATTTCGCGGGGAAATAATGTGTTTCCGGGGAATTCCGTACGGAGCGCGGAGAGCAATTCCAAGGCGCGGGCTTTTTCTTTGTCGCGCACGTAAGCAATTGCAAGCAGAATGCGGGCAAACGGGGCTAAATAGTGGCCGTGTTGTGCGGTCAGTTGCAGGTCTGCGATGCCGCCTTGCTTATCGGCCGGGAGTCCGCCCATTTTCATCAACCAGCGCACCGGGGCTGACATGCTGCCAATGATGTATTTGCTAAAGCCGGTGGCGAGTTGAGCGTCATAACAATTCGAACAGACGGCGAGCAGTTGCTGCGCCCAGCTGGAGGCTTCTTTGGTGTAATGCAATGAGGCCAGGTTGTGTTTTTCAATCAGCGCGGCATAATCGGCTTGCAGGCCTGAGGACATGGTCATGGCAAACAACGCGTCCTGATCTTTTCCGTTCTTGTTGAGGCGCGCGTGAGCCAGTTGCTCGGCGCGGTCAATCGCGCCCTGAAAGCTTTTATATACGACTGGATCGGGGCTAAGTTTGCTGCGGGCGGCGAAGGATGAGTCGTCATCGTAAAACTGGCCTTCGAGAACCCCGAGCCGGTTGAATTCCGAAAATAGATATCCGGCAGCCTCGCTTACGGGACCGACAGGGTCGTCGGGATGCTGCGTCTGCCATGCGGAAAAATCTTTCTGTGCGCCGGTGAAGTCGAGATTATAGAGTCCGAGAAAGCCGCGATCCAGGGCCGTTGCTGGGACTACGCTGTCGGGCGCGGCCGCGTGCGCCGATGCGCAGAGGCCCACGCTCAAACACAGGGTTGCTACCATACCGCAAGCTACAAAATAACGAGAATGTTTGGCCATTTGCATGAGTGTAGAGTGGGTCGGACCCATTATCGTGTGTTTTCACAAACACGCAACATTACTTTTGTTGACTCTTTCTTCAGATGCGGTTCATCCATTGTACGGCCACCCCTTTCTTTGATTCTTATACGACCATCTCTATTAGAGCCGTAAAATGAAAATTTCATGAGCGATTCTCCTATACGTTATGCTCCGGGATGGCCCGGAATTCCTCCGCGCTGGACCTCGAGCGCTAAAACCGGCGCGGGCACCGCTTTGAACCAGCACAGCAAAGTCTGGTTCACCATCAGCCATGGCATTTTGAACGAGGTCTACTTTCCGCGCGTCGATCAGGCATGCACGCGCGACATGGGGTTTCTGATCACCAACGGGAAAGATTATTTCTCCGAAGAAAAGCGGCACTGTACCTTCGAAAACAAGCCGTTTGAGCCGGGAGTGCCGGCGTTCGAACTGGTTAACACCGAAAATTCGGGCCGCTACCGCATTCACAAAGAAATTCTGACGGACCCCTACCGTAACGTGGTTCTGCAAAAGATTCGCTTCGAACCATTGCAGGGGCAGCTCTCCGACTACCGTCTTTATGCATTACTTTCTCCGCATTTGGCGAACTGCGGAAGTGCAAATACCGCGTGGGTGGGCGATTACAAGGGCGTGCCCATGTTTTTGGCCGAGCACGAGGGCACCGCGCTGGCCTTCGCCTGCTCCGCGCCGTGGAAAAAAATGTCGGTCGGATTCGTGGGCTACTCGGATGGCTGGCAGGACATTTCCGAGCACTTTGCCATGCAGTGGGAGTACCAGCGTGTGGAAAACGGCAACATTGCTTGTAGCGGCGAGATCGATTTGGCGGCGTGCAATGGGGAATTTGTGCTGGCCTTAGGATTTGGCGGCATTGTGACCGAGGCTGGTCAGCAGGCGCGATCGACCTTGCTCGAAGATTACAACGATCTTCGCCAGCACTACGTGGCCCAATGGAAAAACTGGCAGAAAACATTGCTCAACCTCGACGAACCGCAGCGCGAAATCGATCTCTACCGCGCCTCGACTTCGGTGTTGCGCACCCACGAATCAAAAGATTTTCTTGGCGGGATCATTGCCAGCCTTTCCATTCCATGGGGATTCAACAAAGGCGATGAAGATCTTGGAGGTTATCACCTGGTGTGGCCGCGCGATCTGGTGGAAACCGCCGGAGCTTTGCTGGCCGCTGGGGCTGTGACAGATGCGCTAAGGGTGCTTTGCTATCTTGAGGCCACGCAGGAAGCTGCGGGAAACTGGGCGCAGAATTTGTGGCTCGATGGACGCCCCTACTGGAGCGGCATTCAGATGGATGAGACTGCCTTCCCCATCCTGCTACTCGATCTTTTACGGCGTGAAGCCGGGAATGAGTTGGGCAAACTGGATCGCTGGTGGCCGATGGTGCAGAAAGCCGCCGGGTTTATTGTGCGTAATGGGCCGGTCACGCAGCAGGATCGATGGGAGGAGGATGGCGGTTATTCTCCGTTTACGTTGGCCGCCGAAATTTCGTCCTTGCTGGCGGCTGCCGATATTGCCGATCTCTGCGGGCACGGCGACATCGGTATCTATCTTCGCGAGATCGCCGATGCGTGGAATGACAACGTAGAACGCTGGACTTATGCCACGGGCGGCGATGTCGCACAGCAGATTGGCGTCGAAGGATATTATGTTCGCATCTCGCCTCCGATTGTCGATGCGGCTGCTTCGCCTACGCAGGGATTTGTTCCCATCAAGAACCGGCCGCCAGGGCATGGGCTGGAGCAGGCTTTTCGCATTATCAGTCCGGATTCGCTGGCGCTGGTGCGTTTTGGATTGCGCGCACCGGACGATCCCCGCATTCTGAATACGGTTCGAGCCATCGATGCCCTGCTAAAGGTGCAATTGCCGCAAGGGCCATGCTGGTACCGCTACAACGGAGATGGATATGGCGAGCATGAAGATGGTTCGCCCTTCGACGGTACAGGCATCGGGCGTGCCTGGCCACTGCTGGCGGGAGAGCGTGCTCATTACGAGTTGGCGGCAGGCAATCCAAAAGAAGCGGAAGTGTTGCTTGCGATGATCGAGCAATGTACGGCTGGCGCTGGGCGACTTCTTCCTGAACAGGTTTGGGATGCCGACGATTTGCCCGGGCCGGAGTTATTTCGTGGAAAACCGACGGGCTCGGCTTGTCCCTTGGTTTGGGCCCACTCAGAGTATATCAAGCTGCGCCGATCACTACGCGATGGGAAAATTTTCGACCAGCCGCCTCAGACTGTGCAACGCTATCAAATTGAAAAACCTATACGGCAAATCTTCGGGTGGAGGTTTAACAATAAAGCGCGATCGATTCCGCGCAATAAGAAGCTGCGGATCGTGTTGCTTGATCCGGCGCTGGTGCACTGGAGCATTGATGGCTGGAAAAGTTCGCAGGACACGAATACTCGGGATACCGGCCTTGGCACCTACGTTCTCGATTTGCCAACGGCTTCGTTACCGGCGGGAAGCCAGGTCGGTTTTACTTTTTACTGGCCGCAGGAAAAGCGGTGGGAGGGGACGGACTTTAGTGTGGTGGTGGAGTGATACTCAAGGCATGGGCGCCGCACGAGACAGCGGATTCCTCGCTTTGCTCGGAATTACGATTTAGAAGAATGAATGCTCAGTCGCCGGGTTCGGCATAAACCAACTCTACCACCGTGCAATCGTCATTCAGTGGATTACCGGCGCAGAACTCCGATACCGCCGAGAAAATTCCTTCCAGAGTCGGGGCCTTGGCCGCTGCGGCTTCCAGCCGGAAATCCTCAAAAAAATCACCCATGGCGTTCTCCGCTTCGGTTACACCGTCAGTCACCAGAATGAAACGATCTCCCGACTTCATCTGGCAGCGCGCACTCTCGAAGGTCGCGTCTGCCAGCAATCCCACAGGCACGTTTCCATGAGGCGGCCTCATCACTTCCCCAGCGCAAACCAGCAACGGCTGTACGTGACCACAGTTCACATATTCGAGATCGCCGTCGCGGCGCAGGCGCGCCAGCAGCACCGTGGCGTATTTTTCTCCGACCAGCTTTTCCGTAAAGAAGCGATTCACCGCTGTCACCACTTCCAGCAACGGCATGTCGGAGCTTAGATGGGAATAAATCATCCCCTGCAAGGTGGAAGCCAGCAGCGCGGCCGAAACTCCCTTGCCGCTCACATCCGCCAACACCACCGCCAGACCTTCTTTCGTGATCACGGCGTCAAAGAAATCCCCTCCAATTTCTTTACAAGAAAGATTTTTTCCGCGCAGCCGGGCAAAAGGGACTTCGGGAATTTTCACCTGCATCAGCCGCTGCTGAATGCTGGCCGCAATAGTCAACTCCTGCTGATAGCGCCGCGATTCTTCCTCGGCCTGCACCAGGCGCGCATTTTCCATAAGCGATGCCGCTTCAGTCGCAATCGCCCGCAAAATGTCGTGTCCTACTCCGGAGAATTCACGCGATGCAAAGCGGGAATCCACATACAAAACTCCCAGCACCTCAGCGGGCGCGCCCGGGGCCGGAGTCTGCTGTTCACGGGTCGCTTGCACCGACCGCTTGCGGAGCGGAATGCAAATTACGGTTCGCAAATCGTAGGCGACAATGCTTTGCCGCGCGGCAAGGTCCATGGAGCTGCCGGTATCGGTCAGTAGGAATTCCGAGTTGGAACGTAACGACTCTTCCAATGCCGAGTGCGAAATCGTCTTGTCATCGAGCAGCGCCTCGCCTTTGCTGTTGCGCCCCGCGGCCAGACGCAAATTGCCTTCATCGTCTTTCAGGAAGACATATCCACGCTCGGCGCGGGTCAAGCGCAGCGTGACTTCGAGCATGGTCATCAAAATTTCGTCGAGCACGCCCGCCGTGTTTAACTTGCGCGCAGCCTCGAGAAATAGGGTCAGCTTCTCCAGGTCTGTGGCTTCCTGGGAAATCTGGATGCCGGAAATCTGGCTAAGGAATTCGCGGGCGGTGTTCGAGGTCCCGTGGGCAGGGTTGAAGATCGCGTAGCTGGAGTCGCGCGCGCCGAATTCCAGGCGGTCGTTGCGTTCGAGTTTCTGACGTTGAATGCGCTCGCCGTTGACGAATGTTCCGTGCTTGCTGCCCTGATCGACGAGATAAAATCCGTCTTCTTCGAGCACGATCAGCGCATGATCGCGCGAGACACGCGGATCGGCGATCACCAGATCCTTATCCACTTTTCGCCCTACGCTAAAGGGCGTGCGATTGAGGACAATGTTCCTTTGCTCGTTGCCCTGCACCATAACCAGCGCCGGGAAGACACCCGAACCGGAGCTTTGCGGAGTTCTTATGGAATTTAAAGTCATTGCCTATGGCGCGAAATCAAGCCGTTATTGTTCCGCCAATTAAGATAATGACAGGAATTATAGCTTTGCGGGAAGAAGTTCATTTATGGGTAGTGGCAGCTTTATAAGGAAACAAGCTAAACAAGTGAATTATTAGAGTCGCAAAGAATGCCAGTTCAATAGGCCAAATGGACTCCACGACCCCCTATTTTCGCGGCTCCCGCACCTCTGGCTGCCTTAGCACATCCATGAAGATTAGCGCGAATACCAGCACTGGTATGGCGAATGTTGAGAAGATGGGCCACTTCCATGCTGTCAATGCGAGCGTGGGTAAAAAGAAGAAGATGGCGATCAGGCTCAGGCTGGCCAGCCATTGCCATGCCAGTGCGAAGACTCCTGCGGCATAAACGAAGCGAATGGAACGCGAATGCGAAAGTAGGGATGTTCGATCTCGTATGATCGCTAGAATTGCAGGCAAAAGCAGCACCTGATTGTAGGGGGCGTACATGGGCACGATCAGCACCGTAAGCGCTGTAATGAGAGCGATTGCCAAGCCAAATCCGGCTTCGTCGACGGGCTTATCGCGAAGTTTCCATAAGAGCCAGGCGCAAGCCAGCGCGGCCGCGATGGCGGCAATTTTTCCTGTGTAAGCCCCGGGAAGCAATTCATCGAGCACCGATTTATTTTGCGTGTAGCGATGATATTTGCTGACCGCAGCGGCGAACATTCGCAACCAGCCGGGCAAAACGATCTCGGCAGCTCCGAACAGTAACGCCATTCCCGCGCCAAAACCGTACACGAGGTTGCGGCGGGCGCGCCAGTTGCAGATTGCCCAGAACAATAACCAAGCCACCAGCGGCCATGCCAATTGCGGTTTGATCGTCGCCAAGGCTAATAACGCACCGCCAGCCAACAAAAACCCACTCGCCACACACGCGGCCGACCCGGCAAACATTGTTGCCGCCAGTAAGCTCAGTTGCTGCAATTTGATTCCCTGCACCGCGGGAAAGCTGCCGAGCGTGAGCACAATGCATGTGGCGATACTAACGAAGCGCAATCGCCAGCGCAGAACTCGCAGCCACAAACAAACGCCGGCAGCCGTTAAAAAAATCAGCAACCAGTAGAAGAATATTTGAACGTTATGAAATGGGAATTGAATCAGCGGCGACAATAAAAACACTACGTACACTGGATAAACGAAGCCTTGCTGATCCTTCGGATCATCCGGTCGAGTGGAGTCGAGCGCGCGCCCGTAATATCCTTGCTGGATTTCGAGCGTGATCTCATCGCTATAAGGATTGCGGTGGTGCAACAATAATTCCCGCGCTCCCAGCCATCGCGGGTACAGGTCCGAAAGATTTCCTCGTGGGCGCTGGTGTGCCGCTGCATCGGCTACCTGATGGCCCACCAAAATCCAATCGACGTATGACCACATGCTGGCCGCGGCTATGCAGGCAAGAATGAAACAAGTGACAAGTTTTGCGAGTGATTGCGTCCGCGGTGGAATGTATTCCTTTCCGTCGACCATCATTTTTGCCTCAAACTTCTTGCGGCAGAGCCAGTGCGTTTTGGCGATTGCGCGAAAGTTCTTTACCAAGCCCCCATATCCACCAAAGCAACGGAATGACCATAAGATTCACTTTGCCGATTCCAAGCCATAGCACCATCCACAACGGGCTAATCAAAAGCGGCAGAACTGGAAGCAGAAACGCGCGGGAGTTTGTCGCTTGGTTTGTGGTTTGATGAAACACATAATCGGCTGCAAGAAAGATGGAAAGAATGAGCAGGCTAAGGTCGTGGACATTCGTCTGCCATGCGATCAGCATCGCGATACAAACAGCCAACGAAATCTGTAAATTTAGATTTTTATCTCTTGCCGGCGCGCATCCCTTCATAGCTCCAAACAAAAATAGGCCGATAGAAGCAATGGCGGCAAGCGCCATCCCGAAGAGACCGGAAAGTGGATAAGGCCACCCCTGTGCCAATCCGTGCAAATTCGGAAGAAGACTGAGGGGTACCCCGCCTAATGCACGTACATCTACCGTCTGCAGGGCGAATCGGGGATATCCCAGCAACGACTTTGCTCCAACGAGTCCAAGCGAGACCATGACAAGCAGCAACGAAACCCCCACGAAACCAAAAACAAAGCGTCTCCGCTTCCAGAAGAGAAACAGCAGGAAAATTGGAATCGTAAACTGAAACTTAAAAGAACCAAGGGCCAGCCAACAACCACTAAGCAGGTCGGAATTCTTCTTCAGCGCGCGGAAAGCCAGGGAACAGACAAGCAACTGCAAAATTGAATCCTGCCCCTGCAACAGACACATAAAAACCGGGAAGAACGCGAGAGAACCAAGTACAAATTTCCAATCAGGTGTGGGATGAAGCGTGGGGATCATTGAGCGCAACTGCGCGGCTACCCCGAAAAGCATGACTACGCTGGCCAGGTCCCACATCAAAAATGCGTTCCGGTAAGAAAGAAAACTGAGTGGAACGAAAATTACAGCTTCAAACGGCGGGTGGATGTAGGGCAGGGGGCCGCGAATAAACGGATGACTGCCGGCAAAACCCTGCTGCACTTGTAATTGGACCTGACGACTGTAAAGTTGCTGGCCCAGCCCTTGGCGCAGAATTGTTCCAGCGGTGTAGAAAACTGAGAAATCGGTATACCCTTTCTTCGTTGCTTCCCTGTAGTCGATAAAAAATAGAAAGTTCAGCCACAACATGCTCGCTATAAAAATAACGCCGATACGGCGGCGTAATTGCAGTTTGAAGAATGCCACGGATTGACTTTTGCTGGCAGCCACGGGTGGTTAGGGTTTGTACATGGTAACAGCCCGGTTGTATCGAGATTGAGCGGTGATGTTCAAAGAAGCGGACCGAGGCCTGCAGAAGTTACCGTGGTATGCAATTTATTACACCTATTTGGTTACGCAGGGCTATTATGGTTTATATTCTGGACCATCCTCCGAAGGACCGATTGTTGCGGGCCAGAGGTAAAGTTTTGCCGGGGATGGGTTCGGTGGGCGTATCCATTACAGAAATTCAGGGAGGTTGAGATGATGCAGCGTCTTCAAGCGCTTTGGCGTGGCGAAGAAGGCCAGGACATCGCCGAGTATGCCGTCATGCTGGCGGTTATTCTGGTGATTGTCGTGGGTACCATTCGGTTGATTGGGTCCAATTCGAACAATGTTTTCTCAAACGTCGCCAGCTCCATTCAGTAGGATATTGGTGGGACATAATGAGGCAGGAATGGCTTCGCGACCCTTCTCGCGAAGAATGCCTTCTATTCGCTTTAAGGAAGTACTATGAACCGTACTCGTCTGCTGATGATTGGAGCAGTGGCTTTGGCTTTGGGAGCCATCGTCAGCATTGTTGTCTATAAAAATTTACAGGGGCGCGGCGCATCCAGCGGCGAACCGGGAACCGATGTGATTGTGGCTGCCAACGACATTCAGGTGGGAGCTCGCATTGAAGAGCACGACGTGCGCATCGTTAAATATCCGGCTTCTGCCTTGCCTAACGGCACCTTCAGCCTTCGGTCGAAAGTACTGGGGCGCGGAGTCATTCTTCCGATTTCCAGGGGCGAGTTCATTTTGCCGAGCAAGCTGGCGCCGGAGAATGCCGGCGCGGGTTTGCCTTCGTTGATTCCTCCGGGGATGAGAGCCGTTTCTGTACGCGTGAATGAAGTGGTTTCGGTTGCTGGCTTTGTGGGTCCGGGTACGCGTGTCGATGTACTGCTGACTGGCACTCCAAACGGCAGCAGCGAGAGCCAGACGACTACTGTGTTGCAGAATGTCGCTGTGATCGCCGCCGGGCACACTCTGGAGCGCAACGCCGCTGGCGATGCTCAGAATACACCGGTGATTACTCTTTTAGTTTCACCCGATGACGCCGAACGCCTTACGCTGGCCAGCGCCGAAGGCCATATTCAACTCGCCCTGCGCAACCCTCTCGATACACTGCAGGACGATGTGGCCGCAGCCAATGCCAAAGGTTTGTATAAGGGCGGCACACCAGCCGCTCCGCAACCGGTTCATGTCCATCCCACAAAGCAACAAAAGTCTGTCGCGCCGACTCCCCCTCCATCGGTGCTCAGCGTAGAAGTTTATCAAGGCGAGAAGAAGCAAGTAGTCGACTGCAATGATGCGGGTTGTAAAGAATCCAAGTAGCAAAGAGCTGTTTTGGCCTGCCCCATTTATGGACCGCATGGCAGGCTTCCTCAAATGGAGAGGAATCATACGATGAAGTTTTGCACAAGATTTGTGAAACTGGCCGCGTTGTGGCTTTGTGTCCCCACCTTCTTGATTGTCTGGGCCGGTGCGCAAGATTCCGCCGCCGCTCCGCCCGGCGCCGCACCTCAGGAACCAGCCGCGCCCACGACGCAGACCACTCTTCCAGCGCAGGCGCAGGGAGCGGCCCCTCTGCGCGTAATGGTCGACAAATCTCTTCTGATTAATACGACCGAACAGATCAAACGAATCTCGGTCACCGATCCAACGGTTGCTTATGCCCAGCCGATTACGCCCACGCAAATTCTTGTTCATGGCCGCGCCCCCGGAGAAGTTTCACTGCTGATCTGGGATGAACTTGAGCGCTCGCGCAGTTTCGATCTGCGGGTGGACGTTGATGTGAGCGCGTGCGCCGAAGAGGAGCATCGCGTTTTTCCCGATGAGCAGATCACGGTTACGCCTTCGCGTTCGGCCATTGTACTTTCCGGACACGTAACCACCGAAGACGTAGCCAAGCGCGCGGGCGAATTGGCAGCGGCTTATTCCAAGAATGTTGTGAATGTACTCACCTTTGGTCCCGTGGGAGCTCAGGAAGTTCTTCTGGAAGTAAAATTTGCCGAAGTCGACCGCTCTGCCCTGAGTCAGTTGGGAGCCAACTTGTTCTCCACGGGGGCGGGCAATACGATTGGAACCGCTACTACCGGCCAATATGGCGGCTTTGGCTCTCAGAGCATCACCCAAACTACGGGGCAAACAGGGCCGTTTTCGGAAAACCAAACCGTCAGCAATGTGTTGAACCTGATGTTATTTCGTCCCGATCTCCATCTTGGAGTCGTGATTGAGGCTTTGCAAACCAAGAATCTTTTGCAGATTTTGGCTGAACCTAATTTGATCGCGGTGAACGGCAAAAAAGCCAGCTTCCTGGCAGGAGGACAATTTCCCTTCCCGATTGTGCAACCGGGCGCCGGATTTACCGCCGTCACGATTTCGTTCAAGGAATTCGGCGTAAAACTCGAATTCACCCCAGTGATTATGCCCAACGGCAATATTCACCTTACGGTTGCGCCTGAGGTGAGTACGCTCGATTTTGCGGACGCCCTTACAATTTCTGGTTTCACCGTTCCCGCTTTGAGCACGCGCAAAGCGGAAACTGAATTTGAATTGCGCGATGGGCAAAGCTTCATAATTGCCGGCTTGATCGACAATCGTGTTACCGACATTTGGAATAAGGTTCCCGGGCTGGGAGATATTCCGATTCTCGGGGCATTTTTCAAAAGCAAAAGCATTCAGAAAAGCAATTCGGAGTTGATGGTGTTGTGCACAGTGCACCGGGTTTCGCCGAATACGGACGAACCGGCGGGGCCGAAGAATCCGCAACCGTTTATGGATAAAGACCGCTTCGATGGAGCGAAGTCCGGCAAGCCGGGTGAGAAATGATTTTTACTCTCCTGTCTCTGAAGAAAATGGCGCGGCGATTTATAGAAATAAACTGATGCGGTTTGGAATTGGAGTTCAAGCAGTATGGCAGAGCTTTCGGTCGTCGTTGTAGCCATCGACAGTGAGCAGCGTACGATGCTGCAGGTGCTGGTCGATGGCACCAGTGTGGCGAAGACAGTGCATAGCTGCGCCACGCTTCCTCTAGCACCCGCCGATCCCGTCATGCGCCGTGTGCAGGCGGCAAATCCGGATGTACTCCTTGTCGATATTCCCGCCGATAATCAAACTCCGGCATTGCGCGCCATAGAACTTCTGCATCAGGAACTTCCTGATACGGCGGTTTTCGCGATTGGAAAAATGAACCAACCCCAGGTTATCGTTAGCGCGATGCGCGCCGGGGCGCGCGAATTTATCGAGCGCCCTACGACCACAACCGATCTTTTGGAAGCTTTCGTGCGCCTCGCTTCGGCGCAACGCCGGGTGCAAAAAGAAGGACCGCGGGGCAAGGTATTTTTTGTGGCAAATGCCAAGGGCGGCAATGGCGCTACGACGGTGGCTGTGAATCTTGCCCTGGCGCTGCAATCGGCTTACGGGCAAACCGCTCTTGTCGATCTCGCGCCGCTCGGCCATACAGCGCTGCACCTTAACGTCAAGCCGGTGTTTACGATTGCCGACGCGACGCGAAACCTTCATCGTATGGATAGTTCCCTGCTGGAAAGTTTCATGACCCGGCACGGTGGCGGATTGCAACTGCTGGCCGGAACCAATCTTCCCGCGGCGATCGAACCTTCCACCGCGGAATTCGTCAAGCTATTCGACATGTTGGTGACACACTACAAATACGTGGTGGTGGATAACTCTTCCCGGCTCGATTCCGCAAGCCGGTTAGTCGCGAATTTATCCGAGTGTGTTTTGCTTGTGGCCTGCACCGATGTTGCATCGTTATGGAGCGCAGCTCGCGTGCAGCAATATCTGGGAGAAACCGGCAACCGCGAACGCCTGCGTCTTGTGTTGAATCGCTTTCGCAAGGTGCCGGGATTCAGCGAGGCTGATGCGGAAAATGCCGCTGGCGTAAAATTGTTGTGGCGGGTTCCCAACCAGTATTTCGCGATCTCCTCGGCCATCGATCGCGGTTCTCCGGTAATGGAGCAAAGCCACACCGAGATTGCTCGCTGTTTCTCCGGGTTGGCGCAGGAGTTGACCCGCAACGATGTAGACGTGAAACGTGCGGCCTGGTCGCTATTTAAGACCGTGTAATGTTTTCTTATGGCGAATTTGCAGACCTTCGAGCGGAACGAGTACCAGCAGGTAAAATCCGACCTGCACCGAAAAATACTTGACCGTCTTGATCTGGAAAAGCTTGGCCGCTCCACTGGCGATACCGCCCGCGAAGAGGTTCTCATCCTCATCCGCAACTCGGTTAACAATGAGGTTGTTCCTCTCAGCTTTGCCGAGCGGGAACGGCTTTCCCGGGAAATCCTGGATGAGATTTTCGGCCTTGGGCCACTTGAACCTCTACTCAAAGACCATACAATCTCCGATATTTTGGTCAATCGGTTCGATCAGGTCTACATCGAGCGCGCCGGCAAGCTTGAGCTGACCGGCCTTTCGTTCAAAGACAATCAGCATCTCATGCAAATTATCGAGCGCATCGTTTCCCGCGTGGGCCGGCGCGTGGATGAGTCTTCGCCCATGGTTGATGCAAGGCTTGCCGATGGCTCCCGCGTGAACGCGATTATTCCTCCGCTGGCGCTTGATGGCGCATGCCTTTCCATTCGCCGTTTTGGCCGCGACCCGGTTACCGCGCGCAACATGCTGGAGAATCACACCCTCACTGAGCCGATGCTTGAAGTTCTTTCCGGCATGGTGAAGGGGAAATTGAATATGTTGATCTCCGGCGGCACCGGTGCCGGCAAAACCACATTGTTAAATGTTCTCTCCGGTTACATTCCCAACGTGGAGCGCATCGTCACGATTGAGGATGCTGCCGAACTGCAATTAAAGCAGGAACACGTCGTGCGTCTGGAAACCCGCGCACCTAATATTGAAGGCAAGGGTGCGGTACGACAACGGCAGTTGGTGATCAATAGTTTGCGTATGCGCCCCGACCGCATCATCGTGGGCGAGGTCCGCGGCGAAGAAACCTTCGACATGTTGCAGGCCATGAACACCGGCCACGAGGGTTCGCTGACCACGGTGCACGCCAACTCTGTGCGCGATGCGCTGGGCCGTCTCGAAAATATGGTTTCCATGGCGAATCTGAATATTCCCGAGCGCGCGATTCGCCACCAGATTGCTTCGGCGATTCATGCCGTGGTGCAGATCGCGCGCTTGTCCGATGGAACGCGTAAGGTAATCTCCATTTCCGAAGTCACCGGTACGGATAACGAAATGATTACCATGCAGGATATTTTTGTCTTCGAGCGGCGCACAATTGACGAGAACGGCAAGGTTCGTGGAACGTTCCGAGCCACCGGATTGCGGCCGCATTTCGCCGAGCGGCTGGCCACTTCCGGCACGCGACTGCGTCCGGCGCTGTTTGAATCGAGGACAGAGATATAAAGACCCGTTGAACGATTAAAAAACGCAACGGATTGCGCTTTCGTGACTTACTCACAATGCCAGCAGCACTGATTGCACTTCTCGTTTTCGTCTTCGTGGCCTTGATGGCCTTTTTCGTTGGTTCCCTGCTCGACCAGCGAAATGCCCAGGCGCGCCTGATGAAAGAGCGGCTCGCGATGGTGGAAAAGGGCGCCGAGCGCGAGCCGGATGCCGAATTCGCCTTGTTGCGCGACGAGCAGCTCAGCAAAATCCCAGCTTTCGATACTTTGTTGCGGCGATCCGCCCGCGTTTCCGCCATTCAGGAGTCTTTACTGCAGGCGGGCATGAAGTATCGCGCCGGAAATTTTTTACTGCTGTGCATACTCTGCGGCGTGGGCTGCGGGTTAGCCGCAATTTTTTGGAGCAAGAACGCCGCTATCGGCTGGGCCGCGCTTTTGATCGGCGGTTTTCTTCCCTATTCGTTCGTTTCCTATCGCCGCCAAAAACGGTTCGAGAAGTTCGAAGAGCTTTTCCCCGAAGCCATCGACACTCTGGCCCGCGCGGTGCGCGCCGGTCACGCCTTCACCACCGCTCTTGAGATGATTTCCAGCGAAGTTGCCGAGCCACTGGCCGGCGAGTTTCGGAAACTTTATGAAGAACAAAAGTTCGGTATGCCGGTACGTGATGCTTTGATGAATCTCACGGAGCGTGTCCCGCTGGTCGACGTAAAGTTCTTTGTCACCGCTGTTATGCTGCAGCGCGAAACCGGCGGCAATCTCGCGGAGATCCTCGATAATTTGTCTTACGTAATCCGCGAGCGGTTCAAGATCCAGCGCCAGGTACGGGTTCACACCGCGCAGGGACGTCTCACAATGGCATTGCTGATGGCTATGCCGCCAGCCGTTGTGGCCATACTTTCGATTTTCAGTCCACAGTTCGTGCGTCCGTTATTTTATGACCCCATTGGTCATGCCTTGTTAGTCGCGAGTATTGCGTTGCAGACGGTGGGATATTTTGTAATTCGCAAGATTATTAAGATTCAAGTGTGAAGCTGCTAAGTTCCGGAATCAAAGATGCCGTTAATACTGACTATCATCGTGTTCGTCACCATCGTGCTGGTGGTATTTGCTTTTGGAGCGGCCGCGATCACTCCCAGCTCAGTGCTGGGAGCACGCTTGCGTGCTCTCGGCAGCCAGCCGACCATTACGCCGGAAAAACCTGCAATCAAAGTGAGGGAGCGAATCGAGCAGGCGCTCGATCCTCTTAGCAAAGCGATTCCGCTTTCTCCGGCGGACGTTTCGCGAACGCGGGCGTGGCTGATTCAAGCCGGACTTCGCGAACCACGGCATGTCAGCTACTATTTCGGGGCTCGTCTTCTGCTGGGATTTCTTGGGCTGGCGGGAGTGATTCTATTTGCCGGCGTCGACAATATGCCTTTGCTGGTGTGTGTACCGGCGCTGGGTTTTTTTATTCCGCGATTTTTCCTGAAACGCATGATCAAGGACCGGCAGCGGCGTATTCGTATTGCTTTGCCGGATGCACTCGACCTTACAGTCATTTGCATTGAAGCTGGACTCGCTCTCGATCAGGCCTTGCTGCGCGTTGGCCAGGATCTTCGTCACGCGCATCCCGACCTTGGCGATGAATTTCATCTGGTGAATCTTGAGATGCGCGCGGGCAAACCTCGCGCCGAGGCTTTGCGTAATCTGGTGGATCGCACTGGCGTCGATGATGTGCGTTCTCTTGTTGGCACACTTATTCAGACGGATCGCTTCGGAACCAGCGTGGCTCAGGCCTTACGCGTCCACTCCGATTCCCTGCGCACGCAACGCCGCCAGCGAGCAGAAGAACAGGCCGCCAAGACGACGATTAAGATGGTTCCTCCGCTCGTGGTATTTATTCTCCTGCCGTTCCTCTTCGTCACCATTGGTCCGGCATTGATTCAGGCGTATCACTCCCTCGTCAGTAAATAAGATATGTTTGCCAGGCGTGGTCGCCAATGAAATGCCCGCTCATCAAGCCTTCAATCTGACCCGGCAGCTTTACCTCGCCACTGAGCTCTCCATCGCCCAAACCCATCTCTCCCGCTTGCGCGGCCTGATTGGCGTCTCCCCCGATAACTTCCGTAATGGCACCGGCCTCTGGATTCGCCCCTGCCGGGGCGTGCATACTCTTGCCATGCGCTTCCCCATTGACGTAGTCTATTTAGACCGCGCGGGCACGGTGGTGCACGTCGAGCACAACCTCCAACCCTGGCGCTTTTCCCCCATCCGCATGCAGGCTGCCTCAGTCCTGGAATTACCCAGCCACACGCTGGCCAGAACTGAAACTACATTGGGCGACAGAATTGAAATCAGGATGAAAGAGACCGGCTAGTTTTCTCCCTCGGGGTTAGGTCAAAGTAAACTCAGGTTTTGAGCAATTCTCTCCAACTCGAAGAAGTACGGATCATTCACCTGGATGAGGGGCCGAAGCTTCTGGTGGAGTGGCCGCCGCGTTGGGAGGAGTTTGTCAGCTCCATAGAGCCCGCGTTTTCGCGCTCCGGGCCGCGTTTGGCCGGCGAGTCGCCTTTTGGGCTTTTTGCTTTCCGCAACATGGCAGCGGCGCTGCTGCTACAGGCATTCTTAGTTTTTGTCTTGATCGTGCTGCCCCGCGAGATTGCCCAGATGCGGCCTTACGCAGCACCACGGTTGCAGCCTGATGAGGTGATCTACTACTCAGCTGATGAATTGCCTCGCACACAGGATTTAGGCGGTGCCCAATCCGGAGCTTCAGGCCGCGCCGGGGGGCGTGAAGCTCATCATCGTACGCAAACTATCAAGGTTGCCCGTGGAGCGTCTCTTGCGCAGCAAGTCGTCGATGCTCCCAACCTCAAGCTTCCATCGTCCAGCGATGCGGTTGCGAACCTTTTGGCTTTTAAGCATGTGCCCGGACCGCCTCCATCTGAAGGCCTGCACTCATCGGCCACGACTCCCAGTCTTCCCGCGAATGTGATTGCTCCATCACCGGATCATGTCGTCCGGGATCAATCGCGCGGCGGCCTGACTTTAACGACGATCGTGCCACCCGCTCCCAATGTTTCAGCGGGTCGATCACGCAGCGCTCCAGCTTTGAATGCGGCCGTGATACCGCCTACACCCAGCGTGCAATCGGAGCACACTCTATACGCCCCGAAACTCGATTCGAGTATCATCGCGCCCGCTCCGAATGTTTCACGCGAACAAAATCGTGCTTCGCCTTCTTTGGGAGCGAACGTGATTGCTCCTGCGTCTACCCGTGTGTCGCGCGATCAGACCCGCTCAGCCCCGGCTCTCAATGGCAAAGTGATTGCGCCTGCGCCATCCGACGTTACACACGAATTTTCCGCTTCGCGGGCGCAAATGAACGACATTTCCGTCGTTCCTCCACCGGTTTCAGCGCCTGAACACGAATCAGGTAGGATGGCGAAGCTCAACATGCCCGCGCCGTCTGTAGTTGCGCCACCACCTTCCGCGAACTCTGACCTGCGGCGGTTGGAAAGCGGCGGGGTTCGCACCTCAGCAAATGTTGTTCCACCTCCACCGACACCGGCCGCCAATGGTTCTTTCGTCAGCTCGATTATTGGCAAACTCTTTGGAACGCAGGATGTTGTGCCACCACCGCCAAATGTTTCCAACGCCTCTTCGGCAGGAACATCTCGCACAAGCAATGGCGGACAAGGTACTTCGCTCAATGCCAACGTGATTCCACCTCCGCCATCGGTGGGCGGTTCGCCCTCCGGCTTCGGCGGCTCATCTTCTGGTCGGTCGCAAGGCTCGGCGAATGTAATTCCGCCCCCTCCGGCTGTTTCCGGCTCTGGCGGAACAGGCACATCTTTTAATAATGGATCTCACGACGGACGATCGCTCGGCGCATCGAACGTGATCCCGCCGCCTCCGTCGGTTTCCGGCGCAGGAAATGGCCAAGGTTCAGGTACGCAAAGCGGCTCCGGCAACGGAACCTTGCTCGCTTCCAACATTGTTCCCCCTCCGCCTTCGGTTGGTTCCGGCTCGGGGGTTTCGGGTTCAGGAAGGCGTGGCAATGGACTGGGAGGGCCCGGAGATATTGGCAGCGCTCTTGCACCTCCCAAGGGTGGGGGGGGAAGCGGCGATAATTCCGGAGTGGTTTTATCGACCGATCCCGGCTCCAAACCAGGCGTGCCCGGAACTGGAGGCAAAGGATCATTAGCATTGTCACCCTCCGGCGGGGATAAACCCGGTGTCGGCGGTACGGGCGGAGGATCGGGCATCGGTCATGGAACCGGTCCGGGCAGTGGGCTAGCTGGAGAAAACACTGGCGCAGGCAGGAGTGGCGCAGGACGTGGGTCTGATCCAGCTGCGAATGGTGGGATTTCGCCAACCCCCGGCCCCGGCGGAGCGGGCACGTCATCCACCGGAGCACCCGCAGCACCTGGCGTTGACGTTCGTGGAGGCAGCACAACTTCCGTTGTCAACTTGCCCAGTTTCGACTCGGGTAACAGCAACGCGCCAACCTTGCCCGGCCGCACCTCGGTAAAAACCGATCAAGGTCCCGCAATCACGATTGTGGCGACTTCGCGCTCTGGCGGCGCATTCGATTTCTACGGCAAGCTTCCCGGGGATAACTACACCGTTTATGTTGATACCAACATCGGCACCATCGTCATGCAATTCGCCGAAGCCGATACCAGCGAGCACGGGCGTGGAGCACTAACTGGCCCTGAGGGCATTCGCACCAGTTTGCCTGCGAATCTTCCTCATGCGCGTGTGGTGATCAAGTGCAGGCTCGATTCCTCCGGCAATCTGAAAAATCTGCAGGTCCTCGAACCCGGACCGGCCGCTATGACCGCCAAAATTATGGCCGCTTTGCCGAGCTGGAAGTTCCGTCCCGCTATGCGGGGTGCGCAACCGGTGGAAGTTAACGCCATCCTGGGTTTCAACATCGATACCAACGACCGGTATTAATTCTGCGTATCGCCGCGCTAAAAAACTAAGGTAACCTGAGGTCTCTCGCGTCTTATCTCATGCTAAAATCCAGCACATTAACGCAGTTTCTTCGCGTTGAATGAATTCAAAACTTTAAACAGGGCCTATGCTTCGTCATTCCTCTTTGTTTCAATTCAAACATGGCGATCACACCTGCATTTTTTACCGCGATGAAGAACATCTCCGGGAGATGTTGGTTCCGTACATTGCCGACGGCCTCCGTAAAGGCGAGCGCTGCTTCTGCGCGCAGAGGGCCCATTTTGGCAAACAGTTGCTCTACGATCTTAATTTCCTTGGCGTGGATACCGACAAGGCCGTGAAGCGCGGCGAACTTGAAATTCACACGGAAGACGAAACTTACTTTCCCAATAAACGCTTCGAACCCTCAGCCCTGATGGATATGCTCCTGCGTTCGCTCGACGATGCTTTAATGAAAGGCTTCAGCGGATTCCGCACCGCCGGGGAGCTTTCGTGGGCAACAAGGGGCGAGAACCGCTGCGACCAATTACTTAACTACGAAAGAATGGTAGACAAAGCATTTCCTGGAAGAGCGGCGACTGGGCTCTGCCAGTACGATGTAAACGCATTCGCTCCCGAAATTCTGGAATCGGTTACCGAGGCGCACCGATTGAATCTTTCGGAAACGAAGCCCAATTGCTTTCACACGGGGATGTATGTTCGGCAAAGCAACTACTGCGCCGAAATCGTGGCCGATAAATTTGTGCTGGATCCCAACTACTATTATGTCGTGCAGAAAAACCGTCCGCGGGAAATTGTGGGGTGGGGTGTGGCTCCCACTTTTGAGAAAGCCAGTGAAAAAGTGGAAGCGATGATGCTGGAGGGGAATGGCAGTATCCAGTGAACCCGATGAATGCGTTTAGTCTTTTGCTCTGCAATCTCATTCCTCTACAATCTCAGCCTCGCTAACAACCCATACGCCTTGCGAAACCATCCCCGCTCGCGCCGCTTTTGATATCCCGGCATGGTCGCGCGTTTGTCCAGAATTTTCTGCACCCACTGCCGTGCTTCGTCTGTGTGCCCTTGGGCTTGCAGGAACAAAGCGTAGTTGTAATAGGTCTCCGAACTGGTAGAAATTTTTGTGGCCTGCTCAAAAAGCTTTCTGGCTTTTTCCGCTTGGCCTGTTTGCGCGTAAGCGTGGGCGAGCAAACCGATCGCGCGGTGGAAGTCGTAGTTTGCGTCCGCTTCCACGGCGCGCTCCAGATCCGGTACCGCTGCGGCAAAGTCTCCTAACTCGACCTCGGCCACGCCGCGCCGGTAAAAGGGATCGACGGAATCCGAGCGCTGCGAAATCGAGCGGTCATAACATCCGCGAGCCCGGGCAAAATCGCCATCGTCCAAATAGAGCAATCCCAACTCTTCGTAGTTCCCTGCCGAAGGATTATCCAGAATCTCCCGTTCGAGTTCGTGGATTCTCCGTCGTCGTGGAAATGCCTGAAAGGAGCCGCGAAGCAATCCGGCATCGGGGATAACTTCGACGGCGATGTATACGAGGGCTCCGATCCATCCCAGAAATAGGATGACAAAGAGCCAGTAGGTATCGGGACGGCGGCGAATGAAGTGCACAATCGCCACGGCCATTAGAACGAGTTTCCACCAGGAAATGAAAAAGAAAAAAAGCGGTCCCATGAATGAGCGCAATATACCACGCTACGCCGTATAACTATTTGCTCGCGCTTACTGTCTCCCTTATCCCAATCTCCGGCACAGTCCTGCCCACGACTGCCGCAATCTGGCGCACCTGCCTCATCAATTCGTCGAACTGATCGGGAAACAGCGACTGGGGACCATCCGACATGGCTTCGTCGGGTTTGTTGTGGACTTCCACCATCAATCCATCAGCTCCTACAGCCACAGCGGCGCGCGATAGCGGAGTCACTTTGTTGCGTTTACCTGTACCATGGCTGGGATCGACGAATATCGGCAGATGGCTCAATCGCTGCACCGCCGGGATCAGGCTAAGATCAAGCGTGTTGCGCGTATGGTCGGCAAAGGTTCGCACTCCGCGCTCGCAGAGGGCCACGTTATAGTTGCCTTCACTCAGAATGTATTCCGCGGCCATTAGGAATTCTTCTAGCGTCGCTGACATGCCGCGCTTCAGCAATACTGGCTTCTTCGCCCGTCCGGCGCGCTTGAGCAGAGAAAAATTCTGCATGTTGCGCGCGCCGATTTGAATCATGTCGGCATACTCTTCCACTAGGTCGAGCGATTCGTTGTCGATGGCCTCGGTGATGATTTTCATCCCGTACTGATGGCGGATCTCAGACATAATTTGCAAGCCTTCTTCGCCCAGTCCTTGAAACGAATACGGAGAAGTTCGCGGCTTATAGGCTCCTCCGCGAAAAAATTGTGCGCCCGCGCGATGCACCCGCTCGGCCACGGCAAAGGCCTGTTCGCGGCTCTCGATGGCGCACGGTCCTGCCACAATCGCTAACCCCGGCCCACCGATCGTCGCAGTCGTTCCGGGAAAACGAATCACCGTGTTGTCTTCCTTGATATCGCGGCTGACCAACTTGTAGGGCTTGGAGACCTTGATGACTTCCTGCACGCCGGGCATTTCTTCCAGCGTGCCCTGCTCCACTTCGCCCTTGTTTCCAGTGATGCCGATGGCGGTGCGCTGCGCTCCCGGCATGGAGTGCGCGCGATATCCCAGCTTCTCAATTTTTTCGCAGACCCCACGCACCTGATCTTCCGTAGCGTGTGCCTTCATGACAACAAGCATAAGTTCCCTCTAACTGTGTAAATCGTGTGGGGACGGGTGCCCCGCCCGTCCAGTCGAATAAAACGCGACAAGACTTCCAGCTATAAAGTCTACCTTCGCCGCTCCTGCACCGCAAACGCGACACGTTCCGCATATATCCTCGCAACCCAGGATTTCAGAATCCGCGCCGCAGCCCTCTATACTTTCTTATGCCTCGCTCAATGGCGCGTGAACAAGATATCCTCAGCCGCCGGGCACCGGAACAACGACCGCGCATGACTTCCCGCCGCATCGGCATCCATACCTCAACTGCCGGAGGAATTCATAACGCTGCGGAGCGTGCTTACCGCCTGGGATGCAATACTCTGCAGATTTTTTCTTCCAGCCCGCGGCAGTGGGCTCCTTATGAGCTGAGCGCATTGCATTGCGAGGAGATGTCGCGGCTTCGTGCCCGGTACGATCTCAAGCCGCTCGTGATCCACACAAACTATCTGGTGAATCTTGCCAGCACTACGGAAAAATTCCTTAAGAATTCCATTGAGGCATTTCGCGGAGAGGTGGAGCGCGCACTGGCAGCTTGCGCCGATTATCTGGTTTTGCATCCGGGTTCGTTTCGCGGCTCCGATCGCGAAGCCGGTCTTGTGCAAACCGCCGCTGCCATCGCGGCCGCCACGCAGGATCTCGATCTTGTGCGGGGAGGGTTAACCATTCTGATCGAAAACACTGCCGGATCGGAATTCTCTCTGGGCGGCAGCTTCGAGCAGGTTGCCGAGGTGATCGAGCGACTACAGGGCGCGGTGCCGGTGGCCGCCTGCATCGATACCTGCCACACACACGTCGCGGGATACGACATTGTCAGTACGGACGGCATTTATGAAACGCTGCGGCAACTTGACTCGACCGTGGGCTTGAATAATGTGAAAGTTGTGCACTGCAACGACGCCAAGGCCGCACGCGGATCGAAACTCGATCGTCATCAGCAAATCGGGAAAGGGGCTATTGGCCTGGAAGCGTTTCGCATTCTGCTGAATGATCTTCGGCTGGCGCACGCTGCGTTTATTGCTGAAACTCCTATCGAAAAGCCGGGCGATGACCGTCGAAATGTTGAAGCCCTGAAGAAACTTGTTGCATAGGAGTACTCTTCCCGGAAGTGAGGCATCCAATGCCCATGAAATTGAATAGCCTTATCCGTTTGTTGTCTTTATCCCTGCTTTTGGTTGCGCCGGGTGCGTTGGCCCAAGAGGCAAAGTCCGCTGAAGCTCAGGAAAACCGCCCGATTCAGGTGGTGATGAAAAACGTCACTTATCACTACACTGCGCCGATTGCCGTCCATGTTGTTCAACTGCAGGGATATCTCACTCCGACCAAAACCGGATCGGTCGTCATCTTCGACGATTACAACTCTTTTGTGATGCATATGACATCGGCGGAGATCGCGATTAGTTGCGATTCGCTGGCCCGGGTGCTGAATGAAAATGTTTTTTCTGCCGCCAATGCGCCGATTAAAAGCATAACGATACAAAACAAAAATAATCAGCTGGACATCAAAGGCAAACTTCACCAGAAAGGCGATGTTTCGTTTGAGGCGACAGGCACATTGTCGGTTGACGCAGACGGGCGAATCCGGCTTCACACCGAGCATGTGAAAGCCGCGCATTTGCCGGTAAAGGGGATCATGGATTTACTCGGGATCGATCTGGCTCAGCTGATTAATACAAAAAAAGTGCAGGGTGTGGCGATGGAGAAAGATGATGTTGTTCTCGATCCGGAACAGGTCTTTCCTCCGCCGCGCATTCAGGGCAAAGTAACGGCGGTTCGCCTGCAAGGCAGCGAAATTGTACAAGTCTACGGCTCGCAGCAAGCCACGAACTTTGCCGCCAAGGTGCCGGGGAATTTTATGGCATACCGGGAGGGCAATATGCGCTTTGACAGGCTGATGATGAACGATACGGACTTGATCCTTACCGACATGGATGTGCGCGATCCGCTTGATTTTTATATGGAGCACTATAAAGAGCAGATTGTTGCCGGATACATTAAGGCTACGCCGGAGTTTGGCCTGCGGGTTTATATTCGCGACTACGGCCGGCTGCAGTCGACTTCTGATCGATTAGCGAGGAATGCCGCTTCGAAGCATTGAACACCGCATTCTTGTTAGAACTTTTGATGATGCTTGACATCTATCTCGAAACCGAACTCGAAGCGAAGCTGGATCATCTTGCAATAGAAACCGGGCGCAACAAGAGATACCTCGCGTGCGAGGCAATCTTGAAGACCGTGAAGACTACGAGAGAGGTATAGCAACCCTCAAACGACGTGAATCTACGATTACGTTGGAGCAACTCGAGAGCGCCTGGACCTTGACTAGTGTGCTATATTGAGTTGTCCATGTTCGCATCTCACATCGTCGAATTACGACTGCGTGAGCCCAACCTCACGCTGCAGTCGCTGCGACTGCGTCTCGCGCTGGCTCTCTAAGCCGGCAAATCGAGAATTCCCTACTACTCCTGTAAAATCAAAGCTTTTAACAACCAGTCAGATTTCCGTATATATGCCAGAAGAATCTAACTCGAAAGCCGCAACCATGACACAACGCGATCCCGAACACGACGACCGCTACCATCCTCAGCCGGTGGAAACCAAATGGGCTGAACGCTGGCAGAACGAGCCGCAACTTTACGCCGCCGATCCGGCCGATTCCACTAAGAAGAAGTACTACGTGCTCGAAATGCTGCCGTATCCCTCGGGCGCGTTGCACATGGGGCATGTGCGGAACTACTCCATCGGCGATGCGCTTGCCCGCTATATGTGGATGAACGGCTACAACGTGCTTCATCCCATGGGCTGGGATTCGTTTGGCTTGCCCGCAGAAAACGCAGCCATCCAAAACAATACGCCGCCGCGCCAGTGGACACTCGGCAATATCGCGAAGATGAAGGCGCAGATGAATCGCCTCGGCTTCGCCTATGACTGGTCGCGTGAAGTTACCACATGCTTGCCTGAGTACTACCGCTGGAATCAATGGTTCTTCCTCAAGTTTTATGAGAAAGGATTGGCGTATCGCAAAAAAAGTTTGGTGAACTGGTGCCCGAAGTGTTGCACGGTGTTGGCCAACGAACAGGTGGTCAATGGCCGATGCTGGCGGCATGAAGATACGCTCGTGGAACAGCGCGAACTCGAGCAGTGGTTTTTGCGCATTACGAAATACGCCGATGAATTGTTGCGCGATCTTGAAAAGCTCGACGGCTGGCCGGAAAAAGTCCGTACCATGCAACGCAACTGGATCGGCCGTAGCGAAGGCACGCTGGTCGATTTCAAGTTGGACTATTCGCAACCGCATGCGGGATTCGGTCCGGCAGGCGCAACGATCACGGTCTTTACCACGCGCGTCGACACCATTTACGGCGCGACTTCGCTCCAACTTGCGCCGCAGCATCCCATTGTGGCCGATCTTGCCGCGGGCAATCCCGATTTGCGCGTCAAGGTCGATCAACTCATCGCCGAGCAGCGTAAAGCCAAAGAGGCCGGGGATATTGGAGAGATCGAAAAGCATGGCGTCCCGACAGGGCGCTATGCCATCAACCCGTTCAACAACGAAAAGATTCCTATCTGGGTTGCCAACTACATCCTCATGGATTATGGCACCGGCGCCATTATGAGCGTGCCGGCACATGATGAGCGCGACCATGAGTTTGCCAAAAAATATAAGCTCGAAATCCGGCTTGTGGTTCTTCCTATTTCGAATGATCCGGAAGAAACCATGACTGAGCCGGTGCTTCCCTTTGTTGCGCATGAGGGGATGTTGATCAACTCCGGCGCGTTCAGCGGTATGGAATGTGCTGACGCGATTAAGAAGATGTCCGCCTTCGCGGAGAGCAATAGTTTTGGCAAAGCAACTATTACCTATCGTTTAAAGGATTGGGGGATTTCCCGCCAGCGCTATTGGGGAACGCCGATCCCCATGCTTTATTGCGAGAAGGATGGCATTGTTCCCGTGCCGGAAAAAGATTTGCCGGTTCTTTTGCCGGAGAACGTGGACATCACGCTAGCCAACGGTTCGCCGCTTGGCAGAGTGCCCGAGTTCGTCAATACAACCTGCCCTAAATGCGGCGGCGCAGCACGGCGCGAGACCGACACCATGGATACGTTCGTGGATTCGTCCTGGTATTTTTACCGCTATACCGATGCCTGCAATGACCACGCCCCCTTCGATTCGAAACCGGCACAGTATTGGTTCGGCGAAAGCGGCATCGACCAATATATAGGTGGCGTTGAGCACGCCATTTTGCATTTGATCTATTCGCGCTTCTGGACGAAATTCATGCGCGACCTCGGCCTCGTCACCAACGATGAGCCCATCGAGCGCCTTTTCACGCAAGGCATGGTGATCAAAGACGGGGCGAAGATGTCGAAGAGTTTGGGTAACGTGGTCAGCCCCGACGAAATGGTGGCGCGCTATGGGGCTGATGCCGCGCGTTTGTATAGTTTGTTTGCGGCACCGCCGGATCGTGATCTTGACTGGCAGGATTCGGGAATCGAGGGCATTCAGAGATTCCTTGGACGTGTGTATCGGTTCGTGGTGCGCAACGCCGCAACGGCACGTGTGGGGACGGCCGCCCTCGGCCGTCCAGCCGCGTTAAGCCCGGCCGCGCGGTCCATACAGCGCAAGCTTCACCAGACCATCAAACGCGTTAGCGATGACTTCCAGGGGCGCTGGCACTTCAACACCTGCATCTCCGCCATTATGGAACTGGTGAATGCGCTATACGCGTCGGAGGATGCAATTGCGCAAGGCACTCTTCCAGCCGAATTTCTCGCCGAAGTGCAGCGCGACCTGGTCTTATTGCTAGCTCCTTTCGCGCCTTATCTCGCGCACGAACTCTGGGAGATGCTTGGCGAAAAGGGGAGTTTGCTCAAAGCGGCGTGGCCGAAGTACGATGCCGCGCTCGCGAAAGAAGAGGAACTCGAAATCCCCGTGCAGATCAATGGCAAATTGCGCGGCCGCGTCACCGTGCCCGCCGATGCGACGGAGTCGTTCGTCCTTGAACGCGCGCTCGCTGACGAAAAAGTACAGGCTGCCCTTGTGGGCAAAAAGATCGTGAAAAAGATATACGTTCCCGGCAAGCTCGTGAATTTTGTCATCCAGTAAAGTCGCTTGCAAAGGCAACCGACTCAGCTCCTTTCACGGTTTGCGATATGCTGATTAGTTAGGAAATTCGAAGATGTCAGCTCCATCGCCCACTCTCGAAGGGTTTCGCGTCGCGTTCCGCCGGCCATCGGTAACTTTTGCGGAAATCGCGTGGCGATGGGTTGTGGGCGCAACCGCGGTGGCAGCGTTTCTGTTTTATTGGATTGAATATCTCGATACCCTGCCGGTGAGCAGCTCTGACGCGCTGCTGTTAAGCACCCGGCAACCCGCGCTGGTAGGCCGCGCCATCGAGCATATTCTTAAAGGCAGCCTGAACCGCGCCGTACTGGCCGCGTTAGGTGGAACCCTCGCGTTGTCCGTGCTGTGGATCATCGCAGCTTCGCTCGGCCGGTTGACCACGGTGGGCGCTCTGCTCGATTATTTCCGCGCGCGCGTCATTGACCCGGAAATCACAAACTTCTCCGGCCATGCGGATGGCAAGGCTGATGCCCCTCAAAAGCCGCGCCCAATCCGCGCGTTGATCGGCCTGAATTTCCTGCGTGCCGCAGGGCTTTTGGCAATGCTGCTCGCTCTCACCGGCTCGGCAATCCTCGCCAGCTTCGTCTCCAGCAAGGTGCATCCGAGGTTCGGGCTGGCCATCATTCTGTTTTTGCTGCTGGGCGGAATCGTCAGTATGCTGGCCTCGTGGTTGAATTGGTGGCTGTCATTGGCCTGTATTTTCGCGATTCGCGATGTTGAAGATACGCTGGGTGCTTTGTCACAGGCCGTCAGTTTTTTCCGCGAGCATATCGGGTCTGTGCTTGCCGTCGGCACTTGGACTGGCCTTGCGCACCTGGTTGCTTTCAGCATTGCTACCACTGCGGCATCATTCCTGTTTGCGTTCATTCAATTTGTGCCCGTACGGTTGGTGTTTGCGGGCATCATTGCCATCATGTTGCTTTATTTCGCCGTGGCCGACTGGCTCTACGTGGCACGTTTGGCCGGCTACATCTGCATAGCCGAAATGCCCGATGCGGCCTTGGCAGCATCGCCGCTTCCGCCCGCAATTCCGCCAAACGAAACTACAGTAGTTACCTCGATTGACCGTGACGAGCCAATCCTCAGTGACCTGCCGAATTTGGCGCTTGAAACTTAGCCTGGTACGCTTCTAACTTACCGCGCTTTACACGGCGCATCCGATTTGAGACACTTTTCCGTGGAACCCCAATCCAGCGCTACTCACTCCATCGTTATCCTCGATTTTGGCGCGCAGTATACGCAGCTCATCGCACGCCGTATCCGCGAACAAAATGTTTTTTCCGTGGTACTGCCGTGCACGGCCACGCTTAAAGAAATCCAAAGCTATGCGCCGGTGGGAATCGTGCTTTCCGGCGCACCCTGGTCGGTATACGACAAAGATGCTCCGCCCGCCGATATACGCTTATTCGAACTGGACGCGCCGGTGCTTGGCATCTGCTATGGATTGCAATTCATGGTGCATACGCTAGGCGGAAAAGTGCGTCCGGCAAAAAAACGCGAGTACGGACACGCGGAAATCGACATTATCGCCGAGTCGGCCCTGTTTAAAGGTCTAGCAAAACGCCAGCCGGTTTGGATGTCGCACGGCGACGAAGCACTCGAACTACCCGAAGGATTCGAACTTACGGCGAGGACCTCTCACGCCGTGGCCGCAATACAAAATGTTGCGAAGAAGTGGTTTGCCGTGCAGTTCCATCCAGAAGTCCACCATACGCGCAATGGCACCGATATCCTGCGCAATTTTATCTTCGCCATCTGCGGCGCAAAGCCAACCTGGACTGCGCAACACTTCATCGATTCCACTATTGCCCAAGTAAAACAGCAGGTGGGGAGCGGCCGCGCCATATGCGCGCTTTCTGGCGGAGTCGATTCCTCGGTAGCCGCTCTCCTCGTCGACCGCGCCCTGCGCGATGCAAAAGGCAAATCGCGCCTGACCTGTGTCTTCGTGAACAACGGCGTGTTGCGCAAGAATGAATTCGAAAAAGTACAGAAAACCATGCGCGACAAACTGGGCCTGCATCTCGATGCCGTCGATGCAACTGGCCGCTTCCTGGGAAAGTTGAAGGGTGTAACTGACCCGGAAAAGAAACGCAAAATCATCGGCAATGAATTCATCAAAGTATTCGAAAAAGAAGCGCGGCGCATCGAGAAAGAAAAAGGCAAGGTGAAGTGGCTGGTACAGGGAACTCTTTATCCTGACGTGATCGAATCGCGCTCGGTGCGCGGCCCGTCGCAGGTGATCAAGTCGCATCACAACGTCGGCGGGCTACCAGCAAAGATGAAGTTGAAATTAATCGAGCCGCTGAAGGATTTGTTCAAAGACGAAGTCCGCAAAATCGGCCGCGACCTCGGGATGCCGGAAGAGATATTACAGCGCCAGCCATTTCCCGGCCCCGGGTTAGCCGTGCGCGTGTTGGGTGAAGTAACGGCTGAGCGGTTGGCGCTACTGCGCGAGTGCGACGATATTGTTGTTACCGAAATCAAGAACGCCGGACTCTACACCAAAATCTGGCAAGCCTTCGCCGTGCTGTTGCCGGTAATGTCGGTCGGCGTCATGGGCGATATGCGAACCTATGCTTACACTTGCGCGGTCCGCGCCGTGAGTTCGGAGGATGGCATGACGGCGGATTGGGTTCCGCTGTCCCATGAAGTATTAAAGAATATTTCCACGCGGATCGTAAACGAAGTAAAAGGCGTGAATCGCGTAGTCTACGACATCACCTCAAAACCTCCGGGCACCATCGAATGGGAGTAAACCTCCGCGTTTTTAGTAGGTCCAGCTTACGCCCGGATAGAGACTGGGCACACGGTAGGCCCGATATGCATTGGCGTTCAAAACATCCATTTTCCAGACGATTTGTGAAGGCGAAGCTTGCGTGACCTCCTGGACCTCCGAGCCACCGTTCGGAACGAGTGGAACAGCAGGAGCGTTAATATCGAACTCGACATTTCCATTACCTAGCTGGTTGATATTGCCTCCCCATAGCCCATAGTCTCCGGGCAAATTGTCCCAAACTAAATTAGCGGACATGGTGCTCTCGTCGATTTGAAATATGGTAGCCCGCGAGTAGCACGCGGTGAGAGGCGGCGCGCCGCAGATGGTGCCGTTTGTATCTAATACGCGATTGTCGCCATTATCCCAAACAGCCAGCGTTGTTTCGGTCCCGGCCTGGCTGAGGATGGTAGGGTAGTGCTGGAAAGAAAACCAGACGCTCGGATCATCGGTCGGAACATCGGCGTCGGCCAGGGAAAAATTCCCTTCATAACCCAGCTTCCAAATAATATCTCCCGCGCCCTGGCCGTTATTGTAATCAAGTTTGAGAATCCACGATTGGGCGCGCAGGGAAAGGAGCAGGTTGCCATCTTCGGCGGAGTAGACCAACGCGTTGCCGTGAGTCCAATCCGGCAAGGGGCTGGGGTGGCGGTTTACATCGAGATAGTCAAAGCTGTTCCAGGCCCAAACCGGATTCCAGTTCTGGTCAAGATCGATCACGCCGTCCCCGAGCGCTTGCGAGTTACCCGGCAATCCGGGTAGGTCGGTGAAATTCCTGAGGAAGTTAGTGAGCACGATCAAATGGCCGTTGGGAAGGGGAAGCAGATCGTGGTGAAGGGCGATTGGAACGAAATCAAATCCAGCGGATTGCATTTTCTGGGCTAGAGCAGAAATGTCCATTTCGCGGATGACATTTCCCGAGAGATCCACTTCCTTGAGGAATGAATCGAAAACCGTATCGGAAGTCACACTTAAAATCATGTGGCCGTTCGGCAGAAGTTTGAAGGTGAATGGATAATTCGTCGAGCCCAGGTCGTAATACCAAATCGGATTGGCATCGCGATCGGTAAATACAGCGGGAGTGCCTTCCGCGGTAACGTCGATCTCTTCGATCCCCGAATTCTCCGGCGACGTGGTCGACGGGTTTGGACGCGATACGGCCAGCGTCGGAAAAGCTATCGATGGCAATGGGCCAGTCTTGAATGTTGTATCCGCGCCGGTAAAGCTAGTAGTGCCGTTCGAGCACTGCGCCTGAGTCCGCATGTGATAAGTGGTTGAAGCCTTCATTCCTGCCACAAGAATGGTGGTGCTTTGCCGGGTCTGCGCGACGGGATACCACGCCGTAGTTCGGCCGTAGGAAGTATCAGGGCCAAATTCCACTGCGATCTGTCCCGGGCATCCCAAAGCAGTTGTTACGCTGTACTGAGCCACCAGTGGATTTTGTGTGGAAGCCACTATGGTCGTACCGACCCCTGGCGGATCGTTAAAGCTAGATCCTCCGCAACCCACTGCGAAAATACAACAGGCTACAACTGCGAACAATAAACATGGCTTAAGCGGAGCCATCGTTTTCATCTTGGAATTTCCCCCTGATATTGAACGCCCGTCCAGGGGCAGACCCTCGCTCTGCGACAGGCTATTTCTTAGTGAGGAATAATATCTCAGGAAAACGTAATTGTTATGTAAATTAGTGCGATTTGGGATTAAAAGACTCTAATTACGCACGGGTGATTGGCTGGCAGCGGACTGATTAGATATTGTATTTGGAACCTTTGCCGCAGGATTCTTTGCTCCGGACTTTGCAGTTGTACCTGCCTTGGCCTCTATTTTCTTCCGGTTGAAGTCGCGCACAATCCGTGCCACATAAGCCTTCGTTTCATAATAGGGAGGCACGCCGTTGTACTGCTCAACCCGTTGCGGACCCGCATTATAAGCCGCTAAAGCCTTGATGAGGTCGAAGTTGTAGCGCTCCAGCAATTCGCGCAGATAGCGCGTTCCGGCCTCCACATTAGCCTGCGGATCGAGGGCATTTTGCACCCCGAGCTGCGTCGCCGTCTGCGGCATAAGCTGCATCAGTCCCTGCGCACCTTTCGGAGAGACGGCACGGACATTGAATCCGCTTTCAGCCCGAATAACACTGGTAACGAGATCGGGATCGAGCTGATATGCTCCGCTGGCGGCTTTCACGGTTTCGTTGAGATTGAAAGAATGATTAGGAACGGCCGAAGCAGTTTGCTGAGGACTGGAAACCGTTGCCGGCGGCCTTGGTAGATCAGGAACCGACTCGAAGTGGTCGATATCCGCCGTAGGAATGTCGACAAAGCTGGATTGATCTCCCTCGATGTAGAGACGGGTAACATCACCGATGATTTGACGGCGCTGGTGGAGAATAGAAAATCCATTACGCAGAACGGCGTTATCTGAGGCAGGGCAAGAAGTGGAAATTAGCGCTAATGCCGCCATCAAAACGCCGGTTTGGAATATGAATTTCATCATCCACTAATCAGCTGCGTTACCACCGATGAATTCGGCTACGGCGGCAGCTACGCCGCATTCTCCATTATCTCGCGTTACGCTCCAACCGCGTGCGCGCAACTCCTGGCAGGCATTTCCCATAATAACCGGATGCCCGGCAAACTCAAGCATTTCCACATCATTATGATTATCACCGATGGCCATGACCTCATTCCGGTGGTAACCCCGATGCGCAGCCCAGCGTTCCAGGGCGTGCCCCTTGGAACAGCCGGCGTTTAACACGTCGATCATGGAAAGATCGCGGTCGGGATATTCGGTGCGAAGAATTGTCACACGGTTGTCCAGCGCGGCGGCCTCAAGCGCTTGTAGCGCCTCAGCCATGCGGCTCATGGAGCCGCAGAACATGGTTTGAACTGGGTCGGTGACCAGCGAAGATTCGATGGGAACGACGAAATCGATATATGCCATGTTCTTTTCGAGCCAGCGGCGAATGCTGACGTTGAGGTCGTCAAGGTGCTCGATGACGATCGCTCCCTTGGTTTCTTTATCAAAGGTAAGAACAGTGTGGCCGCGAAACTCTCGCATTGCGGTGCAAATATCGCCGCAGGTTTCGCGCGGCATCAAATCGCGATGAAAAGTTTCTCCGTTTAGCGAGCGCGTAATGGCGCCATTTGAGCTGATGAGCCAAAGATCGAAGCCGAGTTGCTGCGCGATGGGAAGAGCAAAGGTATGCCGCCGCCCGGTGACCAGCACAATCTCAACGCCAGCGGCATGTGCGCGGCGCAACGCAGTAAGATCGTCCGGAGAGATTTGAAACTGAGGATTAAGCAATGTTCCATCAATATCGGTGGCGATGAGGCGGATGGGAGTGGTAGGCCGCCTACGGAGTTGCGGCTCCGGTAAAAGAGTGGGTTGAGTCACTCTTTGATTGTGACATAACAAGGCCGGACACTTGTTAATAGCAAGGTACATCTGGTGACTTCTCAGCCAGTACATCTCTTGCTGGGATAATCTCTGAGGGAGCGCTTCCCTAATCACCTGTTTTTTCGTCTACAATGGCAGCCGCATACAACTTGCTGCTCCAGAATTTTTCCGAAGAGGCCCATGCACAAATTAACCCTCCCATTGTTCGCGATGTTCTGTTCGCTTCTTTTCCCCCATCAGCTCTTTTCGCAAAATCTTCATGGCATCGACCTCACTGACCTCGACCGCAAAGCCGAACCGTGCACCGACTTCTATGAATTCGCCAACGGCACATGGCGGGCGAACAATCCGATTCCCGCGTCCATGACGCGCTGGAGCCGACGCTGGCAGGCTGGCGAGACAGCGAAAGACAAGCTGAAAGAAATTCTGGAGACGGCAACTGCCGATACCAACGCTTCCCCGGGCAGCAACGAACGGATTATCGGCGACTATTACGGCGCCTGCATGGATGAAGCGCGCGTAAATGCCCGCGGCTTTGAGCCGTTGAAACCATGGTTCGCCCGCATCGATGCCGCGAAAGATACCGCTGAATTGCAGCGCATTATGTCAGACATGCACGACATTCTAGTGACCGATCCTTTTGCCTTTGGCAGCCAGCAGGATCCGCACAAACCATCGTGGGTGTTGGCCGATATCGGCGCCAGCGGCCTTGGACTTCCCGATCGCGACTATTATCTGAAACCCGAACCGCGCTTCAAAGAGGCGCGTGAAAAATATGTCGCACACGTGATCGCTATGTTCAAACTCGCCGGATGGGAGGAGAAAACTTCATCGGCCGCGGCGCAAACCATCATGCGCATGGAAACCAAGCTGGCCGAAGCATCGCTCGACAACGTGGCCCTGCGCGACCCCGCGGCCACCGATCACAATACAACTTTTGCGCAGTTACAGGCCATGACTCCGCATATCGACTGGGTGGAATATTTCAAGCACAAACAAATCCCCCAGGATGTCGATCTAAATGTGGATCAGCCAAAGTTCATGCAGACTCTCGATCACATGGTGCAGGAAGATTCGCTCGCCGACTGGAAGGTGTATTTCAAATGGCATCTACTGAACTCGAACGCCGGTTCCCTGTCGACGCCGTTCGTCGAGGAAAATTTTGCCTTTAACGGCAAATATCTCAGCGGCACAACTGAGATGAAGCCTCGCTGGAAGCGCTGTGTAGAGTCGACCGATCAATATCTCGGTGAAGCGTTAGGGAAAAAGTATGTGGAAAAATATTTCCCACCCGAAGCAAAAGCCCGCATGCAGGAGATGGTGCGCAACCTTCTGGCGGCGATGCGCGACGATATTCTCAGCCGGCCGTGGATGGATGATGACACCAAAGAAAAAGCCATGGCGAAAATCGCTACATTCAATCCCAAGATTGGCTATCCCGATAAATGGAAGGACTACAGCCACGTAGAAATTCGCCGCGACGCGTTCTTCGAGGATGTGATCGCTGGAAGAAAATTTGCGGAACAAGACGACCGCGCGCAAATTGGCAAGCTGGTCGACCGCGGCCGCTGGGGCATGACTCCACCTACCTCCGATGCTTATTACAATCCGCTGCTCAATGAAATCGTATTTCCCGCCGGAATTTTGCAGCCCCCAGCTTTCAATATGAAAGCGGTCGATGCTGTGAACTACGGCGCGATCGGTGTGGTCATTGGCCACGAAATTTCGCATGGCTTTGACGACCAGGGCGCGCAGTTCGATTTTCTTGGACGCTTGCGTAATTGGTGGACCGATGCCGATCTCAAGCAATTCCAGAGCCGTGCGGCCTGCGTAGCTAATCAGTTCGACAATTATTTCATTGAGCCCGGTGTACATCACAATGGCAAGCTGGTGCTTGGAGAAAGTATTGGCGATTTGGGTGGGGCAAAGATCGCATTTCTGGCGTATGAGAAATCGCTGGAAGGCAAACCGCGTCCCGCCGATATCGACGGCTACACTTCGGAGCAACAATTCTTCATCGCGTGGGGGCAATTCCGCGGCGATGAAATCCGCCCGGAAGCGCAGCGCCTAATGATCCAGACCGATCCGCATCCCATCGCCAAGTTCCGCGTGATCGGGCCGCTTTCGAACCTTCCAGAGTTCCAAAAGGCATGGAGTTGTAAGACTGATGCCGCAATGGTGCGACCCGAAGGCAAACGTTGCGACGTATGGTGAGGCCATGACCGATTCACACTCCCCCCAAATGCCGGCAGACGAGCCCGATTGGAAAACTCAGGGCTTGCGCATCATCCGCAGCGGCGAACTCAACAGCAATACACCGCAAACGCCGGGAATGACGCGTGCCGAAGCCATTTCACATGCCAGCGTGGGAGCGCAAAAACTATGGGCCGGAACAGTAGTTGTTCATCCTAATGCTAAAACCGGTCCTCATCACCATGGCGAGTTGGAAACTGTGATTTACGTTATACGCGGACGAGCCCGCTTTCGTTGGGGGAATCATTTGGAGTTCGTGGATGAAGCCGGCCCGGGTGACTTTGTTTATGTTCCGCCCTACGTTCCGCATCAGGAGTTGAACGCGGACAAAGATCAGCCTGTGGAAGCGGTCATCGTGCGCAGCGGACAGCAGCCCATCGTCGTCAATCTGGATATTCCTAGTCCCGAGGATGTTCACGAAACTTTACAAAACGATCCTTTTCACTCCGCTCCCAAAAAGTAATCATCACATTTTTTTTCGGCGCCGCGCGGCTGGCAAAAATGGAACCGCGAGCATCCAAGTTGCAGTGTGCCTCTTACCCCGAGAATGTGTTCTTTAAATAAGCATTGTTTCACCACGCACAAAAAACAGTGATTACCTTTGGTCATTTGGATGCACAGGACAGAACAGGTTAGAGTGAACTTATTCATGCCCCAGCCAGCCAAATTAAGAGCTTTCGCCTGTGCCTCTGTGTCCTTGGTCTGGGTTTGTTTCGGCTTTGCGCAAACTTCGCAACCAACTTCTGTGCCTGGCCCAAGGCAAGCCCCAAATGCTTCCGCCATCGGGCAGCCGCCAGTTCAACCAACCTTAGGAAGCATTCATGGGACAGTTCTCGACCCGAGCGGAGCCCTTGTTTCCGGAGCCCGTATAACGCTCATTCGCGGAGATCAATCGCAGCAGCAAACTCAATCCGATACCGATGGCCAGTTTTCATTTACCAATGTTCCCTCCGGACCATTCCAGCTCACCATTGCCTCGCCGGGGTTCTCCACGCAAACTTCTTCCGGAACTCTTGATCCCGGCGAAGTCGATACTCTCAACCCGATTATGCTAGCAGTCGCTTCCACAGTAACGGAGGTACAGGTTGCCCTTACGCGTGTGGAGGTCGCGGAAGAGCAAATCAAAGTGGAAGAAAAACAGCGCGTGCTTGGCGCGATCCCAAATTTTTACGTCACCTACAATCCCAATGCTGAGCCTCTGACTTCAAAGCAAAAGTTCAAGCTTGCCGCCCGCTCAGTGATCGATCCGTTTACTTTCGTCGTGGTCGCAGGGTCCGCGGGAATCGAGCAGTGGCAGGGCCACTTTATCGGATACGGCCAGGGCACGGAAGGTTATGCCAAACGCTTTGGCGCCAACTATGCCGACACGGTTTCAGGCACATTCATCGGCGGCGCCATTCTTCCTTCGCTTCTCAAACAAGACCCACGCTATTTTTATAAAGGGACTGGCGGCATTCAGGCGCGAGCACTCTATGCCATCGCCAACGCCGTAATTTGCAAAGGTGACAACCGGCGCTGGCAGCCCAACTATTCCAATGTTCTGGGGAATCTGGCGGCGGGCGGCATTTCAAACATTTACTATCCCGCCCAGGATCGCAACGGCGCAGAGTTAACCTTCGTGAACGCTGCTATCGGCATCGCTTCCAACGCCGTTTCCAATCTGCTTCAGGAATTTTTGATCCGCAAGCTGACGCCGAGCGCGCGAAACCGCGGCACCGATCAACCTTAGAGGGTACGCAACAACCCATTACTCCACAGCATTCCGCGAAATTACCTCGCGATACCACTCTGCGCTAAGCTTCGGTGTGCGTACTTGGGTTTTGTAGTCCACGTAATGCAGGCCAAAACGCTTGCTGTAACCATCGGCCCATTCGAAATTGTCGAGCAAACTCCACAAGAAATATCCCTTGATCGGATATCCCTCGGCCGCCGCGCGATGCAGATGAGTCAAATGATTGCGGAGATACATGACGCGGTCGGTATCCTCGATGCGTCCGTCAGCAGTCAACACATCGTCCGCGGAGCAGCCATTCTCCGTGATGTAAAGCTCCTTCGGCTTCCAGATGTCGCTGACATTGCGCACCGCCCAATAAATTACCTCCGGGCCAATATACAGCCAATCCGAAGCCATGTGCGGGTAGGAGGTCTGGCGTTTTTCCACGATGTATCCGGCGGGTGAGTCGGCTGCGCGCACATATTCCGGCGTGTACACATTCAACCCGACAAAATCGAGCGGGCTGCCGACGATTTTCATATCGCCGGGTTCGACCTTAGGCGCCTTCGCACCTTCGCGTTCAAGATAGCCGTCGGTGTACTTGCCTTCCAAAACCGCCGTAAGGAACTGGGCGTTTCCCTCCCGCGTGGCGCGATGTGCCGCCTCAATGTGCTCGCGCTCTTCAATCACGGGCACATACACCGTGGCGTTTTCCGCGAGACCAACTTGGGTCCCGCTCTTTGCGTTGGCTCGAATTGCCTGCACGGCCATGCCGTGGCCCAACACCGCATGGTGGCGAATCTGATTCACCTGCGCATCCGGCAACTTCATGCCAGGCGCAAAGCGGCCTTCTTTGTAACCTAGATCGGTGAAGCACAGGAACTCATTGGTGGTGAAAAAGTGGCCCACGCGGTCGGAGAGGTGTTTAGCGATATAACCCGCATATTCACCGAAGGCTTTTGAGGTATCGCGGGACTGCCAGCCTCCGGGCAAAGCCTGTGGCAGGTCCCAGTGAAAGAGTGTGATGTAAGGAGAAATATTGTTCTTGAGCAGCTCATCGACCACACGCTGATAATAGTCGAGGCCTTTCTCATTGGGCTGACCCGTGCCGTCGGGAAATATGCGCGGCCACGAAATCGAGAGGCGATACACACTCACGCCCAGATTCTTCAACAGCTTCACATCTTCTTTGTAGAGGTGGTAAGAGTCGTCGGCCACATCGCCGGTTTGCCCCTGAAAAGTTTTACCCGGAGTATGCGAGAAAGTGTCCCAAACGGAGGGCTTCCGTCCGTCCTCACTCACCGCACCTTCGATCTGATAGGAAGCGGTTGCGCATCCCCATAGAAATTTGTCGGGGAACCGCAGCAAAGTTGGACTCGCCATTTGTGCGAGAGCAATCCGTGGGAGGGATGTACTGACGAGAGCAGTTGCGGCGGTACCGGCCAAAGTTTGGGTAAATTGACGACGAGTGAAATTTTTCATGGCGTAGGAAGATTATCACTAACGAGAATCAGAAAACGGCATATTAGCGGAAGCTTAGTGCTGATCAAATAACTCACTGCGGTCCACCCGTTCGCCTTTAAAAACGACCAGCGAAATACGCTCTGTCGCTGTGATGTCTTCAAGCGGATTTCCGTCAATAACCAGGAGATCGGCATCGTTCCCGGGCCGAATGGAACCGATGTGGTTGTCGGCGCGGAGAAGTCGCGCTGCGTTCAAAGTCGCGGCTTGCAATGCCACCGCCGGAGGAATGCCTGCTTTTACCCAAAGCTCCAATTCATGCTGCACGGTGGGGCCGTGGATAACGAGATAATTCCCGGCATCGCTGCCGGTCACGAGAGATACGCCATGCCCCCACGCGAGCTTCAAGTTATCGATTGCAATCTGCATGTCGATCGGGTACGTCGACAGAGATTTGCGCAGCTCTTCGGTCTTCGAAGAATGGATGGCTTCTTCAGTGTCATGCAGAAGTTCCGGAGGGCCAACCTGCTGGACGAGCGATCGCTTGAGCAAATCTGTGTTGCCAGCGGCCAAGTCTTTGAAGGCTTCTCCCACGCTCAAAGTTGGATCGTAGAATATTCCCTGCTTCGCCATTTGCTCGAAGAGGACGTCGGGGATTTTTTCGCGGAAGGAGCCGTGCTCAATCGAATTCGCTTGGGCCGAGACCGCATCTGCTACATCGCGTGCATCGCCGGTATGAACGGCTAATGGCAAAGAATCGGCGTGAGCCTCCTGCGCAACTGCATCAAAAAGATTCGTATCCAGGCGATTGAAAACCCGGCCGCCTGCGCCCGCCTCTAGAATTGCCTTGATGCAATCCACTTTATCTTTATTCAATGCATCCACTTGCTGCCGCGCTTCTTCGGCAGAACCGGGAGTGCGTATGAATTGAGCCTCCACATTCGTGCGTGCCGAAGCCGGCAGGCCTTTGAAGTATTCGGTTCCGTGTCCGCCGGGCGCGGTAAATAGCGGACCGCAAGTAGAAAGATCGGAGGCTAGAACTTCGCCGCTATTCACCATGGAGCGAATCTTGAGCGCAGTATTCAGCGCATCGCCCACGCTTCGCACGGTAGTCACGCCACTGTAAAGATAGGCGGTCAGATTACGCGTCATCATCTTCTCGGCGTTGAGATTGCTCGTGTCCGAATAAAAGCCACCAGGCGCGCCGAGATGAACATGAACGTCAATCAAGCCGGGAAGAATGGTTTTGCCGGCGGCTTCCACGGTTTCCGCTTTGAGAGTTTTCGGATCGGGGCCCTCATCCGCATAGACTTCGGCAATCTTGCCTCCGCGCACTAAAACCGATCCGTTCTCAATTACTTTTCCGTCGCCTACGAAAATACGCGCGCCGCGAATCAGGAAGGTATCGCTACGTGCGAGTTCCCGGTTCAGAATTTTCGTTTTGACGATGCCCGTCCGGGAGTGCATCTGCCATGCGCCCAGCAAAAGGAACGGCATCAGAACAGCCAGCAACAACAGTTTGGCCGAGGAGCGAATCTTCTCTTCCTTTTCCCAGCGGAACAGGTTATAGCCGATAAATAATCCCACGGCAGCCGTCAGAGCCAACGCCAGCGTAGGCAAAATATTCGCCGAGAGACCTTCATTGCGCAGCAACATTCCCTGAATGCCCGTGACCATGTAAGTTGCCGGCACAAACTGCGTCACTACCAGCAGCCATGGCGGGAACATAGAGAGCGGAAAGGTTGCGCCGCTCAAAAACAGCATGGGCAGATAGATCAACTGCACGACCAGTTGGCTCTCCTGCGTGGAGTTGACTACCGATGCAATGATCAGGCCGATCGCGCGAAAGCCAATGATGGCAATGGAAATGAATATGATGATGGACCCCATCGACTGCGGCCACGGCATGCCGTACATGAAGTGCGCCAGGGTGAAGATGAGGATCACATTCGGCATGTAGAGAATCCAGCCGGTGACCGCCGAGGCAATCAGCAAAGGTGCCGGGGTGATCGGTGTAACTTTATAGCGCCTCAGGATGTTGGCTTCGCGTTCCTGTACGGCGCGAATGCCGGCGCCAAAGAGTCCGTTGCCGAGGATGCCGATGATCAGAACCATGGCGATCACAATCGTCATGGCTGCGCCACGTTCGGCGTGCATCGCCTGGCCAAAAATAAAAAAGAAAATCAGCGGGAATAAATAGTTGAAGAAAATGACGGACCGCTGGCGCAGCGCCAGCTTGATATCGATCGCGATGAGTGCTTTATAGGCGTTCATTCGCGCAGGCTCTTTCCCGTAAGCTCGATAAATACGTCTTCGAGGCTGGGCTGCTTGAGACTGACATCGGTTAATTCCAAACCCTGCTGATCGATCCACTTCACCAGATCGACAAGCGTAGCGGCGGGACGGCGAGAGCTTACCGCGAGAGTGCGGCCAGTGGCATCGAGCTTGCTGTTTGTGGCTTCGGTCCACGCCGGTCGGCTCTCAGGAAATGGCGTCGCGCAGGTTACAACTATGCTCGATGCATGGCGGCTTTGCTGCTGAAGCTTCGCGGGCGTATCGAGCGCGATGATCCGTCCTTCATCGACTATCGCTACCCTATCGCACAGGCGCTCGGCTTCCTCGATGTAATGAGTTGTCATCAGAATGGTTCGATGCTCACGCTTCAGCTCTTCCAGCAGGGAGTGAATCTCGACGCGAACCTGCGGATCAAGTCCGGTAGTGGGTTCGTCGAGAAAGACAAGCTGCGGATCATTGATTAAGGCCAGTGCCAAGGCAAGCCGCTGTTTCTGGCCGCCAGAAAGCGTTCCGTAAAAAGCATCCCGCTTCTCTTCAAGCTGCAAGCGTTGCAGCAATTTATTCAAATCCACGTGGCGAGTGTAAAAAGACGCGAAAACCTGCATGGCTTCGTGGACGCGAATTTTCTCCGGAAGATTCGTTGCCTGTAAACACACGCCGATGCGGTCTTTAAGCCGCTGGCGCTGCCGATCGGGATCGAAACCAAGTACAGTGACCTCTCCTCCGCTGCGCGGACGCAAGCCTTCGAGAATCTCGACCGTGGTCGTTTTACCGGCACCGTTCGGTCCTAGTAAGCCAAACACTTCTCCGGGTTGAATCTGGAAATCGATTCCCTTCACCGCATGGACTTCCCCATAATCTTTTCTAAGACCGTGAACGGAAATCGCCGGCGAAGCGGAAGTCATGGGAGAAGTAGGCTACCCGAGAACCACGTGTGAGTCAAAATCTGCATACTTGCTCGCGTTATTCATCTCGATTCGAAGGTTGATCAAGATTCAGCACAAATCTCGGGTACTTCGGTGTGGATGAACACTATCCGGAATAGTCGAAAGCGCATCTTTTTTGCTAGGCTACTTTAACCCTGTTGTTTATGTCGCGTTCCGACGCACCGGAACAACTACGTGAGACTCGGGTTCTCCGTAACTATGAGCAAGGTTATCGACCAGGAAGTGGCTTTGTTGTCCTCGACCACAAAGGGATTGGTCTATCTCACGGCGAACGACTGGGCTCTCGTCGCCGATAAGGCTGCCCGCGTGACTTTCCGCAAGGGCCAGGTGCTGGTGCACCGTGGGAAAAAATCCAATGGCGTATACCTTCTTCTAAAGGGAACGGCGAAGGTACAAATCCCATCGCGTCCCGGATCGCCGGAAATCGGTCCCGGACAGATTTGCGGGGATATGTCATTTCTGGAAGATGCCCCCGCCAGCGCAAATGTAACCGCAGAACAGGATGTTGAAGCTCTACACGTGGATCGCTCGACCCTGGAGAGCCTTTTCGAGCTCTTTCCCCATCTCGCTTCCCGCTTTTATCGGTCGCTTGCCACGAATCTCTCACGGCGTTTGCGGGATTTGATCGAGATCCCGAAATCCTAAGTCGTCGCTTCTCTCGCGGCTACAAGTTCTGGTCAAAGAAGCGCAAAGGAAACGAAATAGTGTGCACCGCTTTGCAGCTTCCCCTTTGTAACACCTATTTAATATTCGCATAACAGCCATTGAATCAATTGGTTGCAAAAATGCCCAATTTGGCACTTGGAGTGCTCCGTCAGCAGTACGATTTCCTGCGTTTTATTGCGATTTAGAGTTGAAACGAAATATTCAACCAGTTCTTGACAGGTTCTTGGAGGAATTACAGAGATGAAGCGAATCGTGCTATTGGCCCTATTGGCTATGGCTCTCCCCTTCGCAGCATTCGCGGACGAGTCTGTGGACTTCACAAACAGCGGTGGGCTCCTTTCCGGAAGTGCTTCGGGTATGAGTCTGTCTGGTTCCGAACTTATTGCAATCAATGGTCTTAACGGCGGCGGATTAATGACCGGCGGTCTGGGAGGCCTGACGTTCTCAACGGGCAGCCTGGCCAGCGGCAGCCTTCAGATGGGTGCAACCTTCAATGCCGGTGGTTCTTTCGTCATTACGGGCAACGGAAGCCAAACTGGCCTTCCAAACGGTGTGATCTTCAGTGGTTCCTTCACTGGCCCAGTTACCTGGACCATGATCACGTTGGCCAATGGCACTCACAATTACACCCTGACCGGATCGATTACGGGTACCTGGGAAGGTGGCGCGACGGTAAACGGCGCTACGGTTCAGTTGACCATCAATACGGGCAAAGGCTTCTTTAATGGAAAAACCCGTATCTCCAGTGGCGATACCAATATCGTCACCACAATTCCTGAGCCTGGCACGCTTGGATTGCTGGGAACTGGATTGATTGGTCTGGCAGGCGCTCTGCACCGAAAATTTAAGTCCTGACCATTTGCAGATCTGCTTCTTTCTAAAAGCCTCGCACCTATGCGAGGCTTTTGTTTTTCCATGGGGCATTTTCATTCCTGAAGCTAGTTCAAAAGCGCAGGCAAATTAAACTCCTCCAAGCTTTCAATTACCCCAGTAATCATCAATCAGGGATTACCGTTGACCCTGCCGGGTTGCGTCCTTACATTCGCAACAGGGGGTTGTATGAAGGATATCCATGAAGTGTTGCGGCAAAAACAGGCCAAGTACGTCCAATTGGGTAAGCAAATTGAGATGCTCCAACAGGCGGCGGAGAAGCTCCGCGAAGTGGCTCCCCTGCTTGCTGAAAATGATGACGACGACAACGCGGTACTGATGGAAGTGGACGAAACCGCGCCAGGTTCCGATGCAATGGCCGCGAAAGCGGGTGCAGGTTCGGGAGCGTCCAAGGCATCCCGGCCTTCGGCGCCGCGCTGGCCGTAACCTCGCCTTGAATTAGAGCCGGATCGAGTTTATGACCCTACAGGCGTTATTGATCTCAACTGATAGCTCTGCCTCCGAAATCGTGGGCCGCGTACTTGCGGCTTCCGGGATCGCGGTGGAGCGTTTCAGCGATCTGACCGCGGCGATTGATCGTCTTCGCCAGCAGCGCTTTGATGCGCTGGTGGTCGACTTCGAAGACGCAAATTCCGCCGCGGAAGTTCTTGCGGAAAGCGGCAAGCTCAACTCCGGAAATCCTCCAGTAACGGTCGCTCTGGTTGCGGAGCCGTCACGAGCGCGCGAGCTTTTGAGCAGTGGTCTGCATTTTCTGTTGTACAAACCTCTCTCGGAAGAAAAGGCTCAGGCGGGCCTGCGTGCTGTCACTGCTCTACTCAACCGCGAACGCCGCCGCGCCTATCGCGTTCCCGTGCAAGCTCCGGTAGAACTCACGCTTCCTGACACGCGAAAGATCGAGGGCATTCTTCTCGATCTGAGCGAAACGGGTATGGATGTTCTCACTGCGGAAGTTCAGATTCCCGGATCATTGCTCAATTTCCGTTTTCTGCTGCCGGATGGAACTCTTGAAATTCATGCTCATGGACAGGTAGCCTGGGCCAACCCGAACGGGCAAACCGGTGTTCATTTTCTCGATCTTGAGGAAGCCATCAAATCTCAACTGCGGGTCTGGCTGCACGCAGCGGCTTCCGCCAACCGTGCCGGAATCGAGGAAACTGTTCCTCACTGCAAGCTCACGGATTTGAGTCTTGGCGGCTGCTACGTGGAAACCGATTCGCCGTTTCCCGAACGAGCCTTGGTCGATCTCTGTTTAAAAACCAACGATCTAGCGGTTCACACCGAAGGCATGGTGCGCGTCACCCATCCCGGTCACGGCATGGGAGTGGAGTTCCCTTCCCGGACTCCGGAGCAACGCGCGCAAGTCGGCAATCTGATCAACTTTCTGCAAAACTGCCCGCAGTCGATGCTGGAGATGAGCGTTTCGCCTCGGGCTTTGGTTGCGGATCTAAGCCAGTTCGAATCTGGTCCAGACGCCGGAAGCGAAGAAGCAGGTGACGAAGATATGGAAGACCCTTTGCTGGAACTTCTGCGCCATGCGACTACGCTGCAACAGAATGACTTTCTGGAAGAGCTTCGCCGGCAGCGATCCGGTGAGAGCGTCGCCAACTAAATCTTTCGCACTCCTTTTAACGACCCAAGAATTCCCCTTGATTCTGCCATTGCTATCCGCAAGAAAGCCTCTCGCGCCGGGGAATTGGCAGGCTTTCAGGGAAGGTCGCGAAGGCAGAAGAAGAGCAGGCAGTGAGAGCAGAAGAGTGCGCGAAAGGCCTGCGGAAGTCGATTTCCGGAGAGGCGAAGAACCCGAACCCCGTCTCTGGCGCGGGTTCTCCGCCCTCCGTGGTCTGTTCCACCCCAATGCGTGTACGGTAGCCCATCCCTGTTGCGTTATGGTTTCACCAATATTAAAACTGGGTGAATAAATTGTCCGGAGCGCGCTGACTTTGTGCGAACATGTTGCTCGACATAAGATGGGGTAAACATCCGCTCCGGGAACCTGGTGGGAACAAAACCTTCGGCAGTTCCGAAATCCGGTCAAAACGAAATTCCACCGGCGGCTACGGGAGCCGCTCGTGGGCTACGCAGCAAGTTGCTGGGAATACCGCTGATCTCAATTCTGGTCGCGGCCTTTGCCGTCGAGATTCCCTTCTTTTTTTTCGGAATGCCCTCCGGCCACGATTTTGAATTTCATTTGTATTCGTGGCTCGAAGTGCTTTCGCAGTGGAAACAAGGAATTATTTATCCGCGCTGGGCGGCATTCGCGCACTTCGCTTACGGAGAGCCGCGGTTTGTTTTTTACCCTCCAGCATCGTGGACGTTGGGCGCAGCGCTCAGCGCGATCTTTCCCTGGACACTCGCTTCCAGCATTTACATCTGGCTGGTTTTGACGGGGGCTGGCGTATCGATGTTTTTGCTGGCCCGCCGGTGGCTTGACCGGCGTGACGCCACATTTGCGGCGGTTTTATACGCTGTCAATCCCTATCACCTGGTGATCGTCTACTGGCGCAGCGCCTTTGCCGAATTGCTGGCAAGCACGTTATTGCCTCTGCTTTTATTGTTAGTGCTGCGCGCCGGCGAAGAACGCCGCCGATTCGTTATTCCTATGGCGCTGGTGCTGGCAGGATCATGGCTGACCAACGCACCGTCAGCGGTAATGATTCATTATTCGTTCGCGCTGCTGATTGGCGTTATCGCATGGCAGCGGCGCTCGGCGCGGCTTTTATTGCCGGCATTTGCTGCCGTTCTGCTGGGGGCGGCCTTGGCAGCTTTTTATCTAGGTCCGGCCATCTACGAGCAAAAGTGGGTCGATATCGCGCAGTCAGTCTCTTTCGGATTGCGTCCGGTCGATAGTTTTTTGTTTTCCCAGACCACAGATCCCGATCACAATGCCTTCAATCGTCTCGTTTCGTCAGTGGCAACTGCGGAGATTCTGCTGACATTGGTTGTGGCGTGGGCTGCGCGAAACTGGCTCAGGCGCAATCGTGAGTTGTGGCTCGCACTCGCCGCCTGGGCCGCAATGTGTGCGCTGCTCATGTTGCCGGTCACAAATATTCTTTGGACTGTTTTGCCCAAGCTGCGCTTCATGCAGTTTCCCTGGCGGTTCCTGCTTTGTCTGGGCGTTCCCTTCAGTTTGTTCGCCGCGATGCCAACAAAGAAGTGGCCGGCGCGTATCGCGCTGTACGTGGCCATGCTGTGCGTGATCGGCTGGGCCGGGCATCGCTTTCAGCCGCCCTGGTGGGACGAGGCGGATGATTTGCGCGAGATGCAAGACAACATGGCGTCCGGCCCCGGATACGAGGGCACGGAAGAATACACGCCGGTAGGAGCCGCGCCTTTATCCATTGATAAAGACGCTCGCCGTGTGACAGTGGAAGGGACGGCTCATGCCGCGATTCGCGTCTTGGACTGGAGCGCGGAACATAAGGAATTTAGCGTGGACATTTCCGCCGCCGATAATCTGGTTTTGCATTTGTTTAACTATCCGGCGTGGCAGGTGGAAGTGAATGGACGCGAGGTTGAAGCGTCCGCTCACGAAGATACCGGGCAGATGGAGATTCCTGTGCAAGCGGGAATGAACCGGGTACAGATCGTTTTTGTTCGCACTCGGGATCGTATGGTGGGCGGGTGGATTTCAGTTGTTGCGGTAGTTTTCATTCTCATGTGGCTGGTTTGGTCGGCCAAGGTTCACTCTGCAGCTTGAAAACATCGACGAATTACATCATTGAATAGGCATGAAAAGAATCCTGATCGCTACCTCGAACTCCGGCAAACTTCGAGATTTCGCCGGCGCCGCTTTAAGGTACGGAGTTGAAATCGCAGGCATTCCTAATTTCTCTTCCCTGCCTGCCGTTGTCGAGGATGGTCTGACCTTTGAAGACAACGCCCGAAAAAAAGCTGAGGCTTACAGCCGTTATGCGCCCGGTGAAATCGTGGTTACCGATGACTCCGGCTTGGAAGTCGATGCGCTGAATGGCGCTCCCGGCGTGCATTCGGCCCGATATGCCGCGCCCGATCTGCAAAATAAGGAACCGCATGAGGCCGATGCGAATACGGATGACGAGGCGAACAACGCACGCGTTCTGCGAGAACTAAAAAATATTCCTGCTGCGCGACGTACCGCACGATTTGTCTGCGTGCTGGCGGCGGCGCGCGACGGCGAGACGCTGGCTACCTTTCGCGGAACGGCCGAGGGAATCATTCTCGATACGGCGTGCGGGACGAATGGGTTCGGCTATGATCCCCTGTTTTATTTTCCGCAGATTCAAAAAACCTTTGCGGAGTTGAGCGCGGAGGAGAAATCGAAATACAGCCATCGGGGTGCGGCTTTTCGCGCATTCCTTAACTGGTGTGAATCCGGACACTGCCGGATCGTTTCTTGACTTAACTTCTCTCACCACCCGATAATAAAAAGTTCTCTTGCTGTTTCTGAACAAACAAGAGTTCATAAGGAGCGTTTCGTGGCGACAGCAGCCAGTTCTACGGCTCCCGGTGCAGGCAAGACAGCAGTTCACGGCGTAGCGCCGTTGCGGGCGGGTCAGGGTATATCGTTTTGGTTGCGGCGACTGCATTCCCTTTCGGGCGTCATTCCCGTGGGCGCGTTTTTGTTCGAACACATCCTGGTTTCGAACGCTACCGCCATCGGCGGGCCAGACGCCTATGCGCGGCAGGTCAGTTTCCTCGGCAATCTTCCACTGGTGTTTTTTCTCGAGCTTTTCGGCATCTGGCTTCCCATTGCCTTCCACGCCTTGTACGGTTTTTATATCTGGTATCGCGGCGAGGGCAACACTGCTGAATATCCCTGGAGCGGCAATTGGATGTATACGGCGCAGCGCTGGACCGGCGGCATCGCGTTCGTCTACATTGTTTGGCACACGTACACGATGCGCTTCACCGGAGTGGACCTGCACGCCAATCCCGCCGCGTCATTCGGCAAGGTGCAGTCGGAAGTGTTTCAAACTCCGCTCTTCCTGTTTTACGTTGTGGGGCTGATTGCGGCATCGTGGCACTTCGCTTACGGGATCTGGCTGTTCTGCGCCAAGTGGGGCATTGTTTCCGGCGAAAAGGCGCAGAAGCGGTTTCTGGCGGTATGTTTGGCTTTCTTCTTCCTGCTCACCGGAGTGGGACTGGCTAGCCTGGCTACCTTCCGCACGCGTCCGCAGCAGGTGATTGAGCCGGGCACGGCGGCAATGGCTGGCCAGACAAAATCGAACGACGGAGGCCGCGTCCGCTAATGGCAGCTCCAAAAATCATCGTAATCGGTGGCGGACTCGCTGGACTTTCCGCGGTCATCAAGATTGCCGAGATGGGTGCGCAAGTCGATCTGTTCTCCATCGTCCCCGTGAAGCGTTCGCACTCGGTGTGCGCGCAGGGCGGCATCAATGCGGCGAAGAATTTGAAGGGCGAAGGCGATTCGACGTGGATCCACTTTGACGATACGGTGTACGGCGGCGACTTTCTCGCCAACCAGCCGCCGGTTAAAGACATGTGCGACGCTGCGCCGGGCATCATCGATCTGCTCGACCGCATGGGCGTGCCCTTCAATCGAACGCCGGAGGGATTACTCGATTTCCGTCGCTTCGGCGGGACTTTATATAACCGCACGGCATTCGCTGGAGCCACGACCGGCCAGCAACTTCTTTATGCTCTTGACGAGCAGGTGCGGCGCTACGAGTCGGAAGGCAAAGTAAAGAAGTACGAGCACTGGGAATTTCTTTCGGCGGTGCTCGATGGCAATCGCGTCTGCCGCGGCATTTGCGCGATGGATTTGCGCAGCATGGAAGTGCGGACGTTTCCTGCCGATGCCATCATTATCGCGACCGGCGGGAACGGAGCCGTTTTCGGCAAATCGACGAACTCAGTGGTCTGCACCGGTTCGGCGCAGTCGGCGCTCTACCAGCAGGGCGCATTCTACGCCAACGGCGAATTCATTCAGGTGCATCCGACCTGCATCCCCGGCGAAGACAAGCTGAGGCTGATGTCGGAATCGGCGCGCGGCGAGGGCGGACGCGTGTGGGTACCGAAAACTCCCGGTGATAAGCGCGATCCGAATTCGATTCCGCAGGGCGAACGCTGGTACTTCCTCGAAGAGTGGTACCCGAAGTACGGCAACCTGGTGCCGCGCGACATCGCGACACGGGCTATTTTTAAAGTTGTTTTCGAGCACAACCTCGGCATCGACGGCAAGCCGATGGTTTATCTCGACCTCACCCACATCGACCGCAAGATTCTCGACCGCAAGCTGGAAGGCATTCTAGAGATTTATGAAAAATTTGTGGGCGATGATCCGCGCGACACGCCTATGAAGATTTTCCCCGGCATGCACTACACCATGGGCGGCCTGTGGGTGGACTTCAAGCAGGCGACGAATATCCCAGGCGTGTTTGCCGCGGGCGAGTGCGAGTATCAGTATCATGGCGCGAACCGGTTGGGCGCGAACTCGCTGGTGTCGTGCATTTATGGCGGAAGCATTGCCGGGCCGAATGCGGTGAAGTATGCGCGGGGATTGCAGGCACTGCCTGACGGCAATGGCTGCTACGAAGCTGAAAAGAAGAAGCAGGAAGAGAGCAATGCCCTGCTCATGAATAATCAGGGTACGGAGAATCCTTTCCGGCTGTGGCGTGAGTTAGGCGAGTTGATGACGAAGGATTGCACCGTCATCCGCTACAACAAGAATTTGCAGCAGACCGATGCCAAGCTGGTGGAGATGCTGGAGCGCTTCCGCAAAGTGAACCTGAGCGACCGCACCCAGTGGGCGAATACCAGCGTAATCTTCACGCGCCAGCTTTATAACATGCTGCAATTGTCGCGAGTGATTGCGCAGGGGGCGCGGCTGCGCGATGAATCGCGCGGGGCGCATTACAAACCAGACTTCCCCGACCGCGACGACAAGAATTTCCTGAAGACGACGAAGGCGTATTTCGCGCCGGATGCGGACGAGCCGAAGTTTGAGTTTGAGCCGGTGGATACGTCGCTGATTCCGCCGCGGCCGAGAAAGTATGACGCGGCGAAGTGAGCAATGGGCGATCGATCAAGAGCTCGATCAATTAATTTATAGCGCGATTTCGAATAAACAGTTGATCCGATTCACATACAAGGGCAGCGAGAGGGTTGTTGAGCCCCATGATTACGGCGTGCAGAATGGGATCGTTCGATTGTTCTGCTGGCAGGTAGGCGGACGAAGCAGTGGCCGCATTCCGGGGTGGCGGATGATCGACGTGACTGGAATGCAGAATTGCGCAATGCTCGACCGGCATTTCCCTGGTAATCGAGAGATTGCCACGGCCAAGCATCATCGGTGGGACGAGGTTTTTATTCGAGTGGCGCCGCCAGAGAAGTCAAAGTGAACGCAAACGTTTAGAACCGGGAAGGGCACGAGTTTTACTCGTGCCAGCTAGGATGCCTTTTGATTCACGGCTTCAGCCGCTGGGGGCCACAGATCAAGTTTGAATCCGGGAAATGCGGAGCAGTAACGATACTCGGAAGGGTCGGTCACGATTCCGCTCTCCACGGGATTTTGATGAATGTAATTTCGATGGCACGCGAAATCTTGCGGATTGCGAATTCGATGATCGGCAAATCCTCGCTGCCAGATTTCGGAGTTACGGCCGATGATTGTGCCAAGTTCATGCAAGTATGCGCCTTTGATTAACTGGATCGCGCGTTCGATGGTTATATCAAGAGCGGGAGTTAGTAGAAGGTGAATGTGTTCCGGCATCACAACAAAGGCGTGAAGTTGGTAATGGCCTTCGCGGCGATGGCGATAGAGAGTTTTCAGAAAAGACGCACGTAATTTTCGACAACAAACAGTTTTCGGCGGTGGTGAGTTGAAAAGGTTATGAAATACGTTCCCGGAGGGGAGATCAGTCGTCCAGGCTTCAAAAGCGAACCTCAGCGGCTGAAAGCCGCGCGTCTTTTGAGACTTTAAACTGGCACGAGTGGAACTCGTGCCCTTCCCGGTAGTTTTCCGGGCCAATTTTTTCGTTTTGGGAAAGATTCACGGATCAATCCAATGGCTAACAAATCCGTCATCATCAAAATCAAGCGCCAGAGTAATCCCAGTTCCAAACCTTATTGGGAGGAGTTTGAACTCTCCCATCATCCCGGGATGAATGTGATCTCCTCGCTGATGGAGATCGCTGCCAATCCGGTTACCCGCGACGGCAAGCCGACCACACCGATCACTTACGATTCGAACTGCCTCGAAGAAGTCTGCGGATCGTGCGCGATGCTGGTGAACGGGCGGGCGCGCATGGCTTGCTCGGCGCTCATCGATAATCTTGAACAGCCGGTCAAGCTCGAACCCTTCTCGAAATTCCCCGTTGTGCGCGATCTGGCCACCGACCGCAGCGTTCTCTTCGAGAATCTCAAAGCCGTCAAAGCGTGGGTTCCAATCGATGGCACGTACGCTCTTGGTCCTGGCCCGCGTATGACGGCGGAGGAGCAGGAGAGTGCTTATCCGCTTTCGCGCTGCATCTCCTGCACCTGCTGCATGGAAGCTTGCCCGCAGTTTAATGAAGAGACTGGCTTCGTGGGCGCGGCCACGATCGCGCAAGTGCGGCTGTTCAACACGCATCCCACGGGCAAATCGCTGCAGCATGAACGGTTGGCGGCGCTGATGGGCGATGGCGGCATCCAGGAATGCGGTTACGCGCAGAACTGCGTGGAAGTTTGCCCCAAAGACATCCCGCTTACCAAGGCCATTTCTGAGGTCGGCGGCGAAGTTATGAAACAAGCTGTCAGTGACCTTTTCCGGCGCTGATTTTTGTCACTTCGGGCACAACTTAATCCGCCCAACCTGTATCTGATATTCGCTAACTCATTGCTACGCAAGCGAGTGAGGCAAGGCTAATCCCGCGCCGGATATGGCTTTTCGCGTGCACCCATTCATGCCGGATCGCGTTGACAAAAATTGGAAGTAACCAGTGGTAACTGAAGCAGGAACGCCTCCCCAAGCACGCTGGTAACCTCCGGCCAGCGAACGTTGGTTGGACCACTTGACACAATGGCTTAGAATGTCCGAACAGTCGCGGGCGAAACCCCGGCGGCAGAAGACGGAAATCGATACTTGAGAACATTGCGCCCACTGACTCTGCTTGCGCTGGTAGCATGTCTGTGCTGCCCGCTGTTTGCGGCCACTGCGACCATCCACAAGCCTATTCACCATGCCCGGCATCGCCGGCTGCACTGGACTTTGTGGAACCCGATGTTCCGTCCCTCGCACGAGTCTTTGTTATTACAGAACGCCGAAGTCGACCGTTTGGAATTGCCTCGCATTCAGGATGATGATGAGCTGGAAGCTTTGAAGGCGAGCGGCGCGTTGCAACCCATTATTGCGGGCGATACGCTGCGCTTCGATCCACGACTCGATCCTTCGCGGCGTTATTGCCGTCCCTGGACGCGCGATTTTGTGCAGGATCTCTCGCAGGCCTATTACAACCGCTTTCACGCGCAGATTCAGGTCAACTCGGCGGTGCGCACAGTGAAGCTGCAGAAGAAACTTCGCCGCCATAATCGCAATGCCGCTCCGCCGGATGGCGATACGGCGTCTTCGCATCTTGCCGGGCTGACGGTCGATCTACAGCGCCGCGGCATGACACAGGATCAGATTCACTGGATGGAGCATTACCTCTTCTACATGAAGGCACTTGGCCTGGTTGAGCCGGAGGAAGAACGCCACCAGTGGGTGTTCCACATCATGGTTTCCGGCCGCTATGCCGATTGGCGCGAGACACAGGACATCGTTCCCATGGAGCGTCCCGAGCCAGCCGTGATCACGGCCGAAAGCAGCACCGAGTAGCCTCACGCGGCGTATTGCGCTTCGCCGTTGCCGAACGACCAGTTCTCCCACGCAACTTCCACCAGATTGATTACCAGGTTTTCCGGCCGCAGTCCGGGATTCTGCTGCAGAATTTCCGCCATGCGCTTGAACAAAAGTTTCTTCTGCGCCAGCTTGCGCCCGGCGGAAAGCGTGATCTGCACCATAACGATGTCGGCGTTCCTTTTGATTCCCAGATAATTTGGATCGTAGATAATCCCGCCGGCTGGATGTTCGGTGATGACTTGAAAACGATCGTCGGCGGGCGCGCCGGCGCCTTCCACCAGGGCTTTATGCACGCCATCTGCAATAGCTTTTTTGTATTCATCGGACTTGCCTTCAAGTAGGTCGATGCGGATCAACGGCATTTGTGTCTCCTTGATGTCGATATGTCATGAACTCGTTGACGACTTTATGGATGAATTTTTCCAGCCGACGATTCACGCGTTGACAGTGGGAAGATGATTTAATGAATCATGATCGTGCTCATGGCCGGCCTGCCCGGTACTGGCAAAACTACGCTTGCCCGTGAATTGGCGGGGCGTACATCTGGCCGCGTAGTGAGTAAAGATGAAGTTCGACATGCGCTGTTTGCGGAGAGCGAAATTGAATATTCTTCGCAGCAGGATGACTTCTGCCAGCAAGTCATGCTGGAAACGGCTAGCTATCTTTTGCGCCGGGATGCGGAACGGATTATTTTTCTGGATGGGCGAACGTTCTCACGGCGTTATCAGATCGAAAATGTCTTGAATGCGGCCGCCTCTTTACACCAGAGCTGGTGCATTCTCGAGTGCGTGTGTGCCGATGCAATTGCCAGAGGGCGTTTGCAGGAGCAATCGGCAATGAGAGCGCATCCTGCGGGCAATCGGGACTTTGAACTTTATCTGCAGGTGAAGGCGCGATTCGAGGCGATTACGCTACCCAAGACCGTGATTGATACCAGCCAGCCGCTGCAAAACTGCATCGAACAAGCCCTCGCTGTTTTGCGCTGATACAATCGTTGGCTTGCTGAACCGGACGCTACCAATCCTATGACTCGTTTGAGAATTTTATTTCTTGCATGCCTCACCATGGCCGCGTTCTCGACTGCGGCTCAAACTCCAAGTTCATCGGGACCGCAGATTAGCGCCAAAGCCCATGCTATTCAGGAATCGGCCATCGTCATCGATACCCACGCTGACACGCCACAACGCTTTCTTGACGAAGGCTTCGACATTGGCTCGACCGACCCGAACGACATCGGTCACATCAGCCTCGACAAAGCACGGCACGGGAATCTTGGCGCTGAGTTCTTCTCCATCTGGGTTGATCCCGAGACGAACCAGGGTCACTTCGCGCAGCATACCTTCGATCTGATCGATTCGGTTTACGAACAGGCGGCGCACCATCCCGACCGCATGATGATGGCTTTTTCCGTCGCCGATATCGAACGGGCCCACAAAGAACACAAACTGGCTGCGCTGATGGGCATTGAAGGTGGCCACTCGATTGAAAACGACATGCATCTGCTACGCGATTACTATCGGCTCGGCGTGCGTTACATGACGCTCTCGTGGTCGAATACGAATGAATGGGCGGATTCCTCCGGCGACATCAACGATACGAAAATTCAGCATCACAACGGCCTCACCGATTTTGGCAAACAAGTTGTGCTGGAGATGAACCGCCTGGGAATGATGGTCGACATTTCGCATGTAGCCGATAAAACGTTCTGGGACGCGATCGCCACTTCGAAGGCTCCCGTGATTGCTTCCCACTCATCCGCCCGCGCGCTGGACGATGCGCCGCGGAACATGACCGACGACATGCTGCGGGCTGTGGCTAAAAATGGTGGTGTGGTGGATGTGAATTTCTTTTCGGGATTCGTCGATCAGAAATATTGGGTTGCGGCTAAAGCGCAGGGAAAAGAGCGCGACGCGGCAATCGCCGCTTTCTTGGCGAAAAAGAAAGCGGCGGGAGAAACCGTCACGTATGTGGAGGAGGACCGCATAGAGCGCGAGTGGACCGCGAAAATTCCCCGGCCTCCCTTCAGCGTGCTCATTGACCATATAGACCACATCGCCAAAGTTGCGGGCGTGGACCATGTGGGTTTGGGATCGGATTTCGATGGCGTCTCGGGCGCCACGCCGCAAGGAATGGATTCCGCCGCAGATTTGCCGAAGATTACGCAGGCGCTGCTGGATCGCGGATATAGCGCCGAAGACATCAAGAAAATTCTTGGCGGCAACGTGCTGCGGGTATTCCGCCAGGTGGAAGCCGTAAGCCGCGAAATGCAGGCGCAGTCCCACTAACCCTGCGCACTGTCGTACAATGCAACGTTGCCTTCAACTTGTTTGCCTGCACATACAAGCAAGGAGATTTCATGCGTAAAACCTTTGTCTTTTCTCTCTTGTTCTTTTTTCTGTTGGCTGTGACCACTCTTTGGTCGCAGTCTTCCACTGAGTCCACCACTCCTGCGCCGAAAACGCCCGCACCGCACGCGACGCCAGGCCATCCTCTCGCGATCATTAACACAACTGTTGGGAAGATGACATGCACTCTGTTCCCCGACAAAGCACCCATTGGCGTTGCGAACTTTATCGGCCTCGCCACTGGTACCAAGGACTGGAAAACTGTGAAGGGCGTGACCAAGCATGGCGTGCCGCTGTACGATGGCACGATTTTCCATCGCGTGATTCCCGACTTCATGATTCAGGGCGGTGATCCTGCGGGCGACGGTACAGGCGATCCAGGATACAAATTCAAAAATGAAGTCTCTTCCGATTTGCTGTTCGATAAGCCCGGACGTCTCGCCTACGCCAATGCTGGAGCAGATACGAACGGATCACAGTTCTTCATTACCGAAGTGGCCACGCCCCACCTCAACGGCGGCTACACCATCTTCGGGCAGTGCGATGAAGCAACGGTTGCATTGGTAAAGCAGATCGCACGCATGACGACAGACCCAAGCAACAACCGCCCTTTTCGTCCGGTGAAGATTATTCACATTACGATTGTGAAGAGCAGCCCCTCGTCGACGGCCAAGTCCGCGACACCGGCAAGCAAGCCCGCAACCAAATCGGCGCCTGCGTCGAATTGATGACGAATGATTAAAACATAACGATTCATACATTTTCTGAAAGGATGTCATGACCCGCCAACCTGGACTTTACGCAACGTTTGAAACCAGTGAAGGAAACATTGTTTGCCGTCTGTTTGAAACAGACGCACCCAAAACTGTAGCCAATTTTGTAGAGCTTGCCGAAGGCAAGCGCGAGTGGAAGCATCCATCCACCGGCAAGAAATCGAACGATCGACTCTACGACGGCACGATTTTTCACCGCGTGATTCCCGACTTCATGATTCAGGGCGGCGACCCGCAAGGTACCGGTATGGGCGGGCCCGGCTATCAGTTTGAAGACGAAACCAAAGGCTCGCCCCACAAGTTCGATAAACCGGGCAAACTCGCCATGGCCAACGCCGGCCCGAATACCAATGGATCGCAGTTCTTCATCACGGTTACGCCGACAACGTGGCTAACCGGCAAACACACGATCTTCGGCGAAGTCATCGAAGGCCAGGATGTAGTGAATAAAATCACCGCCCTGCCCCGAGGCCGGAACGACAAGCCCAACAAGGATGTGGTGGTGAAAAAAGTGACGGTGGAGAAGGTATAGAGTTAACGATTAGCGAGTACGCGAACCCCGGAAAGATTCATCAGTCGTTCGTCAGCAGTCACAAGCGTCAGGTCAAACACTTTCGCGGTAGCAGCAAGAAATTGATCGGCGGGATCGCCATGGGGAAAGTTTATCGTCGAAATGGCGATCGCCACTTCAACAGTAAGAGGGGCTTCGGCGAGCTGTAAGTCCTGCATGGTTTGGGCCACCCATGCTGCAACATTGTTCGGCAACATAAGACGGCCTTTGCGGAGCAACACTATCAGTTCACCCACGCTCACGGGAGACAGCCATAATTGATTCGTAGGATCTGTGAGTGCTTTTCCTACCCGGCGTGCAATGAGCCCCGGATCGAGAGCGCTCCACAGCCAGATGTGAGTGTCAAGAAGCAGCTTCACCGGGAGGCTTCCCAGTCGTCCCAACTGCCGGTGGGACCGACAATGTCCCCTAGGATTTTCCCGGTTCCGACCATGGACCCCAGGCGCCTCCCGGTTGCGAGAGTTGGCGGGACAACTTCGGCGACCGGCTTGCCGAAACGCGTAATACGAATCGGTTTGCGTGTCTTGCGGACTTCTTCCAACATACCCAGGCACTTGGCTTTGAATTCGGAGATGGCTATTTCCTTCACTTCCTAACAGTACTATGGTCAATGACCATAGTCAAAACCCAAGATTCCCTGCCGGATGAGCCCAACTTAATTGACTCTCTGTAATCTTCCCACGTAGCATTGCTTTCCAATGATCGATCAAACCATCGCGCACTACCGGATTGTCGAAAAACTAGGTGGTGGCGGCATGGGCGTGGTTTATAAGGCCGAAGATCTCACGCTGCGCCGCTTCGTGGCCTTAAAATTTCTCCCCGATGAAGTGGCGAAAGATCCGCAGGCGCGCGCCCGTTTTCAGCGGGAAGCACAGGCCGCATCGGCCTTGAATCATCCCAATATCTGCACGATTTATGAGATTGGCGAGCATGAGGGACATGCTTTCATCGCCATGGAGTTTCTGGATGGGCTCACGCTGAAACATGCGATAGCCTCGCGACCCATGGCGACGGAAACGATTATCAACCTGGCAAGTGAGATTGCTGACGCCCTCGATGCGGCCCACGCTGAAGGAATCGTTCATCGGGACATTAAACCCGCGAATATTTTTGTAACTAAGCGCGGTCACGCCAAGATTCTTGATTTTGGTTTAGCAAAATTGGGCGGCGCTCGTGGCGCACAGAAAAGCCTGAGCGACAATGCGCAAACTCTCGATGAGGCGCACCTGACCAGTCCTGGAACGATGTTGGGGACGGTGGCGTATATGTCGCCTGAGCAGGTGCGCGGACGCGAACTCGACGCGCGCAGCGATCTTTTTTCCTTTGGCGCGGTTTTGTATGAGATGGCCACGGGCGACGTTCCTTTTCATGGAGAGAGTTCCGCTGTGATTTGCGAAGCCATCATGAATCGCGCGCCGGTTGCGGTCGTGCGACTGAATCACGAAGTGCCTGGAAGACTGGAAGAGATCATCAATAAGGCGCTGGAGAAAGATGCCGGTCTGCGTTATCAGCATGCTTCGGAGATGCGCAGCGACTTGCAAAGGCTCAAGCGGGATACGGAATCAGGCCGCATGCCGTTGCCAGTATCGCAAGCTTCGAGTTCCATTATCGCCGAATCGCCGCTAAAACATTCCAGTAATCCGAGTGTTGCGCCCGCGAGCATGGCTTCCGCGACGACGCTCGGTGTTTCGAGCAAACGCACGTATGTGATGGTTGCTGGCATAATCGCCATCGTGGCGATTGCAGCATTCGCGTTTTTATTCTGGCGAGGCAAATCGTCGACTACAAGCACGCCTCACACATCCACAGCAGAAGCAAAAACTCTCGCTGTTCTTCCCTTACAAAATTTGGGCGCGGACAAGGATCTGGATTTTCTTCGCCTGGCGCTGGCCGACGAGATTGCCACGTCGCTCAGCTACGTTCGATCTTTGACCATCCGCCCGTTTGCCACCACCAGCAAATACGACTCTCCGACAGTCGACTTGCAGGAAGCTGGAAAGGCGATGCATGTCACCGACATCGTGACCGGACACTATTTGAAGGAAGGCTCCCAGCTTCAGATCACGCTGGAAGCCGTCGATGTAAACGACAATCGCACGGTTTGGCGCGACACCATGACCGTCGCCGCGCCCGACATGATCGCCATGCGCGAGCAAATTACGGCGAAGGTCCGGCAAGGATTGGTCCCGGCTCTCGGTGCAGGTATAGATTCCGGGGAAGGCTCCACGCGGCCCAAGAACGAAGAGGCTTACGATTTATACCTTCGCAGCATTGCGCTCCCGCACGACCCAACTCCAAACAAAGATGCCATTGCGATGCTAGAGCGTGCCGTGGGGCTCGATCCCACCTACGCGCCCGCATGGGATGCTCTCGGTGTTCGCTACCACTACGATTCTGCCTATGCCAACGGCGGCGACGCGGCTTTTCAGCGTGGGCTCTCGGCGTTTTCCCGAGCGTTGGCCCTCGATCCTGACTACATTGACCCGGCGGGTGAAATGATCCTCGCTGAAGTGGAGCGCGGAGACTTGATCAAGGCCTATCAAAGCGGGAAGACTTTGGTGGCGCGGCATCCGGAGAACGCCTATGCCCACTTCGCGCTGGCTTACGTACTTCGCTACGGCGGCGCGGTGGAGGAATCTGCCCACGAATGCGACATAGCTCTATCGATGGATCCGGGAAATTACCGCTTACGTTCCTGCGCCTTCAGCTTCGATCAACTGGGCAACTATGCGCGCGCCGTGCAATTTCTGCAACTCGATGCTGGTTCGGCATGGTCTGGGAGCAACATGCAGCGGCAATATATTCGCGATGGACAATCAGCCAAGGCGAAAGAAATAGCAAGAAACTTTCCTGAGCAAGACTGGGCTCAATTGCGGAATGCCTGTATGGACAACCCATCGTCCGAAACCTCCGTTAAACTTGCGCGGGAGATGACAGCTAAGCTTTTGGCTGATCCCGACCATGAGCCCAGTTACGTGGTCGCCTCGGACATTCTCTCCTGCGGTCAAAAAGATGCCGCCATGAAGTTGTTGAAACGATCGGTTGACGGTGGCTTTTGCGCCTACGCGGGCCTGCAAAACGATTCGTTGTGGACGCCGCTGCGGGGTACCGCGGAGTGGAATGATCTGCTGGCGGAGGCGAAGGGGTGCCGCGACCGGTTTATGGCGGACCGGGATAATAATTAGTAAACCGGGTGCCAGCGTGGCGAGTATCGGTTTTTGGATTAAGATAATCGATACAGATTGATGTTGGTCTTAGTACCGGAGATGTAAGCTGTCGTTGAGAGAATTTTCGTACCTTGGCTCGCTGCACCAGCGGCACAAATTGAGAGCGCGCCCAATTGTTGAGGCTGACTCACTGTAGTAACCAAATTGCGCGTCTGCGCAGGATCGATGGTGAGAGCAGTTACCTGCTCGAAGGCACTTTGTTCACGCCTTGTAAGGGTCGCAGCCAAATCATCCATAGTGAGATCACCTGATATTGGTACGGTTCCGGCCATGGATTCTCCTTCTATTTCATTTACTGACTTGCTACAGATTTTACTGCGGCACCAAGCGTCTGGAGTTTCGAATTATCATCGGCGGTTGCGATGATAGCTTGTTTAAATACCTCAAGAAGATTCGACGCTGAAGCATTTGGATCAAACTGTATCTTGGCATTGGTGAGTATCTTGGTCAAGATTTCACTAGCACCCTTGACGGACGTCTCGTTGCCAGACGAGATTGCCGTACTCAGCGCCTCGTATTCGGAACGGATCGTAACAGCTTGTTTAGCTTGATCTGGGGTGGCTGGAGTTAACTCTTTGACGGTATCCTTAAGGGTCTGGTCTGCCTTGATAGCATCTTTGCCGGCCTTGCCAGCAATATCCACCAGCGCTGACGGGATGGTTCCTGCATAGTAATAATTGACCACATCACCCCAGGCAGATTCTAGAGGATAGCTATTCACGTCTCGGCTGGAGAGGCTTAGAAGTATCTGGGCCTGAAGGTTCTTTCGGCTGGCCCGCATTTGAGAAACTAAAGATTCGGTGGTCTTTTGTTCGAAGAAATTCTTGTCGACCGAAAGACGTGCGCCTTGAAATGCCGTCGAAGTTGCACTGAGAATGTCCTTGATATCACTGGCACCGACTAGAGTAGCAGCGGCCGACAATCCGAGTTGAACTGCGTCCCCACCGGTTTGTAGTCCTGCACGACGCGTGCTGAGATTAAGTTCGAAGGCTCCATAGGCCGCATCGATTTGAGCTATGATGCGGAACACAATCTGGTTGCGCTGCGTCTTGGCGAGGTCAAGCGCATGGTTTGCCATCGAAGCATGATACGCAGCGACGTCTGCGTCCAAAGCGCTTGACGAATAATTGATGGGTGCCATGGATGCAAGAGGTGGTGGCATCTTAGGCGCGATACGAAAACAACCGATGGTAGTGAAGGACGCCCAAGCAATAACGCACCCGCAGAAAATTTTTCGTGCGTGATGATTCATTGTTATCTCTCGGTAGGGGGCCCGACGTATGTTCATCAAGTTACAGATTGGGGAATCGATGTGTCAACCAATTTATGATGAACCATCATCTAGTTACTTAGACCGTATAGGAACACTTCAGTAGAGCGCGTGTAGCTGGCATTAGTGATATCGCTTACGGCCTTTAGCAGTGAGACAATGTGCACCAGTGGACTCGTAGGTAACCTATGTCTTAAGTTAAATCAGTTATATCGCCGACTACACCCCGATCACTCCGCACAACTCTTTAACGGCCGCCGCACTCTTGTCCAACCCGGCTTTCTCTTCAAGCGTTAATTTGATTTCGATGATTTGTTCAAGACCCTTGGCGCCCAGCTTGCACGGTACTCCTACATAAAGACCGTGGATGCCATATTCACCTTGCAGATAAGCTGCGCAGGGGAGGATTTTCTTTTTGTCCTTGAGAATGGCTTCGACCATTTCTGTGGCAGCAGCCGATGGGGCGTAATAGGCAGAGCCGGTTTTAAGGTATTTCACGATCTCCGCACCGCCGTCGCGGGTGCGTTGCACAATGGCGTCGAGCTTCGATTTTTCGATCAGCTCCGTGATTGGAATGCCGGCTACCGTGGAATAGCGCGGCAGCGGAACCATGGTATCGCCGTGGCCGCCTAGAACAAACGCGGTCACATTCTCCACGCTGACCTTTAGTTCGTCGGCGATGAAGGCGCGGAAGCGGGCGGAGTCGAGCACTCCGGCCATGCCGATGACACGCTCGCGGGGAAAGCCGCTGAGTTTGAAGGCGGCCTGCGCCATGGCATCGAGCGGGTTCGAGACGATGATCAGGATGCAGTTTGGCGAATTCTTTACCACTTCACCCACCACTGCGCTCATGATTTTGTAGTTCGTGTTGAGCAAGTCGTCGCGGCTCATCCCCGGCTTGCGCGGGATTCCGGCGGTGATGACTACGATGTCGGAGTTCGCGGTGTCTCTGTAATCATTGGTGCCAGAGATGTAAGAGTCGCGCTTCTCGATGGGCATGGCTTCGAGCAGGTCGAGGCCTTTGCCCTGCGGCACGCCTTCAATGATGTCGATGAGAACAACGTCGGCGAGCTCTTTGGCGGCGATCCAGTGAGCCGCGGTTGCGCCTACGTTGCCGGAACCTACTATAGTTACTTTCTTACGCATGAATGAGTCCTTTCAAAATAGCTTTTAGCATTTAGCATTCAGCCCTTGAACCTTCCTGACGCTGCCAGCAAGAACCAGATTCCTCGCTACGCTCGGAATGACAAACTAATGACAAACTTTCGTGGGCTGAATGCTAAGTGCTCTTTCACACCAGCACGGCCGCTCCCATGTTCTCGATAATATGATCCGCGAACCGACTGGTTTTTACTTTGGTCGCGCCTTCCATTAGGCGCTCGAAATCGTATGTGACTTTTTTCTGCTGGATGGTGCGCTCCATGCCGCCTTCGATCAGATCGGCGGCTTCGTTCCAGCCCAGATGGCGGAACATCATTACGCCGGAGAGCAGCACCGAGCCAGGATTGATCACATCTTTATCGGCGTATTTCGGAGCGGTGCCATGCGTCGCCTCGAAAATGGCATAACCGTCTCCGATATTCGCACCCGGGGCAATGCCCAGACCGCCTACTTGCGCTGCGGCGGCGTCGGAAATGTAGTCACCGTTTAGATTAGGCGTGGCCAGCACGGAATATTCCTCTGGGCGCGTTACGATCTGCTGAAAGATGGAATCGGCAATCCGGTCGTTGACCATAATTTTTTTCTTCCATTGGCCGTTACCGTGGGTCGCATAAATCTTGTCCAACACATCTTTCACTTCTGCTTCCACCGATTGGCGGAACGCCGGCGGAGCGAATTCCATGCCGGGTTCAACCGATTCGGCATTCTGCGCGATGGTCAAATTCGGATTCTTATCTTTGTTGTCGATGATCCAGCTTTCGCGCTCGGTGACAACTTTATCGCGAAACTCTTCAGTGGCGAGTTCATATCCCCATTTGCGAAACGCGCCTTCGGTGAATTTCTGGATGTTGCCTTTGTGCACCAGCGTAACGGTCTTGCGTCCGGTTTCCAGCGCATGCTGAATTGCCATACGCACCAGGCGCTTGGTCCCAGTAATCGAAATTGGCTTGATGCCGACGCCGGAGTCGAGGCGAATCTGCTTCTTGCCGTTCTTCAACATGTCTTTGTTGATAAATTCAATCAGCTTCGCGCACTCGGCAGTTCCCTCCTCCCACTCGATGCCGATGTAAACGTCTTCCGTGTTTTCCCGGAAGATCACCACGTCCATGCGCTCGGGATGCTTTACGGGAGATGGCACGCCTTTGTAATACTTCACCGGGCGCACGCAGGAATAGAGATCGAGAATCTGGCGCAGGGCGACATTGAGGGAACGAATGCCGCCGCCGACAGGCGTGGTCAGCGGACCTTTGATAGCCACGCGGAATTCGCGCACTGCATCCACTGTGTCATCGGGTAGCCAGTTGTCGAATTTCGCCTTGGCTTTTTCTCCGGCGAACACTTCGTACCACGCGACGCGGCGCTTGCCTTTGTAAGCTTTTTCCACGGCCGCATCGAAGACGCGCAGCGAGGCTTTCCAGATGTCGCGGCCAGTGCCGTCGCCTTCGATAAACGGGACGATGGGATTATCGGGCACATCGTACGTGCCGCTTGCATAGCTGATTTTCTTGCCGTTTGAGGGTACAGCCACACCGTTATAAGAGCCCGACATCGAGGAGCCTCCCTGTGAGTTTCACCTTAGTTATGAAAACCTTTCATTATAGAGAATCATCGGGTTTCGAACAGCACTTATTCACTCTGAAAAGTAAACCCGGCAATTTAAGAAATTCAAAGCAAGCCTCCGCGATGGTTCTCGGCGTTCTCCGCGCTTATCGAATTTTGATTCACTAAGTGGAAAGTTCAATCGCGGAGATACTGAAAAATTCCGCCGCAGGACGCTGAGATGGACTTCACCACCGTCTTGTTCCGAAGGACTTCCGCACACCCACCGTCATATAGCGCCCCCAGGGACCGTTGTTACCAAGATCGGCAACTCCTAGATTGGTATCGCGCGCTCCTAGCCGATCGAAGAGGAAATGCTGGGTCACGCGAAACTCGAATCCTTTGCCAATGTAGATACCTGCGCCCCAAGAATGCTCGATGCCGATGGCGTCAGGTGACCAGGTGTAAAGGGTCTGAGGAATCGTCTTGCCGAATAAAAACGACGGCGCGCCAAATACCATGAACCTCCGCAACTCACCCCGGCCAAACGGCCGCACCTCGAGCATTCCGGAGAGCATATAGCGCGCGAACATGCTGCACGGGGCGTTGACACCGCCGTATTGGCCGGCGTTTCCGGCGCAGATGTTGGGGTCGATTTCGTTGTGCGGGGGCGCGAGATCGAATTGCGCCCACCCCCAGAACATGTCTTTGGGGAAAAACATTCGATCTTCGGATTGAGAGATCGTGACTGCAGAACTTTGCGTTCCCGAGTTTTGCGAGTTGCCAGCAGCAGTCGGCGCGCTCTGCGCTCCGCATAACATGAGGGTGAATAGAGGAAATACAAGAATCCACAGCGATGTTTTCATCCCGCCTCCGGTGAATATGGCTCTATCAAAAACTAGCCAGCTCCCGTGTACGTTACCGTCTTCGGCCTTGCGGAAGGTGCGCCAACGTGCTCAGGGAGCGGGACATTGTAACCTGTCGCAACAAAAACCGGGGGACTTGTCTGAACTCACTTGAGACTGATTTTCTGCAATGCATTGTACGTTCAGGTCTGTCTGTTGTACGTTCGGGCTAGGGTTGTGGAATATTGCTCCCAGAATTCATATTCTGGTTTTCGATTTATACCATTCATAGAATCGCTAAATATGAAAGATGATTGCAAGGACTTGCGCTGTCAACCACCTACGGTTTGGATGGAGGATTGCTAATCAATACATACTACGAGCCCTGGAGCCACGATGCCACAGGAAGTATCTGTTTCTTATCAGGCGATCAAGAGCAAGGTGTACCGGCTGATCGACACCCTTGTCGTTGGCGAAAAGTCGGAAGTTGAGGTACAAGAGTCGATCCGTCGCTGGTGGGAGCTGATTCATCCGGCGGACCGTCCCATTGCCCAAAAATACCTGCTGATCGTTCTCGGACGCTCCGGACAAGCGCTGGATGCCATTGAGGAAGGCTTGACGGACGCGACCAATAGCGACGAATCTTGCAAACCGCTCGAATCGGTCAGGTTCAAACTGATCGAGAGAGTAGTCAAAACTAACGGCAAAGCTACCGCCCTAAGCCAATCACTCTGACAGTTCGACACCCCTGCTCTGCATTCCTACGTTTAAGAAGCCGAACTCCCTTGGTTCGCATTATGTCTCGGAGTCAAGATTTTACAATTACCCCATTGCGCCCCTTTCCGTCGACCGCTATTCTCAAGGCAGATTTTCCGTAAATCAAAGACAATCTGGAGCGTTCGATGCCCTCGTCCTTTCTTCGCTCGCTGTTTCGCGTTCGTGCCTATCTCATGTGCGGAGCTTTGCTGATTATGGCTGGATCTTTACTGGCATCGCCGGGATTCTATGGCTTCACTCTCAACTCCATCGATGGCAAACCGGCTCCGCTGGCCGACTACAAGGGGAAAGTAATTCTTGTAGTTAATGTAGCCAGCCAGTGTGGATACACACCGCAATACAGCGCTTTGGAATCGACGTACGAGAAATACAAGGATCAGGGATTCGTGATCCTCGGCTTCCCAGCTAACAATTTTGGCGCGCAGGAGCCGGGAACGAACGAAGAAATCAAAACCTTCTGCACCCGCAAATACAGCGTGACCTTTCCCATGTACGCCAAAATTTCTGTGAAGGGTTCCGATCAAGCGCCGCTCTATGCTTATTTGACCAAGGATACCGCTCCTGCCCTCCGCGGCGATATCAAGTGGAATTTCACCAAGTTTCTGGTGGACCGCAACGGCCATGTCATTCAGCGCTTTGAACCTGCGGTGACGCCAGATTCGAAAGAAGTGACTTCCGCCATTGAAAACCAATTGAAGCCGTAAAATCGACGTGTACCGCTGGCCGGGCGCTTGCAACTGCCGTAACATACAGGCAGCAATGCATTCAGCCCGGCAGACGAAACCCGAACTCCCACTTGTGCGCGTACATTTTTTCATCCTATTTTTCTGTCTGCTCCGTCCGTTTTCTTCTTCCCAAACTCAACCCTCAGCCAGTTCCATTCCACCCTCTGACCGCAAGCTGATTGACGTGAAGGTGTCCGGCAGCAAGCGGTTTTCGCAAAAGGACATTGCCACAGCATGCGGCCTTCCTCTGGGAGCAACCGTGAGCGATGAGGATTTTCGCAAAGCTGCGCGGCAATTGGGCGAGAGTGGAGCCTTTGGCGAAATTTCCTACACCTTTACTTATTCTTCGGCCGGCACCAAACTCGCTTTTCAGGTCACCGACGCCGATAGGTTCGTACCGGCCCACTTTTCCGATTTCGTTTGGTTTCCCGACCAGGAACTGCTCGAGAAGGTGCATGAGCGGGTTCCGCTCTTCGACGGAGAATTGCCTACTTCGGGCCGCCTGCCCGATCAGGTTTCCGATGTGCTCCAGGCTCTGCTGGTGGAAAACAATGTTCCCGGCCATGTTGAATACCTGCGCGGCAACGATGCAAACGGCAAGCTAAACGCCTTCAACTACACGGTCGCGAATATCGTAATCCGGATTCATCACCTGGATTTTCCCGGCGCGAGCGGCAGCGAATTAAAGGAAATCCAGGCTGCGGCGGACAAGCTTGCCAATCGCGATTACTACCGCGCCCTTTTGCACGATTTCGTCGAACGCACCGTTCTCCCCGTCTACCACGAGCGTGGTTATCTCAAGGTGGCTTGCGCTCCGCCGCAGCCAAAGGTGGTCAAAGCGACATCGCCGGATGCCGTGGACGATAAAAGCGAAATAACGTTTGTGGACGTGACGCTGGCCGTAACTCCGGATGCGCAATATAAGCTGGAAGGATGGAATTGGACAGGCAATGCAAACATGCCCTCGGAGCAACTCCAGCCACTGATCCACGCCAAGGCGGGTCAGCCTGCCAATACGGTCCAACTGGAGAATGACCTGAGAGCCGTGCAGCAACTTTACGGCTCCCGCGGATACGTCACCGCCACCATCAAAGCCAACGCTGAATATGACGACGCGGCGGCCACCGTTTCTTATCGGCTAGCGGTTAATGAGGGAGCGGTTTACCGCATGGGCGAACTGGAATTCCGTGGCATCGACAACAACCTTACCGCTCGCCTGCGTGCTATCTGGAGACTTCGCCCCGGCGATATTTACGACGCAAATTACCTCAAAGAATTCCTGCCGCAAGCCAGAAAGCTGCTGCCCCCGACCATGGATTGGGAGGTATCGAGCCATGTGACCGCTATAGCGCGAGAGAAAATGGTTGATGTGGATCTGCAATACACGGCAAAAGCACCGCAGTGAACTCCACCCACATACGCGTTGTAGGCGATAAATTAGAATTATGTCTTGATTCTGGTGTTGTAGGTTACGACTTGTTCCAAGGAGAAACTCTTCAATGAATCGTAAGTCTTGGTGGTTTACGGCAACGGCAGCGGCCTTATTTTCCCTGATCGTATTTGTCAGCGTCCACGCTTCGGCGGCGAGCAGCAAACAAACCTTCACCGGCGAGGTGGGCGATGCAATGTGCGGCAGGAAGCACATGGAAGACGAGCCGGCGGCGGAGTGTACGCGCGCCTGCGTAGCTCATGGATCCAAGTTCGCGCTGATCGTCGGCGAGAAAATTTATACGCTGGATACTGCTGACAAAGCCGCGCTGGCCACGCTCGACAAGCAGGCCGGCAAGACCGCTACGGTCACCGGCACCCTCGATGGCGACACAATTGAGGTCAGTTCGGTTGCGGCAAAGTGATTTCGGGTCACGCTTGTTCGAAAAACCGAACAGCCACGATTCTCTTGCGCAAGTAGTCGGTTCTTGTGATACATTGAGTTCCGTTTTGCCCGGCGCCCTCCCCCAAACAAGGACCGGGCAATGAAAAACGGGAATCCGCGCCAGCGGCTTTCCCGTTTTTTTTTCGCTCTGCGAGGAAATTCATACTTTCTTTACAAACCATTGTGTTAAATTGTGCATTCTCAATATCATCAATTGCATGCTGGAGGGTAAGCGTTGGGCAAAGACATGGTTCCCAAACGGATGTTTTTCACCAAGGGAGTCGGAAAACACCGCGAGCGTTTAACGTCATTCGAATTGGCCCTCCGCGACGCGGGGATCGCCGCGCAAAACCTGGTTCGCGTCTCCTCCATCTTCCCGCCGAACTGCAAAATGCTGGCCCGCAAAGAGGGCGTGAAGTACCTCAGCCCCGGCGAGGTCGTCTTCGCCGTGGTCGCTGAAAATTCCACCCACGAAGCTCACCGCCTGCTGGCTTCGTCGATCGGCGTGGCGATTCCTGCCGACAAAAATACTTACGGGTACCTAAGTGAGCATCACTCCTTCGGCGAGACCGAAGACGCCGCCGGAGAATACGCCGAAGAACTAGCCGCTGAAATGCTGGCGACTACGCTGAATGTGGAGTTCGATCCCGATCGCTCCTGGGACGAGAAAAAGCAGATATATCGGCTGTCGAACAAGATCGTCCGCACGGCAAACGTTACGCAATCGGCTGTAGGAGATAAGCGCGGGTTGTGGACTACTGTGATTGCTTCGGCGGTTTTGATTTTTGATTAGAAGAATGGAATTGGCCGGTCTTCTCTCTGCACACGACAGAGGATAATGGGGCGGTAGCTAACGACCATGAAACGCCCATGGGATGCAATCGCATGGTGGGAAATTCGGCGAGTTCCATTTAACCTCTTGATACTTTCGGTCGGACTCGTATCTGGCGCTATCGTTGCCTTTGCGGGAAGTCGGCTGTCTGGGCCGGATGCCAACTTCGGCAACCCACTCATCGTAATTATCCTTTATGCAATCGCCGCAAACCTCTGTTACACCCTAGGATGGATCACGGAAATTCTTTGGATTGGGGAGATACGGCCCAAACCGAAAGAATGCGTGGGAAGGTTTTCCGTGTCGGCCTGATCTTCTCGGCCAGCTTGACCCTTTTACCCGCTATCGCTCTTCCATTGATCTGGGCAGCCCAAAGGCACCATTGAAGGCTGCAATAAATAAAATAATATGACCACGAAAATGTTCTCCACGCCGGAAACCCCGCCCCGGTTGACGAAAGCGGATCGAGCCAAACTGAAGGCGCTGGCGGCTCGTCCCGACAGCGAGATTGACACCAGCGACATTCCGGAAATGACGGATGAACAGTGGAAGCACACCCGCCGTGGGCATTTTTATCGCCCACGAAAGCAGCAGATTGCCGCGCGTGGATGCTGATGTACTGAACTGGCTTAAAGCTCAGGGGAAGGGCTACCAGTCCCGAATCAACGCCATTCTGCGGCGCGAGATGCTGACCTCGGTTAAATCGGCTAAGTAGCATTTTTTCAAAGGTTTGAGACGTTTCACCAAGGCTAGTGGCAAATGCATTCAGCCCCCTGTGCTATACTTATACTTTAGTAACCCCTCAGCCCTCCCCAATGTAATCTTCCGTTAACAGTTTTGCCTTATCATAAGAGATGGAAAGTAAAATCTATTTAGACCCAAGGAGTAGTTGTGGATAGCGATACCCGTAGGAAACAGCAGCAAGCGCTTTTGACCGAGGCGCTGGAGAGGAAGATCCGGTTGCACGCGCAGCATCTTTACGACCAGCGCGGCCAAGCCGAAGGCCAAGCCCTGCAAGACTGGGTGGAAGCGGAATCTCAAGTTTTGGCGAACAATATTCTTGCGCCGCTCTACCGCAAGAGCCGGGAAGGCAGTCTTTCATCCCCGGACCCACAGGAAGCCGGAGCCTAAACCGCACAAATGTAGGGACAGCCGCCCTCAGCCTACAGATCACCCGCAATTCAAAGTTCGCACTTTTACCTCTTCGCCGCCGCCGCCGTCTTAGCCTTCCCCGCCTTACTTCCCTTCTTATCCAGCCGCTCAAAAACTGCGGCAACAATCAACGGCAGGCCGACTGTTGCATCCACAAACACTTCCCCAAATCTACCGCCTTCCGCCGGAGGCACGAACTTGCCCCACGAAATCGCCTCACTGTAGGGGCTGCCTGACAATCCGCCCCAGTAGACCGGCTCCGGGCAAATCCGCAGGCCGTAGTGATAGCGCTTCAGGGGAACATTCTCGCCCAGCCGACGGTGCCGCAACTCGCAGAATGGACCGAACTGCTGCGACCAGTTGCGCGGCACGCCGCCTCCGATGGTGATGATGCCAAGCTTTTTCTGCCGCAGCAGCGTGGCCGCAAAGTGCTCCAAGTCTTCAAATGGGTCGAAGCGAATCTTGTGCCGTCCGGTCGATTCGCGCAGACGATTGTTTAATGCCGTGTCCAAACCCAATTCTGAATCGCTGAACGCAGGCACAAATACCGGAACACCCATCTCATGCGCCGACTTCAATATGCCCCGCTGCTCGCCGGAATGCTTCGCCAGATACGCTCCCATGGCGTGATTCAGCTTATAGGAGCACATCACCTCATTGTGGTCCCAGCCTTCGAGCACAGCCGACATGACTTCTTCCACGTCATCGAGGTTCTGCTCAGGCTCCAGCGTGTCGTAAACGCGGTTGTAACCCTGCTCGTAAAGCTCAACGTCGGAAACCTCGGGGTTGTAGCGGAAGTGCGCGCGGCCCGTGGCTTCGACCAAACCGTGAGCCATCAGCGCTCCGGTGGAAACCACGGCATTCACAATGCCACGGTCGATCAACTCCGTCACGATGAGCCCTTGTTTGGCTACGGTCATGGCGCCCGAGAGCGTCATGACGACGAAACATTCTTCGTCACGCGCCATCGCTTCCAGCACGTCTGCGGCCTCGCCCAGCTGCCGTCCGGTAAAAGCGGTCTTCGACATCGCCCGCACCAGGTCGTCGATCGACTTCACCTTGGTCAGATCGAGCGGCTCCAGCGGAATCAGGCGATCCTCGATCGGATTATGCAGATGACGATCTTTACCGTCGCCTCCGGCTCCGGCGTTACCGTGAGTTTTCCCCGTAGAATGCCCGCTATGATTGCCCTGTTTCAAGACGATGCCTCCCAGCTCAAGTCCAATTATCCCGACTCACTACTTTACAGGAAGAATGTTAAAGGATGCCACGCAGCAACGGACGAACGTTTGAGTGCGACACTTGTCTGGATCTCGCTGATGGGACGGCTCTGCGCAGAATGCTATATTTGTCTCAGAGGTAGCACGCTTGCCCCCCGATAAATTTCGCGTGGCCCTGGTGCAGATGTCCTGCGGGCCGGAGCCGGAACAGAATCTGCTGAAAGCTCTCGAACGCACGGCTGAGGCTGCGGGACGCGGCGCGAAAGTCGTGTGCCTGCCGGAATTGTTTCAGACGCAGTATTTCTGCCAGCGCGAAGACCACGCGCTGTTCGATTTGGCTGAGCCGATTCCCGGCCCTGCCAGCGAAAAACTGGCCGATGCGGCGCGGCAGCATGGCGTGGTGGTGATCGCGTCGCTGTTCGAAAAGCGAGCGCCCGGAATCTATCACAACACGGCGGCGATCTTCGATTCCGATGGCTCGCTCAGCGGACTCTACCGCAAGATGCACATCCCGGACGACCCGCTCTATTACGAAAAATTCTACTTCACTCCCGGCGATCTGGGATTTCGCGCGCTCGATACCAGCGCGGGCAAGCTGGGCACACTGGTCTGCTGGGACCAGTGGTTTCCAGAAGGAGCGCGGCTGACGGCGCTGCAAGGCGCGTCGGTGTTGTTTTATCCGACGGCGATTGGCTGGCATCCGGCAGAGAAGGCGGAATTCGGCGTGGCCCAGCACGACGCATGGCGCACCATCCAGCGCGCTCACGCCATTGCTAACGGGGTTTATGTTGCGGTGGTAAACCGGGTGGGCTTCGAGACGGGCAATGTGCGTGGAAAATCGACTGCGGGCACGGGATTGGAGTTCTGGGGCGGATCGTTTTTCTGCGATCCATTCGGGCGTGTGATCGCGGAAGGCTCGCATGACCGCGAGGAAATTCTGATCGGCGATGTGGATTTGAAGGCACTGGAAGATGTGCGGCGGAATTGGCCGTTCCTGCGCGACCGACGCATTGACGCCTACGCGCCGATTTCAAGCCGTTTGCTCGACGGACGGTGAAATCGGTTAATGGTGTAGGCGAGCTGGTTAGAACAATCAATAGCTATACTGGCCGAGTGAGATGCACTTTTGAAAAGAGCTTGCATAACGATTGTGTTCCTCGTCGGTGCGACCGCGCAAATTGCACGCACTCAGGCTTGTCCGGTAAGCACGTCAATTCGTGCGCTCGACAAACAAGGGCTACCTTTGGTTAACCTGACTGTGGATCGGTTGCGCGCGGAAATTGGCGGAACGCCAGCAAAGATCAGCTCCATTTCCCCTGGTAAGGATCAAAGGATAGTTTTGTTGCTCGATGCGAGCAGCAGCATGAAAAGAGTTTGGGGCCCGTCCATGGCAGCAGCCAAACAATTGATGGAAGGGGCGGGAGAGAACTTTGACGTCGCTTGGTTCCAAGACAGAATTCGGGGTTACGCGACAGGTCGTTCCCAGAGCCGACACTTGCTCGAACAGTTGTCACCCGATTCACTGCAATCCGGCGGAACGGCTCTTTACGACTCGTTGATTGAGATAGCTAATAGTCTGAAGGCTGCCAACGCTGCGATAGTCGTAATCAGCGACGGAGAAGACAATGCGAGCATCCATTCGTCTGAGGCCACCGTCCCACTTCTCATACGTGCTTCTTCCCCATCGGTATTCGCCCTCGTTCTTGACTACGACCGCGAACGCAATCTTCGCCGAAGATACTTCAAGAAAATCCCCACGGATACAGGCGGTCTGATCGAGTATCCGCCGTCTTCCTCAAAAGTATCTGAAGCAATGGTAGAGCTAATGGCTGCAGTCAAGAACCAGCTTGTAGTTACCTTGCAACCGGCTCAACCAGTCACCAAGATGGCTAAACTAAAGTTAGAACCTATTGACCCAAACGGGAAGCCCCAACGCGACATTCGCCTCCTTCACGTCGCGCAGGTGGCAGGTTGTGACCTACCTTCAGCAGATTTACATTAGATCGCGATTAAGCTCATCGAGCAAAAAAATCAGTTCGCCAAGATCAAGATCAGGCTCAGACTCCGTGTGCGGATTATCAGACCATGCAATAAACTACGTTGATGCCCTGCTCCATTTCTTCCCAGAGCATTTCAGATGCTGAACCGGTAACCTTTAGCTACCGCATGCCCGCTGAGTGGGAACCCCACGCGGCCACGTGGCTTGCTTGGCCGCACTACCACGGCGATTGGCCGGGCAAGTTCGAGCCGGTTCCGTGGGTCTGCACGGAGATCATTCGCAATTTAGCGCGCCATGAGCGGGTCGAGTTGATCGTGAATGACGCGGCTGCAGAACGCCAAGTCCGCAAGATTCTTGCTCGTGCAAATGCACTCTCTTCTAACGTACGCTTTCATCGCTGGCCCACGAATCGAATTTGGCTGCGCGATTCGGGATGTATTTTCGTTGCGCCGGCAGACCCGGGCTTCGCCCGTCCGGACAGCCGAGAGCCTGCCCTGAGCCTGCGGAATGGGCGACTGCCCCCACACAAAAACCGGGAAGGGCACGAGTTCACTGACACCAATGAAGGTCTAAAAGAAGACCCGGCTTTAGCCTGTGGGGGGCACGCTTTCGCGATAAATTTCCGCTTTAACGCCTGGGCTAAATATTCCAACTGGCGCTTTGACGACAAAATCGGTGGGCTGATGTCCGAAGTAACAAAAACCAAAGAAATCCGTCCTGCCCAAAACAACACGCGCGTTGTCCTTGAAGGCGGCTCCATTGACGTTAACGGCTGCGGCACGATCCTCACCACCGAAGAGTGCCTGCTCAGCAAAGTGCAGCAGCGCAATCCCGGTCTGTCGCGCAGAGATTACGAAAAAATTTTCGCGGACTACCTTGGTGCATCTCACACAATCTGGCTGGGCAAAGGCATCTCTGGCGACGATACCCACGGCCACGTCGACGACCTGACGCGATTCGTCGCTGTCGACACAGTTGTCACTGTAGTCGAAAACAATCCAAAAGACGTGAATCACAAGCCGCTGCGTGAGAATCTTCGCCGTCTGAAATCAGCGCGCGATCAGGATGGCAAGCGGTTGAACGTCGTTGAAATTCCCCTGCCCGCTCCGGTCATCTTCGAAAAACGCCGGCTCCCCGCGAGCTACGCCAATTTCTATATCGCCAATGGCGTTGTGCTCGTGCCCGTCTTCAACGACCCCAATGATCGCATTGCGCTGAACACGCTTACAGAACTTTTTCCGACACGCGAAATCGTTCCGATCTACTCTGGCGATCTTGTCTGGGGCTTGGGCACGATGCATTGCATGACGCAGCAACAGCCGTCAGTTTAGTTCTCCAATAATTAATTTGTTTTAGCGACATGCGTATTATCCAGTCAACCCTTGGCTGCAATATAGAATCGTATTGAAGCTCCTTGAATGCTGCTCAATCCAAAAATGTCCACAGATGTCGAAAACAAATCCGCACGATGAGGACAATCAATGAATGGACTTAAGCTGTCTTTGCTAGCTGCTGTCATCGCACTCTGCTTTGCTGTAACCACTCCTAAATCTCAAGCTCAGGTATCCGTCAACATCGGAGTCGCCCCCGAATGTCCTTACGGCTACTATGACGTCGCACCCTACGATTGCGCACCCTATGGCTATTATGGTCCCGAGTGGTTTACCGGCGGGGTTTTCATCGGCGCAGGCCCATGGTTTCATGGCCCTGAGGGCTTCCACGGCCATGTCAATAACCGCTTCCATCCTGAGCACGGCTATAACGGACCGCATCCAGCCCGTGGTGACAAACCCGAGCCGGGAAGACGGCTGGATAAAATTTCCCACTTCAAAAGCAACGAAGTGCGCGATGGCCGCGGCCACGCCGTTGGTAAACGCTAAGATTTTCTGAAGTTCTTCCGTTCGCGCGAGTCCGGGTTTCCAATCCGGACTCGCGGTTAACTTCCCTAGCTTAATCCGGACTAACTGCGTTGCACTCCTTGCGACGCCTCTATTCCAGCCAAACTGCGCATGGAGCGGTCTATTTCGCACCAACGGTGATCTCCATATCTATGCGTTCGGTGCTCTGGAAGTCGTAGCAACCGTAAATGGGTGTATACGATTTTGTTCGGATTTAGAGGTGGTGACAGTGCGTACGTTCTCTTCATGAACTACGTCGGGTCTCACTAGTAAGCAAAAAATACGGGCCTTAAAAATCAAGGCCCGTAACTTGAGGAGGATTAGAAAAGCTGCTTAGTACTCTTAACGTCCTGGTCCGGAAGGCGAAGTCGAGCCGCCGGGATTCGATGTGCCCGGATTTGAGCCCGGATTCGAGGTGCCGGGGTTTGATCCCGGATTCGACGTATCCGGACTTGTAGACCCGCCATTCGGCGCTGTATTTGGATTTGTAGTTCCCGGCGTAGTCTGATTTCCGTTAGGCGTCGTGCCGGGGTTAGGGTTGTTCGGATTTGTCGTCGGCGGCTGCGTAGTGTTGTTCGGCGTGTTGGGGTTCGTTGGATTCGAACCCGGGGTATTCGAGGGTGGCTGAGCACTCGTCGGGGGCGGAGTCGTGTTGCTTGTAGGTGGTTGTCCTGTGCTTCCGGTGGGCGGCGTAGTGGGCGATGTTTGTCCCGGCGTCGCGGTGCCGCCTGCTGGCGCAGTTCCTCCGGCTGGCGCGTGTTGCGCTACAACCCAAGTCGCGCAAAGCAGCAGTACGGACATCAAAGTAATTTTTTTCGCTGACATAATAAAAGCCTCCAGCCTGGAATTTTTCTCAGATTCCTTCGAGTGCCAGCGGAGTGCGCTACTAGAAGGAATCTATAGTTGAGTCTGCGCCTGTGGAGTAGGAACCAATATCCGGCGGATGCCTTAGGCTTTGGCATGTGATGCCGTAGCAAGCCTGTAAACAACAACCTTAGATTTGTGAATGTCGGAGGCTGTACTTTACCGCTCTCGTTCAACAATTACTTCAAGACTACCGAACCTCTTCCAATGCACGAGATGATATGCGGCACATCAGGCTGAACGGACTTGCCCTCAGGATGAGAAGCCACGTCCCAGGCTTTCGCGAATGTATCGCCAGTCTGCATTTTCCCGAGCAGGTTGTCGAGGAAGAATGACGTGTTTGGCCCCAGGCGGCGCAACGTAAGCACTACATTCATCTTGAGGCCCTTGAGTTTGAACCCGGCATCGTAAGCTTCGTGCGCGTTGTCGTTGCCGATCCACAATAATTTCACACCTGAATCCGCCGCCGACTTCAGCAAATCCGCGCCGGTTAAACGATCACCGGAAGCATCGACAATCGCGCCATCACGGCCTATCTCGCAAAAAAGATGCAGTACGTCATAGTTGTGGCCGACCGCGCCACGCAACTCCGCGACGGTAGTAAATGTCGCGCTCGAAGCGGCGGGATAAAACCGCTTGTAAACCCGCAGATCAGATTTCAGGTGTTCATCAAATTTAGTCGTGAGCTGGCCCACCAGAACTTTGGTTCCCGTGACTTCTTCTTTGCGAAAAGTGTCGAAAATTCCCATAGCTTAGCGCTGCTGGCGCTTGATATCTCCGAGTGCTCCCTGAAATGGGAGAGATTACCAGCAGAAAAACTACTTCCGGTATTGCGTGGGCTGTGGACCTTGTTCCAGCGTCTTGCGGTCCCAGATCCAACCTTCGCGGGTATAGCTGGCGAGTTCAAAATCCTGCGTAAGTTCCAACGCGTCCACAGGGCACGCATCTTCGCAGAGCCCGCAGAACATGCACCGGCTCAAATCGTAAGTGAAATTGGTAAGCTCTTTGCGACGGGTCTGCTCGTTACGCGCACTCGAAACCACGATCAGATTCTCCGGGCAAGCCAGCGCACACAGGTCGCAGGCAATGCACATGGTTTCGTCGGTATCAGGATTGACATTGAGCCGCGGCGCCCCACGGTAGCGCTCGGCCACCTGCGGCCGCTCCAACGGATATTGCTCGGTGTAGATTTCCTTGGGGTCCTGATAGCGGAAGGTCACCCTCAATCCCTGTAGAAGGTCGACCAGAAAAATCTTGCGCAGCAGGTTTGGCATCGCCATAACCGGGTAAGCATACCACTTGAGAGTTGCGGTTGCCAGTTGTCGATTGCCAGCTGCCCACGGAACTTTTATTGCCTGGTTCGCGTACCCCATAATACGAGGATGTCATGCGAGACCACCTTGCAAAACTAACTCCGAAAACCCGAGTCACGCTGGCGATTCCGCTTATCGTAATGGCTTATCCAGTGGTTATGATTGTTGTACCAGCGCTCGTCCGAGCGCTGGTACCCGACGTGGTACGCACCGTGTTAAGCCTAATCTGATCGGCAGTGTTACCCTGCAATCCGAGGCCTTCCGGTGACCACTCCCAACGACGAACTCTGGATGGAGGAAGCGCTGCGTTCCGCGCAGCGCGCCCTTGAAGCTGGTGAAGTGCCCGTTGGAGCCGTGGTGGTCCTGGGGCAACAAATCGTCGGCCGCGGATGGAACCGCAATATCGGCGAGCATGATCCCACGGCTCATGCCGAAATCGTTGCGCTGCGCGAGGCCGGAATAACCGTCGGTAACCATCGTCTGGCGGACTGCGACCTGTTTGTTACAATTGAACCGTGCGCTATGTGCGCTGGAGCGATGGTGCATGCGCGCATTAAGCGCCTGATTTACGGCGCAGACGATGTAAAAGCCGGGGCCGTTCGGTCCGTGATGCAGTTGCTGGACCATCCAAAACTTAATCACCGGATTGATGTTTGCAGCGGGGTGCTCGCAGGACGTTGCGCTGAAGTTTTGCAGGAGTTTTTCAGAAGCCATCGCTAAAAATTGAAGTTTTTACGCGGAGAGGTGCGTGAGTGGTTGAAACGATCCGCCTCGAAAGCGGACATACCTTAACGGGTATCGTGGGTTCAAATCCCACCCTCTCCGCCATACTTTTTACCGGCTGGCATGCGTTCTTCGGGCTTTTCCCGACCCGGATGCTCCTCTGGCGCTCGTGCTGTTGAAGCCATCCCCCACCCCGTCGCTCACTCTCTGCGCGCTTTTCAGATCCCACCGGCAAAGAACGCAACGCATCGCGACGGTATAAACAAAGTGCGCGTAGGCTGGGCACCTTGTGTTCATACAAGCCTTGGTTATCATGGCGAGCTGCCTCGCTGGTTCCGGCTCTTCGAGAGAGCCAAGTCAGATCTAGCCTGACGGTAGCACGCTTCGCATCTCGCCCAGCGCGGATTTTCAGCAGCTGACTATCGGAATTGTTTCTGAGGTTAACGGATTACAGCTTGGATGAAAATGAGTTCACTTCCCTGTCAATATCCGTCCAATTTGCTGTATGTGATTGAGGTCGTGCCCGGCAAACATGCGCACCAGATGCTCGATCGTCTCCTGCCCACGTTCGGCGTGCATTCCGTAATGCTTCCACTGTTCCGGGGTTAGAGATTTCAGTAACGCGAGATTCCCCTCGCGCACAGTACGAAACAGCTCAAGCGATTTGCGTGGATCACGTTTCTCATAGTGACCGCTCTTCACCCACGCATCCTGATCGAAAGCCACAATCGCCGTGCCGGGCGCGCCGAGAATCAGCCTCATGCGAAAGCCGCCGACGATCTCGGTCTCGCTCAGATGCGCCAATATCTCGCTTACCGACCACTTATCGGGAGCCGGACGCTTGCGCAACTTGGCCGCAGGGACGCCTTTAATCAAACGCTCAAGTTTTTTTGCGGTAGCCGCCTGCACGGCCAGCGGCTGTTTCCCTTCTGTATGGCCTACGATTCGCTGCGTGTATTGCTGCGGTGTTTCTTTCATTTGGTTTGCCCCGCTTGAAATGTGGTCCACGGCCCAGCTTTCATGTCATGAAGCAACGGCTTCTGCCAAGCGTATTCCGGATGCTGCTCAAGGAAATCAGCCGCCACAAAATCTGCCCCGCAAGGATGACCGGCGCGCGCCACGAAGCTCATATTCGCGGCCATCTTGCTGTCGGTGGCCTTCCCCTGCACCGCTCCGCCGGGGTTGTACGCTTCCCATCCCCACTGCTGTGCGCCGCGGGACGAAGCATCCACATGGCCGCAAAGCGAGCGCTCGTCCGGCTGCTGCTTCTTTTCAAAACTATCGAAGTGATCCGAGAGAAAATCTTCCGCCATTTCCACGTCGATTGTTCCTTTGGCGTGCTGCACCAGTTCATCCGCACGGACATGCCGCGCATTCATCGACGAAGACATATCGTTGGGATCGAAGCCGTCTGTCTCTTCGCGAATCAGCTTAGGGTCACGCGGAAAATTTGAGCTCACGAAATATCCATCTTTCGTGCGCCACATCGGTGTGTTCTTCAGGCCAAGCTCGAGATACGCAATCTCACCCGTCTTGCGGTCGCCAATCAGCCAGTCGTTGGCGTACCCGCCATTGTTTCCTTCCTTGATGATGCGCGCGTAGTCGTCGATGCTCTCGGCATATTGCAGCGCCTTGCGTGAGCGCATGAACTCCGGCTTGCCCTTTGAATCCCAGCCTTCGAATTGCGTGATGGTGGTTTCGGTAATCATGATTCCGGCGGCGTTCACGCCGAAATCATCATCGCTCGTGATCACACCGGGAAAACCGTCCATTAGAATGCGCTGGCCGTGCTGCGGCAAAATATCGAAAACGACCACCCAGCGCTCGCCGGCGAGATAGCTCGTCCAGTTATTGTGCGCGATTACAATCTGATGATCCTTGGTGTAGTTGCCGGTAGCGATGAACGCGCTGCAATTTCCCGGCGCCTTCAGCTTCGGCAAATGGGCTTGCTTTTCATGTTTATTCAGCCAGGGGACGTAATAATCCGGGACTTCCTCGAACGCATTGAGCGCGACAATGTCATAAACATCCAAGTCGACGCCATGCGCCTTCGCACCGTCGGCAATGCCCTGCAACTCTTGCTGATATTCCTCATCGATATGAGGCCAGAGTATTTCGCGCGCCGTCTTGCGAAAAAAATCCCAATCACGATGAGTTTCGTGCGTGTCGAAGAGCTTGATGGCTTCGAGCGCGTCGGCAATCTCAGGAGCCAGCAGATAGCCGTGCTGGTAGCCGATTTCCGAGGGTGAACCCTCCAGATGAACGTACGTCCATCCGCCCTTTTGGAAGCGGTAAGCCTTTTGCAACCGCGCATCGGAAGGCGAAGTTCCAGTCACTTGCGCTTGCACTTTACACATCGGTGCAAAAAGTAAAATTACAGCCGCGACAATGATCGAGCTTTGTGTAACACGACGCCAATTTCCCATGGAATCCTCGCCCCGAGATGCCGCAAAATCACGGCGGACGCCATTCTAGCCCAGCCCGGATGATCTATCAGCATGTTTTTTGCGATCGCTAACTTGCCATGCGGACATGGCTTCGGCCAACTCGCCGCTCTCCAGCCTTCTTGCGTACAATGGACGATGCAAATAGATAAAACGACAGAGAATCCGATGACAACTACTACGGCTCCTATCCCCCCGCAAACCGCTTCCGCAGAGACTCCCGAAGTGCCACTCACCACCGAAGGGTATAGCGTTCTGCATCAGATGATGCGTTTCCGCAGGACAGCGTGGCGAGCGCTGGCCGAGGCTGACCGGTCTTCGATTGCGCAGGAGGCGGCTCAAGCTCTGAGCGAAATGGAGCAGAACAAGGAAGGACAGTCGGCGCTGTTTTCGTTGATCGGCCACAAGGGCGATTTGATGTTCGTGCACTTCCGCAAATCGTTTGCCGAACTGAATCAGGCGGAGTTGAGGCTGGCCAATCTTCGCCTGAGTGATTATCTTGAGCCGACTTCATCTTATCTTTCGATCATCGAACTTGGACTATATGATTCCACGCTGAAAATTTACAAAGAGCTCATGGCCCAAGGCATCCAACTGTACTCCGATCAGTGGAAAGCCGAGATCGAATGCAAGCTTGGCAGGCATCGCGAAGCCATGCATCCGCGGCTTTTTCCGGATATTCCACCGAATCGTTACCTCTGCTTCTATCCCATGGACCGGCGGAGAGGCGAAGAGAAAAACTGGTATACGCTGCCCATCGAAGAGCGAGCGCGCCAGATGAGCGAGCACGGGCTGGTCGGCCGCCGCTATGCGGGCGAGGTGAAGCAGATCATCACCGGCTCGATTGGCTTCGACGATTGGGAGTGGGGCGTCGACCTGTTTGCCGACGATCCGCTGGTTTTTAAGAAGTTAATTTATGAAATGCGCTTCGATCACGTCAGCGCGGTCTACGCCTTGTTCGGCCAATTTTATGTGGGAGTTCGTTGCCCGGCAGCGGCATTGGAGAAATTGCTGAGCGGAGAACTGCCGAAATAGCATTCAACCTAATTCACCACGGAGACACGGAGCCACAGAGAGAATCTTTGCTTTCCTGACTTTCTCTGTGCCTCGGTGACTCCGTGGTGAAATTGAATCCCTGTAAACGGAGAACGAATGTCAACGCTTGGACTTGTCGAATACAACGACGCCAGTCCCGAAGTGCGCGCGGTTTATGACGACATCATGGCCACGCGCAAGACGGACTGGATCAATAATTTTTGGAAGGCTATCGCGCACGATCCCGCAACGCTGAAGCGGACATGGGAAGACATTAAGCAGATTATGGCTCCCGGCGCGCTCGATCCACTAACGAAAGAGATGATTTACGTCGCTGTCAGCGTGACCAACCAGTGCCACTATTGCATCGCTTCGCATACTGTATCGGCGCAGAAAAAAGGCATGACTGACGCCATGTTCAAGGAACTGATGGCGGTGGTCGGCATGGCTAATGAGACGAACAAGATGGTGACGGGATATCAGGTAGAGATCGACCAGCAATTCAAGAAGTAGGCAAGCGCGACACGATCTGCATTATTGCTTTTTCGTCCGCCTTGCGCGTACGAATTTAAACTCACATTGCTTCATATCCGCTTTTCTACCTCGAAAACGCACACCTTCGGCTTCCAGCCGCAGCCGCTGTTCAATGGCCGAATCGCCGCGCAGCTTGATTTCTCCCCCAGCTCCCAGCACGCGTTGCCAAGGCAAACCATATCCGCGATTTAGAACCCGCGCCGTCAAACGTGCCCCACGCGGAAATCCTGCGGCTCGCGCAACTGCGCCGTAGGTAGAAACTTTTCCTTTGGGAATTTGTCGAATAACCGCTTCGATGCGCATTCGTATTTTCGACGGCTGATCCAATGCCGTTTGCCCATTTGACTTCGACTTCCCGCTTCTCTTTTTCACAGCGCGATCCATCCGATCCGAATCAGCCACAACGATCCGACCAACACCAGCAGCCACAAAATAGCCCCCTGCAACAACGGACGATGTCCAACTTTTTTAATCGTCGTCAAAGAGATTCCGCTGCCGATCAGAAAAAGAGTTGCGGTCAAACCGACTTTTGCAAGCTTCACAGCCAACGAATAAACGTAGGCGCCAGATGGCAAATACGTGTTGCACACCGCTGCCAGGCAAAAAAGGCCGATGAACCAGGGCCACTGAATCTTCGCCTTCGCGCCACGCACTATGGCCGTGCCGACGGAGAGTGGAACGATCCACAAAGCCCTCGCCAGCTTTACCGTTGTCGCAATCGCCAAAGCGACTGTGCCGTATTTCGCGGCTGCGCCCACCACTGAACTCGTATCATGGATGGCGAGCGCTGCCCACAATCCGAATTGCGGTTGCGTCATTTTGAGCGCCGTGCCGATCGTAGGGAAAATCAGTAACGCCACGGAATTCAGTACAAACACTGTTCCCAGCGCTACAGCCATTTCCTCGTCGGTCGCTTCTGTAATCGGCCCGACAGCGGCAATGGCGCTTCCGCCGCAAATCGCTGTGCCTGTCGAGATGAGAAACGCCGGCACGCGCTGCACTCCGAATAACGCTCCCAAGCCCATGCCGGCCAGAAGCGCAAAGCTAATGCCGAGCATGGTGTAGACGAAGCCGTTGCGCCCGGCCTGAATCACCTGATGCAGATTCATGCCAAACCCGAGCCCGACCACGGACGATTGCAGCAAATATTTCGATATACGCTTGGCCTCATTCCCATAAGGATGAGGAAGAAGTAATCCAAAGACCAACCCCATGGCCAGCGCAACCGGCGGAGACACGAAGCCGCTCGCACTGATCAAAAGGCCGAGTATGAAAATGACGCGAGGAAACATTCAAAGAAAAGTGCACACAAACGGGGCGTTTAAAGACACAATAACGAGCCGCGGTCTGGATGAGTTAAGCCACCTTTCGGAAGGATTCGATGGCTTCCGCTTCCGAATCGTACACGTCGAACACCGTGAGCAGCTTGGTGACTTGCAACAAATCGCCCACGCGCTTGGTCAGATTGGCCAATTTGATTGTGCCACCGGCATTTTGTGCGGTGGTGTGCAAGGCTACTAGCGTGCCCAGCCCGCCGGAATCGATGTAATTCACTTCGCCAAGATTCATTACGATGCGGTTGTTTTCCGTTATTGCTTTCTTCACTGTTTCCCGCAATAGAGAAGACTCTTCTCCAAACACAATCCGGCCCGTGCAATCGACAACCAATATGCCGTCTTTTACCTGCGTTGCCAACTTGAGTTGCATCGTAAACTCTCCTTTTTTACCTGCCGCTTTGTGCAAGGCTGGCAGACTGCGTTTGACGCACTAGCCTATCGCTTGCGCGGCAGATTTAGCAAGAAGCAATCCTTACGTTTATACAAATTGAACTTTCTAAACGCAAAAAAGCCCGGACCATACGGTCCGGGCTTTTCAAACTAACACTTAACTCCGAATCGATTTCTGTCGTTACTTCGTAATCGTGACAGTGATCGTAGCGGAGTGGGTGATGCCGCCACCGGTGCCCTTCACCGTAAAGGTGTGGGATCCCAGTGGAGCGTTCTTGGGTATCGTGATGGTCGCGACGGATTTGCCCGAGCCGGGAGCCGGAATCGGGTTCACGCTGAAGGTCACGCCGGTGGTGCTCGACAGAGTAATTGCCGAGTTGAAGCCTGCGCCAGCCTTCGTTTGGATCGTGGAGGTTCCAGTGCCGCCCTGCGCAATGGTAAGCGTGTTGGGACTGGCGCCCATCTGGAAGTTAGCTTTCGTCGAGCTGGTCACAGTCAGCGTGACTGTCGTAGTCTGCGTGACGCCGCCACCGGTACCAGTAACGGTAATCGGATAGACGCCAGCCACAGCCGTCGCAGCCACAGTGATGGTCACAGTCGAGGTGCCCGAACCGGGGGCAGCGATCGACGTTGGGTTGAATGCCACGGTCACGCCTGTCGGCTGACCGCTGGCGGAAAGAGCAACCGCCGAGTCAAATCCGCCGGAAATCGCGGAAGTGATCGTCGAAGTTCCCTTGGCGCCCTGGGCAACCGAAACTGCGTTGGGCGAGGCGGAAAGCGTGAAGCTCGCCGACGTCGCTCCGACCAATGAATTGATCAGGCCGCTGCCGTTCGGGCTTCCCCAACCGGTTGCCAGATCGTAGCCAACCGTTGCCGGCCAGCCGTTGCTGCCACTGGTAATGTCGTGGAAGTCGGCGTCATAGCTCGAACCCAATCCAATCGTGTACAACGCCGGATTGATGAAGCCGAGAGTTGGCTGTCCGTTTTGCACAGCCTGCTGATTGGCCAGAGCCAGATAGCCGGCCCACATGGGCGCAGCGAAGCTGGTTCCGCCGTACAGGTTGGCTGTACAAGTAGTTTGGTCGGCGCAAACGTAGAAGGTGTAGTTCGCGTTGGCCGAAACGTCCGGGCCGTTGCGAATGGTTTGGGAACAGTCGGCGCAACCAGCGGCTGCTGTCACCTGCCAGGAAGGAATCGGATACTTGTCCGGCGAAATTCCACCGCCGCCGTCAGCCCACGCTGTTTCCGTAGCCCATGGACCGGCCGCACCGTTGGTCGTCAAGTCCGTTCCGCCTACAGATACGACGTATACGCTGTCCGCGGGCCAAACAAACTCGGTCGAAGCCGTCCAGCGACCACTGTCGCCGGCTGCATCGAACAAGTTCTGACCTTGCGCCGCAAACTCCAGGAAATAGGGGTTGTCGGTGTTCGGGTCTGCTGGACGCCATGCCCACGAGGAGCTCAACTGAGCGTTCAGCGGGCTGGCGGTTGCCATTGCGTTGAAGATGCCCGCATCGTCAACGGTTTGTCCCGATAAGCCGCCCTTGCCGATGTACATCACGAGGCTGGACATACCCGGAGCCATACCGATGGCTTGGGTCATATCGAGCGTCTGTTCGGTATCATCGCAACCCGCGTTGGCGGTGCAGCTTGTGCTCTGGCCGTCCACGGAGTCGAGCGTGATCGGCACATTGTTGGTCTGGTTCGCGTTCTTGTAGTAGGTGGTCAGATCAGCCAGGTCGGTGCCCAGGAGTTCGAACAAACCGAGTGACTGGCCGGCGCCCGTAAGAGAGCCGCTGCCGTAATACGCCGCGCGCATATCGCTTCCGCAGAAAGATTTCTGTGGGCAGGAACCGGTGGTCGCATTGTCAATCGCGCTCGGAGTGCTCGGATTCCGCTTGGTCAGCATGCGGTGCGGAGTCGAAAAGTTGTCGAGGCCGGACACATGCCAGAGCTGAATTCCCACGTTCGGGGTCGGCTCACGATCCGGAGCAAAGAACGTGCGGTTCTCGGTGGGGTGTTGGTAAACGCCCATATGGACGTTCAGGGACTTCTCAATGTTCGCCACGCTGCCCGTAACATCCAGGTTCAGGCGATTGCGGGAAGTCTTAACTACGGTTAAACCGTTTGCTTCGGCGAAACGAGTCAGGGTGTCGTAATCCGCCTGCGTCGGTCCGAATCGCTCGGTAAACTGCTCTACCGTGAGGAAGTGACGGTAAACCGGGCTGTAAGGATCATAGAGATCGCGAAGGAAATCTTCGAGCTCTGCCTGGTTGCGAAGGGGCAGAACGAGAACAAGGCGCATGGACTGGTTTGCGGGCAGTCTGCCAACGGACTTTGCTTCTCCGTTGATAACTACATCGCGTGTGTGACGTGTCAAAAGAGGTTGTGCCGCTGCCTGGGAAGCGACGGTTGCGGCTAACATGATTGCAACAATCGCGAGCAAGTACACACTGGTTTTTCGAATCACGATTTCTCCTTGGGAATTGGTCGGAATTTCCGTTGTAACAACCTGGGGGATTACGGGAATTACCGCTTGGAACCTCTGGATTGGCATACTACTACGTTTTTTCTACTGCGAGTACAGCTAATTTGAAGTCTTTTTATATTAGAGACTTTCGTACACATTTTTTGACGATCGTCGAATCGAGCCAGCGGCGGGCACTTTGGCGAGATTGTGCCAGACGCTACGATATCGCGATAGTTGTAACAAAAGATGTTGCAAGAATCTTCACTCTATGGAATTTTGCGCGGCGGGGAGAGGCTTTTATGCAGCAGAGATAGACCTTCATCGCGTCCGCGCCCGGGTCACGTATAATCGTCTTTCCGGCTCATGAGCTACACCGTTCTAGCGCGCAAGTACCGTCCGCAGAAATTCTCCGAGGTCATCGGACAAGAGCACGTCACCCGCACGCTGCAGAACGCCCTTGAACAGGGGCGCACGGCCCATGGCTACATCTTCAGCGGCCATCGCGGTATTGGGAAGACGACGGTAGCTCGAATTTTAGCCGCGGCGTTAAATTGCCGCTCATCCGATAAGCCGGTTGCCGAGCCCTGCGGTGTTTGCGAATCCTGCACCGAAATTCGCGCCGGTAATGCGGTGGATGTCATCGAGATCGACGCCGCCACCAATCGCGGCATAGATGAAATCCGCGAATTGCGTGAAGCTGCACGTTATCGTCCCGCCCGCGACCGCTTCAAAATTTATATTCTCGACGAAGCTCATCAGATTACCGACGCGGCTTTCAATGCGCTGCTGAAAACGCTCGAAGAGCCGCCCGATCATATCGTCTTTATGCTGGCGACCACACAGCCGGAAGATATTCCGCAGACCATTCGTTCGCGTTGCCAGCATTTTAGTTTCCGGGCGGTAAAGTTCGACGATATCGTGGGGCAATTGCGCGACCTCGTAGGGCGCGAAAAGATTGAGGCTGACGACGACGCGCTTGCCTTGCTGGCCGAAGCCGGCGATGGCTCCATGCGCGACGCTCTTTCGATTCTCGATCAGGCAATTGCCGGCTGTAGCGGAACTGTCACGGCCGATTCTGTCCGAAACCTGGTCGGCGCAGCGCCGGCGCACATTCTCGAAGAAGTGATGGTAGCCGTGGCGCAAGGCAGGAGCGATGAAGTGCTGCGCCAGGTCGATCATCTGATCAGCGAAGGACACAGCCCCACTCACTTTGCTCGGCAGATGGTGCGTTTTCTGCGCAATGCAACCGTGGGACAGATCGCCGGTAAAGACTCTTCCCTGCTGCAAATCTCGAGCGAAGAACGCGAGCGGGTCATGCGGGTCGCTGCATTGTTCGGTGAAGAAGACCTTACGCGGCATCTGCAAATCATGCTGCGCACTCACGGCGAATTGGGATACAAGCAGGAACAGCGCTTCCATTTGGAATTGGGTTTGCTGAAAATGGCGCACGCGCAACGTCTGCTGCCAATCGAGCAATTGCTCAGCGATGTAGCGGCGTCTTCAAACTTTTCAGGCGGTGCGGCAGGTATTCTCAGAACTGCCGCTCGACCATCGATCGTACCTTCCACTTCCGCGGATACTCGACGCACGGAAGCGGTCGCGCCCAGTCGCCCGAATTTTGTTTCTCCATTTGCCGCTGATTCGGCGCGCAAGGCAGGTCCACGGCAGGAATCTTCCGGCGAAACTGTTTCTTCCGTCGGCCCGCGTGCTATTGCCAACACATCTGCTCCGGTAGTGATGGGCGCGGCTGCGCCAGCAACTCTTAACGAGAGCATCCCTGTACCAGAAATCAATTCGCCCGCTGAACTACGACTCGAACCGGAAACACCCACGCAGCGCGAAGAAAAAACATCTTCATCTATCGATAGCCTCAAGGGTGCTGTCTTGCAGGCGCTGATGGATGGGAATCAACGCATCCTGGTCTCCATGCTCGAAGCCGGTGAGTGGTCGGTGGAAGCAAACGAAGTTATCGTCAAGATCTCAGAATCGCAGACGGTGCTTGATCTATCGTTCAGCGCCGATGCTCGACGTCTGGCAATCGCTTCGGCAAGTGGTGTTCTTGGCCGCCCAGCTAAATTGAAGGTAGTACCAGGCGCCGTAGTTGCTGCCACAGAAAAACGAAATGGCGGAGGACCGCCACCTTCTGCAATCAATTCCGGAATTGGCGGTCGAGGCCGTGCTGAGCAGGATGCGGTGGTGCGCAGATTGCAAGACAAGTTCGGCGCGCAAATTCGCACAGTAATTGATTACAAGGAGAAACGGTAGAGAAACAGAGTCCGGCGTCCGAACGCTTAACTCTAGTCCGAATGCCGGAAGCCGGGAGCCGAGTTATGGGTGGATTCAATCTGCAAGAACTGATGTCGAAGGCTAAGTCGCAGTATGAGAACCTGCAAAAGAAAATGCAGGAAACCGTGGTTGAGGCCTCGTCCGGCGGGGGCACGGTGACCGCAAAGATGGATGGCCGCAAGCAACTGCTGAGTTTGCACATCGATCCGGAAGCTGTAAAGTCGGGCGATGTGGAGATGTTGCAGGATTTAGTTCTTGCCGCCGTTAACGAAGCTGCACGCCAAGTGGACGCTCAGATGCAATCCACGGTGGGTGGAATGCTGGGTGGTCTAAACATCGGTGGAATGTGATTGCTCCCTGAGCTGTAATGAATTGTAGACAACTACACCTCGTGCCATCCTGAGCGGAGCGAAGGACCTATGCACTCTCTCGCTATCGGCAAACTGCATCGGTTCTTCGCTTCGCTCAGAATGACAAAATTGCTGTTCCCTCGTCTTAGAACCGATCTTCCGGAAAGAATTAATGTCAAAATTCGCCGAACCCATGTCGCGCCTGATTGACGAACTGAAAAAGCTCCCGGGCGTGGGCACAAAGAGCGCACAGCGTCTCGCATTTCACATCCTGCGGTCGAGCGATGATGACGCCGAGGCTCTGGCCGCGGCCGTACGCGACGTCAAAGCCAGCTTACGGCTATGTTCAGTGTGCAACAACATCACCGACGTCGATCCGTGTGTCTACTGCACCAGCGCAACGCGCAATCAGAAACTGGTATGCGTGCTTGAGGAGCCGACCAACATCGCGGCCATTGAAAAAACCAAGCATTTCAATGGCGTCTACCACGTTTTGCACGGAGCGATCTCGCCTTTACACGGCATCGGACCAGAGCAATTGCGCATTGCAAATTTGCTCAGCCGCGTGGATGCGGGAAACGTGGATGAAGTGATCGTCGCCACTAATCCGACGGTCGAAGGTGAAGCTACGGCCACTTATCTATCTCAGCAACTCAAACGCGCGGGCGTGAAAGTGACGCGCATCGCCATGGGCATTCCCGTCGGCAGCGACATCGAATATACGGATGAGATCACCATGCTGAAGGCGATGGAAGGACGGCGGGAGTTGTAGAGAGCCCCGTACTTAAGTCCGCAACTTTTGCGTTACCATTCTTAATTGGAATATCACGGCGTCACGTGGAATGCTGTTCCGGCCTCGGTCGAATTGCCTCCGCCCTTTGTAGTGCCGTAGAAACCTCCGGAGCTATCGGGAATCAATCCTGCGGCAGGAAATTCTCCGTCATACCCGCCCACAAATACGTGCAGGATGCTCTGCGTCCACGTTCCGCCGGAGGCCAGGGATAACTTGTAGACCAGTCCGCACCCGCAGTTGTTTTGGTTGTCGAACAGCGTGGTGCCGTACAGGTTTCCGGAAGTATCGAAGATCAACTGGCCTGGTGGTTCGTATCCGTTTGCGTAGTTGAACGTAAGGGTTTTCATTGGACCTCATCCGGATATTTCCAGGGTGAGGCGACAAACTATAGTGGCTTACCGCCAGTGTCAATCGAACGTTGCTGCATGCTTCCACTAAGATTTCAGCGGTAGTTTGGGTCCGCTAAGCCGAATCCGTTTAAGTCCAGCGGAACCACCTCAGCGCCAAAGCGAAAGAAATACCACCCCAGAGCAACATAATCAGGAGTCTCGGCCACTGATGGATGATCGGTGTGCCTTCCAGAATGCTGGCACGTAGAGCGTCATTGAGCGCGGTGAGCGGGAGCGCTTTGATCAAGGGCTGGATCACGGCCGGAAAGCGCTCGTAGGAGAAAAACACACCAGAAAGAATCCACATGGGCATCATGACAAGATTCATGAGGCCGCTTACGCTCTCAATTTTTTGTGCGCGGCTCGCGGTCAGCAGGCCCACACCGCCAAAGGTGAAGGCTCCGACGGTCCCGATAAACAAAATCGCCAGCACGGAACCCAATACCTTCATGTGAAATACCAGCACACCAAGCGTGAGTAAGAGTCCGATTTCAATAATCATCAGCACCAGGCGGCTCGACATGAGCGCGAGCAAAAAATCGCTGCGGCGCATTGGCGTACCGACGAAGCGTTTCAGAAGCTTGCGTTGCCGCATATCGACCAGCGCGAAGCCGATGCCCCACATTCCGGAGTTCATCAGGTTCATGCCCAACAATCCCGGAATCAGAAAGTCGATATAGCGCGAACCGGGCTCGGAAGAACTCACGGCATTGGTTGCCACAACATCTTTGCGGCCTGCCGCCGTTTGCAGCGCATTGTCCGTTTCAGCTTTTGCAAGGACACTTTCGGGCCGCGCAGGATCGTAAAGATATTGCACTTTACCGTTTCCATCCGGCTGGATGACAAGATCATATTTCCCCAGACGAAATCCTTTTCGCGCGGTCTCTTCATTCTGCACGTCGATTTTGAAAGACGCATGTTGCGGAGAATTCTGCAGCAAAACCTGCGCCTGCTGCGCACCAGATCCGGCTATGATCGCGACCGAAGAGGCATCCGCCGGCTTGTTGCGAAAGGCAATTCCCAACCCAGCCGCCAATAACAACGGAAAGACGAAGACCCAGAACACAACTTCCGGCTCGCGCTTCAACTCCAACATGCGCGCTACAAGAAGGTGACGGTATCCAGCCCAGCGCCCGTTGCGTTTGGGCGGCCGAGCCCGCGTAATGCGCTTCTCTCCAACCGGGATTTGTTCTGCAACGCTCATAGCGAACTATCTAGCCTCGGGCTTCCATTTATTCAAGAACGCGAGCAGCGCCTCCGGAGTAAGGGAACGCGCGTCTTCAAACTCGCCATTCTTCTGGCTGAAAACAACTTTGCCGTCGCCCTCAAGCACGGCTAAAACTGGAATACCTTTATCCAGCGGCACATCGAACTGCCTGGCCACGTCGGCATTCTTTTTTCCGTCCGGGCCGAGATCGACGTGGACTACTTCGTAGCTGCTCATCACCGCAGCGAAATCGGGGCGATGCAGCGCCAGATCGAGCACATGGCAGTCGTAACACCAGTTGGCGCCGAAGACCAGCAATATGCGCTGATGCTGCCTCAAGGCTTTTTCTTCCGCATCTTTTATTTCGGCGCGCGCATCCGCATCGTCCGGATAGATATTCCTGTTCATGTCCGAAGGCTGTTGCAGTTGCGGGGCATCGGTTCTTTCGGCGGCGGCCAACCGCCATCGCTCTCCCTGCTTTTGCCAGCCTTGCGCATCGGTGACATTGATGGTCTGCCCATTAGCAGTTTGCACTTCGGCTTTAAAGATGACGCTCTCGCCATTAGTCCGCTCTTTCAAGCGAACGATTTCGAGCTTTATGCTTTTGGCTTTCAGACCAAGCCAGAAATTGACATCGTCATCGGCTCCGGTAGTGACCCCATGTGCCTGCACTTGTGCCGGGGGATCGGTACTGTAGAGCGATTTCAATGCCACGGCATCGCCTGCAAGAACTGCCGCTTTCCATTGCTCGACCGGAGGAAAACCACCGGGCGCATTGGCTGCACCAGATTGAGCAAGAACACAGTTCCCGCCTGCCGTCATCGCTACCGCCACGAAACAAAACACCGAAATTTTAAATTTTCTCTTCACGCTCATCCCTTCCCCTTAGTCACTCTTCCCGCAAATGGCGGCCCGTAAGCCGGACAAAGACGTCTTCCAAACTTGCCTGGCGCGTGGTCAGATGTTGCAGCTGACTTCCCTGCTTACCCACCGCACTCAGCAGCGCCGGAATTGCCAAATGCGGCTCCTTCACGTTGAGCGCAATCATGCCGTCATCCTCGCGCACGGATTCCACGCTGGGCAGAGCGCGCCAAACTTCTTGCGCTGCGCCATCTGAATTCCCGCTTACCGCGAACTCAACTACGTGATGCCCGCCCAGCTTTTCGATTAAATCGGCCGGCGAGCCTTCGGCAATAATCTGACCGTGATCAACGATCGCGAGCCTGTCGCACAAACGTTCGGCTTCGTCCATGTAATGGGTGGTGAGCAAGACCGTACCGCCGGCGCGCTGAAATTCGCGAATGATGTCCCACAACTGGCGGCGGCTTTGCGGATCCAGTCCGGTCGTGGGTTCGTCCAAAAATAAAATTTTGGGATTGCAAACCAGCGCCGTGGCAACGGCCAACCGCTGTCTTTGTCCGCCGGAAAGTTTGCCCACCCACGCGTCCGCTTTTTCGGTGAGCTGCAATTGCTCGAGGACTTCGTCAGTTGAACGGGGTTCCCGATAGAAGCTGGCGAAGAGTTCAACCGTTTCCCGCACGCTGAGCTTCTCCGAGAGCCGCGTCTCCTGCAGCGATATGCCTAGCCACTCGCGCAGCTCGCGGGCGCTGTCACGCCAGGAGTGGCCGAGAATCGAAACCTCGCCTGACGTTGGCTCAAGCAAGCCTTCGAGGATTTCGATGGTCGTTGTCTTTCCTGCTCCGTTTGGGCCGAGCAGACCGAAGCATTCGCCGGCGTGAATCTCGAGATTTAAGCCGCGAACGGCTTCCACTTTGCCGTCGTAGGTCTTGCGTAGATCACGACATTGAACAGCAATAGCCACGCAGGCATTTTAACGTACCAAATCGTTGTCCCGGTTTTCGAAGCAATGTTTCTGCAAAATTTTGCTCTGTTAAAATTCGGCGTGCTCGAAGAGTAAGGCGGTGCAAAATGGCAAGCCGCTGAATGCTTAAAGTGTTCCCACCATATCGCCCGGCCCGGAAGGTTGGGGCAGATCGGGTGGTGGCATGGATGGAGCAGGGGTCGCTCCATTCGCCGGCTTTGGCACATCCTGCGAATCTTCTCCCGGACGTCTCAGGCTCGGCGCGTTCGTCGGATGCTCTTCCGGTTGCGTCTTTGCTTCCTTGGTCTTATCCGCTTCTTCTAGGATCACTTCTTTTTGCGTGCGCAGAATTTTTTGCCCATCTACCTTGATGGTTTCGACGCGGACGACTTCATCGCCCACGAAGCGCACAAAATCCACGTCCGCCGGCGACTCACCATAGATCCATTCTTCGTACATAGTTTCGCCGTCATGCTCGCGTACTTTCTTGGGAGGCTTGCCTTTGGCGTGCAGCACCATCTCCTGATTCATCCCCACCAGCACATGATGCGCCTGGATCGCCTCTTTCACCTTGGGAGGAACAGTATCCAGATACGCCTGCTCCTTATTGCGCGCATTAAAGTCGAATACCGGATAAAGCAAATTCCGCAGCTGCGCCGCGGTCATCTCTGGAACATATTTATCGAAATATAAATCCACATAGGAACCATGCGGATTGGTCTGGCCAGAGTCCGGACCGTTTGTCACCGGACCATTCGCACCGTAGATTTCCACGCGCTGATACCACTTTTGCCGGTGGATTGGACCGCCGTTAATCTCGAAACGAATGTGGTCATTCTTAATCTGCACCCATGAAATGTGCGCTGGATCGCCGGGCTTAATCGATGGCCCCCAAAGATTAAGCTGTTGTTGCAATTCTTCACCATTTGGGGTGATCACGCCGTCCCTCAATATCAGTCCCTTGGTGCCCATGGGAAATGTAAATCGCGAATAAACCAGCTGGGTTTCGAAGTCGCGGATAATTTCGTAGCGGGTCTGCCGATCCATGTGCGGGGCGTTCGTGGGAATGGGCTCTATGGATGTAATCGCGGCTGAATCCGATGTCTGCTTCGAAGGCGAAGCTTGGGCTTGGCTTGGAGAACTAATCTGACCACACAAAAGGGACGAGGCGGAAATACTTACGAAAGCAAGAAAGGGCAAATTCCGACGACACTGCATAAACGACCCCACCCGGGCTGCAAATCATTATATGCGATGGAGGCAAGTGTCAAAGGGGTTGCCGCTATTAATGCCTTTGAGCTTACACGCTCTCGGGTGGACGCTTTTTATGCTGCTGGCACTTCTTCATGATGGCGCCGCGCAGGCGGGAGCGCAGATCTTCAGGCAGCTCGTAAAGCTGAGAGTCGCGGTAAATTTCGATGGTCTTTTTGGTTGTGTCGCAAACCACGTAGCAGTTGTGGCACCAGGAAAGGTGATTTTCCAACTCCACCTTGGTTGTTTCGTCGATCACGCCGTCCAAATAATTGGTCAGCTCGTGTAAAAATTCAGCGCATTTCACTGGTTGCCATCTCCACTCTCGCGTTTCTGAAAGAACCGTCCTAACCGTTCCCGAAGCTGCAAGCGCGCACGCAGCAACCTCGACTTCACCGCAGGCACGCTCAATTCCAGAGCGGCTGCGGTCTCCTCGGTCGAAAGTCCTTCCACATCCCTTAGTACGAACACCGTCCGAAAGCCCGGGGGAAGGCCTTGGATCGTTTTACTCAAAATCTCACGCAATTCCGCTTGCGTGTATTGCTGCTCTGGATTCGGACTCCAATCCGCGATCTCGCGCGGAAGCGAATCGTCTTCCGTTTTGATGTCTTCATCCAGTGATACGGTTCTTTCCGGTTTCTTGCGCCGCAACTTCATCAACGCTTCGTTGACGGCGATCCGTACCAGCCAGGTGTAAAACTTCGACTGCTCCTGGAACTTTGCCAGGTTGCTATAAGCTTTTAAAAACGCCTCTTGCACCACATCTTCCGCATCCTCGCGGTTCTGCGTGATGTGTTGCGCAATACGAAAGACGTTTCGGTCATACCGGCGAACCAACTCTTCAAAAGCCGAGTCGTCGCCTTCTTTCGCGGCCCGTACCAGCTTCAGCTCTTCACTGACAGGCTCTTCTAGTTTGTTTTGGATGGCTTCCATTGTTTGGACGATGCAGTATTTTGATGGCGATTACAAAAAATGCGGCACACCAAGGTAATGTTCATTCTACTTGGTATCAGGAGGGTTTGCCCAATCGCTTTGGACTTCAAGCCACTACGGTGTGATCTCGAACACCACCCCTCCTCCATACGCCCCACCTTCAACCGCAGTACCATACAGATTGCCGGCTGCATCGAAGATGAGGTTTGTATAGGGTGCGCTGCCCCCCTTACTTTGGGTACCGAAATTGTGTAGGACTGTTTCGCTCCAGCCTCCTTGCGGCTTGGGCGAGAGTTCGAAAACCATTCCGTTCCCATACGGAGCCTGAAATCCCGTTGTTGGCGTTGTGCCGTAAATGTTCCCCGCTTTATCGACAATCAATCCTTCCACGGGTTTGACAGCGTCTTCACCGTTCTCTCCAAACGAATGCAGAATTTTTTCCGTCCAATTTCCGCCGCCGGTATGGGGTCAACTTGAAAACCGCGCCGCAGCCACGGTAGTACATCGTTTGACAAATAGCCTGATCGCCGCCGTACTCGGTGGTGCCATAGAGGTTTCCAGCAGCATCAAAAGCCAAACTGGCATAAGGATGATTCCCATCGGGTACGCCATAAAAACCGCCAGAAAACTGTACAGTATCGTTTCTGTCCAGCTTCCACCCTCGACGGGCGTTAGCTCGAAAACAGCGCCGCAGAAAAAGCCCGCACTATCCCAGCAATTGCTGGCAGCGCCACCATCGAACGTAGTGCCATACAAATTGCCCGCGGAATCGGAGATCAGCCCGGCATAGGGGTATAGTCCATCGATCGTTTGGTCGTCATCCTCGAAAGAGTGCACCAACTTCCATGTCCAATTGCCCGTTGGGGAAGGTGACAACTCAAACACAGTTCCAAACTGAGTACCAAATGCCGTGGTGCCATAAAGATTACCGGAAGCATCTGCGATTAGCCCTCCGTATGGGCTGTATCCCTGCGTCGTGCTACCGCCAAAAGCTAAAAGTACCTTCTCGGACCAATCACCGCCTGCTTTCGGCGAGACTTCAAATACAGTACCCTCATCGTAGGATCCACCCGACGGTGTCGTACCGTAAAGATTGTGAGCAGCGTCGATGAAAAGACTGGCTTGCGGGCTGTAAGCGTCTGTGCCATTCGGATTGAAGCTGTAGAGTATTTTCTCGGTCCAGTTGCCGCCGGTTACCGGTGATAGTTCAAATACCGTCCCGCCGTTGTACAGGCCACCATAACTCGTCGTGCCGAAAAGGTTTCCCGCATCGTCAAAAACCAATCCCGCAGCGGGAGCACAACCTCCGTTACCAGTGCAATTAAAGTTATGAAGAATTTTGTATTGCTGCGCGATAACGGGTGCATTCATGATCAACACGGCCCCTGCGACCATTAACGATGCTGTGGTCCATGCTCTTGAAAAAACCTTGCGATTCACGAGTATTTTCCTTTTACGAAGCGCCCGCTATTTCAACCATCGAGCAGGGCGCAATTATCGAACTCGATTATCCACCTCGGAAGAGCGAACATCCCATGCGCAATAGCGAGTGTCAAGATACTAATCTTGCAACCCTCGATCGAGCTTTGATAGAGAACACATTTGCGATAGAGTCAAAGCTACCGGATGACGCGGTCGAACACGTCCCGACGTACTCTGGGGCAGTCCCAAAAGTCCCGTATAATCAGTAGTTAGGCGGGTCTTTCCGGCTTCTGGTGAATGAAGCGGGGAGTATTTCTTGGGGAAAATGGCTTTTCAGCATGGCGGAAAAGAAAAACAAAAATCATAACGAGGGGCAAAGCGGCGAGACGGAAGAAGTCATAGCGGCGGCCGTGGCGCACGCGCTGCAAGAGCAGATTCCACAGTTGCAAGCGCAGATTGTGCAGCAGGTGCTGCGGGCACTGCCGGCTCAATCTTCCGCCGCTGAAGCTCAAGCTACGCCGCAAGAGAGCGCCAATGGCCTGGTACAAGCCGTCGCCAGCATCCATGCCGGATCTACACAAAAAGAAATTTTGCGGGCCTTGCTCGACGCTGGCAGCGAGCGCTGCTCCCGAATCGCGTTATTCGTGGTGAAGGCGGGAGCGGCTTCTGGATGGCAGTCTCGCGGTTTCGCGGATGAAAACGCAGTCAAAGATTTTCCGCTCGACCTTCATTCGGGACCGGTGGCTCATAGTTATCAGAATCGCGTAGCAACTCCCTGCAATATCGCCGAAATGGGGCCGGAGTTCGTGGAGCTGTTTGGCAAGCCGTCCAATGAGCAGATACTGATTCTGCCGCTGGCGCTAAAAGACAAGGTCGCGGCGATTGTTTATGCCGATGGCGGTGATAGCGGGCAATTGGCTGCCGATGTTTTGGAATTGCTGGTGATTGCAACCAGCGCATGGCTGGAAGTAGTTTCGCTGCGAAAAACCGCTGCTCCTCGCGAAGATCAGGAAGCGCCGACTATAGTTGAGAGAAGCGTTCCGCCGGCGCAAACCGTTTCTTCCTTCTCCGATCCTTTTGCGTCCCACACACCCAAGCACGTTCCAGCAAAAGTTGTGGCTGATCCTGTACCTGCGGCTGAAATCGTGGAAGTCGCGTCGGCTCATGCCGCAAGCGCAGCCGCACCGGCCGTCGCGACCGATCCTCTGGCGGGACTTTCTCCGGAAGACGCCGATACTCATCGCAAGGCGCAGCGTTTTGCGCGCCTGCTGGTGGATGAGATCAAGCTTTACAATCAAGCCAAAGTTGCCGAAGGCCGCCGTAATAAGGATTTATACGACCGCTTGAAGGAAGACATCGACAAGAGCCGCGGGACATTCCAAAAGCGTTACGGCAGCACTGTGGCGGCGACTGCCGATTATTTTCAAAGCGAACTGGTGCGCAGCCTAGCCGAAGACGATTTATCGGTGATGGGCGCGAACTTTCATCGCTAGGGTTTAAGCAAACTTCTCTGGCAGTTGTGTCTCGCGAAAAGTAAAAGTGGTTCGTTCAGTCTCCAAGGTGTGGTGGATATTTAAAGCTGCGCTTCTCTCCAGCCTCTTTGGCGCTCTGCTGGCCTCGGCAGAAGCGCCGTTGCTTTTGCCTGCCGTTTCTCAAGCGCAAGCGGACACGTCTGTATCGAAGCCTGCTCAGGCAAGCACCTACAGTAACGACGCAACGAGCACCACGAAACCCGCAACTCACAAGGCGGCCGCAAAAAAGTCTGCAGCGAATTCTTCCAAAGCCCATGCCTCCAATACAAAACGGCGAACGGTTTCTCCGCGCGTGCGGCGGTTGCGCCAGGCCTTTGTAGCATCAGCCACTTTGCGTCCCATGGCGCAACAGCTTTTGCAGGATCGTTCGCTACCCGCCTACGCGGGAGTGCAAGTTTATGCGCGCGCTCACTCTAAAGAAGATGCGGGAGCGCTGGCCTGGCTAGTGCTGGGCTATGCGCACGTGCTGGATAAAGACTATGCCAAAGCGATCGATCCCTTGAGCCGCGCCAAGGTTCATGCTGGTGATCTTGGCGATTACGTCGCGTACTACCTTGGAGTCTCTTATCTGGAAACCGGACATACAGCCGAGGCGATTGCCAACCTGGCGAACTTTGGCCGGGCGCACCCTGATTCTCTGTTGGTGCGGGATGCACAGGTAAGTTATGCCGACGCACTGTTGCTTGAGGGACAGGCAGCGGAAGCAGCCACTTTACTAGAGAAAATCCGCATACCCATTCGCTCGGATGTGGAGTTTGCGTTAGGGCGCGCCTACGCCGCATCGGGCCAAACGGCACAGGCCACAGCAACTCTCGCAAACATTTACTACACAATGCCGACCAGCGCTGAGGCTGACGCAGCTTATGCCGAGTTAAAAAAGCTGCCGTCCGCACCTCCTCCAACAGTCCCCCAGCTTAAAACGCGAGCTGAAGGATTGATCAATCACAAGCGTTACGCCGAAGCTGCCGATGAATTTCGCAGCCTCGCAAATCAAGCCGCGCCTAACGAACGCCCGGCTATGCAACTTGCATTAGCGGATGCATTACACCGTTCAGGCCGGAACCGCGACGCCAAACAAGTTTTGGCTTCTGTAGGGAATGTGAGTGGCGAGTGGAATGCGCAACGCTTGTATTTGCTGGGGCAGGTCGCATTCGCTGAAAGTGACAATGGCACTTTCTACCAGACAGTCGACCAATTGCGGCAAGCCGCGCCAGCCAGCCCGTGGCTGGAGCAGGCGTTGCTCTCCGCGGCGAACCTGCATCTGGTGCATCACGAATACGACCAGGCTCTGGACGCATTCCGCGAGGCGCAGCAGCGCTTTCCCGATGCCCCGCGCGCTTCCTACGTGCACTGGAAAGCGGCATGGCTCACTTTGCGGCAGGGACGCAACGAGGATGCTAAGAAGGCATTCGAAGAGCAGATTGCGCTATACCCCTCCGGCATGGAAACTCCCGCAGCTTTGTACTGGCGGGCGCGCCTGGCCGAGGAAGATAACCAACTCGTGATGGCGCGGGCGTTTTATCAGAAGCTCTCCGATCGCTATCGCAATTTTTATTACGCGGTGTTGGGCCGGGAAAGAATGAAGCGTTTGCCTGCCGCAGCCAGCGATGCGGTTACGCAATACGCAATTCTGGATCGCGTGCCGCCGCTCGATAGCAGTGGCAAGATCACCGAGAGCGACCCGCCGACCGATGAACTCCACGAACAGAAAGCCGAACTGCTGGGTAACGGCGGCCTTGTGGATTTCGCCGTGCGTGAGTTGCAGGCGGCTGCGGCGAAGGAAGGGGGAAGCTGGGCTCCCGCGGAAACCGCGCAACTATATGTGGAAACCGGCCACTATGACCGTGCTATCGAGTTCATGAAGCGTTCGGCGCCGAATTATTTTGCCCTCGATATTCCCGATCTACCCCGCAAATATTGGGAGGCGTTATTTCCGAAGCCTTACTGGAGTGACTTGAAACGCAGCTCTTCAGAAAATGGGCTGGATCCATATCTGGTGGCTTCGCTGATTCGGCAGGAATCCGAGTTCAATCCCAACGCGGTTTCGCGGGCCAACGCAGTCGGGCTGATGCAGTTGCTACCCAAGACTGGCAAAGCCGTAGCCAAGGAAGAAAAATTGAAGCGGTATAACGCCAGCCAGTTGTACACGCCTGCGGTAAACATGCAATTGGGCACGCGCTATTTTAAAGGGATGGTCGACAAGTTTGGCTCGTTCGAGTACGCGCTGGCCGCTTACAACGCTGGATCGGATCGCGTGGAGGAATGGCTGGGGCAAGGCAAATATCGTGACCCGCAGGAGTTCGTGGAATCGATTCCCTTCACCGAGACGCGCGAGTATGTGCAGGCTATTATGCGGAATGCCGGCGTGTATCGGCAGTTGTACGGGACACCGTAGACCCTCCGAAAGTTCCTTATGCAACCGACCAGGCAGAATGCCTCTAAAGTGTACGGTTGGCTCCCGATTTCAGTCCTGCCTTTGATGGTAATAGCCTGCCGCAATTTGCTGTCGCCTCCTTGGGTATTCATGTGGACTCTCTCCTTCGTCATCTATCTCAGCTTGAAATGGTTGACGTGGTGGGAAGCGCGATCGAAAATTGCTCACCCGGCGTGGCGTTCCGCAGCCTATCTTCTGGCTTGGCCGGGTATGGATGCGGATGCTTTCCTGGATGCGACACTGCCAGTAGCGCCGCCTGCGGCGTCGGCTTGGCTCTGGGCAACGCTTGAAACGATTCTGGGCGCAATTCTGTTATGGCTTGTGCCGCGATCCATTTCTCCGGGACAACCCCTTATGCGAGGGTGGGCTGGGATGTTCGGCCTGATCCTTCTGCTTCATTTCGGCACTTTCCAACTCACCGCTCTCTTGTGGCAGAGCCTCGGCATTAAAGCCGAACCCATCATGTGCAGGCCCTTTCGTTCCACTTCTCTCGGAGAGTTTTGGGGAAAGCGGTGGAACCTTGGTTTCCGTCAGCTCGCCCATGATTTGATTTTTCGCCCGCTGTATCGAACCCTAGGGCCGGAGACAGCGGGATTCCTGGTCTTCATGGTTTCCGGGCTCCTCCACGACTTGGTGATCTCGCTGCCCGCTCGCGGCGGTTATGGTCTTCCCACGCTCTACTTCCTGGTGCAAGGAGCGGGGGTGACTGTGGAACATTCCCGGTTCGGCAAGCGGCTCGAGCTGGCGCACGGAGTGCGTGGCTGGTGTTTCATGGTAGTGTTCCTCACGGCGCCAGTCTTTGGGCTTTTTCACCCGTGGTTTGTGCTACGCGTGATACTTCCGTTCATGCGAGCGATTCACGCGATATGACCAATGCTCTTGTGGAACATCTTTTTGACATTGACCTATGGCTGGCCGGTGCAGCGCATTTTGTAATCTTGTTCGCCAGCTTTCAAGTGCCCTATCGACTGGGCTGGAAACAGGACTTGCAACAATTGATCCCCTTCAACAGGAAACTGCTTTGGGTGCAGGGCGGATTCACGGTGTTGACCATCATTGCTTTTGGCACACTGACGTTAGCACTGCATACTGAGCTGCTCCGAGGCGAACGCGCTGCCTTAGGACTTACTTGCTTCATCGGGATTTACTGGACCACCCGCATCCTTGTTGATGCGATTTACTTTTCGCACACCGATTGGCCCAAGGGAGCTGCATTTGTCGTCGGACACGCTCTCCTAACTCTCTTATTTTCTTTTCTCGCAGTGAGCTATCTTGGGCTGTTTGTTTGGCACGTATTGTTGGGAGCGAAAGGCTAACCGGCTTGGGAAGCGTCCGCTTATTGGTGATCGTGATATCGCTTATCTTTTTTCTCGCGGTCCCGCTAGCTGCGATCCTTCTAGTCCGGTTCCGCAAGAGGCAACTAGCAGCGTTCCATCGAGTTATTACGAACCGAATCGCGGTCCGAATCGTTGCCCGGCTGCCTGGCTTCGGCATAGTTACGAACGTAGGTCGAAAGTCAGGCAGACTCTACCGTACGCCGGTAAATGTTTTTCGGAAGGCCGATGGATTTGTGATCGCCCTCACTTACGGGAGCGATAGCGGGTGGGTCAAGAATGTGGTGGCTTCCGAGGGCTGTCAGCTTGAGACTCGACACCAGTCGTACCGCCTTTCTGCACCGATCGTCGTGAACGACCCCTCTCGACGGCAATTCCCGGTTATCGTGCGTGTAATCCTCGGTCTCATCGACGCAAACGACTATCTGTATCTTTCAGATTGCCGGCGACCTAATTGACTTCGCGAATCTCCGCTCTTCTAAAAACATCCAAGCAACTCACGAGGTATTTTCCCAATGAAATTCAGAGAACTAGGCCGATCCGGCCCCTCAGTTTCAGCTCTCGGACTCGGCTGTATGGGTATGTCAGCTCTGTATGGTCCTGCCGACGAAAAAGAAAGTCTGGCTACGCTGCATGCGGCGTTAGAGGCCGGAATCAACTTGCTCGACACCGGCGACTTCTACGGCATGGGGCACAACGAAAATCTGGTGAGGCAGGCCATTGAGGGACGGCGGGATAAGGCGTTCGTTTGCGTAAAATTTGGAGCGCAGCGGTCACCCGATGGGCAGTTCGTGGGCGTCGATACCCGTCCGGCATCGGTAAAGAATTTTCTGGCGTACAGTTTGCGGCGGCTGGGGACAGATTATATCGACCTATACCAACCGGCGCGCGTAGATCGCTCGGTACCGATCGAAGACACGGTTGGGGCTGTCGCCGACATGGTGAAAGCCGGGTACGTGCGCTATCTCGGCATGTCGGAAGCCTCGGTTGAGACCATCCAGCGCGCACATAAAGTTCATCCCGTCGCCGCGCTGCAAATTGAGTATTCGATCATCACCCGCGACATTGAAGCGGACATGCTGCCTGCCCTGAGAAACCTGGGCATTGGCGTAACCGCCTACGGCGTGCTCTCCCGCGGGCTGCTGGCGGGGAAGACGTCGTCGTTTGCCCAGGGAGATTTTCGGGCTCATTTACCGCGCTTTATGGGCGAAAACCTTCAGAGCAATTTAAAGATCATTGAAGCTTTGAAAGAGATTGCCGTCGGTCGTGGAGTCACCGTGAGCCAGCTTTGCATTGCGTGGGCTTTAAATCGCGGCGAAGATATTGTTCCGCTTATCGGTTCGCGCACGCGGGTGCAATTGCAAGATGCCCTCGACGCGGTAGAAGTTTCTTTGTCGGCGGCAGAACTTGAGCGCATTGAAAAGGCTGCTCCGTTGGGTGCGGTTGCCGGAACTCGCTACGGAGCCGCGCAAATGGCTACGCTGAACGGGTAACCGCGAAACTTATATGTTTGGTAATTCCCCCGCAGGATGCTCCTGCGCGTGCGGTCTCGCGAAGAGGATTTCCAGCACCAGCAATCCCGCGCCCACAACAATCGCGCTGTCCGCCAGATTGAAGACGGGCCATTGATATTGCTTCACGTAAACAAGCAGAAAATCGATCACGCGGCCGCGGGCCAGCCGATCCCACAGATTTCCCAATGCCCCTCCCATGATCAATGACAAGCCTATGCCCGTAGTGACATGAGCATGATGATTTCTCCACAGCAGGGTCACCACCACGATCAGCGCGACCACAGAGAAGGCAATCAGTAATCCAGTTTTCCAGGGAGCGGGAGAATCGGCGAAAAGGCTGAAAGCCGCGCCCGTATTCTCGGTGTGGGTGAGGCGAAAAAAACCGGGAATGATTTGAATGTGGGCATAAAGCCGGATGTGCTCCGCGACCATGTGCTTGGTCCAGCGGTCCAGCAAAACAACGATGATAGCAATCGTGAGATAAAGTGCGCGCGAAGAGGTCTTTGTCATCCAGTTCTGTCTAAGAATATCTTAAATTAAATTTCTACACTTGCTGGCGCCAGATGATCGCCCTGGTGCCGGTTCTTTTCCTGCAATTTTTCATTTTCGTCTATCGCCGATGCGCTCAATCCATGTATTCTGATGCGGCCTTAAGCCGATCTTCTGACCCAAATGCGGGAGATGAAAGCCGCGCTTTAGGAAGTCTTAATTCCATGTCGGCGAATTTCGCGCATGAAGCCTTTAAAACGCTGGAAAGGTCGGACACTGATGTTCCTGGCTGTAGTCGGGCCGGGAATTATCACCGCGAACGTCGACAACGACGCCGGCGGCATCCTGACCTATTCCCAGGCCGGGGCGCAATTCGGACATCTCCTGCTCTGGACCATGATTCCGATAACGCTGGCCTTGATTGTGGTGCAGGAGATGAGCGCGCGCATGGGCGCGGTCACCGGCAAGGGACTCAGCGATTTGATCCGCGAAGAATTTGGTCTGCGGATCACATTTCTCATGATGCTGGGGATTCTGATCACCAATTTCGGTAACGTGGTAACGGAATTTATCGGCATCGCCACCAGCCTGGAATTGTTTGGCCTTTCGCGCTACATCACCGTGCCGGTTTGCGCGGTGATTGTTTGGCTGATCGTGGTGAAAGGCCAATATAAGAGTGTGGAAAAAGTTTTCCTCGCGGCGTCGTTTTTCTACATCACTTATATTCTTGCCGGCTTGCGCGCCCATCCCATGTGGAAGGATGCGACGAAAGCGACCTTCATGCCGCCTTCGCTTCATGCCTTCGGTGAGCAAGCGTATCTATTCATGGTCATCGGCGTGGTCGGAACTACGATTGCTCCATGGATGCAGTTTTATCTTCAGGCCTCGGTCGTGGAAAAAGGTGTGACCCGGCGGGGGCTAAAAGCTTCCCGCTGGGATGTGATCACGGGGTGCGTTTTTACCGATGTCGTGGCGTGGTTCATCATCGTCACCTGCGCAGCAACGTTGTATGTACACGGATATCGCGACATCAAATATGCCGCGGACGCAGCGCAAGCGCTGAAACCGCTGGCTGGACAGTACGCCTATATTCTCTTCGCCGTGGGATTGTTCAATGCGTCTTTGTTTGCGGCGTCGATTTTGCCGCTCTCCACGGCTTATACGGTGTGTGAAGGATTGGGTTTTGAATCCGGGGTCGACAAGAAATTCAGCGAAGCACCGTTTTTCTACTGGCTGTATACGCTTCTGATTGTGGCCGGCGGCGCAGTGCTGTTAATTCCCGGCTTACCCCTGATAAAGATTGCGGTACTGTCGCAAGTTGTAAACGGAGTGGTACTGCCGTTCGTACTGATTTTCATGCTGTTGCTGATCAACAAGAAAGATTTAATGGGCGAATACGTGAATTCGAGCCTCTTTAACGCTGTGGCGTGGCTCACTACAATCGTTATGGTGGGGCTGACGATCGCATGGTTCTGGACTTTGAGAGCCGGCGGATAGTGTCTGTTTTTAAACTAAGGCAGCTTTCCTGCCGCCAGATCCTTCACCAAAGAAGCATCGGCTTCAAGAAAATCATACGAGGGCAGAGATTTCGGCGCGGCCCATTGAACATCGCGAAAAATGCGGTTTTCAATCTCGCCTTCATATTCGCGCACAATGAAAAACCGCAGCTCCACGGAGGCACCGTTCGGATACGTGTGATGGATGCGGGCAATCTCGTTGCCGATTGTGGCATGAATTCCTAGCTCTTCTTCCAACTCCCGCCGCAATGCATCGCGAGGCTGCTCCCCTTCCTCAATCTTTCCTCCGGGAAATTCCCACTTGAGCGGCATGGTCTGATGGCGTGTGCGCTGGCACACTAAGAGCTTGCCATCTTTCTCAATCACCGCAGCGACAACGCGCTTCATGATGCCGCACTCGAAGTAGCCTGCAAGGCGCTGGCGACCGGATCAACGCAACTGGTAAAGGTAAAGGCAAAAGCCGCAATCCCTGGAGCGCAGAGAAGTTCTAATTCGTGCTCGCCGAATTCGTGATTGTCCACGAGAGAATACATGCGAGGAGAATCCACTACTATGTAGCTCTCCCGGGTCGAGTTGGAATCGCGAAATTGAGTATCTTTGCCCGCCTGATTGGGCGTGAGAGGCTTGCCATTCTGCAAAAGCCGAACTTCGGCTGAAGCTCCGCGCGGAGCAGCCATGACTAGATTTACCGCCGAGGCTTCGAACTTCAATTTCAAAGAATGCCGACCATCTTCGACAGCTTCAAAATATTCTGCGGTGGAAGCCCAGCGCCCAGAAGCATAAAAGAAGTTTTCTTCGAGCTTTTTCCCAGAGAATTCGTAATCGGCAATCTGATCTTCCTTAAAGCCGCCTTCATTGCCAATGCGTCCGCGCTGATTACCGAGGTAAAGCTCGCCAGTCGAACGATAGCAGACTGCCCCCACATGGTCTTCTTCACGCAGCGGTTCTAGCAACTCGGGAAATACCAGGCTTGGATCGACTTCATGAAGCAGTTCCTGGATCGTCTGCTCGCACTCGCCGTAGCCGCCTTCGCCAAAGTGGCCGTAGCGCAAATAACCTTCTTTATCGAGCAAGTATTTCGTGGGCCAGTAACGATTCGCAAACGCCTTCCAGATTTCGCGATTGCTATCGACAACGATGGGATAGGTCAGGCCAAACTCCCGAACGCCCCGCTCTACATTCGATTCATACTGCGCGAACGTGAACTCGGGCGTATGAACGCCGATTACGGTCAGTCCTTTATCGCGATAGCGTTCATGCCAGGCCTGCACATAAGGAAGTGTACGAATGCAGTTGACGCAGGTATAGTCCCAGAAGTCCACAAGAACCACGCGGCCGCGCAATTGATGAAAACTGAGCGGCGTCGAGTTCAACCACACTCGCCCAATTTCCGGCGCACGGACCTTGCCCTTATCCACCTTCATTTGGACTTCTCGAGCTTCTTCCCCACCAGTTGGGCACAGTACTGCACGAGTTCCTGATCTTCCGCGCCGAACGCAGCCGCAAAATGGCTATCGATATCAAGCTCGCCAACCACTTGCCCCTTCACGAAAACCGGAACAACGATTTCAGATTTAGTCTCAAGGGAACAGGCGAGATAGCGTGAATCTTTGGCGACATCGTCGACCACGATGGTTTTTCCGCTTGAAGCTGCGGCCCCGCAGATTCCCTGGTTCAGCGGAATTCGGGTGTGCGGCGTCATGGCGCCGATAAAAGTCTCAAGAACCAGCACCGGCGGCTTTGTGCCCGGTTCGAGCATGTAAAAACCAACCCAGTTGTACTTCAGCATCCGTTCGTGCAGCAATTTGCAGACACCCTGCATAAGCGGTTTGGCCGTCGACTCCGCTTCCGCCAGCGCAGCGACCTCATTACGAACCTCTTCTATCCTTGTTGTGGTAGACATGGAAGAATCTTAACTCAGCGTGGCGATTTCCCGGCTGTGGACTGCAAAACACCGGTAATCTGCCGGATTCCTGTAGTGCTGGGAAAATGCTCCGGATGGATGGCGAAAGCCAGCGCATCCAGCCCTTGAAGAAGCGTAGGAGCCGGGGTATTGAGGTATTCGTCTCGAACGCAATAAATTCTTGCGGCACGCGCGGCGCGGGTTCCCTGCCAGCCGCGGCTTTCGACGATTTTCTGCAACGGCACGCGATCACCGGCCCCGCACCATGCCGCAATCAAAATTTCTGGATCCATGCGAGCAATGTCCTCTGCCGAGATCTGCTTGCCGGGTGAGCCTAAAAATTCACCTCCTGCGATCTCCACCAGTTCCGCAACCCAGGCCTGCGAAGCAATCAGCGGTTTGCCCCATTCTTCGCAAAACACTTTTGGACGATGCAGGCTGCGAGTTCGACCGCCAACCGATTCGATGTGTCTCTTCATGCTATCTATTACAACCTGGCCGCGTTCATTCGCACCGACTGCGCCCGCAATGATGGCAATATCGGAATAAATATCAGCCAGCATTCTAGGAGCAAAACCAAGAAAGCGTGAGCCAACCTTCAGTATTTCGATAACCGCTTTTTCCTGGTAAGGCACAGACGCGATTACGAGATCAGGATTGACGGCAGTAATCTCTCCCGCATTCGCCGTCCATGAGTCGGCAAGGATAGTGCGCGATTGTACTGCGATTTCAGGGATGATGTCGGCACAATATTTTGTGCAGGCGACAACACGGTCCAATTCGCCAATGGCAGCCAGAATAGCGGTTGCGCTGGGCTGCAAGCTGACGATACGGCGCGGAGTGTGATCGGACATACTTAGCTTTGAGAACGGATGGCTTCGGGGAAATAAATTTGCCAGCCACGTTCGCTGGCCGTCAACTCCAAATCTGGATTGGGATTTACAGCAACGGCGTGCTTTGCCGTGGCAAGCATCTCGGTATCCCAGCGCGAGTTACCGAAAGCAGCATCAATTCCCTTCTTCACAACCATACGCAAAGCCTCTGGCTTGCCTGGCCCTGATGGCACGCGGATCAACCGGTCTGTTGCCATCCCGCCATCGAGTTCTACTTTTGCCGCAAGCACGCGGCTCTCCGGAATGCCGAAATGCTTCATGCCAGCTCGAATGACCCACTCATTTGAAGAAGAAACGGCCCACACTTCGCAGCCATTTTGCTGCAGACGCACCACGAGTTCCCGCATCTCGGGAAATATTTGCTCGACAAAGAATCGCTCAAAAAAACTGGACGCCGCTTCCATGATCTTCGCTTCCGAAATACCGTGATGCATCGTGACCATTTCGCCGCACATGGTGGTTTCTTCCACCTCGCCTCGCTTGTAAGCCGCGTAGCGGTCGCGCATGCAAGCTTCCAAAGAAGCCGGAACGAGTGCACCTTCTCTTAACTCCCAATCGAAAAAGCGTTCGCCCACATCGCCCGACCACAGCGTTCCGTCGCAATCAAAGGCTGCTACGCGTGGATTAAGGCGAAGGATGGAATCAGTGAATTCCTGCGCGGCTGGAGAAAATATTTTGGCTTCGACCGGGGTCATCTATCGACGATAACGTGCCTTCCGCAAATCGCGCAACGGCAGCGTGAATAATCGTACTTGTGCTATTTTCATGCGTTCAGGAGTTCCCTCATGAAGGCTGTTCGCATTCATCAATTCGGCGGGCCGGAAGTTTTAACGTATGAGGATGTCCCCGATCCTCAGCTGCGCAAAGATCAAGTGCTGGTGCGGGTTCGCGCCTGTTCGTTGAATCATCTCGATATTTTTGTGCGCAAGGGACTACCCGGAGTGAAGTTGCCTCGTATTCCCGGAAGCGACGTTGCCGGCGAAATCGCTGAGATTGGCGAATATGTAAGCGGCTTCAAAGTAGGCCAGCGCGTGCTTCTCGCGCCCATGCACTACTGTGGGCATTGTGAGAAATGCGTCGCCGGATTGCAAAATCAATGCCGCGAATTTACCGTATTGGGCAATGGAGTGGACGGCGGCGATTGCGAGTTGATCGCAGCGGCGGCGGCGAACGTGATTCCGATTCCCGACGTGCTTGATTTCAACCAGGCGGCGAGCGGTCCACTCGTGTTCGTCACAGCATGGCACATGCTCGTCGGTCGAGCCGGCATTCGTCCGGGTCAAACCGTGCTGGTGTTGGGTGCGAGTTCAGGCGTGGGCATTGCCGCGATTCAGATCGCCAAGCTCTTTCATTGCCGCGTGATCACAACCGCGGGAGATGAATCAAAACTGGCCAAGGGCGCAGAACTGGGCGCGGATTATGGCATTAACCACTACCAGCAGAAAATTTCCGAGGAAGTGCGGAAGATCACGAACAAAGTTGGAGTCGATATCGTAGTCGAGCATGTAGGTGCGGCCACATGGGACGAGAGCGTGAAGTCTCTCAGCAGCAGCGGAACTCTGGTCACCTGCGGAGCCACCACCGGACCAGCTGTGAACATCGATCTGCGCCATCTGTTTGCGCGGCAGTTGACGCTGCTCGGTTCCTATATGGGCACCATGAAAGAGCTGCATGAGGTCCTGGGTCATGTTTTTGCAGGCCGGCTGAAGCCGGTCGTGGATCGCGCATTTCCCCTGAAGAATATCCGCACGGCCCACGAATATCTGGAAAATAGCCAGATGTTCGGGAAGATTGTCGTAAATCCTTAGCTTTTCTACGTTTGTTCTGTTTCTGGATAACTCCGAACCGTCCCCGCAGCGTCTAACTTGGCAGGCCAATTTCAGCGTTTTGGCCTATTCCCATCGGGCGTATAATCCGCTTAAGAGTACGTTTGGACGCAAAAGGGGTATTTATGAAGTTGCGATGGTTAGCACTCTCCGTAGCGGTAGCGGCGTTCAGCACGGCACCTTGGACGTTTGGGCAAACCCAGCCCGGTCAAACTCCGGGGCAGACGCAAACTCCGGGCCAAACCCAACCGGCGCCAAATCAAAACCCTAACCAGACGCAAACACAAACCCAGGCACCTGTGCCCGACCAAGATAAGGGCCAACCGAAGGCCAGCGATGTGCAGAATGCCCCCGCGCAGCCTCCCGCTGCATTGCCGACGCAGGATGACAGCCAGATCAAGCATGACGGTACCAAGACCGACGTGGATGCGGTGGGAAACCGCAACGTAGGCTGCGGGCGCGGCGTGGGTAACTGGTACAGCATCGAGCGGCAAGTGGCGATGGGCCGCTCTTACGCGCAACAGGTTGAATCGCAGGTCAAGCTGGTGAACGACCCCGTTGTTACCGAATACGTCAACCGAATTGGGCAAAACCTGGTACGCAACTCTGACGCGCAGGTGCCATTCACCATTAAAGTAATCGACTCCGATGTGGTCAACGCCATGGCTCTCCCCGGCGGATTTTTCTATGTGAACTCGGGGTTGATCCTGGCGGCGGATGAAGAAGCCGAAATGGCGGGCGTGATGGCGCACGAAATCGCGCACGTAGCGGCCTGCCACTTGGCGCGTGAACAAACGCGCGGCACATTGATGCAACTTGCGACCATCCCTTTGATCTTTGTGGGCGGCGGCATCGGCTACGGAGCCTATGAAGCGGCAGGGCCGGCGGCGATGCTGGGCTTTTTGAAATTTTCGCGCGGCTTCGAAGCGGAGGCGGATTATCTGGGCGTGGAGTATATGTACCGCGCCGGATATGATCCTTCGGCATTCGTCTCATTCTTCGAAAAAATCCAGGCAATGGAAAAGAAGAAGCCCGGAACTTTGGCGAAGACCTTCGATACGCACCCGCAGACGCCGGACCGCATCGAGAAGACGCAGGAAGAAATCCGCAAAATTCTCCCAGCCAAACAGCAATATATTGTGACGACCTCGGAGTTCGACGATGTAAAGGCACGGCTGGCATCGATTGAGAATCGTCATAAAGTGCTCGACCAGAAGGATGAAAACAAACCCAGCTTGCGGCGCACGTCCACAAGTTCCGGCAATGACAAAAGCGGCGACAGCACAAATAATGACGACGACCGTCCGACGCTGAAGCGCCGGGATGACTCGTCCAATTAGTTTTTAAAAGTTCGAGCGAACCGGCGGCCATGGCTGCCGGTTTTGCTTTGTAGTGAAAGGTAAGGCTGAACAGGGTGACCGAATCGGAACCCTGTACCAGAGCCAGGCGCTTCTGTGACTTCGGTTACCCGAGCTAGTTGTTGAAGCAAGCCAGCCTAGGCTACGCTAGGTGTATAGGCGCATATAGGAGCAATTCTTTCCATGCCTGAGAACACTCTCACAATTACCGACAATCGCACCGGGCAGACATACACAGTTCCTATTGAAGACGGCACCATCCGGGCAATGAATTTGCGGCAGATCAAAACCGGCCCGGAAGATTTTGGGCTGATGACCTACGATCCGGCATTCATGAATACGGCATCGTGCCGCAGTAGCGTGACGTTTATCGACGGTGACCGCGGAATTCTTCGCTATCGTGGCTATCCCATTGAAGTTCTGGCCGAGCGCTGCACGTTTCTCGAAGTTGCGTACCTGCTTTTGTTCGGAGAATTACCCACCGAAACCGAGTTAAAGAACTGGGTTTACGAGATTACGCACCACACCATGCTGCACGAGGCGACGAAGAAATTCATGGAAGGCTTTCGCTATGACGGCCATCCCATGGGAATGTTCGTTAGCACGGTGGCTGCGCTCTCCACCGTGTATCCGGACGCCCGCCACGTTCTCGATCCCGCCAATCGTCTGCTGCAAATCAAGCGCCTGATCGGCAAAGTGCCGTCGATCGCGGCGATGTCCTATCGTCACAATGTCGGATTTCCCTATGTGTATCCCGACAACGATTTGAACTACGCCGAAAATTTCATGAACATGCTGTGGAAGATGGTCGAGCCGAAATACGTAGCCAATCCCGCGATCGCGCGCGCCCTCGACATTCTTTTCATTCTGCATGCCGACCACGAGCAGAACTGTGGCACCAATGCTATGCGGTCGGTAAGTAGCGCTCAAACCGATCCGTATCTCGCTACCGCTTCGGCAGCCGCAGCCCTGGCAGGACCGTTGCACGGCGGCGCGAACGAAGAAGTCTTAAAGATGCTGGATGAAATCGGCTCAAAAGACAAAGTCCCGGCTTATATCAAGAGGGTCAAAGATGGCGGCGTAAAGCTGATGGGCTTTGGGCACCGCATCTACAAGAACTACGATCCGCGGGCCAAGATCATCCGCTGGTGCGCTGAACAGGTGTTTCAGGTTACGGGGCGAAACCCGAAACTTGATATCGCTCTGGAGTTGGAGCGTATCGCGCTGGAGGACGATTATTTCGTAAAGCGCAAACTCTATCCGAACGTCGATTTCTACTCCGGAATCATGTATCAAGCCATGGGCTTCCGCCCGGAGATGTTCACGGTACTGTTCGCGATTCCGCGCACAACAGGATGGCTAGCGCAATGGCAGGAAATGATTACCGATCCGGAGCAAAAGATAGCGCGGCCGCGGCAGATTTATACCGGACATGAATCGAGGGAGTTCGTTCCAATGGAGAAACGCACATCAACCGTGCTGTCGGCAAAGTAAGCGATCCAAGCCCGACCGATCAGGCCGCGTGCTTGCTCGTCAATGCCGCCATGTATTCACGCTTCTCAGACGGCGATGTAATCACTTTCATCTCCTGCCAGTCATAGGGAAATTCTCTTCCGCAATCCAGGCAGGCTACGTAGGTACCGGTCAATGCGCCCGCTTGAGGGCGACGCGCCGAGCCGCGAATGGTCACTGGGAAACTGTATCGGGAGTGACGGCACCCGAAAAGTACGTCAATCAATTTTGCGACCATGAAGCACCTTCCACAAACCTAGGGTTATTGCAGCCGCCCTCGGTATTTACTGCAGCTGCTCTACACTTAATACCTTAGATTCGCCTAAGGTGCGAATGGTTTCGTATTAACCAAGCGCCATAACAGGCAAGCCGGTTCCGAATTGGTAAGTGCAATGATTGCAGATAGTTGCTGGTGGAAGTACAACCGAAACATTTCCCGGAAAGGAAATCGGCGAGAACAGAGAACAATTCTAACGCGGTTAGGACAGATTAAGCGCCCTGCGAATCGTGCCCCGCTCGTTCTGGATTTTTTCCTGCAAGAGCGTAATGGCATAAATAAGTTGCTCCGGCCGCGGTGGACAACCTGGGACGTAGATATCGACAGGAATCACCTGATTCACGCTTTGCACCAGCGCGTAATTGTTGAACACCCCGCCCGAGGTGGCGCATGCGCCCATGGAGATGACCCACTTCGGCTCCGGCATTTGCTCCCATAGTTGACGGATCACAGGTGCCATCTTGTTCGACACGCGCCCGGCAATGATCATGAGGTCGCTTTGCCGCGGCGACGGGCGAAATACTTCCGCACCAAAGCGCGCAATATCAAAGCGCGAGGCTCCCATCGACATCATTTCGATGGCGCAACAAGCCAGCCCGAATGTCATCGGCCAAATGGAACCCTTGCGCATCCAGTTCACAGCAGAATCGAGCGTAGTGAGCACTACGCCCTCCGGCGTCGGATTGCCAAAGGTCAGATCCTTGACTACTCTCTTGCCATTTTCAGTATCGACGTAAGGACCGAAATTCAGTTCGCGAGGCATGTACATATTCTAAACCACTGGCAGATCAAAAAGATTGAAAGCGACGCCAACGAATTGTCCATTTAAGCAATATCCCGAATCGTATGCTTGCTCCATTTCTTGCGCAGCCGTAACATGGCCCCTTCCGTTCCTGATTGTTAAAGGGGGCCATGATGGATCGTCGCAGTTTCCTCTCAACCGTGCCTGTTGGTGGCCTCGCCGCCGCTGCCGCTCTTCGTGGAAATCTTTTCGCCCAGCTTGCCAATGCTCCAGCCACGCTGCCCGACCACAGTGGGTTTGAAAAAAATGAAGATGCCTACTGGGCCGAGATGCGCAAGCAATTCCTGATTCCAGCAGATGAGATTTACCTTAACAACGGTACTGTCGGCTCCAGTCCCGCACCCGTGCTACGCGCGATTTTTGACGGCTACACCACGACAGAGAAAATGGACCAGCAGGATCCCGAAGACTATCCCATCTGGGGATATGCTGCGTGGAACGAGTTTCGCGATCCTTTGGCCAAGTTCGTCGGCTGCACGCGTGACGAGATCGCTCTCCTGCGCAATGCCACCGAAGCGAACAGCTACATCGCCAACGGTATCGATCTGAAGCCGGGCGACGAAGTGCTGATGACCGACCAGGAGCATCCCGGCGGCGTGCACCCATGGAATCTGAAGGCCAAGCGTTATGGCATCGTGGTGAAGCAAGTCACGCTGCCCCGCCCCGTAAAGGATGCAGCACAGGTACTCAATCTATTTAACGATGCCATCACTCCCCGCACCCGCATAATTTTCTTCAGCCACATCACAACATTTTCGGGTGTGGTGCTTCCGGCGAAGGAAATTTGCTCCCTGGCGCGGACGAAAGGAATTCTCTCCGCCGTGGATGGCGCTCATGTTCCCGGCATGATGCGTCTCAACATCCACGACATCGGTTGCGACATGTACTCCGCCAGCCCGCACAAATGGCTGTTTGCCACCAAGGGTTCAGGATTTCTTTACGTGCGCGATGAAGTCATCGACCGGCTCTGGAATACCATCGTGACCGAAGGCTGGGACGAGCCCAAACTTCGCGCCGAACGCTTTCAGCGCATCGGCAGTTCAAACGTGCCGGCACTGTGGGGTCTGCGCGCCTCGCTTAAGTTAGCCAACGACATCGGCATGGACCGTATCGAGCGCCGCCATCGCTATCTCGCCGACTACATTCTCGATGAAATGAAAACGCGCGGGGCGGAATCCTGGACTTCGCCCGATCCTGGGTTGCGCTGCGCGATTGTCACCGTGAATGTGCCACCGGTTCCGCGTATGGATTTGGAAAACTGGTTATGGAAGACACATAAGATTCGCATACGCGGCGGGGAGCCGAACAAGCTGAGGTTGTCAACACCTTACTATTTGCAGAAAAGTGATATTGACCGGTTTTTGGAGAAGTTTGATGAGTTCAAGAGGGAGAAAGGCCTGGCATAAGATTTCAGCGGCGCGGCACGCACTTATAGAGAGGCGCATTTATGCAGACGGCTGGTTGGCCGATAGAAATCGTGTGAGCCAAAACGGCTGTGGACGGAAAAGATCCCTAGTAGCTTCTGTGAAAACGATCTCCGCGAGCGAGTTCAGAACACATTGTTACGCCGTGCTGGAGCAAGTTCACGTGACCAGGGAACCTTTGCTTTATCACCAAACGCGGCAAGCCCGTCGCCAAGTTGAGGCCGCTGGCAAGCCTGGCAAATTCATTGGCCGACTGAAAGCATCATCAAGATCGTCGGCGATATCGGATTTGCCCGTAATGCCGCCTGAGGACTGGGAGTACGACTGAGGCAGAATCGGCCTCTTGAGCGCCTTAAACTATGGCATGTCAGTCGTAATATTCCAGCCCCAAATGCGTAATCAGTTCCTCACCCTTCAAGTGCCGCAAGGTATTTTTCAGCTTCATCAGCTGGATGAACAAATCGTGCTCGGGATAAAGTCCCGGCACCGTCATGGGAGACTTAAAGTAAAAACTTAACCACTCCTGAATTCCCAGCCCGCGCAGCTCCGAACATCGCTTCGCCAGATCGACTAGTAGCACGAGATCCAGCACAATCGGCGCTGCCAGAATCGAATCGCGGCAGAGGAAGTCGACTTTGATTTGCATCGGGTAGCCGAGCCAGCCGAAGATATCGATGTTGTCCCATCCTTCTTTGTTATCACCGCGTGGCGGATAATAGTTGATGCGAACTTTGTGGTACATGTCGCCATAGAGCTCGGGATAAAGATCGGGCTGAAGAATGTGTTCCAGCACCGAGAGCTTCGATTCTTCCTTGGTCTTAAACGAACCGGGATCATCCAGCACTTCGCCGTCGCGGTTGCCGAGAATATTCGTCGAAAACCATCCATTCAGCCCCAACATGCGCGCCTTGAAACCAGGCGCGAGAATGGTCTTCATCAAAGTTTGCCCGGTTTTAAAATCCTTGCCGCAAATCGGCGCTTCGTTTTGGCGGGAAAGCTCCAGCATCACCGGCAAATCTACTGTTAGGTTCGGGGCGCCATTGGCGAAAGGCACGCCCTCCATCAATGAAGCGTAAGCGTAGATCATTGAAGGCGCAATCGTGTCGTCGTTTTCGCGCAGCGCCTTTTCGAATGACTTGACCGATTGATGCGTTTCGCCCGCCGCGATGTACGACTCGGTGGAACCACACCACATCGTTATCAAACGGCTCACCCCGCTGGTCTTTTTGAAGTCACGGATGTCGTCGCGCAACTGCTCGGCAAGGTCCATCTTCGTCTTGCCCTTTTTCACATTCGGACCATCAATTTTCTTTACATAATTGTGATCGAACACCGCGGCCCGTGGCGTGATCGACGAAAGGAACGGCTTCAACTGGTCGAGCAAACGCTGATCAAGCACGCCCGCATTCGAGGCCGCTTCGTACATGTTGTCTTCGAAGATGTCCCAGCCGGTAAAAACCAGGTCGTCGAGACCGGCGAGCGGTACGAATTCCTTAATCTTCGGTGAGCGCCCGTCCGTACGTTTGCCCAGCCGCACCGTACCCATTTGCGTCAGCGATCCGATCGGCTTCGCCAGGCCCTTACGGATGGCTTCTACGCCAGCGACAAAGGTTGTCGCCACTGCACCCATGCCGGGGATCATTACGCCGAGTTTCCCCTTTGCCGGTTCAATCTTAGCCGGGATGACCACTTCTGCCTCCACCGAGGCTCGCTTTTTGCCACCACTGGCACCCGCCAGTTTTAACTCGCGAGTGGCTTGCACCGCATGCACTACAGCCGCTTCGTGGTGCTCGTGCTTACGCGCTGCATCCGCAGTTTTGAACTGCTTGCGGCGCCGCTTGCCGCTTGAATCTCGCCAATCTGCCATGAAGACTCCTGGTCGTTTCTGATACATTAACTTGTCTCGTGGTGACATTTTAATGCCACCAAAGTGGCATCAAGTGGACATCTTCTCAAAATAGCGGGCCATACGCAATGAAATTACGTGGAGCGACCCGAAAATCAATTGAAATGACCAGCATCCGCATTGAATGGCAGTTCGTTACTCCGGAAGCACACAAGTCTCGCGGCTATCGATTTGTGATTTACAAAGATAGATTTTTTGCATTGGACACTTGCACCGATTCTGCTGCATACTCTGATTACTTCACAGTCCAGCTCTGCAGCCGGTCCCGTGAAGCTGATGTTTGCGTACCAGCCGTGATGTTGGTACTGCAAATCTCCTGACCTCGTTGTTTCTCCACTCAATCTGAGCCGCGGCAACCCAGCCTTGCGCCGGTGTGTTTGCGCCCAGAAACGCCACAAAAACAGGAGATTCCAATGACTACGATTCGCAACTACGTTTACGCCGCTGTTTTGGTTGTCAGCGCTTTGAACTTCGCACCCAGCCTGGTCTCTGCTCAGGATCAAGGCGGACGGTTCACGCTGTCTCACGAGGTGAGTTGGCAGGATGTCAAAGTTCCTGCCGGAGAATACACCTTCACACTTGACCCAATGGGCCCGGCGGAAGTACTGAAGCTGCATAAAGTATCGGGTACACCTGCGTCTTTCATCTTAGTCGTGAACGACGCAGATTCGGCTTCCCTATCCGGGCCGGCGAGCCTTCTCATCGAAGGCAATGCGGGGAAAGCTTACGTCAGTTCCATGAAACTGCCGCAGTTTGATTTGATACTGCACTTCACGGCTCCTCGTAGTTCGACGAAAGTGCTGGCTCAAATGCACGCCGCGTCAATCGTCAGCTCCGCCCGATAGCCGCCCGGCAATCCGAGAGCAGATCTGCCCAGAATCTGCTCTCGGGTTTTATTGCGTCGAATCTTGCTCGGGATCGAGAAGAGAGCGGCGATCGGCTGCCTTCAGTGCGGGCTGTTTACGATGGTCCCGCACCGCGCGAATTTCCTTTCACTTCTTCGCTCAGCACAATCGCCTCGGCAATTTCTTTCATCGCTTTGCGTTTTTGCCGGCTCTGGCGTTGTAACGCCAGGTAGGCTTGCTCTTCGGTCAATCCCAGTTCGCGTTGCAGAATTCCTTTGGCGCGCTCGACAACTTTTCGCGTCTGCAACTGCTCTGAAAGATTGGTATTCGCCTCCTCCAGCCGCGCCATTTCGATTTCCGCGCCCACCAGAAAACCGACGGTAGAAATCAGGCGAATTTCGCGGCGGCGATAAACATGATGCTGCCTGTGCTGGAGATTGATTACACCGACCACGCGGCCGCGGCACATCAATGGCACAGATAGAAATGCCTCGTAACTATCTTCCGGCAATTCGTGAAAGAACTGAAAACGCGGATCCAGCGCGGCCTTCTCGGCTACAGCCACAGGCTCCTTGTGCTCGGCTACCCAGCCCGTAATGCCCTGCCCAACGCGCAGTTTCAGCCGGTCGACTACTTCGGGATGCGGATTCTTGGAAGCGCGAAGAACGAGATCATCGCCCTCCAGCACATAGACCAGGCAGGCGTCGCACTTCACCAGCGCAGTGGCGAAGTCGACTACGCGGGTAAGCACATCGTGAAAGCCATCCGCTGTCGCCAGCCGATTGCCGATTTCGTGCAACAGATCAAAATGTGAGTCCTCAACGGATAATAAAGGGTCCATGGTTAACAGTATGGTCCCTAACACCCCGCTGTCTAATTGCAAATTTGAATGACTGCTAGAAAGGATTTCCCGCGTAATTGTCATCGTCATTTAACATCTTTTGCTGGCGCCTGACATCGTTCGTACAGTCAAATTCACGACAGAAAACTCCGGCATTTCACAAGCTTACCGGCGATCTTCTCAGGAAGTTTTTCTACTTCATATCGAGATCCATAGCTTTTACAGGCAAATCCCAGTGCGCATCCAAAATCTCGAACCTGCGCTGCTCTTCCTTCTGAAACGTCTCCTGATCGGGATACATCTGCTTTTGCAGCGCAGCCTCATCAAACGGCTCGTTCGCCACGGTCGCATTCTTAAACACGATGGTCACGCGATAGTCCCAGCGCCCGTCTTCGGTGGTGTGATAGCGCGGCTGGTCCATCCAGACTTTCGTTATCCGCCCCATCTCCATTTCCTTCCTGAGCACGGGATAATGATTCTTCTTGAATAGCTTCAGGAATTCGTCGGCGTGCCCCCACTTGGTTTTGTAGTAATACTCGATCACAAACGGCTTGTCTGGCGATGCGGACGCAGTCTGAGTTTGGGCAGCAATGGGCAGAGTAATGGCGAAAAAAAGCAGCAACGCAAAAGCTCGGGATGTTCGTATCACAGAAGCCTCCTTGCGAATCCAAGCTTGTACACTAACAGGACGTCAAAAGAAAAGCGTCGGAGAAAGGCTGATGCGAGCGGAAAGCGACGAAAAGCAAATTTTGAAACTCTTCGAAGCCGGTGACCGCGCCCTGATCGCCGTCGACCTCGTCCGCCTCTCGCGCATCTTCGCCGACGATTATGTTCAATACGATGAATCAGGCAAAGCGTTTACGAAACAGGATGTAATCGACAATCTAAGCTCGGGAAAGATTCGCTACATCTCGATGGCATCGACCGGGCGCCGAATCCGAATTCTGCGCGATGATGTAGCCATCGTCCACGGCTCGGAAGAGGATGAAGTTGAGCAAGGCGGACGACGCTTCCCGGTTCGCTACCTTTACATGGATGTGGTGATGAAGCGTAGCGGCAGGTGGCAGATCGTGGGATCGCAACTCGTGAAACAAACGTAAGCCGACTTTTGGACTACTCTAAGCCGGCCGCTGGTGCCTCCCGGTTAATCCTATTCTGCCAGTGACTCCACACAAAATAAGCGGCGCCAACCAAAAGCGTTACCACAATCACAGCATCGAACTTGTGAAAATATTTGCCCAGCGCACGCCAGTTTTCACCCAGCTTCATGCCGAAATAAGCCAGGGCTAAACACCATGGCCACGATCCCAGAAAAGTATAGATATGAAACCGCCCACGCGGCATGCGCGCGATTCCTGCCGGCAGTGCGATGAAGGTGCGAATTACAGGCAGTAATCGCCCGATAAATACCGCCAAATATCCCCAACGTAGAAAGAATCGGTCAGCCCAGTCGAGTTCGCGCCGTCCCATCAGAATCCAGCGCCCATAGCGCTCCACCAGCGGACGCCCGCCGTAACATCCAATCTCATATGCCACCAAAGAACCTGCATTGCACCCAATCGCCCCTGCCGTGGCCACCCATAGCAGCTTGAACGTACCTGTAAATACCAGATATCCGGCGAATGGCATGATCAGTTCTGAAGGCAGCGGAATGCACGCCGACTCAATCGCCATGAGCAGGGCGACACCGGCATAACCGGTGGTAGCGATTACCGAATTGATAAAGACAAAAATAACGGTCAGAAGCTTTTCAGTCATAGACATGGAATCATGCCCCGAAAATCACAGGCCGGATTCGTACTAAAGAACCCCTTCCCAGCGGCACATTTTCAGAACAACAAGATTTGTAAATTAGAACACAACTTCGCAAGGCGGGATTCTGCAGTCGATAAATGCAAGAATGTTCATCTTGTTTCAAGTCAGCGACGAGGTCTATAGCTTCAACGGAGAGATCCAGCAACCGTCTGGTGGAATCGCCGTGACCGCGGAACATACGCTGTTAGGTGTTACCGACGACAACGGCATCCCCTACACGGGTAATATCTTCGAAATCACTCTCCAGTAGGAAATCCGGACCTGTGCTGCGGCATTTCCCACAGCGCAGGTCCGGGGCGAGCATTAGGCACATTCGTTCACCGGCCTGAGTTGCTTGAGATTGGGAGCAGGACCAAAAAGCTTTTGAGAAGATTCAGACAACAGAATTGAAGTTGCGGAACCACTAGAACGAACCGTCTTGCGTAAAGGTGTAGCCGGGCAACGCCGCGCCTTGCGGAGTCTTCGTTACCTTAATGCGAACAGTGGGGGCATCCGGAGCAGTAATGCCCGCGAGGCGCAACATCGCGTATTGCGTGAAGACTTCGCTGTAGACCTTGGTGACAAGATAATCCTGCCCGTCGGCATCACTGCGCCAGACTTGTCCGAGTTGGATGGAGCTTACAGCCACAGTTGATTTTCCTGAATGTTATGAGTTGATTCCAGAGTACCGAGGCGAATGGTCGTAGTCAATGAGCCGCGTGGTTACCGAGGGACTAGCTTGGAGCAGCAGCCTGGCTCCTAACTAGAGGATCAATTGAAGTTTCCAGCCTTTATTTCAATGATTCCAGCGATGCCGAAGTGTCCGGCTTACTGCAAGCCGCAGGTCCTTTCTCCAGGAACGAGAACTTCTCCAGCGCAAATTCCTTGGGGTCCGGCTCAACAATCTGGATATCGTAGAGCTCTACAATCCGGCGCGTAGGCGGGGCGCCGGGAAGCTGAAAGATGGCGTCTTCTTTCACAGTTAAGCCATATTCCGCAGAGTCATATTTCTTGCCAATTAACCGTTGCTTCCCATCGGCGTCCATGAATACCGAATGGATAAGGCAAGGCAATCCGTTAACCGTTTCTTCACCCAGCGCAGTCGATGATTATGCATTTGACACACAGATGATTTTTCGGTAGAGTGTTCCTGTCGTTACGAAAGGAACGCCGCCATGAACCTAATCGATGTCAGCAAACAGCTTCAAACCGAAGATCAATGCTTGGATTTCATTGAAAAGGTTCGCTGGCCGGATGGCAAAGTTCGATGCGTGCGCTGTGGCAACGATAAAGTCTCGCGGATCACGCGCACCGTCGATGCGTCCAAGAGCCGTGAAGAGAAAAAGCAGAACAAGCGTACCCGGCTTTACGCCTGCCTAGAGCCAACCTGCAAACACCGCTTCACTCCGACCGTGGGCACGCTGTTTCACGACTCGCATCTTCCGCTAGCAAAATGGTTCTCCGCCGTGGCGCTCATCGTTCACGCCAAGAAAGGCATGAGCGCAATGCAAATGCAGCGACACCTCGGAGTGAACTACCGCACGGCGTGGTACATGGGGCATCGTATTCGCAAGGCAATGGCTTCCGGCGAAGGCATTATGGTTCCACCGTCCGATCCAGGTCGCAGCGGTCCTTTTGTGACGCGCCTGCATGCAAAGAAGAAACTCTCCGGCACCGTCGAAATCGACGAAACCTATATCGGTGGAAAGCAGCGCGGCCATAAGCGCCAGAAGAAAAACAAAGATGTGGTCATGGGGATGCGCGAGCGCGGCGGCGATCTGCGATTGATTCACATTGCAGACAACAGCGCGGCCGTACTCTCAAAGCAAATCGTGGAGCACATAAACTCCGACGTGGAGCGGGTTATCACGGACGAATCCAGTTCCTATCCTCCGGCCATGATCGCATCGGGCATTCACGGCTCGAAGCACGAAACCATCCGGCACAAAGAAGAAATTTACGTGCGTGGCGACATCCACACTAACACCATCGAATCCGCGTTCTCGCTGTTCAAGCGCGGCGTGGTCGGATCGTTCCACAAAGTTTCAAGCAAGCACCTGCAACGCTATCTGTCGGAATTCGAGTATAGGTTCAATCGACGGAAGGCAGTGGACATCTTCGGCGAAATGGTTGCAAATCTGGTGGGAACAAAACCAATCGAATATCGGACTTTGATCGCAAACTAGAAACAGACCCGCGTCAACGGGTCTGTTTGTGGGAGCATAAAACGTGAACACTCAACTTGCCGCGCCAACGGCACAAGGGTATTTTCGCAGAATTCTGCGAGAAGTCAAACTCTGGGATGCCATTGTGCTTGGAATTCTTCCAGCGATGATTCAACCATTTGTCGCTCATTCTTTGTCTGTGTCTGCCGATTGGAGGACTAACGTTGTAGCTGCCGTCGTAACCTATGGAATTTTTTTCGTGGCTTACTGCTTCTACATGATTGCGAAAGCCACGGTCAAAATATTACACGAGAACTCAGAAGACATTAGGAACCTGCGGGAGTTCAAGGCAACCAATTCCGAGAAGCGAATTTTCTTTTTTTCTTCCGGAATGGCGGTCTCGCTTAGGCGCAGCATGCAAGGACAGGAAGTTCTCGTATATTTGCATATTCTAAGTACTGCGCCCACGGAATTGGTCTATATCCGGCTCGACTTAACCGACAGTACCGGACTTCGCATCACTTGTGAGCATAGCGAGCCGCTTACAATCGAGAAGTTTGAAATCACTGCTAAGATGATTGAGCAGAAGATCACAGCACAAGAACTTGAAAAATTCCAAAAAGGGATGCAAGTAAATTTACAGGGTTACGCGAAGTTTAGGGATGGTGACAAAACTACACAACACAACTTCACGCTGACTACGATACCAAATATCTAAATTTTCTTTTTCTTGCGGTACTCCCGGTCGTGCTCATTGGCTAGATGCACGAGCCTCCACTCTTCCGCTGTGAGCTTCATCGGCGGCGCATCTGGGAATACCATCGCCAGTTTGACCGGATCGGTTTCCGGGTTCTTCTTCCGGCGCAGTCTGCCCCGCTCCACATCTTCCCGCGTTACTGGCGACGTGTTCACCATCTTGCGGATCACATCCGTAAATTCTGCTTCGTCCACGGGCGGAATCGCATCCATCTCAGGCGCCGGATTTTGCTTTTTCTTAGTCTTTGTCAATGGACCAACCTGCAACCTCGGAAGCCGTGAATTCGGCGATAATTTTATCGCCAAAGTCGTAAACGACAAGATGGCCCTTGTCCGCGTTTTTCTCTACTTTTTTCCCGTACAGAACCACCGCGTCTTTTCCGCCCTTTAGGTGAATCGAGATTTTCCCCATGGGCACAGAATATACGCTCGACACTGTGATGTTTCTAGCTGTGGATTCCTCGGAAATTTCCATGATGGTTTCGATTATGCACGCCGCCCTGTCACTCCTCCAAGTCTATCCGTTCTGTGTGTCAACTGCATAGTCATCGCGCAGTCTTGGCGTTCGCCAGGTATTCCGGATGAGGACCATGAGTTAGGTTCCCTTGTTCCACCGCCTCTTGTCTTTCGTAATTCAGCGCGTAAAGCTTTTGCCGGCTGTAATCCTCTAACTGACCCGAGCGTATCGCAGTTTTACCCCCAACCGAAGAGTAGATCTGCGTTATGGTCGAACCGGCAGAGTTTCGCAGATATTTGCCGAACGTTTCGGAATGGCTCACCACATTCCCTTGCGAATCCAACACGTCATGAACGATGCGTTCCTTGGCTACTACAGGGGTGACTTGCGCCTTACATAAGGAAACCGCCATGGTCACGAGAACAATTAACCAAAGTGCAATCGATTTCATTGCTGTACCTCCTACACGAAATCTTCATCTCAATACGGGCTTATGCACACGCGCAGCAACTTCCCTGAGTGTAGTGGTTGTTGCCGTCGGGGTCACCCGGGAGCGCTATCACAAGTCTTGGAATCTGCCTGCGTCTTTGTGGGTACCAGTGCCAATGTACCAAGCGCGAAAAAACACAACCAAAATTTCTTCATAGCTGCATCCTTAGTTCGTACCATCGATTCTGCGGTAGATTCTCCCCCCCAATTAGTTGTGCCAAGAAAAATTCCCTGGGCCGTTGCCTCGGCGGTCGGCCTTGCTTGGAAGCGGGAAGAGTTTTACGCAACTGCTCTGCTAAGATGTTGCCCTCATGCCCCGAGGACAAACCCCTCGCCGACCCGCCCGCAACGGTCGCCAGGATCGTGTAGCGGAACCTCCTATTCGGCAAGCTCAGCCTAAGGCTTCTCCAGCGAAATCAGCACCCAGCAAGCTGCACGGAAGCAAAAATCGGGCAATTCCAAAGAAGAAAAAATACGCGAGTTATGATCCTCTCGCGCCCGATCGCATCTCTGAAATCCTCAAGCGCCTCGACCAGCTCTATCCCGACGTGACTTGTGCGCTTACCCACAAAAGCGCATGGGAGCTTTTGGTCGCAACCATTCTCTCCGCGCAATCGACCGACGTAAACGTCAACCGCGTGACTCCGGAGCTTTTCCGCAAATATCCCACGGTTGAAGCTTTCGCCGCGCTGACTCCGGAGCAACTTGAACCGGACATTCGCTCCACCGGCTTCTTCCGCAATAAATCGAAATCGGTGGTGGGTGCGGCAAAGAAAATTGTCGCCGATTTCGGCGGACAGGTTCCAATGAATATGAACGATCTGCTTACGCTGCCCGGCGTCGCCCGCAAAACGGCGAACGTGGTGCTGGGTTCTTGGTTCAAGATCGCCGATGGCGTGGTGGTAGATACGCATGTCACGCGCATCTCGCGGCGGCTGGAGCTGACGACGGAAACCGATCCGAAAAATATCGAACAGGATTTAATGCGCATCATCCCGCGCGAAAAATGGATTCTATTTTCTCACCAGATCATCTGGCACGGACGCAAGCTCTGCATCGCCCGCAAACCAAAATGCGTGGATTGTCTACTGGAGAATATTTGCCATGCCGGCGACAAAACCTGGAGCACGGTGGAGATACACAAGAACGCGATCGGCTAGCGTTCAGGAGTTCTGGCTGCCCCCCAGGGATTCGAACCCCGATATGCTGATCCAGAGTCAGCTGTCCTACCGTTGAACGAGGGGGCAGTGGCTTCATTATCCATTGCGGTTTGGAACTGGTCAAATCCGGCGCGATTGGTAATGTATCAGTTTGGTCAAACTGATACACCACCGCGATTTCCTAAGAATTCCTCCAGACTTTTGAGAGACTGAATGTATGAGCTCCGAGAACCCGTCGGACGGCAGAATCGATTACGACCTGTTCATCTCCTATCGGAGGAAGGATGGGAGAATGATCGCCTCTTGGCTCAGGGACCGTCTGGTTCGATATAGCTTGCCGCGTTCTTTCGGAGTGCGCTCGAGCAAAAAACTACGAGTCTATCTGGATACCGCTTACGAACGCGCAACCCAGGATTTCTGGGACGACACGATCTTGCCTGCCCTCCAGAAATCAAACCACTTCTGCGTGGTTGCAACGCCCGGTGCAGCGGAACCTGGAGTCGACGGGCAGGCCAACTGGGTCGAGCGCGAAATCGAAGCATTTCGTCAGACAAATCGCGCCAAAAACATTTTTGTCATACGGCCCCGGGGACCTGCCCTTGAAACATTGCCCGGTAAGCTGAAAGAACTGTACCCGCGGATCGAGCAAATCGAGATGCGCGAGCCTTCTCTCTGGGGGCGCGTAATTGCACGAACTGAACTGCGCGGCGCGCTGTTACAAGTGGCGGCAACTCTGTTTGAGGTCCCGCCCACCGAAATGCCACTTCTGCGCCAGGAGGAGGAGCGCCGCAGGCGTCGTCTCGCCTGGTCAGTTGCTGCGGCCTCACTGATACTAACTCTCATCGTCTCTTTCTTGGCCGCTGTCGCATTCATTGAGCGAAACGCAGCTCGTACCGAGCGAGACGCGGCAATAGCACGGCAACTATCGTCGCAAGCTGCGCTAATGATGAAAGACGATCCCGCAACAATGGAGCAAACTGCGTTGATGGCAGCAGAATCGTTACGCCGCCTTGCTTCGTTTGACAATGACCAGGTAGCCAGACAGGCGTTGTCGGCTATATCGAAACCCGAATTGGTTGTTGCCGACGCCAACAATATCCTGGCAGCCGCATTCAGCCGTGATCAGCAAAAATTCGCCACCGGTTCCGACGCCAAGATCGCTAACCTATACGACCTCCGCACCGGAGTGCTCATTGCTAAATCCAGACAAGGCGGCTGGGTGCGGGATGTTTCATTCAATCTTGACGGCCATCTGCTCGTGACTGGAAGCGAGGATCGCACTGCGCGCATATTGGAAGTAGACACAGCCAAGGAAATATTAAAGATTGAGCTAGCGTCAAAAATCTTCGCGGTAGCCTTAAGTTCATCTGACCTGGCTACTGGATCCGATGAGGGCCTTCACATCTTTGACATTACCAGCAGGCAGCTACGATGGAGTGTCCACTCAGGCCGGGTCATCTGCCTGGCATATAGCCCTGATGGCCGCACTCTCGCGGCAGGCGGCCACGAAGGAATAATTCGTGTTTTTGACGCTTCCAAAGGAACTGAGATCTCCCGTCCGGCCTTTCCAGGCGCCGTATTCCAGATTGCATTCACTCCTGATGGCAGGCACATCGTGGCTGTCGGTCAGGACAATACAGCTCGCGTCTTTGACGCGGCGACTGGTATGCAAATTTCACTGCTCCGGCACGCGCACCCGGCGGACAGCATCGCAGTAAGCCCTGATGGCAGATATGCCGCGAGCGGAAGCGAAGACGAAACCGTGCGACTCTTCGATGTTTCGACGGGTACAGAAATTCGGCGGTTGTCTGACAATGGAGAGGTACCTAAAGCGATAGCGTTCACTCCGGATGGGAAATATCTTTGGGTTGCCTGGCGTGGGTTCAATCCAGATGGCATTAGGTTCATCAGGCATCCCATTTGGCCGGATGAACTGGTTGCGGAAATATGTTCCAAGCTGTCGCGCAATTTTACAACTTCTGAATGGCATCGGTATTTGGGAGACATTCCATATCGCAAGACTTGCCAGAACATTCCCTAACGCCGCAAGCTAGAACTACAGAGAAAAACTTCGGAGGCTGTCCCATGGTATCTTTCGTCAACGACATTGCCGATAACGCCGGCGCCTACGCCGAGATTGCCCGCCGCCCACTCGATGTCGAGCAGTGCGCGCTCGTAGTCATTGATATTCAACAAAAGCTCCTGCCGCCAATTTTTCAGAGCGAGCAACTAGTCCGCAACTCACAGGTGCTGATTCGCGCATCGGGCATTCTGAAAATTCCTGCCATCCTAAGTACGCAATATGCAAAGGGATTGGGCGAGACCGTCCCGGAGGTCGCTTCCCTGCTGCCGGAGGTCGAGCCGGTCGATAAAAATCTATTCTCGTGCTTTGGCAGCGATGTCTTCTGCACCCTGCTCAAGCGATTGCCTGGCAATCGCAACACGCTGCTGTTGTGCGGCATGGAGAGCCACATCTGTGTGATGCAAACGGCGCTGGCGGCTTTGCGCGAGGGCTATCTGGTGCACGTCGCGTCGGATGCCGTGGGTTCGCGAACGGAATGGAATTGGAAAATTGGGCTGGATAGAATGCGCGCTGCGGGAGCTGTGATTTCTTCGACCGAGATGATGATTTATGAGCTAATGAGGTCGTCGGCATCTCCGGCATTTAAGGAACTGTTGCCTCACCTAAAAGGGTAGGGCGCCTTTTTCTAACTAACTCTCCGCACCAGCTTCGGGATCTTTTTTCTTAACTCGTACCACCGTGATTTTGGCGAAGCCTTCATCGAACGCGGGCGGCTTTAGCTTGGCAGCCATGCGGCGCATCACGTCTTCGGGGACGACTCGATCACGGCGCTGGTGACGATCAACGCACACTTCTAAAGGCACATCGAAAAAAACCGCGTGGACTTCGTAGTGGTAATCCTTGGCCAGTTTGATCCAGTGCTGGCGCTCCTGCGGGGTGAGGTTGGTCGCGTCCACGTAATTTGTCGGTCGTTTGGCGATTAATCGCGCCTTGAGCATCGAGCGAAGATTCGAAAATACGAGATCCTGAAAACGCTGCTCACGAACATCATCGAACAGCAGCGAACGCACCATATCACTGGAGAGCGGCACTACGTTGTGCCGCTTAAACCACGAACTCTTGCCCGATCCCGGCAGACCGATCGCGAGCACCACCACCCCTTTGGGTGGGCGTGGCGCCGCGGTTGGAATTGTTGGGATTTGTGCGGCTTCCGCTGCCACTGGTTCGGCTACCTCACCCGGCTCTCCGGCTTCCGGCATTTCATCTTCTGCAGGCTCAACCGGCAGAGGCGGAATTGATCCCTTTGCCGCGGCGGGCGCAAATGCCTGGGCCACAGCCTGCTCGCGTCCTCGCCCACCTCGCCCTCGGCCGCCACGACGGCGGCGATTGCGACTCGCCGCTCCGGATTCAGAGCGGGAGGACCGAACTGACGGCCTTGCTTCGCCCGGTTCGGTCTCAGATGTTTCCTTCTCAGAAGTGGACTGCGCTTCGGGAAAAGCTTGATCTTCTGATGCCGGCTGCGGCTCGACAACTTCCGATTCGCTGTTTTCGCCTTCAGGAACCGCGGCGGGCGCGCCTTCCGCGTCAAAATAAGCTGGCTGTAAGGGAGGGGCGGCGGGTTGGTCGGTTGGTGCTGCAGTATTTTTTTTGCGGCGCTGCAAGCGCTCGCGCATCCATTTGCGCATGTAGGGCTTTTAACACAGATGCGAGGGCAGGATCAATCCGCCAGGCTGCGGAAGAACCAGCCGTGACAGCGGCTTAAACTTCTGTGGTGAAGAGCTGTTTTGCATCAGAGCGCAGAGGGATATTGACTATGGCAAAACCAGTTCCGCCGACCATTCGAGGACAGAAATATATTTCCCTGACTACGGTTCGAAAAAATGGGGCAAAAGTCGCCACGCCGGTGTGGTTCGGCGAAGACGGCGACAAGCTCTTCATCATGACCCGCAGCGACATGGGCAAAGTGAAGCGGATTCGCAATAATCCGCTGGTGGAAGTGGCGCCATGCACCATACGCGGCAAAATAATTGGCGATAGTTTTTTTGCGCAGGCGCGAATTCTTCCGCCGGAAGAACATGCTCACGCCCGCCAAACCGTTAATCGGAAATATTGGATGGCGCGGCTTCCTCTGCTCTGGAGCAGGACAGACACTTACCTGGAGTTAACTTTCCCTTAGACAACTGTCAGGCGCTGGAGCAGAAATGCTTGCGCAATAGGCCGAAAATGCTGCATTTTTCGCATACGATCATTTACGGAGATTCCCTCTCCTGCTAACATCATCTGTCGCATCAAGTCCTGAAAATTTCCTGATGTTGCATTCATAAAAACGGAGGAAGCGTGGCAATTAAAGTTGGCATCAACGGTTTCGGGCGTATCGGGCGCAATGTTTTGCGGACGTCGCTCAACGACCCCAATCTGGAATTCGTCGCGGTAAACGATCTCACCGATCCCAAAACGCTGGCTCATCTTCTCAAATACGATTCCATTCTCGGCAATCTGCCCAACCAGATTTCCGCCGGCGAAGACAGCATTTCGATCGATGGCAAGACCATCAAAGTATTTAAAGAGAAAGATCCTGGTACCTTGCCGTGGGGATCGGTAGGGGCTCAGGTGGTGGTGGAATCGACCGGCCGGTTTACCGATGCGGCCGATGCGAAAAAGCATTTGCGCGATTCGGTGAAGAAAGTCATCATTTCGGCTCCCGCCAAAAACGAAGATATTACGGTTGTGCTGGGCGTAAACCACGAGAAGTACGAGGCCTCCAAACACAACATTATTTCGAATGCTTCGTGCACGACGAACTGCCTGGCGCCTGTGGCGAAAGTAATTAACGATGAGTTCAAGATCGTCAGCGGCACCATGACGACGATCCACTCCTATACCAACGATCAGGTGATCCTGGACTTTCCGCACAAGGATTTGCGACGCGCGCGCGCGGCGGCGCTCAACATGATTCCGACTACGACCGGCGCGGCCAAAGCGCTCAAGCTGGTGATTCCGGAACTCGGCGGCAAGCTCGATGGTTTCTCCATGCGCGTGCCTACGCCCAACGTTTCCGTGGTCGATCTGGTCGTGTGGGTTGAGAAGAAAACCACCAAGGAAGAGATCAACGCCGCGCTCAAGAAGGCATCTGAGTCCGGACCGCTGAAGGGATATCTCGGCTACGAAGAGCACGAACTGGTATCGTCGGATTTTCGCGGCGATCCCCGGTCTTCCATCGTGGACGCGCCTTCGACCATGGTGGTCGGCGGCAACTGCGTGAAGGTCATCTCCTGGTACGACAATGAGTGGGGATACTCAAGCCGCGTGCGCGACCTGATTCATTACATTGCCGGGAAAGGGCTGTAAGAAATAACTCGTGTGGCGCGGACACTCCTGTCCGCGCCGCATACAGCATCGCAACCGATGGTGCGGGCAAGGTACCCGCGCCACACAATCATTCCGCAAGAGGACTCCAGCCTATGCCCAAACTTTCCATTCGTGATCTCCCGCTCAATGGCAATCGCATTTTGATGCGCGTCGACTTTAACGTCCCTCTCGAAGATGGCCGTGTGATGGATGACACGCGCATCCGTGAAACCCTGCCGACCATTGAATATGCCCTGCGGCATGGCGCGCGGCTCATTCTGGCTTCGCATTTGGGACGGCCCAAGGGCAAACCGAATCCGAAGATGAGCCTCAAGCCGGTGGCCGAGCGGTTGCGGATGTTGTTGGATAAAGAACTGGCGCGCGGCGAAAATGTCGGTTTCTGCCCCGATTGCGTTGGCCCCGAGGCTGAAGAAGTGGCCTCGCAATTGGAAAAAGGCCAGACGTTATTGCTGGAAAATTTGCGCTTTCATGCCGAAGAAGAAGCCAACGACGAAAAATTTTCTCGCCAACTGGCCAGCCTGGCGGAGTTTTATGTGAACGATGCCTTCGGAACGGCGCACCGGGCGCACGCTTCGACCGTGGGCATCACAAAATATGTTTCGAAATCGGCTGCGGGATTGCTGATGGAAAAAGAGCTGCAATATCTGGGCAAGGCGCTCGAAGCTCCAGAGACGCCGTTTATCGCGATTCTTGGTGGCGCAAAAGTCAGCGACAAAATCGGCGTGATTCGCAACCTCATGGATAAAGTCGATTCGCTGATCGTAGGCGGCGGTATGGCTTATACGTTTCTAAAAGCGCAGGGACTGGAAATCGGCAAGTCGCTGCTGGAAGCCGACAAAGTAGAACTGGCGCGGCAACTGCTCGACGAGGCCAAGCAACGAAGTGTCAACTTCCTGCTGCCCGTCGACCATGTGGTGGCACTGAAGCCGGAGGCTAATGCCGTTGTACAACAAATCGGCGAGGGACAGCCAATTCCCGCGGATCGCATGGCGCTGGATATCGGCCCGAAGACGATCGAACTTTTTTCCGAAGAAATTTCGCGGGCGCGGACCATCATTTGGAATGGTCCGATGGGAGTGTTCGAGATTCCTGGCTTTGCACGCGGAACCTTCAAAGTGGCGCAAGCCGTGGCCGACAACGCCGGGGCGATTTCGATTGTCGGCGGCGGCGACAGCGTGGCCGCCGTGCATGCCGCCGAAGTCGCGGACAAGATAACCCACATTTCCACCGGCGGCGGTGCATCGCTCGAGTTTCTGGAAGGCAAGAAGCTTCCGGGTGTGGAAGCTCTGACGGATAAAAAGTGATCGCCTCACATCGGGGGAAGGAAGAGTAACGACGTGGGTGATCGAAACTTCACAGCTCGGCTTGTGCTCGATGGCGGTAAAACGATTGAGTTACACGGGCCTGCCGATATTACTCAGGAAACTACCGACGCCATCATCAATGCAGCGAATTCTTCCCTGTTGGGCGGAGGCGGCGTAGATGGCGCGATTCATCGCGCAGGCGGACCGGCCATCCTAGAAGAGTGCCGCGCGATTGTGAGCAAAATCGGCCGACTGGCTGCGGGGAATGCCGTGATCACAACTGGCGGAAACCTGTCTGCCAAGCATGTCATCCATACAGTTGGCCCGGTTTTTCGCGATGGTAATCATCGCGAGAACGAGGTGTTGGCTAGCTGCCATTACCAATCGATCCGCGTGGCCGACGAACATGGTCTTAGCTCCCTTGCCTTCCCTGCGATTTCTACCGGAGCGTTCGGATATCCCGTCGACGAAGCGGCTCCCATTGCGCTTTCTTCTACAGCCGAAGCTCTGGCGCATACGAAGCAAGTGACACACTGCCGGTTCGTGTTGTTTGACGCGGCAACCGTCCGCGCTTTCGAACGGGCTGCGGAAAAATTGAGCAGCACGAATTCTTCATTCCATATCGAAAAGAGCCCTTCATGAGAAAGAAAGTCATTGCCGCCAACTGGAAGATGTACAAGACTCCGGACCAAACCCGCGAATTTTTTGGCCACTTTCTTCCTCTGGTAAGCGCCCACACACGCGACGAGATTGTGGTTTGCCCGCCGGATATTGATCTGGCAACGGCGGTGGAAGTCGCGAAGGGATCGAATGTGGCCATCGGTGGGCAGAACGCACACTGGAAGTCGGAAGGCGCGTTTACCGGCGAGACTTCCGCGGACATGCTGCTCGCGCTCGGAGTCACCCACGTGATCATCGGCCACTCGGAACGGCGGCAATATTTTGGCGAAACCGATGACACAGTCAACATGCGCCTGAAAGCGGCACTGGAAGCCGGATTGACACCGATCTGCTGCGTAGGCGAGGTGCTGGAAGAACGCGAAGCCGGACTCACAGACGACGTTCTGCGGCGCCAGTGCGTGCGCGCGTTCCACGCCATCTCCGCCAAAAAGTCGGCGCATCTCATCGTGGCCTATGAACCGGTATGGGCGATCGGCACGGGCAAGACTGCCACGCCGGAAATCGCTGCCGATGCGCATGCCGTCATTCGGCGAGAAGCTACCGAAATCTTTGGCGAAGAATTCGCCGCGCAGCTTCGCATCCTTTATGGAGGATCGGTGAAGCCGGAGAATGCTTCGTCGCTTATGGCGCAACCCGAGATCGATGGCGCGTTGGTGGGCGGGGCTTCGCTGCATCCGAAGTCGTTCGCGGAGATTGTAAAGTATTGATATTCGTCTTGACACACAAAGCCAGCCGCACTACAGTTCTGCCTTCTCCCCCGTCGGACTGACTCACACCTTCGAATTGTCAAGTTTGCGTTTCGCTAACCTCAAGTAGTCGGGCCCCGCAAGACAAAACCACTCGCCGCGTCGAGCGCCTTAGGAGGATTACTCATGCAAGGCAAGAAGAGTTCCCTTAGATTGACTGCGGTTTTGGCGATATTGGGCGCTACCTCGTTAATAACCGGGATACCCGCTGCTGCCCAGGAAACTGTCCTATACGAGTTCTCCGGCGAAAGCGATGGAGGCTACCCGTTTGCCAACTTGGTCTTCGATCCCTCCGGCAATCTGTACGGCACAACTAGTGGAGGTGGTACGGGATGCGGTGGCGTCGGCTGTGGAACAGTGTTTGAGTTGTCGCCGCAAGCGGGTGGGGGATGGAACGAGTCTGTGCTGTACAGTTTCGACTACCCCCCTAGTTACGGGATACTAACTGGCGTGGTCCGTGATACGGCGGGTAACCTCTATGGCACGACAATTAACGGCGGCGACTATAACTTCGGCACGGTGTATGAATTGACTCCCTCAGCCGGCGGCGTGTGGATGGAGCAGGTGCTGTACAGCTTCGGCAATCAGAGGGATGGCGCTTTAGACGGCGCTTTCCCTTGGGCCGGTTTGACGCTTGACGCAGACGGCAATCTTTACGGGACCACGACGGCTGGCGGCGCCTTTCAGCAAGGCATTGCGTTTGAGTTAATACCCAAAGCAGGCGGCAGCTGGACGGAGAAAATATTGCACAGCTTCAGCGGCGGTAAAGATGGCTCCCAGCCCTATGCTGGGTTGACCTTCGATGCAGCCGGGAACCTATATGGCACGACGGCCTTTGGAGGCATCGATAACGGTGGAACTGTCTTTAAACTGTCGCCTAACTCGAGCGGGGAGTGGTCGGAAAAAATATTGCAGAGCTTCGTCGTAACCTCAACCGAGTGTCATTGTTTCCCTTACACCCGCGTAATTCTCGACCAGGCTGGGAATCTCTATGGCACGCTCTCAGGCGTTTATAACGGGTCCGTATTTGAGTTAATGCCGACCGTGGATGGAAACTGGACGGCCGAGATCGTGCATAATTTCTCTTCCAGCAGTGGAATTCGTACCGAGCCGAGTGGCTTGATCCTAGATGCGGCAGGAAATCTCTATGGCACAACGTCTTCAGGCGGCACCTATGAAGAGGGCACGGTGTTCGAATTGACACCTTCTCCGGACGGTAGCTGGAAGGAGAAGTTGTTATACAGCTTTGATAGTAGCGGGACGGGTGGCTATTCACCCAGAGATAGTTTGATCTTCGACGCAGTAGGCAATCTTTATGGCACAACGTCCGCCGGAGGCACCCGCGCCGGCACGGTATTCAAGATAGCGCATTAGCTTTGGTGCGTTGGATCTTAGTTGAAGCTTAAATATCCTCATTTTGCGTTTCGGAAAAGCGAACCTGGTCAAGTAGAGCCCCGCTCGTCGCATTGTGAAATTGAAGGAGGATTAGTCATGCGAAGCAAGATTTCTATTCCAGGATTGACTGTGATGCTAGCAATGTCTACGGTCATCATACTTCTGCCCGCTACGCGCGCGAGCGCACAAACGGAAAAAGTACTATTTAGCTTCAACGTAGTGGACGGTTGGGAACCCTACGCAGGCTTGGTCTTCGATTCTGCCGGAAATCTTTACGGCACAACGAGCCAAGGCGGCGCCTTCAACTACGGGAACGTCTTCGAGCTAAAACCCACCGCCGGTGGAGGCTGGGAGGAGTACGTGATACACACCTTCAATGCGGCCGTCAATGACGGCGCTGAGCCCCTAAGCAATTTGATCTTCGACGCCAAAGGCAATCTTTACGGCACAACGGGTGGCGGCGGAGAGTATGTCGGAGGGATCGCCTTCGAATTGAGTCCGGCTGCTGACGGAAGCTGGAGGGAAACGGTGCTGCACAACTTCGGCACCAAGCACCAAAAGGACGGTGTCGGCCCTAGCTCTAATCTGATCATCGATCAAGTTGGCAACTTATATGGCACAACGGCTACGGGCGGTACCGGATTATGCAGAGACCCCAGCGGTATAACAATTACCGGCTGCGGCACGGTGTTCGAGTTGTCGCCCCTGGCTGGTGGAGGCTGGACGGAGAAAGTCTTGTATAGCTTCGACGCGAAACAATTGGGAGCAGGCGACCTTCCTTCGGGTCTGATTTTCGATGCCGCCGGCAATCTCTACAGTACAACGCAATTTTCTCGTCCTGGGGAGGGCAATGTATTCGAGTTTTCCCATATGGCCGATGGTGCTTGGGCCGGGAATATTCTCCATACCTTCTTCGGACTCAAATACGGCTTCGATCCCATCGCCGGACTGACCATCGATGCCGCCGGCAACCTCTACGGCACGACTAGCGCCGGTGGCAATCCGGGCTGCGACGAGGATTGCGGTGCGGTATTCGAACTAATGCCGTCACCGGGCGGAGGATGGCTTTTTAAATGGCTGCATGGCTTTGCCAATAACGGTGTGGACGGCTACGCTCCGTATTCAGGTTTGATTCTGGATACCGCCGGCAATCTGTACGGAACAACAACCTCAGGCGGGACTGGATGCGATGGTGCCGGCTGTGGAACGGTATTCGAGCTGTCGCCCAAAGCGGATGGGAGCTGGAGCGAGAAAGTACTCTACAGTTTTAACGACATTGACGGCAGCGACGGAGAGGTTCCATACGGTAGCCTGGTCTTAGACGATCTCGGCAATCTTTACGGTACGACGCGTTATGGTGGCGCTTACAACGCCGGTGCAGTGTTCGAGATCACGCCGTAGCGTCACCCTGTGTTTGAGCCTCATACTCCCGCGGTTTTGCAAGTCCGGGCCCTTGATTCAATCGTAAGTGATTCCACTTAAAAAAATTCGCGGAGGATCGTTTATGCGAGACAAAGTTTCTACTGGATTGATTGCGGTGACTACAGCGTTCTGGTTGATGGCTTGCACATGCGTGGCACTTTTGTCAGCAACGCGCCTGAATGCTCAAACCGAGGCAGTGCTATACAGCTTCAAACCTGATCTGAGCAATCCAGTTTTCGGCGTGATTCTTGGGCCAGAAGGCGTTCTCTATGGAACAATGTCGCGAAAGCAGGCGGACCCGAGCCAATTTAATGGGCCCAGACCATGCTTCCGCGTGAGTAGGGTATTAGTTAAAGATGAAGGTTCCGAGGAAAACTATGCAAATTGAGAGATCGTTTTCAGTTCCATTTTTGTTCATAGTCCTAGCCATATGTCTTTTTGCGTCGCTCAGCTACGCTCAAACCGAAATCGTATTGCATAACTTCCTCGGCGGTCCGAAGGATGGCGCTAGCCCATCCGGTCTTGTTCTCGACAGCGCTGGCAATCTTTACGGCACAACGAGCGATGGAGGAACATCCGCAGGTGGCATCGCCTTTGAATAAGCCCGTCAGGCGGTGGATCGTGGACGGAGACGATCCTGCATAATTTCGCTGGCGGAGCCGATGGATTCAACCCATCTGGCGGCCTGATCCTAGATGCGTCGGGAAATTTGTATGGGACGACTCTCGCAGGCGGTACGTACAATAAGGGCGTGGTGTACGAGATCATTCCGTAAGTAAGTTTGCAAAGGACGGACGAACATCCGCCCTTTGCAATTCGTGAAATCCCAGACGCATTCGTTCGGAGAAGATTTTATCCAACGCGGCTCTTACGGGGTGAATTCGAAAACCACGCCGTAACCAGCGCTCCCACCGATAGTTGTTACGCCATATAAATTCCCGGCGGACTTCTGGGTCCGCTGCGCCGTCGCTCGCGCTCCGGCTCCGATCGGATTGACAGTTTTTGTGAGATTAGCTAGGTGCGCTGATGCGAATACTCACTTTATCTGCTAATCTGCCTGCGCATTCCCCGGAGTTCAATCTGTCTCAACCTAGAGAGCGTGGATGACGGAAATAGTGCGTCCTGAGCCGAGCCGGCTGTACCGATGGCTGGTGTTGGTCGTGGTCAGTTTGACGATGTTTGGCAGTTACTACGCGTACGATGCGCTGAGTCCGCTCGCCGATGTGCTCAAGGAACAACTTCGGTTCACCGACCTGGACATTGGGTTTCTTCAGGCAATTTACAGCTTCCCCAATATTTTCACCGTGGTAATCGGGGGATTCGTCATTGACCGCATCGGCCTGCGGAAGTCATTGATGATCTTCGCCGTGCTCTCCTTCATAGGTCCCGCCATTACGGCGGCAAGCGGACATCTTTCGATCATGGCAACCGGACGCCTGATTTTTGGTATGGGAGCGGAATCGCTGAACGTTGCTGTGGTCACCGCGCTGGCGCGCTGGTTTAAAGGCAAAGAACTGAGCTTTGCCTTCGGATTGAACCTGACGGCCTCGCGCTTAGGCACCTTTGCCGCGCTCAACTCGCCAACCTGGGCGCGCGCAGCCTACGCCAACTGGCGCACTCCTTTTCTGATCGCGCTGGCCTTTGCAGGCCTCAGCCTGGCGGGCGCAATCATCTATTGGTTCCTGGAATCATGGGCGGAAAAAAATTACAGTCTGGGTAAGGTTTCCACCGACAAGGTGGTTTTCGCCGACCTGTGGAAGTTCGGCGTAAGCTACTGGCTCATCGTCTCCCTTTGCATTGTTTTCTACTCCGCCATCTTCCCTTTCCAAACTTTTGCGGTGAAATTCTTCATGGAAGCACACGGCACCTCGCGCGAATTCGGCGGCTTCCTGTCGAGCATGCTCACCCTGTTTGCCATGATTGCTACTCCTCTGTTCGGCTTGTGGGTGGATCGCATCGGCAAACGCGCTCTTTTGATGATGTTTGGATCGCTGCTGTTAATTCCCGTATACCTGATGATGGCCTACACGCAGATCAACCTATACGTGCCCATGGCAATGATGGGAGTAGCATTTTCGCTGATCCCTGCCGTCATGTGGCCTTCAGTCGCTTATATCGTCGATCAATCGAAGCTGGGTACGGCGTATGGGCTGATGACCATGATCCAGAACATCGGATTATTCGGGCTTAATTTAGTGGTGGGATGGGCAAACAATTACGCCCATGCCGATGCCTCCAATCCCGCCGGATATCGCCTGGGCATGTGGATTTTCTCAGTTTTAGGGATTCTAGGGGTTTTGTTCGCATTTCTGCTCCGGCAACGGGAGCGGGGACCCCATGGGCACGGCTTGGAATCCATCACCACAGCCACTAAAGTGGCGTAATTTGGCGACAGCCTTCAGCCAAAATATATTGGTTTTCGAAGATTGCGACTCTTGATCCCAGGCGGGGTTTAAGCTTTAGGTGGTGTGCATCTGCGCAAGCCATCGAACACAAAGGGGTTTCTTGCGGAAAAGATAATGCGACTGGGATGGTTCCATACATCCGAAGATCGGTAGAAATGCTCTAATATTTGGAAGCCAACGTAATGCCAGCAAGGACGGCAACTCCGCGCAAATAATACAACACAAACTACTTATGCCGCATCCCAATGAGTGCGGCCGGACTAGACGATTTGACCGAGCCACGACAGAAACCAGGCACCGAACTTAGCGAAGCCGAGGCGATTGAACGGGCCAAGCTGGGGGACACGGAAGCGTTCCAGGTGCTCTACGACAAGCACAAACGGCGAGTATATTCGCTATGTTTGCGAATGACGGCGAATGTTGCGGAAGCGGAAGACCTGGCGCAGGAAGCTTTTCTTCAGCTTTATCGCAAGATTGCGACGTTTCGCGGCGAGTCCGCTTTTTCAACCTGGCTGCATCGGCTTTCGGTCAATGTCGTGCTGATGCATTTGCGGAAGAAAAGTCTTCCCGTGGTGTCATTGGAAGAAACAACACAAGGGACCGAGGACGACTCGCCAAAGAAAGATTTTGGCGCGGACGATGTGGCGTTGGCTGGTTCAATTGACCGGCTGCAGTTGCAAAGAGCGGTGAACGATCTGCCTCCCGGCTACAGAACGATTTTTGTTCTTCACGACGTGCACGGTTACGAGCATAATGAGATCGCTTCCATCGTGGGATGTTCGATCGGGAACAGTAAGTCTCAGTTGCACAAGGCGCGCATGAAATTGCGCGACCTGCTCAAGATGAATAGAGCCGAAAAGGCCGGAAAATCTCGAGTAGGTTAGAACTGGTTTGATTAGGAAGTTCGAGACACGACAGTAACCTCGGCAGGGGCGCAACCAACGCGATTCTTTTAGGATCGAAGTAGACTTGGGGAGAGGTTGTATGACTTGCGTTGAGCTACAGGAAAGCTTGGTGGAAATAGAAAACGGCAGTGGCTTGGAACAAAAGCAGCACTTGCAAACCTGCTCGGCCTGTTCAGCTCTGCTGAGAGAATTGAATTTGATTGTCGAGGCGGCCAGCGAACTGCAAGCCTGCGACGAGCCCAGCCCAAGGGTTTGGAATTCCATTGAAATTGCGTTGCGTGAAGAAGGAATTATCCGCCCGCAACCAACGGATCGGCACTCTGCTTTACCCTCATTTGGTACGCGCTGGGGATTGGCACGTTGGTTGGTGCCAGCGGCAGCCATTCTACTGCTCGCTGTAGGGATCTATGAGCGCAAGAGTTCGTCAAACGAGCAAGTCACGCAAGAGGCGCTTGTTGTGTCACCTGCGATCAATGCTGCCGGCCTGAATGACGAAGATCTGCTCCAGGAAGTCGCGGCGAATGCTCCCGCCATGAAAGATCAATACGAAGTAAACTTGCAGCGGGTCAATGAGTCTATCCGCGACGCGCAGGGAGCGGTGGATGAAAGCCCGAATGACGAAGACGCACGCCGTTCGCTGATGGATGCGTACCAGCAGAAATCCATGCTGTTTGAAATGGCAATGAGCCAGCAGCAGTAGTAAGCTGGTTCGCGAATATTTTCTTTGGTAAACGTAAGGGGTTGGGGAGTCGTATATGTGGCGTAGGCACACGGCAACGCTCGTGACGGTTGGCGCTATGATGGCGGGTTCGCTGCTGGCGGAAACAAAAAAGGAATTGCAATTCATCGTGGGGCCGCGAGCGGGTATTTCGGTCGTCAACCCTTACGGTTCCATTTCCGTCAAGCCTTCGACCAACAGCACCGTTATAGTAAACGCAATCCTGCACTCCGACCGGGTCGAGATCGATAACAATCAGAATGGCAATCGCGTGGATATTCAATCGCACCTGTTACCGGGCGCGGACGCGCAATCGGGGCGCGTAGATTATGAAATTCTGGTTCCCGCCGATGCCAGTGTTACTTTGCATTCCAGCACTGGTTCCATGCATGCGGAAAAACTGCATGGCGATGTCAGCCTTGAAGGTCCGGCAGCGAACGTGGATGTTCGCGACATTTTCGACGCGCACGTGCATGTGAAGACCATGAACGGCAACGTCAATCTCGACAACATACAAAATGGCCACGTCGAGGTCGATTCGCTGAGCGGTGAAGTTACGCTCAACAGTGTGAACGGATCGCTGGTGCAGGTGGTTTCGACCAGCGGCAGAATCAATTACATCGGCGATTTCGGCAACAGCGGCGAATATCGCCTGACCAGCCATAGTGGAGATATTGAAGCCACGATTCCCGAATGGACTTCTGCCGACGTAAGCGCCCGCTCCGTCCGCGGCGAGGTTCACGACGATATTCCTCTCCAACCCAAAACTCACACATCTTTCCCGCTCGATAAGGGACGTGCCTTCGCAGGTACGGTAGGCCGCGTAGCCGTCTCTTCTACAGTAGTTCTGCGGACCTTCAGTGGTAAAATTCACCTCAGAAAACGCTCTGAAAAACAATAAAAACGACATTCCTCAAGCGGCGAAAGAAAATCTTCCCCACTTGCACGCTGTAATCCTCGTCGGATTCATGGGTGCCGGCAAGAGCAGCGTGGGAAGGGTTCTGGCCACGCAATTAGGTTGGCGGTTCGTCGATCTTGATCAGCGGATCGAGCGGCTGGAGGGAAAAAGCGTGGCGGAAATTTTTCGCTCTTGTGGCGAAGAGAAATTCCGCCGCATGGAGTTGGATGCCTTGCAAACCTTGTTGAGTGAATTACACGATGACCGATGCGTGATTGCGCTGGGCGGCGGCGCTTTCGTCCAGGATCCCATCGCTGCATTGATCAAAGCCACCGGGATTCCCACTGTGTTTCTTGATGCAGAAGTTGAAGAGTTGCTGGCGCGTTGTCAGGAAGAGTCGAGGCGGCAAGGATCGAAGCGTCCGTTGCTGGAAACGCCTGACAACTTTCGTAAGCTGTACGAAACGCGCAGGCCGGGTTATTTAAAAGCGTCATTCAGAAAAGAAACCGGTGGCAAGGCCGTCAAAGAAATTGCCGATGAACTGATCGAAGCTTTGGGGTTGGATAAAGGCCTCGCCCGAACAGGAGAAAACTAGTGACTCGAATCGCGCAACTACGCTGGATGTTCATCGCGGTTTTAATATGCGCGACCGGAGTCTACGCCGGCGACAAAAAAGATAACTCAAAAGCGGCATCCAACCAAACGGTCGACTCCGGATCGTTTGGGATTTTCGTTAGAGGCCAGCGCGTGGTGACGGAAACCTTCAGCGTGCATCAGGAGAATGGCATCAGCATCGTCAAATCGCAATTGCAGGAATCTGGAAATTCCAATTCCACTCAAAAATCTGAATTGGAAATGACCGCGAGCGGCGAGTTGGTTCGATACGACTGGAACGATGGCAACGGTTCCCTGTTGGTGACACCAAAAAACGAATTTCTGCTGGAGAAGATCACCACTACGGCTTCCACGAAGCCCGCCGAGCAGCCGTTTCTGATGCCGAGTACCTCTGCAATCCTGGATAACAACTTTTTCATCGACCGTGAAATACTGGCCTGGCGCTATTTGGCAACCAACTGCCACACCGATAGTGGCGCTCTAAAGTGTCAGAAAGGTCCGCTGGAATTTGGCGTTTTAGTGCCGCAAGACCGGACCTCGATGCGGGTGCGCATGGAATTGGTGGGACCGGAAAAGGTGACGGTTCGAGGAACGGAACGGGAACTCTTAAGGTTGGATCTTAAGGGCGAGACGTTTACCTGGGCTCTTTGGGTGGACGATAAAGATCAATTCAAGCTCATGCGCGTCTTGATTGCAGACGATAATACGGAGGTAGTGCGGGATTAGCTACATGCGAATCCCTTCCGCGATTTGATTCCGTGAACGGAGCAAAGATTTGGTGTTGGCAGATGCGCGTACAGCTCGTGTTCTCATCACAGTGCTGCTGTTTGCGCTGGGGTTGGGGTTTCTCTACGCTGCGCGGGAAACACTGATCGCTTTTCTGTTTGCCATCTTCTTTGCCTATTTGATGAGCCCGCTGGTTTCTTCCCTGGAAAAAGTGCTGCGCGGGCGGGTTCGGGCCATCGCCGTTATTTACGTTCTGCTCCTGGGATTAATCGTATTATTTTTCGTTTCCATGGGGCCACGCGTCGGCCGGGAAAGCGCGCGTCTGGTGCAATCACTTCCGGCGCTCGCGCAGCTAAGTTCCGGGCAGATCGCCGAGCAACTGGGTCAACAACATGGCTGGAACTCCCGCATCGTTAACCTTCTGCGCGACTATCTAGCCAGCCACGGTGATGAAATTGCCAAGCTGGCGCAGAACGTAGGATTGCGCGTCGCCGATGTAGCCAAGCAGGCATGGCTGTTGGTGATCGTTCCTTTACTCTCCATCTTTTTTCTGAAAGACGGCCGCGGCCTCAGCCAGATTTTGCTCGATCTTGTACGCTCGCGCCCGCAGCGCGAATTACTGCAAGGCGTGCTCAACGATTTGAATCAGATGCTGGCGCACTTCATTCGCGCGCAACTTACCTTGGCAGCACTGACCCTGGTGACTTATTCCATCGTTCTGGCATCGATGCGCGTACCTTACGCTCTGGTTCTCGGAACATTGGGCGGCTTGCTGGAATTCATTCCTGTCGTAGGCCCTTTGGCGGCAGCGGTCACGATTGTCGGCGTGTCATTGCTGATGGGCTTCCCCCACTGGCTCGCTCTCGTGATCTTTCTGGGCATCTGGCGGTTGATTCAGGACTACGTGAGTTCGCCACGCATCATGGGCCACAGCATGGAACTGCATCCACTCGCCGCAATTTTCGGAGTAATGGCGGGCGGCGAAGTTGCCGGCATTCTGGGGATTTTCCTTTCCATTCCAGTCATGGCGAGTTTACGCATTGTCTTCCGCCGCTGGCGGCTCTATGCGGAAAAGCGAAAGTTTGGCCCACTCGACGAGTATGTGCTGGGTAGTGAAGTTCGCCTGAAGAAATAAGCTCGCAAATCGCTCGCTCGCGGCACATTCTCGCGTACGGCTAGCCGGCCGCTCCCGCTGTCTTTTCCACACTCACATTGCGAAGAAATTCGGCTGCCGACTCCGGTAGCACCGTGTTGATAAACATTCCCGAGCCCAACTCAAAGCCGGCCACGCGCGTAAGCCGCGGGATCACGCTCACGTACCAGTGGAAATGCCGCGCGCCTACGTAACCGGAAGGACCGCTGCGCACGGTGAAATTCAGGTCGGGATTCGCCAGTCCTATATAAAGTTTCGCCAGTAAAGCACGCAGAATGCCCGCGAGATCGGCGATTTCTGTGTCTGTGATTTCGCCGAAACTGGCCATGTGGCGCAGGGGAAAGATATGCGTGGCGAAGGGAGTGGCCGAAGCGAATACCTCCATAGCTACGAAATACTCGCTGTTGAGTACAATACGAATCTGGTCTTCGACTTCGCGCTCCACCATGTAGCAGAACATGCATTCTCCAGCATCATCATAATGACGCAATGCTTCGTGCAGGCGGTGCCGCACCTGACTGGGAACTACCGGCGTAGCGATCAACTGAGAATGCGGATGCTGCAAGCTGGCGCCCGCGTCAGCGCCATGATTCTTGAAAATCGTCACATGGCTGACCCGCCGGTCGGCGCTCAAAGCGTTATATCGCTCTCTGAAAACCGTCAATATTTTAGCGACGTGCGCATCTGGCATGAATGCCATATAGGCGGAGTGGTCCGGACTATCGATGATCACTTCGTGAAAGCCAAAACCTTCCATACACCGCCGCAAGCGCTGCAAACTCCTGTGCGGCTGAATCTCGCTTGAGAGCGCGGCAAACTTGTTGGGAATCACTCTCACCGCCCAAGGCTCGCCGGTATTGGCTGGGTAACGCAAAACATCCACCGGAGCCTGGCTTTCGTTGCCCGGACAGAATGGACAGCTTTCCATAAATGACGGGATATCCAGCGCCACCCGATGCGTTACCAACTCTTCAGGACGCTTGGCGCGCTCGGTGGAGATGATCACCCATTCTTTGGTGAAAAAATTCTGGCGCAGCTCGGGCATAATAGTCCTCTACCCTTTTTATCGGCAGAGGAATCAGAGTCTTCACTAACCTCACTGAATGGAAGGCTCGGTGCCCGGGCCATCCGGCAATCGTTGGTTACCTTAGGCAAATTATTTCTGCGCAAGAGCTGTTGTAAAATCCAATTACCTTCGCGTGGCTTTAATTTATGAGCAAAACTCCAATTGGGATTCTGGGCGCTACCGGTGTCGTCGGGCAAAGGTTTATGCAGATGCTGGAGCACCATCCATGGTTTGAAGCGGCGTGGCTTGCGGCTTCTGACCGTTCCGAGGGCAAGACTTACGCAGAAGCCGTTCGCTGGCGCTTGAAGACGGCGATTCCTGCCCATGTGGCCGCAATGAAGGTTTCTCCTGCCACGCCTCATGGCGCGCCCAAAATTATTTTTGCCGCGCTCGATGCCTCGATTGCTGCCGAGATGGAGCCGCGCTTTGCCGAGGCCGGCTGCGCCGTGGTTTCCAACTCCAGCGCGTTGCGCATGCAATCGGACGTGCCATTGGTCATTCCCGAGGTCAACGCTGCTCACATCGCGCTGATCGGCACGCAGGCATGGCGAAAAAAATCGGGCGGTTATGTAGTCACGAATCCAAATTGCTCGGCTATTGGCCTGGTTTTGGCATTAGCACCACTGCAGCAGCGCTTCGGCCTCGAGGCCGTGATGGCCGTCACCATGCAAGCCGTGAGCGGTGCGGGTTATCCGGGCGTAGCCTCGCTCGACATTCTGGGCAATGTAATTCCCTACATCCGCAATGAAGAAGAAAAGATGGAAGAGGAAACGCTGAAGTTGCTCGGGCAGGTAAACGGCACAAAAATTATTCCCGCCACCTTCGCCATGAGCGCACAATGCAACCGCGTAGCCGTAGAGGACGGTCACACCGAATCGGTCTCGGTGCGTTTGAAAATCAAGGCGAAGCCGGAAGAAATCATCGCTGCATGGAACGATTACCGCGCCGAACCGCAGCAGTTGAAGTTGCCCAGCGCTCCTGAACGGCCAGTAGTGTACGTTGAGGCCAACGACAGGCCGCAACCGCGCTTTGACGTGGAAATGGGCGCGGGCATGACTACTGTTGTAGGCCGCTTGCGGCCCTGCGGCGTGCTGGATTGGAAGTTCACGGTGCTTTCCCATAACACCATCCGCGGCGCGGCGGGTGCAGCCGTGCTGAATGCAGAACTGCTCAAAGCCAAGGGATATCTGGATTGAAATCTTCCGCGCACTCCCATCATTTCGCAAGGAACCCACGCCGATGATCGTGATGAAATTCGGCGGCACTTCGGTGGAAGATGCCAAGGCCATCACTCGCGTGGCCGAAATTGTAAAAGGCCGCCTCGCACAGAATCCAGTCGTGGTTGTCAGCGCCATGGCTAAAGTTACCGACACGCTGCTGACCATGGCGCGCGCAGCCGGAGCCGGAGAACGCAAAGCGGCCCTCAAGCTATGCCGCTCTTTGCAAGAGCGCCACTACAACACCGCCAGCGAGTTGATGGGCACCGCGCTGTTCACCGACTTCCACTCCGAACTGGGCGGGGACTTTGAAGCGCTCGACGAACTGCTGCGCGGCATCTCCGCCGTCGGCGAAATTACTCCGCGCACCACCGACCACGTGGCCGCATTCGGCGAAATGCTCTCCAGTAAGATCGTGGCCGCCGCGTTTTCGGCATACGGCCTGAACAGCGCGCACGTGGACGCCCGCGAAGTGCTGGTCACCGACAGCAACTACATGCAGGCTGTTCCGCAGTATGAAGAAACCAACACGCGGCTGCAAACCAAAGTGAAGCCGCTGATCGATGCCGGCCAGGTTCCCGTGCTGGGTGGCTTTGTTGGCGCAAACCGCGCCGGCATAACCACAACGATCGGCCGCGGTGGCTCTGATTTTTCCGCTGCCATCGTGGGCGCAGGTCTGGGCGCAGAGCGGATCGAAATTTGGACCGACGTCGATGGCATTCTCACCACCGATCCGCGTATCTGTCCCGAGGCACGCCGCATCAAGGTCATCAGCTTCGATGAGGCGGCGGAATTGGCCTACTTTGGCGCAAAAGTTCTTCACCCGGCGACGGTACTGCCCGCGATCCACAAAAATATCCCGGTTTACGTGCTTAATTCTCGCAATCCCTCATGCGAAGGGACGAAGATTACAACCCGCGCGCCACAAGGAAAAAACATTTTTAAAGCGATCGCAGTGAAGAAGCGCATCACTATTGTCGACGTAGCCGCTCCGCGCATGTTGCTGGCGCACGGCTTCCTGCGCGCCATCTTCGAAGCTTTTGACCGTCATCAGGTCGCGGTCGATGTAGTGTCTACGTCAGAAGTAAGCGTTTCTCTTACCGTGGATTCCAACCAGGCAATCCCCGCTCTGGCCGCTGATCTGGCCAAGCTGGCCGATGTGAAGTATGAAGGCCGCAAAGCTATCGTATGCCTTGTAGGCGAAAGCCTGCGAGAGAAACCGGGTATCGCAGCGCTGGTTTTCGGCGAACTGGCCGACAAGAAAATCCGCATGATCTCCCAAGGAGCGTCGGAAATCAATCTGACTTTCGTTATCGAAGAAGATGACGTGCCAGACGTAATCCAGCGTCTGCACAACACGTTTTTCCGTGACTTAGATCCAGAAGTCTACGCATAGCCAGTATTTCCTCTGTAAACCCTGTGCCCTCTGTGGTTAAATCTTTCTTCTTATGCATCTTTTAATTCTCGGCCGTGGTAAAACCGGATCGCTGGTGGCGGAAGTAGCACGCTATCGAAAGCACGAAGTCAGAGTTGCCGGTTCGGTGGAAAACGAGTCGTGCGCCGCGCTCACCCCGGAGAGCCTACGCAACATCGATGCGGTAATCGACTTCACCACTCCTCACTGCATACTCGCGAACATCGATGCGTGTGTGCGCGCAGGCAAAAACATGGTGGTCGGAACAACCGGATGGTATGGAGATCTCGACCGCATCAGCAATCTGGTGCAAAACCGAGGATCCGGCTTCATCTACGCGGCGAATTTCTCCGTGGGAGTAAATCTGTTTCTCGAAGTGGCCCGCGCCTCAGCGGCAGCTTTGCAACACGATTATTCAGGGCAAATCTTCGAGCGGCATCATGTCCACAAGAAAGACGCGCCTTCGGGAACGGCGATTGCCATCCAGCACGCGATCCGCAACTCCAGCGGCAAAAACCAGCAACTTGAAATCACATCTTTCCGAGAAGGCGATGTAGTCGGCATGCACGAGATTGTCCTCGAATCCGCCGCCGACAAAATCTATCTCTGCCATGACGCCAAATCCCGCCAGGGCTTTGCCGAAGGGGCAGTACGCGCGGCGGAATGGCTTTCTGGCAAAAAAGGTTTCTACGATTTTAAGGATGTGTGGCGGGAGTTGTAGCACCGCCCGTTCCCACACAAGCCCATTCGCGTTATCTTATTACCATGCAACTTCGTGGCTGTGGTACTGCGCTGGTCACTCCTTTTCATCAGGACGGTTCCATCGACGACGCTGCGCTGCGCAATTTAGTGGCGTGGCAGGTGGAATCCGGCATTGATTTTCTCGTTCCCTGCGGAACCACCGGCGAAACCCCAACGCTCAACCACGACGAATGGCTGCACGTCATCGATACCACGATTGAAGTAGTTGCTGGCCGTGTGCCGATTGTTGCGGGGGCTACGTCGAACTCGACAGGCGACGCTGTAGAAAAGGCCAAAGAAGTCGCCCTGCGCGCCGGCGTCGACGCCATTCTCACCGCCAATCCGTATTACAACAAGCCCACTCAAGAGGGCCAATACCGGCACTTCAAAGCAATCGCCGAAGCCGTGCCCGACAAGCCGGTCATCCTTTACAACGTGCCCGGTCGTACATCGGCAAATCTCGAACCGGCAACCCTGGCACGGTTGTCAGAAATCCCCAACATCATCGGCGTGAAGGAAGCGAGCGGCAACATGACGCAGATCGCCGAGGCGATTAGCTGCGTACCCGAGTCATTTCTGGTTTTCTCTGGCGATGACGCAGTCACCCTACCGGTGATCGCGCTTGGAGGCGTTGGAGTGGTGTCAGTCGCATCGAATGAAATTCCGGGTGAGATGACATCTCTGACTCGTGCTGCGCTTGATAACGATTGGGCCACGGCGCGCGCCCTCAACAGAAAATACCTGGCATTGATGCAAGCGAACTTTATTGAGTCAAGCCCACTGCCTGTAAAAGCCGTGTTGGCGATGATGGGCAAGATCGAAGAAAACTATCGATTGCCGCTTTTGCCCATGCGTCGCGATACACGGTCGAAGCTGCAAAAAATCGCCATGGAAGCTGGCGTGATCGAGAAACCAGCCGGAGCCGCGCCGGAAGCAGCCGCATTTTATATCTACGAAAATTGGGCGGCTGGCCCGCGGAAGATTGTTCTGCATCGCGGATCATGCGGACAATGCAACCAGGGCAAAGGCCGGCCCGCAGGTCATGAAGCCAACCACGCCAACTGGCATGGCCCCTACGCAACGCTGGCCCAAAGCCGCGAAGCGGCACATGCTATGACTAATGTACTGATCCGTAGCGAGTGCAAGTGCATCTAGCAACTGACTCCATGCAATCTCTGAAATCTTCCATCGAACGCCTGGCTGCGTTGGGCGAAGTCGAACATAATCCGGAAGCGCGGCCCGCATTTCTCGAATTCCGCGATGCGCTTACGCAAGGCAAAATTCGCGCCGCCGAAAAAATCGGTGGCCGGTGGGTGGTCAATACCTGGGTGAAACACGGCATTCTGCTGGGTTTTCGGCTAGGCGTTCTGGCCGAGATGGGCGATGCTGCCCTAACCTTCGTCGACAAAGACACATTTCCTGCCCGGCAATTTTCCATCAAAGACCGCATACGAGTGGTTCCCGGCGGATCGTCAGTGAGACTTGGAGCTTACGTTGCCCCGTCCGTAATCTGCATGCCTCCCATGTTCATCAATGTTGGGGCCTATGTGGACGAAGGCACAATGGTCGATTCGCACGCGCTGGTGGGATCATGCGCGCAAATTGGCAAGCGCGTGCATTTAAGCGCAGCCGCGCAAATCGGTGGCGTGCTCGAACCAGTGAATGCCGCTCCTGTGATTATTGAAGATGATGTTCTAGTAGGCGGCAACTGCGGCGTCTATGAAGGCACGCTCGTACGCGCGCGCGCAGTGTTAGGTGCGGGAACAATTTTGACGCGATCCACGCCGCTCTATGATTTGGTTCGCAACGAAGTCCATCGTGCAACGGCGGAAGCACCCCTCGAAGTTCCAGAAGGTGCCGTGGTTGTGCCGGGATCGCGCGCGGTGAAAAAAGGCGCTGCCGCGGAGATGGGGATTTCTCTATACACACCGGTCATCGTGAAATACCGCGACGAGAAAACTGATCGCGGAATCGAATTCGAGGATTGGTTGCGATAGATTTTCACGTGATGGCATTAAAGCTCTTCGACATTCATCACTCGCCTAAATGGTCCGATCTGACGTGCATAGAATTTCCTTCATAAACAACCGATAGCTGCGAGAAATTCCTGATCACCGCGTCCGCTTCCGCCAATTGTTCCGGCTCGTACGTGCTGGCAAATCCAATCACTTTCATCCCGGCTGCATGTGCGGCACGGATTCCCGCAGGTGCGTCTTCGATCACCAAACATTCTTGAGGTTCGAATCCTAAAGCCTTCGCACCTTTCAAATAAGGCTCCGGATAAGGCTTTCCATTCACCACATCGTCGGCCGTAATCATTGCTTTGGGAACCGGCACTCCAACCATTCGAAGACGCTCAGTCGCCAAGTGGCGGGTGCCGGATGTAACCACGCACCAAAGATTTTCTGGAATCGAGCGGACGAGTTCGATTGCGCCGGGCATGGCGGCGAGCTTGTGATGATCGTTAGCCTCTTCTTTTTCCAAATCGCGCAACTCCGCGTCAGCATCCAGGTGCGGCGCTACAATGCGAATTACTTCAATGGCGCGCACGCCATGGGCAATGGCAATCACCTTCTCTTCGTCGATTCCACGCTCGCGCGCCCACACGCGCCAATGGAGATCCACAGAGCCGGTAGAGTCGACGAGTACACCGTCAAGATCGAAGAGAATAGCGGAGCAGCGGAAAGTGGGCATTTCTTGTTTTTAACACAGAGTCGTTTGGCGGAAGAATGAAACAAGAGTTGCTCGAGGCGAGATTTTTAGCTGATTTGCGCAGGCAAAATGAGTGGAGCCGCCGATGGCAATTCGAGCGCCTTCTCTTGCGACCTCATTTCCAAATGGCGCGCGCGGAAGTGAGCTTTGGCCCGCTCACCCCAGGCGCGCACGAACCAGTAATTAAGACCGGCCCCAATGGCGGAACTGACTAAAGGAATCATGCGTCCAGCCCATTTTTCGACGACTTCGGCACTGGCCCGGGCCGCTATGCGCTCGATTACGCGCGGAACAAACTTATTGACCACTTCCTTTTCCAGTAGTTCACGCCCAATGTCCACTCCGGCCGCACTGGCTGCGGCGATCCAGAGTTCTGCAATTTCCCCATCCGTGTTGAATTGAAAACCGTAGATCAAACTTAATTTCTGGATGGTGCGCATGGTGATGGCGGAAAGTATCCCGAGATCGGGCACTATTGTAATCAAGCCACCTAAGCCAAAACCCGCACCCTCCGCCGCCGCCAGCTTCATTCCGCTGCGAATGATGTCATTCGCCACGGCATCGAGTTCACCTACTTCCAGCGAATACACGCCATGATACCCGCTGATTGGAACGCGATAGGCGGTGCGCAATTGCACAAGGAATTTTTCGGGATCGACCTGGACCGTAGAGTAGGCACGGGTTAAACCCTTTACCAGCGTCTTTTCGACGCGGGTGCGCAACCACGACTTGGACTTATCGTCTCGCATCCTCTCAAATCTACTCCAGCAATCGCGAGTACGCCATCCGTGACGAACCTTAGTTCCCTCTCTTGCGCTGTACGCTATGCGATACAGTCTGCTAGCATCATAGGTACTCGATGACAACTGGAAAACTGCAGATCGTCCCCTTGGGCGGCCTCGGCGAGTTCGGCATGAACTGCATGGCGGTCCGCTGGGGCGACGACATTATTGTGGTCGACGCCGGCCTCATGTTCCCCGAAGCCGAATTGCTGGGCGTCGACATCGTAGTCCCCGACATTTCTTATCTAACCGAAAACCGGCACCGCGTGCGCGGAATCATACTTACACACGGCCATGAAGACCACATCGGCGCCCTCCCCTGGGTTCTCTCCGAACTAAACGTGCCGGTATGGGGCACGGAATTCACGTTAGCCTACGTGGAAGACAAACTTGACGAGCACGGCCTGCTCGACGATGCCGACCTGCGTGAAATGCGCGCTGGAGAACACTTCAAGGCTGGCGTATTTACCGTCCATCCAATTCGGGTTACACACAGTTTGGTAGATTGCGTTGCGCTTGCGATCCATACGCCGCTCGGCGTGATCATTCACACGGGCGACTTCAAAGTCGACCCAACTCCCACCGACAATCATCTTTTCGATCTGCACGCTTTTGCCGAATACGGCAAACAGGGCGTGTTGGCGCTGTTTCAGGATTCCACCAACGTGGAGCGCAAGGGCTACACTCCAAGCGAGCGCGCTGTCCGCCGCAAGTTCGATGAAATCTTTGCGCATACCAAGCGGCGTTTATTCGTGTCGTGCTTTTCATCTTCCATTCACCGGATAAAGCTTGCCATCGAGTTGGCTCATCAGCATGGACGCAAAGTGGCCTTCATCGGCCGTTCGATGAATAACTCTGCCGAAATCGCCGAGGATTTGGGCTACCTCGAAATTCCCGACGGCCTCGTGATCAATCCCGGCGACATGAAAAATTTCGCGCCAGAAAAAGTCTGCGTGATGATCAGCGGGACGCAGGGCGAGCCCATGTCCGCGCTTTCTCGTGCTGCAGTCGACAACCACAAGCACGCCAAAATCGAAAAAGGCGATACCGTAGTGCTCTCGTCGCGAATCATCCCCGGCAACGAGAAGACGATCTACCGCATGATCGATCACTTGTTCCGCCGCGAAGCGCATGTGATTTACGAAGACGGAACCTCGCCGCCCGTCCACGTCAGCGGACACGCCAGCCAGGAGGAGCTGAAGTTGATTATCAACCTGGTAAAGCCAAGATATTTTATTCCGGTGCACGGAGAATATCGGCAACTCAAGCTGCATGCCGAAATGGCAGCCGCTATGCATGGCTCTGTGGGTAAAGCAATGCTGATCGAGAGCGGCGATGTGCTGGAATTCGATGAACTCGGGGCAAGAAAGGCCGGTCGCGTGAATGTGGGCCGGGTTTGCATCGACTCCGGCTCGCGTACCGACGTGGTCGAAGATTTGATCATCAAAGACCGCCGGCATTTGAGCGAAGACGGCATCGTGCTGCCCATCATCGCCATCAACAAGCTATCGGGTAAAGTCGAGACCACCCCCGAAATCGTGACCCGCGGCTTCAATCCCGGCGATAACGGTTTAATGGAGGGAGCACGGCGCATTGTTGAAGATACGCTCGCGTTTTCCAGCGAAGAAGAAAAGGCCGACTACGGTGTAATCAAAGAAAAAATCCGAGCCGATTTGAAGCGATATATCTCGAAGCAGACGCAGAAACGGCCGCTGATTATGCCGGTGATACTGGAGATCTAGCAGATGGTTGCGCTTCTTTATTCAACAGGCTGGCGACATCGTCGTCGAGAGTAAGCGTTGTTCGTACATCGTGATGCTATTTGTTTATGACATCATGATGTCAAGCAATGGAAATCCCTCTTTTCTAACATTGAGCGATAATGAGTAATACTCAATGGTTACTCTCGCCGATATCCGCGCTGCCCGATCGCGCCTGCACGGCGTCACCGTCCATACCCCACTGATCGAGTTCAAACTCTGCGATGCCGATCCAAGACGGCTATTTCTCAAATTGGAAAACCAGCAGCCCATTGGCGCTTTCAAGCTGCGTGGAGCGTACAACAAAATCGCTTCTCTTTCGCCGGAAGATCACAAACGGGGAGTAATTACCTACTCCAGCGGCAATCATGCCCAAGGCGTGGCTTATGCCGCGCGTGCATTGGGGACAAAAGCCGTAATTGTAATGCCCAATAACGCTCCCGCAATCAAACGTGAAGCCACCGCAGCGCTGGGTGCAGAGATCGTCTTCGTTGGCCCAGGAAGCGCCGAGCGCCAACTCAAGGCCGAAGAACTTGCCGCGCGCCATGGATACGTAATCGTACCCCCTTACAACGATGAGCAAATCATTGCCGGCCAGGGAACGATGGGGCTGGAAATTCTCGAAGATCTACCGGATGTAGAGATGATTCTTGCGCCGGTGGGCGGCGGCGGCATGATTAGTGGCGTGGCTGCGGCAATTAAGTTAAGCAATCCTTCGATTCAAGTGATTGGCGTAGAACCGGAGCTCGCGGCTGATGCACAAGCCAGCTTGCGCGCGGGAGAGATAGTCCAGTTCCCTGCCGAAAAAGTTTCCCGCACACTAGCCGACGGGCTGCGCACACAAAGCATTGGCGTCATCAACTTCGCGCACATCAAAAACTTCGTTGACGACATCATTGCTGTTAGCGAGGATGAGATCCGGCAGACTATGCAGTATTTGAGCGCGAATACAGCTACCGTGGCGGAACCGAGCGGCGCCGTGGCCGTGGCCGGATTTATTTTTCATGCCGGGCAGCTGCCGCAGAAAAAACTTGCCGCTGCCATCATTAGCGGAGGCAATATCGATCCAAAAATGCTGGAAGAAATTCGCAGTCAGACGGCGTAGCATGATTAACTACTTTCGAGATCGCGCAAAAAACCAGCGCCGTATGGCTACCACCGACCAAACTGCTTCCACCAACCCAAACGGCCATGCGCCTTGCAGAAAGCCATAGATCGAGCCGAGAGTGCATGACACGGCAAATGCCAGAATGAACCACGGGCTGCGGGCTTCTAATGCATAGCAGACAAGCATTGCGGTCACAGCAAACAAACCGAAAATGGTGAGCGGCGTCACAGAATTCCTGGAAGCAAGGTACATCAACTAGCGTTCCATCATAAAGTGGATTTGCCAACTAGGATCTCGCTTCCTTGCATAAATTTTTCACGCCTCATATAACCGCCAGTCAGGCGCGATATCAAATGTTGGTTGGATTTCCGGGTACTGTTACTACTCGTGGCGTACCTGCAAGGTTGCGCTGGCATGCTGCGAATAAACGGCGCAATGCAACCGTGAAACATGGAGCGGGAGACCGGGATCGAACCGGCGACATCCAGCTTGGGAAGCTGGCGTTCTACCGCTGAACTACTCCCGCTCGGTGAGCAATCAGTGATGGATTGGAAGCTCAAGCCAGTCTAGCATTCGATACACCGGGAAACAATCGCCCGAAGGGCCGAAGAATGGTAGTGAACGCGCGCGTGCCCTTTCGTCGTTTAGACTGTCTACAGCGAGCATAAAACCTAATGACATCCACTCGAAGTCACGGCGGCACCAGTGCGGCAACAAATCAGCCCGCGGTCCCCGAACCCGCATTTGCAGAGCGGGCACGCACGCTCATGCATTTAGGCCGCATCGGCAGCCTTTCCACGCTTTCGCGCAAACAGCCGGGGTTTCCCTTCGGCTCGGTAATGCCCTACGGACTGGACGAGCGCGGGCGCCCTATTTTTCTCATCAGCACGATGGCGATGCACACACAAAATCTGCAAGCGAACTCTCATGCGAGTTTGCTGGTGACGCAGCAGGATGAGGATGGCGACCCGCTAGGTTCGTCGCGCGTGACTTTGATAGGAAATGTATTGACCGTGCCAGATTCCGAAAATGCTCACGCCCGGCAAATTTATCTTGAGCGCTACCCCAACAGCAAATACTGGGTCGATTACGACGATTTTTCTTTCTATAGCATGGATGTGGTTGACGTTTATTACGTTGGCGGCTTTGGCGTAATGGGTTGGGTGCAGGCGTCGGATTACATCCGGGCGCAGCCCGATCCTCTGGCCGATGTTGCTGCCGGCATTATCGAACACATGAATACCGACCATAAAGATGCGCTCTTGTTACTGGCCAGATCTTGCGCAGGCATCGATTCGGAGGAAGCGGCGATGACTTCGGTCGATCGCTTGGGATTTCAAGTTCGCCTGAAAACTGCGGAAGGGGTACGGGGAGCGCGCATTGCTTTCCTTCGGGAAGTGATAACTCCCATGGAAGCTCGAAAAGTTCTGGTCGAGATGGTGCAGCAAGCCCGGCAACAAATTGGAGCTTTAAGTTAGAGCTAACCGATCAATTCACGATCAAATAAAAATGCCCGACGTCCTTGCGGACTCGGGCATCTGTTAACTCAGAGAGTGGTTAGACCGGCTGTACGTTCTCTGCCTGCCAGCCTTTGGGGCCTTTGGTCACGTCGAACTGCACGGTTTGGCCTTCCTGAAGGCTGCGGAAGCCGCTCGACTGAATCGCCGAGAAATGCACGAAAACGTCTTCGCCATTCTGGCGGCTGATAAAGCCATAGCCCTTGGCGTCGTTAAACCACTTCACTGTTCCTTGTTCTGCCATTGATATTCCTATTCTTTTGTTGAGATGTGCTGAGAAGATTCGCTGCTAGTGATGGGGGTGACGCTGGTTGGCGGTACCGACCTTCAATTGCTTGTGAGTCAAACTTAGCTGAACTCAATTATACATGCCCTGTCAAGAATTTGGCGGGATTCTAATGCAAGGTCTTGTCCTAAACTTAGGACAGTACCTAATGCAACACATTAAGGCCACTAGAGCATAGCTGAGGTAGTATGGTTGTTTGAAAATATGCCCGGAAAACAAACTTATACAAACGTGATCGGCCATCGCCGGAGCTTCCTCAAAACGGCAGCGCTCGGTAGCGTCGCTGCAGGCTTGGCTCCTCTCTATCCCGCACTGGGCGCAGCTCGCGAAATTGCACCCGCCCCCTCCTCCGATGCCGTCAAGCCTTTTGAATTGGATGAAATCACCATTTCCGAGCTACAGGAGGGAATAAAGTCCGGCAAGTTCACGGCTCGTTCATTAGTGGAGAAGTACTCGGCCCGCATCGACGAAATTGATAAGCATGGTCCTGCGCTTAACAGCATAATCGAGCTAAACCCGGATGCAATCTCGATAGCAGACGCGCTGGATAGGGAGCGCAAGGAGAAAGGCCCGCGAGGGCCCCTGCACGGCATTCCCGTACTGATTAAAGACAACATCGATACGGCTGACAAAATGATGACCACTGCCGGCTCGTTAGCCCTAGTGGGCTCGAAACCAGCCAAAGACTCACACGTAGCTCAAAAGCTGCGAGCCGCAGGCGCCGTCATTCTGGGCAAGACCAATCTTAGCGAGTGGGCCAATATTCGATCCAGCCACTCCACCAGCGGATGGAGCGGACGCGGTGGCCTTACCAAAAATCCCTATGCGCTCGACCGCAACCCTTGTGGCTCGAGTTCCGGGTCGGGCGCTGGAGTCTCAGCGAATCTGTGCGCCGCCGCCATTGGCACCGAGACCGACGGCTCCATTGTCTGTCCCTCATCTTCCAACGGAATTGCTGGCATTAAGCCCACGGTAGGCCTGGTCAGCCGCCGCGGCATCATCCCGATTTCTCATAGCCAGGATGGCGCCGGCCCCATGTGCCGCACCGTGCGCGATGCCGCGATTTTGCTGGGCGCGCTTACAGGAGTCGATCCGGCCGATGCAGCCACAACAGCCAGCCAGGGCAAGTCTTTCACCGACTACACCCAGTTCTGCAGTCCCAACAGCCTCAAAGGCGCACGTATCGGCGTGGCCAGGAAATACTTTGGCTTTAACGATGCCGTCGACGCTCTGATGGAGCAGTCCATCGACGCCATGAAGAAGCAGGGCGCTACGATCATCGATCCCGCGGACATTGAAACCTTAGGTAAGTTCGATGAAAGCGAGTTATTAGTCTTCATGTACGAACTTAAAGCTGACTTGAATGCTTATCTGGCAAGTCTTAGCCCAAACGCACCTGTAAAGACGCTAAAAGAGATTATTGACTTCAACGAACGCAACCGGCAGAAAGAGATGCCCTACTTCGGCCAGGATTTATTCGTAAAAGCCGAATCTAAGGGTCCACTGACAGAAAAAGCTTATCTCGATGCGTTGGAGAAAAACCATCAACTCGCCCGCACCGAGGGTATCGATGCCACCATGGATAAATACCGGCTCGATGCCATCGTCGCCCCCACCGGCGGCCCAGCCTGGCTCACGGATTTGGTCAACGGCGATCACGTGGCTGGAGGAAGCTCAAACGCCGCAGCCGTCGCGGGATATCCAAATATTAACGTGACCGCAGGATTTATCTCCGGCCTTCCAGTCGGTATTTCTTTTTTTGGACTTGCCTGGAGCGAGCCGACCCTGATTCGCCTGGCTTATGCATTCGAACAAACGACCAAAGCGAGGCAAACTCCCCGCTTTCTTCCCACCCTTGCCGGAGGATAGAAATATCCGCCGCACAGAAATCTCCCAATTCGCGCAATCGTCCCGAATCAGCCCCACCCGCCTCTCTGGCTGACTTATAGTCACTAAGAAGATATCTCACTAATTCGCACTCCCGTGTTAGCCTTACTTACAATAGGGAGGTAGTAATGATGATGAACAAAGTCGTTGCTTCCCTGCAAAAGGAGTACGCCCGTCTGGAAAAAGAGATGGGACGAGTAGGGAAAGCACTAGATGCGCTCGGCCATGCCGGCGGGAAGAAGCTCAAGTTGACCGGTCGTACCTTGAGCAAAGACGCTCGCAGGCGCATTGCTGAAGCGCAACGGTTACGTTGGGCGAAGGTCCGCAAGGCCGCCGCCAAGCTAGCCAAGCCGTAATGCTTTCGCAAGCACCGCAGCCGGCCTCGTTTGTAATGCGGAAAGATATGCGAACGAGGCCCCAGCTTCGGACCCCTTCCTGACGTCCTCACTGAAATCTCCCCGATAATCAGCCGATTCCCCGGCTAAATTCCTCGTAATTCGTTACCAAGTTTCGTTTTCAGGAGAATTGAACAAATGGATTGTGAGCTACTTGTTTTGGAGTTATCGAGCGTATCTTTGGGCGTCCCTACAACGGCTGTGCCGTTACTGCACCGAATCAGGCTCGAGGAACACATTGGCTTCTTCTTCAGCGGAGGTAATGCCTTCGGGCAAACTTCCGCGGTTGTACTCGGCCATGCGGTTCTTCCATTTTAGAAAATCGGTAATGCTCTGCGGTTCCACGCGGACCTCCACACGCCGCAAACTCGCGAGCAGCAGATTCATTTCATAGCGGAAACCGGCAGCCGTACGGAGGTTCTTGGCTGAGGGCTGTATTGTTTCCACTCGGCCGCCACTGTATTCCAGCAATCCCCAGCCCCGGGGCAATTCTTCGCGGCTAATCAATGCCGCAGGAACCAGATAAAACCGCTCGCAGCCCACTCCCAGCTCTGGCTTAAGCCGGAATGGCTTCGCCCGATCCGCCAGAAAATCCGAGCGCGTGACTTTGCACTCGACCAGCACCGAATGACAGGCGCGCTTCCAGCCAATGGCATCGGGCATCTCGCCGCTCACGCAGGCTTGCTCGGAGAGCACAACGCCGCAGCGGTAGCGGCGCAGCCAGCGCACGGCCTTTTCAACGAGCTGGGCGTGAGTCATGGCTTAAATTTGTAAACTGAAACTCGCAGGCATAGAAGTGGCTTGAGAGCTTCATCGACGAAAAGAGGCCTATTCAATCAAGTCGAATAGATGTCCATGTCGATGTCGCCGTTGCGCTATGCGCCATTTGTCGCTATAATAAGCGACAAATGGTAAATGAGCTGCAAGCAGTAGCTAGAGAACTAGGTGGTAAGCGAACCCTTGGCCGTTCCTTTTCCAACGACAGCGATATGCGTGAAGCGATCCGCGATGGCTTCCCTCCAGCGGTAGTCGAAGAGCTTATGCGGGCCTCCGGCTTAACTCTGAAAGAGCTGGCCGGCTCGCTCGATCTTTCTCCTCGCAGCTTGCAGCGGCGCCGGCGCAGCGGAAAGCTGGCGCGTTACGAATCCGACCGGCTCTACCGTCTGGCGCGTCTGCTGGCCATCGCCAGCGAATATCTTGGCGACCAGGAGCGCGCCCAGCGCTGGTTCAAGCGGCCCAATCGGGCGCTCGGTGGAGTGTCGCCAGTTTCGGCAATCGACACCGAAGTGGGGGCGCGTCAGGTGGAAAATATTCTCGGTCGTATCGCCTACGGCGGAATGAGTTGAGCCGTATCTATCGCGTATTGCGTGAAGCGTTCGCCAAGAATCCTTTTGACGGCGAGGGGGCTTACCGCTACGGTGGGCGCTGGTCGAGCCCTGGAACGCGCTTGAGCTACGCTTCCGAACACCAATCCCTTGCCATGCTGGAGTATTTCGTCCACCTCGATAAGGACGATGCTCCAGATGACCTCGTTCTCGCTGTTGCCGAAGTTCCTGACGACTTAAAACGCGAAATAATCAAAGCTTCCAGCCTTCTCGCCAACTGGCGCGCCCCCAGTGCACCACCCGAACTCGCCCGCTTCGGCGATGAGTTTGCGAAAAAAGCGGACCACTGCTTGCTTCTGGTACCGTCAGTTCTTGCCCCCAGCGAGAATAATTACCTGATCAATCCCGCACATCCTGAATACAAGAAGATTGTCGTGAAACCGTTGGAACCTCTCGCTTATGACTCACGAATGTTCCGGAACAAACCAAAGCGGCAGCGTCATTAATCTGTGTCTATTAGAATCCATCGATTCACGATGGCTTAAAAGGTTTAATCACTACAGGCCTATGTAGCACAGTCTCAAGCAGATGCCTTTCGGCAGCAACAGTTCGGGCTGTGGAACTGCTCGCCGTGTATCCTTCAGCGGCGATGATCAAAGCTTCATGCCCGGGCGCAGTCGCTGGTTTACGCAAGAGTCCATTACTACTTTTCTTTTGATTCCCTGCCTTACTCTGCGCATTTCCAATCTGGATGCGCCGGATATGCCCATCGTGTGCGGCATCCAGTGCATTGGCAAGGCGAAGAATAGCCGCAAGTTCTATAACCGCTTTCTGTTCGTCAGGAAGGAAGTCACTTAGCAGTTTGTGCCTTCGGGTCGGCAGCGCGCCTCGATGGAATCGCGCTACAACTGCGGCGCGGCGCATGTCAGCCGCGCTCCAGCCCAGCGGATCGCCATGCGAGCGAATCATATCAAACGAAGCCTTGTGATGGCCTTTCTGGCCCTTGGTTTTGCCCACATCGTGCAGTAGCGCGGCAGCCAGCAAGCTACTGCGCGCGGACATACCGTCAACATAAGGCTGCCATCCCCATACAAGCAAGCCGTCATAAAGTTGAAGACTAAGGCAGGCAACGCGCTCTGAATGAGCAAAATCGGGATCGAGGCTATTCGCCCAAAGCTTCATGCGGCGCAGAGCAAGAATTTGAATCTGTTTGCCCTGCGGCAGAGCTGCGCGCCAAATATTCCACAGAGAATCGGGACCAATCATTTTGACGCGGTAGCGGTCAATCCGCTTCGTGCGTTCAGCAAGAATTCGCTTGTGCCAATGATTGCGGGAATCGATGTCCGGGAAAATATGGCAGGAAACAGCGGTGCCCCAGAACACGTCAAGATCGTGAACGTCGCCAAGCAAATCCTGCATTTCCTTAAGGTCGCTGCTCCAGGCTTTGTGCTCGACGGGAAGAAAATTCTCTACGATGTACCGAAAGCGTTTGATACCAATCCGCAGTTCGTGAAATGCCGCCTGCGACCGATTGCGTAGCGCACGATTGTGAAGTTCGCGCGCCGCGATCCAGCGCTCCAAAGCCAAATGCTTAAACAGCGCGCTACCCAGCCGGAAGCGGGCTGCCCGTGCGGGAAGAGACTTGCTCCACTGCCGCCATTGCTTTCGGTCAAATTCTTCGAGTGCAGCATGAGCGTCGAGCTTCTGCTCCTTTTCACGCCCGCGAAGGATTTCCAATAGCGACCGGCCGGTAAGATCATGAGGCGGGTCGTGGTTTGGTTCAGTTTGCAGCAACGCGGGCGAGCTGTCCGCATGCACAGCAGGCGGAATTCTTTCCAGCTTTTCCACCCATTCCATCATCACCTGCGTATCGCGCAAGGCCCCGAGCCTTTGAAACAGGCGCTTTCCTGCCTTCTTCATCGCTTTCCAATTGGGGTCGGGATCAAGCGCGATCAATCCATCGGCAAGCGAGCGGCAGCGGCGCAAAGAAACTCGCAAGTCATGTACCGGATCGGCGCCGAAATCGGCTGAGACGCGATCGCATTCCTCCAGAACCTGGAACATCCAATAGCGCAGGCCGATGATTTTCTTCGCGCGAGTTGAAACTATCGTTGTAGAGGGCGCCATATCCTGCCAGTGGCAATGCTGCCATACCATTCTCCACAGGTTAAGTGGTTAACGCCAGTAACAGCACATGTCCTCAGCTATTTGCGGCGTCAGACCAAGAGATCCGCCGCGCTAGGTTCGAGGGTAATGTACTCGCAATTTTCCGTTACCTCCGTAATGTGTGAGGACTTACCGCAAGGATTTAACCTGTGCTTGCAGGTCGAAGTCCGAGGAGCGCCTTATCACGAACGCAAGTACATTTCATGCCAACCGGGCGGCATCGGCGCGTGCCTTCGTCCATAGTCTCAACATCCTGATCAAGTACGCGCGGATGTATGGCTACGATCACAAACGCACGGAGGCGCAATTCGAAGTTACCTGGAACGAATTGCAGCAAGGGTTGCCGGTAGCAGGCGATGGCGGATTCCTGCTGGGAGTTTCCGATAACAAGTTACTGTTGGATGGAATCCCTCTCGAAACCGGCCAGACCGAGCGCAGCTTCGGACAACTGCTTACCACGGCTGGGCTCGCCAGCCTGCATTTCTCAAAAGATGTCACCATCGAAGATTTCACTCGTCTGGTGCGGGCATTCACGGTAGCTGGCTCGAAGGCGCAAGACGTATCCAAGCAAATCAAAGAAGCCCTAAGCTCCGGGCCCAAACAGAGCACGATCAAGGTGAACGAAGTAAAGTTTGTTGCGGCCGATCCGCTCACCGGCGATGTCAGCGTAGCCGCGCAGATCGCGGCCCAGACGCTGGGACCAGAATTCAAACAGTGGTTAAATGATCCGCAAAAACTGTTGCAGTTGATTGCAGCTGCGGAAGGCGCCAGCGCTACCGGCGGCACGAACGCACAACCCGGCGGGACGGTCGTTCCCTTCGGCAGCGTTCCCAATATTCCGGGCGCCATGAGCTCCGGGCAGCCGGGCACTGGCGCGGGCACAGGGACCGCTCCAGCCTGGGAAGGTGGGGTAGTTCCCTTGCAGGAAGCGGAAGTCATCCAGGCTATCCGGCTCCTGACTCGTTTTGGGCAGGTCCAGGGAGATCCAGAACTTCGCCCAGAAGACTTGCAAAAAGAGCTTGGCGAAACCGATCCAAATACCCGTCTGAACTTGCAACATCTTCTCGGCAGCCTGGCGGCCAAGGCGACGACGGAACAGCAGGATACACCACTGCTGATGAAAGCCGCCGAGCACATGGCGATTCGCTTCGCCATGGAGCGCTATCAAAAAGGCGAAGTCAAGGTAAATGCCGTGCACCAGATGATGGAACATATGAGCCGCCAAATGGACTCATTGCGCCAGATTCTGAAACTGCAAGAAGAAAAGATGAACAAGGCCGGCATTCTGGTGGAGTCGCATGCCGATATCCTCGACCGGATGTTCTGGGCGGAAGTGCCGGAGTCGGGCAAGAAAACCGTCCTGCTATCCGACGAAGCGCCTTGCGTCCCTCCGCGCAACCTGCGCCAGTTCGTCGAGGTGCTGCTCGACCGCGACGACAAGCAAACCACCGCGGAAATTCTTAATAATTATTCGAGCTGCCTCGGCGCCAAAGAAATCGAGCCGCGTCGCAAGACAGCGATTGGGCTAAGCCAGCTGGCTGACCTCTATGCGCGCCTCGGTGGCGAGGCTATGGGCGAGGCGATTCGCCGGGTCACCGAACAGCTCTGCGTGGAAAAAGACCCCGAGTTGCAAAGCTTGCTGAGCGCCTCCTTCGTACGCCTCAGCCAGGAAGCTAGCGAGGCCAGAAATTATCAGGCAGTCAATGAAGTTTGTGCAGGCATGGAGAAGCTGCACCAGCAACGGCCAGTGCTTGTGAATGACCTTCGTCCGCGCGTGGGCGTGGAAAACCGGATTCCTGAATTTATCGAAGAAGCTCTGCGCGATGAACCCGTGCCGGCAGATATGTTGCAAGTGCTGCGGCGCACAAGCCAGGCGGGAGCCGAACATCTTGCCGACCGTTTCTTCCGCTGCATGCGCCGCGATGAGTGCGATCGCATGGTGGAATTAGTGAAGGAAATGGGATCGCCGGCTTTGACGCAGCTTCGTGAGATTCTTCGCACCGGGCAACCTCGGCAATCTTCGGCAGTAGTAGGGCTGCTGAGCCGACTGGATGTAGGCACGCTGCTGGAATTATTGCCAGTGCGTTTGCCCGAATGGAATCGCTTCTATCATGACATTGTAGTGCGCCAAATCGCCTATGGGGCCGCGCCTGACCGCGGACGCACGTTGCTCGAGTTGGCGGAAGTTTTAGATCCTGTAGTGCTGCCCGAATCCATTGACGAAATCGGAATGAGCGGCGATCTTACTGCTGCTCCGCCGCTCATCGCCATGGCCAAACCGGGAGAAGCCGCATCGCGTTCTCCGTTTGTGCAGCTTAAGGCCATCGAATCGCTGGGCAGGTTGCGGGATGCCGAAGCAGTATCTTTACTGCGTGAAATCGTGGAAACAAAAAAGACTTTTGGCTGGGTTCATCATCGCGAACTCAGGGTCGCGGCAGCCCAATCTTTATCCAAGACCGATCCGCGCTACAGCGCGCAGATTCTCTCCGATAGCGGCCTTGAGGCTGCGGAACTGGCAATTGCTCCCCTCGACACCGCTCCAGCCTGTCCATGGGTACGGCAACGCCGCTACGAACGCATGGTGCTCGCGAAGACCATTGGCGGCACCATCGGAAGTTCGTGGGGAAAATCTAAAATTGTGATTCGCGAGCTTAGCCTCGGCGGCGGCATGGGAACAAAAGAAGACAATCTGCGCATCGGCAGCGAGGCCGACTTGGAAATCTCCGTGGGCATGCGGACCAAGATCAAAGCCCACGTCTTATTGCGCCGCGCGCGCGTAAATGAAGTTGGATTCGAAATCGTCAGCACAGACCTCGAAAGCCGTTACCGCCTGCGCCGATTATTAGTAGATGCGCTGAATGCTGTTCCGCAAACGAAAGATCAGGATTGGGGTGGGGAGCGAAAGATTTAGGAATCCTTAATAGACATCCAAAAGAAAGAGCCTCTGCTTATGCAGAGGCTCTTTCTTCTAGCAAAGATCATTTTACCTTGGCGAAGATAATCACCAGCGTGTAAAGCGCCAGCGACTCGATCAGAGCCAGACCAAGAATCAGCGCCAACTGGATACCCGGACGGGCGGCGGGATTACGCGCCAAACTTTCAGCCGCAGACGCCGTAGCCTTGCCCTGCGCCAGTGCGCAGATGCCGGATGCAAACGCCATGGAAAATCCTGCGGCGATCGCAACCCAGTTGACTCCGCTCTCAGCTCCGCCCTGTGCGAATGCAGGAACCGCAAATGAGAATACGGACAGAATCATGAACAGCTTGCTCAACTTATTCATTGTGTTTCTCCTTATATGAAATACCGCCAGTGGGTGGTTGACGCCATACCGTGCAGACGCCCTCACGCTAAACGGCTGAACCCTTTGTGTTAAATTTTAGTGCTCTTCTGAAACCGCGCCCTGCAAATAGACCGTAGTCAGCAGAACAAAAATATAAGTCTGCAACAAGGACACACCAATGTGCAGCCCCAGGAACACAATTGGAACGCCAATCGGAACGAGCGAAAAGAAAACCAGAGTGACCATGTCGCCGGCGAACATGTTGGCGAACAGGCGGATCGTAAGCGAAAGCACGCGCGCCAGATGACTAATGAGTTCAATGGGAATCATCAAGGGTGCGAGCGCGGGCATCGGTCCGGCAAAGTGCTTCAGGTAGCCAATCCCAGCATGCTTGAATCCCTGAATCTGATAGTACACAAACGCGCAAAGAGCGCAGCCTAAGGGAACAATGGGAACTGCGGTGGGGGACTCGAAGCCGGGAATCACGCCGATCAAATTGCAGAGCAAAATGAAGAAACACAGCGCGGCCAGGAACGCCGTATAGCCTTCGCTATGATGGCCAATAATCTCTTCACTCTGCCCATGAATGAATCCCTCAACGCCTTCGAACATATGCTGCAACGCGCCGGGACGATCCACCGAAAGCCGCGAACGGACAATCAGAAATAAAACCAGAAGGAAGCAAAAAACCAAAACTTCCATGGAGAAGGAATTAGAAATGGATGCGGCCGGATACTTGGGCTCGATATGCAGTAACCGTAATAGCATGGTCACCGGCACGGCGAACATGCCGTTCAGGATTTTAGTAAACCAGAGTTGTTCGGGCATAGAGAAGGTGATTCTTTACGATACGGCTTAAACTCCACGAACTAAAGCCGCATAAACTTCATACACCGCTTCGCACAAAATCGCGGCAACGGGCAAAAACAAACCCGCAAGAAGCCCATTTAGGCTCGCGGGTGAAACAGTCAATATAGCATAGGCGCCCAGAGCCATCAAAACATAGCGAAACAAGAAGCGAAAAACAATTCCCTGCCCTGATTCCGAGGTTGCTGCACCGGTCGCGCGATCGACAAAGCCCGCAATCACCCGCTTCAGCCAATGGAAGTTTATGTAAGCGATGGCGCAGCCGAAAGCCAACCCGATCGCGGCACGCAGGCCGAATCTTATCCATGCGGCGGCAACGAACAATGGCGCGAGGACTGCCATACAGTTGCGAATGCGGCGGAGAGCGCCGGCATAAAAGTGTTCTGATGCGGCTATTTGCAAATCTTCGGATTGCGCTTGATCGGCCATGCACAAAATATCCAGCCGTTATGGTAGTGGATGGCGCATTCCATGTGGAAAGCGATTTCAAGGCGAGTCGCAACGAAATTTGCTGTCAAGAAATGCTTTGTCGTTCGGAGCTTGGCTTTGTCATCCTGAGCGTAGCCAAGGATGACAATCAAGCTAAGCTTTCTATGCGCCTTATCATTTCGTATCCCGCATGACCGTGCGAATCAGCTCGATGAAGCCCGCGGCTATTCCCAGAAGAATTCCAGCCAGGTAAAGCCAGGTTGTATGCAACCAATGATCCAGTCCAGCGCCAATTAGCCATCCAACCACAAGCGCAGCCGGAAGCATAACCGCCAGTTGGCTGTAGCGGCCAGCCTGGACCCAAAAATTTTCTTTGCGTTCCGGATCAGGCGTATTGGGATCGACGGGCACTCGGGAGAATTCGATTTCTGCTGTCGGCTGGAAAATATTTCTAACGAATTACTTTGGCCACTGCCGCACTCTGCGCCAGCCCCAGCGACCAGTTCACGATCTCGATAAACCGCTCCGGCATGATTCCTATAAGCAGCGTCGCGAAAGCAGCCACAGCCAGCCCGGCGCGCATGCTCCAACTCACGTTCAGCGTGCCTTCTTCCGGCTTGCCCATAAACATCGCATTCGCCATCTTCAGGTAATAGTACAAGCCAAACACGGAGTACAGCACACCCAAATACGCCAGCGCATAATGCCCGCTTTCCACCAGGCTGAGAAAGATGAAGTATTTGCCCCAAAAGCCCGCCAGCGGTGGAATGCCCGCGAGCGAAAGCAGGAAAATCAGCATCAACACAGCTTCGACCGGAGCGCGGGAGTAAAGTCCGCTCAGGTCATCGATCTCGTCGCCGATCACATTGCGATGCCGTAACGAGGTGATTACGCCGAATGCGCCAAGATTCATGAAGGTATATACGAGAAGATAAATCAGGATGCCTTTCACGCCATCCGTGCTGGCTTCATAGGCAGTTCCCGCAATCAAGCCTAGAAGCATATAACCTACGTGGGCAATCGAAGAATAGGCGAGAAGACGCTTGGTGTTCGTCTGGGAGAGCGCGGCGAAATTCGCTCCGGTCATGGTTGCGATGGAAACGAAAACCAGCAGCGGAACCCAGACTGGGCGCATGGGATACAGTCCCCACAACAAAATGCGCAACAGCATCGCCCAGCCCGCGGCTTTGACCGCGACAGACATGAAGCCTGTAATGGATGTCGGCGCGCCCTCATACGCATCCGGCGCCCATTGGTGAAACGGAACAGCCGCGACTTTGAACAACAGCCCGGTAATCGTAGTCAGCAAAGCAACAATGGCGACCGGATTATGCGGATCACGGGCGAGAATTCCTGCGAGCCGGCGGTTGATATCGCCCAGATTCGTGGTCCCGGTAAGGCCATAAAGCAGCGACAGGCCGTAGGCAAAAATTCCAGAGGAAAATGCACCCAGCAGCAAATACTTCAAGGCGGCCTCGTTCGAGCGGCGGTCGCGCCGCAAAAATCCGACCAGCACGTAGGTGGAAATCGCCATCAATTCGAGGCCGATGAAGATCAGCACGATGTCGAACCCGGCAGCCATGCACATCATGCCCACGACCGACAGCAACATGAGAGAGTAATACTCGCCGTGATTCTCATGCTCGGTCTTCAGGTAACGCATCGACATGAGAATGGAGATCGCAGTGGCCGCAAGAAACAAATAAAAGAAATAGAGCGCAAAGCGGTCCACAAACAGGGCGTTCGCCATAGCGGGCCAACCACGTCCGGGAGGCACGCGATGATCCTGCACAAAGCTTTGAACTTTTACCACGCCGGCTGTAGCGAAGCACACTCCAATGAACGCGGTGACGGCATTGGCCCACTTGGCTTCCGGCGGGATCATGAGATCGATAAGCAGGATGCCGAGCGCAAACAGCGTGAGCAGTGTGATGGGCAGCACCAGCACATAGTCGTTCCAATTGAATTGGGAAAGCGCGCCCACTAGTTCGTCCCTTTCGCGGTTGGCTGCTTTGTCGATTCTGGCTCAGGTTGAAGCGCAGCGTTGAAGTTGGCGTCGACCCGCACCGCGTGAACGTCAGCAACAATTTTATTCACCGGCTGTTCAAGAATCTGGAAAAATGGCTTGGGATAAAGCCCGATCCAGAAGGCCATGATGAGCAGCGGCACGAACGTGAGCACTTCCCGCGGCGTGAGGTCATGCAGCTTTTCGTTCTTCGGATTCGTCACCGTGCCGAAGAAAACGCGCTGATACAACCACAGTAAATACGCAGCGGCAAGAACAACTCCCGGCACGGCCCACGCGCCCCAGCGCCAGTTCTCCATGAACGTGCCTTGCAGAATCGTAAACTCGCCGACAAAGCCGTTCAGCAGCGGCAATCCCATCGACGATAGAAACATGATCATGGTGATGGTCGCGTAAACCGGCATCACATTCGAAATGCCGCCATACTCAGAGATCTCGCGCGTATGCCGCCGTTCGTACAAAATGCCAACAATCAAAAACAGCGCTCCGGTCGAGATCCCGTGATTGATCTGCTGAAGAACCGATCCGCTCAGCCCTGCCGAATTCAGCGCGAAGATGCCCAGAGTGCAGAAGCCTAGATGGCTCACGGACGAATAAGCCACCAGCTTCTTCATATCCTTCTGCATCAGCGAAACCAATGCGCCGTAGATGATTGCAATCAGCGAAAGCGTAATCATCCATCCGCGAACCTTGGTGTGCGTGAGAACGTCAGGAAAAAAAGGCAGTGAGAATCGGATGAAGCCATAAGTCCCCATCTTCAACAGAACGCCGGCCAGGATGACGGAACCAGCGGTTGGAGCTTCCACGTGCGCATCCGGCAGCCAGGTGTGAAAGGGGAACATCGGCACTTTGATTGCAAAGGCAAAAAAGAACGCGAAAAACAAAAGCGTGGCGATGGTCGGCCCATACGCCGGATCGGAATAAATCTTCGGCGCAGTTTCGTAGAGCGCCGTGAGGCTGAAGGTGTAAACACCAGTTAGCACATGGTGATGGAAATAGAGGAACAGGATGCCCAGCAACATCAGCACGGAACCGGCCAGCGTATAGAGAAAGAATTTAATCGCGGCGTAAAGCTTGCGCGGGCCGCCCCAGATGCCGATCAGCAAATACATCGGCACCAGCATGGCTTCCCAGAAAACAAAGAACAGGAAGAAGTCGAGCGAAACGAAAACACCCAACATGCCGGTCTGCAAAATCAGAAACCAGACATAATATTCTTTGACGCGATTCTCAATCGCTGTCCATGAAGAAAGAATCGAGATCCAGCCGAGCAGCGTGGTCAGCATGATGAGCAGGAAAGAAATGCCATCAATGCCAATCACGTAACCCGCGCCAATGGAGGGAATCCAGTTGTTCGGCGCGCCCTCAATAAATTTGAAGCCGGGCTCGAAGCGCTGCGCCCAGAACCACGGCACCAGCGGCAGCGAGATCAGAAATCCGCCAAGCGAAAAAATATTGGCAATCCAGCGGATGGCGTCCTTGTTCTCCTTGGGGACGAACAAGAGCACAAACGCGCCCACCAGCGGCGTGAAGAGGATGATCGAGAGTATGTGGTTGTACATGAAAGCAATTCTCAGTTGTTAGATCACAGCGTTCAGCACTCAGCCATCGGCATTCAGCACTAATAAGGCACTGCAGCGCCGGCAAGAACCGTTACGGGCTGAATGCCAAGTGCTAAATGCTGAGCGCTCTTCATCAGTGATATACGTAATAAAATACGAACCCTACAAGTCCCGCGGTCATCACCAGCGCATACCATTGCACCAGACCCCACTCCAGCAAGCGCATGGGATAGGACAACATGCGCGCCAGAATCGCAGGGCCGTTGACGCCGATACCGTCAATGATCCACTTATCCCACCAACTAGAGACAGTTGCAGTAAAGCGCGTAATCCATCCCGCTCCGTTAACCAGGCCGTCCACTATATGTGTGTCGAACCATGCAGAGGCTTCGCCCAGCCCGAGCACTCCTAGGCGCACGGGACCCAGTTTGCGGCGTCCGGTGAAGACGTAGTCGTACCCTTCGTCCACGTAATACTTGTGCAGCAGCACATCGTAAACCGGCGGAGCAGCAACCGCGATCGGCTCGGCGTAACCTTTGTCGGCGTGGCGATAGCTTCTCCAGGCCATGCCCCAGCCCAAGCCCGCCGCGCCGAGAGACAGAGCCATCAACAGCCATTCCGTGCTGGTATTTTTTTCTTCCTCCACTCCCTGCACCAACTGGCTCGTTCTTCCCTCTTCCTGAAGTACGCGTGCCTCGGGCGCGAATACGGGCTCCAGAAACGCCGTAAATCGATCGGACCCACCAAGGCTGTGCGGCCAGCCCAACCATCCGGCGACGATGGCGCAAAGCGCCAGCGCGACGAGTGGCGCAGTCATGGAGATGGGCGATTCGTGAATATGATGCTCCGCTTCATGACTCATGCGCGGACGGCCGTGGAACGTGAGATACATCAGCCGGAACATGTAAAACGCTGTCATCAGTGCGGTCGCATAGCCGATGTACCACAGAAATCGATAAGCCCCGCCCTCGCGCGACCAGGTTTCCCAAAGAATCGCGTCCTTGGAAAAAAATCCGGCAAACGGGAAAATGCCCGCAATCGCCAGCGTGGCGATGAACATGGTACGGTGCGTGATGGGAATGCGATGACCTAAATCGCCCATGTTGCGCATGTCCTGCTCACCACTCATGGCGTGAATCACCGAACCCGCGCCCAGGAACAGCAGCGCCTTGAAGAACGCATGGGTAAAGACGTGGAAAACGCCTGCGGTGAAGGCCCCAACGCCAAGCGCCAGGAACATATATCCAAGTTGCGAGACCGTGGAGTAGGCCAGCACGCGCTTGATGTCGTTTTGCACCAGCCCGATGGATGCGGCAAAAATCGCTGTCAGCGCGCCGACGATCGCGACCGTCTTCATTGAAGTAGGCGCAAGAACAAACAGCGCATTCGACCGCGCGACCATGTACACGCCCGCCGTAACCATGGTTGCCGCATGGATCAGCGCAGAAACCGGCGTCGGGCCTTCCATGGCATCAGGCAGCCAGATATATAGCGGAAGCTGCGCCGACTTGCCGCAAGCTCCAACAAAAAGAAGCAGCGTGGCAGCGGTAATAATCGGATCGCCAATGGCAAAACGCCCGCTGTACGCGAGATGCGTAACTTCAGTAAAGCGCAATGATCCGAAGTACCAGGCAATGAAAAACATGCCCAGGATAAATCCGGCATCGCCAATGCGGTTCACGATGAAAGCTTTCGCCGCCGCATCGCTGGCCGACTTACGATGAAAATAAAATCCGATCAGCAGATACGAGCACAGCCCCACGCCCTCCCAGCCAACAAACAACAACACATAATTGTTGGCGAGGATAAGCGTCAACATCGAAAACATGAAGAGGTTGAGATATCCGAAAAAGCGGTAGTACCCGCTTTCATGCGCCATGTATCCGGTGGAATAAACATGGATCAGCATGCCGACGCCGGTAACAAACAGCAACCAGATGCTGGACAGCGGATCAAGCAGAAACCCGGCATCGGCCTGAAACGGAGCCGGGGTGCCATCATGAGTCACGTAATTCATGTGGCCCGTGTCAGTGCCGAGCCACGTATAAAGGATGGTCTGATAAGGCTTATGGAAATGTTCTTCCGTGGACGACCACGCCGAATACTGCCACACCGCTCCGCAAGCCATCACGAAAGCCAATACAATCATGCCCACACAAACCGCGCTGACCGTGGCCTTCTGCAGCTTGCGGCCAAAAAAGAACATGACAGCCGCGCCGAAGGCCGGGAATAGCGGGATGAGCCAGATGTATTTTAGAAATAGCATTCAGCACTCAGCATTTAGCACTCAGCCAACCTGTGGCACTCGCGCCAGCCTCAAAAAATCAAGGCTGAATGCTAAGTGCTGATTGCTGAATGCTTCTTCACCACTTCAGCAAATTCACCTCATCAATATTCACCGTCTCCTTGTTACGGAAGAAGGCGATCAAAATTCCAAGCCCCACCGCGGCCTCCGCCGCGGCATCTGTAATTACAAAGATGGCGAAGACCTGTCCATGCAAGCCTCCCCACATGCGCGAGAACGCAACCAGGTTCAGATTGACAGCGTTCAAAATCAACTCGATCGACATCAGGACGATGACAACGTTGCGGCGTGTAAGCACGCCGATTACGCCGAGAAGAAACAAAGCCGCACCGAGAACCAGATAATGCAGCGTCGAGATGTGGAGGAGCGATTCCATAAATCAGCCTTTGGCCAGGCACTAGGTACTCGCGACTAGATTCTCTTCTTCGCCATCACCACAGCTCCGATAATCGCCACCAGCAGCAATAACGATGCGATCTCGAAGGCAAACATATATTGTCCGTACAACATAGTTGCGATTTTCTGCGTATTGTCGTTCTCGATCATCGGTAGCGCGTGCTCGGGAAAGATCGACGTTCCTTTGGTGTAGACAGCGATGAATAATCCGCCCAGCGCCGTAGCCGCGATCAAACCCACAACCCACTGGCTATTGAACTGCCGCTCTCTTATCGAGCGGTCAATACTCACCAGCATGATGACAAACAAAAACAGCACCATAATTCCGCCGGCGTAAAGAATGATCTGCACGCCAGCCACAAACGGCGCATACAGCATGAGATAAATCGACGCCTGCGCCAGCAGCGTCACAATCAGCGCCAGCGCCGAGTGCACCGGATTTTTGCGCGTGATCACCATGACCCCGCCGATGAGCATGATCCCGGCAAGTAGATAAAAGAAAAACGGTGTGGCTACGGGTGCCATAAGTATGATTGCAACAGCGCTACAACCGCCGTCAGAACGAGAACGCCCAATCCCATCGGTAACAAGACTTTCCATCCCATTCGCATGAGCTGGTCAAAGCGATATCGCGGGAACGTGCCACGATACCAGATATAGAGGTACATAAAGCCGGCAACTTTCGCCGAAAACCAGAAAATGTCCTGCACGCGACTGCTGACCGCTGGAACAAATAAGACCAGGCCGATCAAGCCCAGCACAACTCCAAATCCGGCCAGCCCGATGGTTTGAACCCGGAAGTAAGGATGCTTCGGCATGCGCGCGGTATTGTAAAAACAAATCGCCGCAAAAAACAGGAATGTAGCCCCAGGCACGAGAGAAAAAACCTCGTTCCATGTCGAGCCGCTCAAAAGATTCGGAAATGGCCGCAGCCACCCGCCCAGCCACAATGTGACCGCGATCGATGAAACCGCGATCATTGCCGAATATTCCGCCAGAAAAAATAACGACCAACGGAAGCCGCTGTACTCCGTGTGAAAACCGGCTGTCAACTCAGATTCGGCTTCCGCCAGATCAAACGGCGCGCGGTTGGTTTCCGCGACCATGGCAACCGCAAAAATAAAAAACGCGATCAGCCCGAGGGGGAAAAACTTGAAGATGAACCACTCACCCTGCGCCAACTGCGCCTGCACAATACCGATCATGCTAAGAGTGCCGGTTCCCGTAGCGTTCAGGCTCGTCATCAGAACGGCCGAAACGACGGCTAGCCCCATCGCAACTTCGTAAGAAACCATCTGTGCGCTCGAACGCAGCGCGCCAATCAGCGGATAGTGCGAGTTCGACGCCCAGCCCGCCATCACAATCCCCAGCACACTCAACGACGACACGCCCAGCATGAACAGAATCCCGATATTCATGTCGGTAATGGCGTGCGTGGGACCAAACGGAACTACCACGAAGACAGTGAACGCAGCTAGCACCACCACAAACGGCGCCACCCAGAAAATAAGCCCGTCCGCCTCGGCCGGCATAATATCTTCTTTAAGCAGCAGCTTGATGGCATCGGCAATAGGCTGCAACAAGCCATGCGGACCCACGCGCATGGGCCCAAGCCGCACCTGCATGTGCGCGAGAATTTTCCGTTCCAGCCAGTTCATCGCGATCACGGCAACCGACAGGCCGAGAAAAACCAGCATGATGTAAACGAACGCCCAGAACATGTTTCCCGCGGCGCCGGGAGTTTTATCGCTCGACAAGTAAGACTGAACGTATTGGAGGATCGCACCCATCAGCGGTCCACCTCGCCCAGTACGATGTCCAGGGTACCGATTACCGCGATCACATCAGCCACAAGCTGGCCGCGGCACATCACATCCAGGGCCTGTAGATTCACAAACGATGGCGGGCGTACGCGCACACGATAAGGTTGCGTAGAACCATCGCTCACCACAAAATATCCCAGCTCGCCCTTGGGCGCCTCAATCGAGTGATAAACCTCACCCGCCGCGGGCTTTATCACCTTGGGAACTTTCGCCATGATCGGACCTTCGGGAAGCGCATTAACGGCCTGCTCAATAATGTGCACCGATTGCCGCATCTCGGCCATGCGCACCAGGTATCGATCGTAAGTATCCCCGTTCTGCCCGGTCGGAATCTCGAAATCGAAATCCTTATAGTTCGCGTAAGGCTGAGCTTTGCGCAGATCCCACTTCACGCCGCTGGCGCGCAGCACCGGACCGGTTACACCCAGAGCAATGCAATCCTGCGCCGAAATCTTTCCAATATTTTTCGTGCGCTCCACCCAAATTCGATTCGTGGTCAGCAGTTCTTCGTACTCATCAATCTTGGGCTTCAGGAAGGTAAGGAAATTTTTTACCTCTTGCTCGAAGCCCGCATAAGTTTCATACTGCAACCCGCCGATGCGGAAAGCATGTGTGGTCAATCGCGCCCCGCAATATTTTTCGTAAATCTTGAGAATCTCTTCGCGGTCGCGGAAGGTATAAAACAGCGGCGTGATTGCCCCAATATCGAGCGCGTGCGTGCCCAGCCAAAGCTGATGGCTGGCAATGCGGTTGAGTTCAGTAAGAATCACCCGCACATGCTGCGCGCGCGGAGGAGCTTCCACGTTGAGTAGCTTCTCGATCGTCTCGCAATACCCAAGTCCGTTGGAAACCGCAGCCACGTAATCCATGCGATCGACGTATGGATTGAACATCGTGTACGTACGATGCTCGCCAATCTTCTCCACGCCGCGGTGCAGGTAGCCGATCACGCATTCCAGGCCCAGAACTTTTTCGCCATCAAGGCGAAGAATCACGCGCAGCACGCCGTGCGTGGCGGGATGCTGCGGCCCCATATTAATGACGAGCTCATTCGCATCTAAAAACGGCTTCTCCGGAGTTTCGAGGTCGAGATGCGAGAGCGTTGTGTTGGGATCGGTCATTTTCGTTCTACTGCACGGTTACTGCCCGCTTTCAATACCCAGATTGATCTGCACCCACTCGTTATCCTGTTGGAGAATGCCGTAATCCTTGCGCAGCGGATGTCCCTTCCAGCCATCGGGCAGCAGAATGCGCTTCATGTCCGGATGCCCGTCAAACTTGATGCCGAACATATCGTAGACTTCGCGCTCCAGCCAGTTCGTGGTCGTCCAGATAGGCACGGAACTCGGCAGAATCTCGCCATCAACAATTTGCGTTTTCACGCGAATACGCTCGTTGCGCGCAAAAGAATAAAGTACCCATACCACATCGAATTGCTTTTCCCGCTGCGGATAGTGCACTGCCGTGATGTCCACGCAATAATCGAAATGCTCTTCGTTGCGCAGAATCTGCAAAATTTCAGGAATCAGCGAGCGATCGACAATCATGTAGTTCTGGCCAAGATACGTCAGCGGCTCGACGCCGGAGCCGTAGCATCCTTTAAACTTCGCGATCATCGGTGAATCCCAGGGAACCGGCGTAGGCACCGGCGCCTTGGCTGGGGCCGCCGGTTTAGCCGTCGCGGGAGTCGCAGGCGCGGCCGCTGCTGGTTTTGTCGGTGTTGGCGAAGATGGAGTTGCCGCAGATGGAGTGGACGGTGGTGCGGTCTTTTCAGAAGGAGTCTTTACGTCTGCTTGAACCGATCCAGATGGAGTTGCCTTTACACCGCCGGGAATTGCGGTTGCATCCGCCGTCGGCTTCGAATCACCTTCCGGCGGCGGTGAAGAGGGCGATTTGATTTCGTCCGGCATAACTGCGAACGCACAAACCTCCGGCGTGCAGGGCTACGGAGAGAACGATAATTTTTATCAGCTTGGGCTGGGTGTGTCAACGAAATCGGAAAAGAAAAATAACTTAACGATTTCAGGGAGTCTCGGGAGTTCGCGCGTTACACACGCCCTTGCGCCTGATAGCTCTCAATCAGATCGCGAATGCGCTGCGCATCTTTCTTGCGATGACCATAGCTCGTAATGGGATCGGTGCCGCCGGTCGATTCAATTACAATCACCGACCACAGAACGCCGGTGGAAATGTGCACCGACGCCACCTTCGACATGGGAATCGTCTCCTCGTTGCTGCCAAACAGCCGCGACTTGATGCGGCTCACCCGCTGCGGGCCAACTGTCAGGCGAGTCGGAAAAAGAAAATTACCTTGCGTCCAGCGGCTGGCGGTAAAGGTTTCAGTGCGCGCTTCCGACCCGGGCGTGGAGGGCGTTACACCCATTCCAGTGCCCCTTTTTGCCACACCCAGATGTATCCCACAATAAGAATGACGAGAAAAATCAAAATCTCGACCAGCCCAAAAAGGCCAAGCGCCTTAAACTTCACCGCCCACGGAAATAAAAAAATCGTTTCCACATCGAACACTACAAACAGGATGGCAATGATGTAATAGCGCACCGTATAACGCCCGCGCGCGTTGTCGATGGGATCGATGCCGCACTCATAGGGCATCAGCTTGGTCTTGCTCGGATTATTCGGGCGCACCAGCTTCGCCATCAACAGCGTGACTGGAAGCAGCACGGCGAGAACAGCCATGAAGATAAAGATTGGTACGTAGTTTTGCGGCATCGGAAGCCTCGCTCGACTTGCGGGTTATCTTACCCCCGATGACCATCTTCTTCAACTCAGTCTGTTTACCCGGCGCTCATAAACACTTATCCGGCAGCACAAACACCTTTTTAGCCAACTCAGAACTCAAAGTGCCATCCGCATAGTAGCGATCCAGCACGCTGCCCTTACATACAAATAAGTCAGGATTACTCCGGGGAAACTCCTCCCAATCTCCGCTCGTGCTCCGAGCCATCCGCTCATGAATCAGGAAAAAATAAGCGCAAGTGATCGTCTCGTTATAGAGTTGCGTCTTGCCGCGCGCCTCGGCAAATCGCCGGAGCGCGCCGGAAAATCTCTCCAACGCCTGAAGAACCGGATATTCGGAAAGATAAGCAAACGCCAGGCGAACATGGTCGGCGTGATGGAAAGAACGTTCCGGAACTGCATCGCATTCAAAGTCGCGGATGAATTGCGCGTGGCTCGCATTCATGCGGTCAAGATCCACCGGTGGCGACCGTCCACGCCGCCGCCATATAAATAGCCAGGTTTCCCACTTCGTAAAGACCGTGCAAAAGATGAATCACGATAGCCACCACAAAAATAATCATCAAAAACCATGCGCCGCATTTCGTGGTGCGCGGATATAGCATTAACAGGCAGCCGGCAATCTCACCAAAGCCAAGCACGAGCCGCACCACGTTTGGCATGTGAGTCCGGCCAAAAGCGTGGGCGGCGCCGGGCAGCACGAATAGAATCGCCTCGATCAGAATCACCACACCCAAAGTCCACTTGAGCACGGTCAAAGCCGTTTTTGCGTGTTGTGCCACACTCCCCTCCGCTATTTCTCGTCCGCGCGCCTGCGACCCGGCCGCGCTTTGATTTCCTTCAGGCGATGGCTGGCGCTCGAATCGAGATCGAATTCGTAAAACCGTTTCAACTCCTGAATTCTCTCCAACGACGCTTGGTTGAACGGCGTCTTCCCATCGAATGCATGAAGCACGATTCCCTCCAACAAATCCCCCAGCGTCATGTCGTGGTATTCGGCAAACGCCTTCAATACTTTGAGCAGGCGCTTTTCCATGCGCACCCCGGTTTGCACCCGCTCCACCATAAGTTTCGCGTCATCAATCATGTGTACCAGTGTACCACAATCGATTGGTACACATTGATGAGCGGGGCGTGGCGAAGAATTATTTATACTGGGAACAAATGAAGGTTAGAAAATGAAGGCTTCCGTGTTCATTGGCACCAGCCTGGACGGCTTTATCGCACGGCCGGACGGATCGCTCGACTTCCTGCCCGCCGACGGCGGCGAACCCCACGGCTACAACGAATTCTTCGCCAGCGTGGACGCTCTGGTAATCGGTCGTGGCACTTTTGAGACCGTGCTTGCCTTTGAAACCTGGCCTTATGGCAAGAAGCCGGTCGTGGTTCTAAGTAGCCGCCCCATTGACTTAGCTCAGGTCCGCGGAGGAATTGTGGAACAGATGGCTGGCGATCCATCCGAAATCGTCGCCAAACTTGCCGCGCGCGGCGTGCAACACATTTATGTGGATGGTGGAGTAACGATCCAGAGATTTTTGCGCGCCGGCCTCATCCAGCGCCTGACCATTACCCGCGTGCCCGTGCTCATTGGAGAAGGGATCCCACTATTCGGCTCTCTGCCCCACGATTTGCGCCTTCACCACGTGGCCACGCAACACTACAAAAGCGGATTAGTGAAGAGCGAATACGACATCATTCCCTGAGATTTTCCCCGCGTTCTTCTTGAACTCCGCCACGATCAAGTTTTCTAAATGCAAGACCAGCACGCCATCAGGCAGTTATAATCACATCTCATAATTTTCTTGTCTTCATGCGCCGATGGCGCAATTCCGATTCACAAGGATTCTCTTGGCCCTCGACGAAAATATTTACGAACTGCGCCGCCAGAAACTGAAACAGATTGAAGCTCTCGGTCAGATCGCGTACCGCAGCAAATACAAATTCACCCATGCCATCCCGCAAATTCTCGCCGAGTATTCGGAGAAGACCGCGGAGCAACTGGAAAATCCGAAGGTAAACGTGCGCGTAGCCGGGCGTATCATGGCGATTCGCCTCATGGGCAAAGCCGGATTTTCCCATTTGCAGCAAGGCGGCCAGCGCCTTCAGATTTACGTAAAGAAAGACGCGGTCGGCGACGCCGGCTTCGACCTGTATAAACTTCTCGATGTAGGCGATCACATCGGAGTGGCCGGTTATTTATTCCGCACGCGTACCGGCGAACTCACCATTCACGTGGAAGAGCTAACCTTCCTGAGCAAAGATTTGCTGCCTTTACCGGCAGGCAAACAAGTGGCCTCCGGCGAGGCAGGCGCGGAAGCGAAGAAGTTCAACGAACTCACAGACGTGGAACTGCGATACCGCCAGCGCTACGTCGACCTCGTTGTAAATCCTGAGGTGCGTGAAGTTTTTCTCAAGCGCAGCAAGCTGGTGCAATCCCTGCGGCGCACCATGGAAGCCCACGGCTTTGTCGAAGTCGAAACCCCGATGATGCAGCCCATCGCCGGCGGCGCCGTGGCGCGGCCTTTCGTCACCCACCACAACACGCTCGACATGGACTTATATCTGCGCATCGCGCCGGAGCTTTACCTGAAACGGCTGGTCGTCGGGGGATTCGATCGTGTGTATGAAATCAACCGCAACTTCCGTAATGAAGGCCTGGGCTGGCGCTGGAATCCTGAATTCACCATGCTCGAGTACTACCAGGCCTATGCCGACTTCCGCGACATGATGGATCTCACGCAGGAATTGATTACACAAACTGCAAAAGATGTGAATGACAGCATGAAATCAAAATGGGGCGATCAGGAAATCGATTGGAACGCGTGGCAGCGGCTCACCATGCGCGAAGCCATCATCAAGTTCTGGCCTGAAGCTGCTGGCGCAGAGCCCGAGATGAGCGACTTCGCTTCGCACGACACCGTGAAAGCGCTGGTTGAACGCTTCAATCAGGCGCACGCGCATATGGCCTACGATTCGAATGAGCCGGTTGGCAAAACAATCGCGGGATTATTCGAGGCCGTTGCCGAAGAACACCTCACTCAGCCAACAATCATCTACGAGTTCCCCACCGCCGTCTCGCCGCTCTCGAAGCAGAAGCCGGACGAGCCGGAGTGGACTGAGCGTTTCGAGATTTATGCCGGACAGATGGAGATTGCAAACGGCTTCAGCGAACTCAACGATCCCGAAGATCAGCGCCGCCGCTTTGAAGCGCAGTTAAAAGAACGCGAGCGCGGCGACGAAGAAGCTCACCAAATGGATGAAGATTATATCCGCGCTTTGTCCTATGGCATGCCGCCTGCGGGGGGCGTAGGGGTAGGCGTCGATCGCCTCTGCATGCTGCTCACCGATTCGCACACCATCCGCGATGTCATTCTGTTTCCTCTACTGAGACCGGAAAAAAGCTCCATTGCCGAGAGCGCGGAAAACACGGAGAAAAAGCCGTGAACCTTCCCTTTCCTTTTTGCGACTAAATAAATGGAAAGTCGGTGGTGAACAAATGCGTCACCGATGGAACCCTACAATGCACTAGAAATAGTGCATTGGCGTTCCTATACTTTTCCTACGTATTTGGGATCAAAATTGGCAGCGCTGCCGTAGTGTTCCAGGCTTTGGAGCATTGGGTCGGCAGCGCTTTGCTTTGTTTTTAGATTTTCACTTGCCTGCGGTGCGCGGCGGTTCATATGCAGATTTTTCGGGGCTGAAATTCGTGCTCAGATAATCGATCAGCGCATCGTGATCGGCTGGATCGACCAGCGCTCCCCATTTCATCATCTTGTCTACTTCTTTCGTCCATGCGCCTTTGCTCAAACGCTGCTGGAGAATGATGCGCGCTTCGTGACATTCCGTGCAAGCAGTCGTAGCTTTCGCCTGCATAGCACCGGCGGGCAGCTCGCCGGTGACGTTTGCACCCGCAGCTTTCTGAGCATGCGCCAAAAGCGATAAAGCGCAAATCGCGAAAAATAAAATCAGCGCGGAATAATCAGAAAACATCGCCGCTCGCAACTTCTTCGTATCACGCGACATGAATTTTCACCTGATCTACGGCGTTGTAGAGATAGCCGCTCGGATTCCAAACCGCACTCTCCGGTTGCGTGCGTCCCTGACTGTCGGTGGCGCGGGACAAAATGGTGTAATCGCCACCTTTGCCTGCTTTCCAATCGTAGCTCCACATCCTCCACGCATAGTGAGCCTGCTCGCGACCCAACTTCGCCGCGCTCCAATTCGCTCCACCATCGGTTGAAATCTCGACCTTGGCAATGTCTGCTTCGCCGGCCCACGCCGCGCCGTGTACCGTTACTTTGCCGGCTTTCAAAGAAGCACCATCGCTCGGCCCCGCGATTACCGACTTCACGGTCAATGCCGTCACTGGATGCGTATCCTCCGGCTTCACGGTATCTCCCGGTTTCACCGGCTGGTTCGGCAACCGGTACCCTGGGCTCATGAAGTTCCCCACAAACTCTGCATCCAGCACTTTAATTTCCGTGAGCCACTTGCACGAAGCCGCGCCAATCCAGCCGGGAACCAGAGCCCGCGCCGGAAAGCCATGATGTTTGGACAGTGGCGATCCGTTCATGTGCGTTGCAATCAACGTATCGCCATCCAAAGCCTTCTCCATCGGAATGCTCCGAATAAACGGAGGAACTTTTCCCGGTACTTCATCAAGCCCGCGAAACATCACATGCTTCCCTGTCGGCTTTACGCCCGCATGCTGCAAAACATCGCGCAGCCGAGGCCCGGAAAATCGCGCCGTACCCACCGCTCCCTTGCCCCACTGAATGCCCGGCACCTGCGGCCGGTGCAAACTGCGTCCATTGCCCGCACACTCCAGCGTGTTCACCACCGAATGAGTTTCCATCTTCGATAACTCGGCGAGGTTCAAAGTTAGCGGCTTCTCCACTTCGCCGCCCAGCGAAAGCTTCCACGTCTCTGCGTCGAGTTCGCTCGGCTCGTACATGTGATTGCGCACAAAAAAATGTGGCACCGGCGTGAGCCAGCTATTGAAATACTCCACGGGACTTTCGAGATCGATAAAGCGGAACGAGCGAAGCACCATGCCATCTTCGCCGGGCACCTCGATTGCTTGTTTCTGTGCCCATGCCCGATTCAACCATGACGGTGCGGCGCCAGCGAGCATGGCTGCTGCTGAAATATGCTTGAGGAAATCGCGTCTGGAATTCATATGAGAGGATGTAACCTTAAGTTAACACCACCGGCCCGGAAAAGGAGAGTAAGCCAAAACCGGACCGGCGGCGTTTCCGAAGGGAAGGCGCCCCTCGAAAAGTTGAGTGAAGGAAAACGGCTGAATTACGGTCCCGCGCCATCTCTGACACGGGACCATTCTTTTGCTTACGGTAAGTAATAGCGGAACGACGTGAAGACCATGCCGTCCAAGCCTTCCGGCGATGCGCCCGGCTGTCCGGCTCCTGCGAAACCAATGCCAGACCAGGTCTGACGCGTCACGTAGGAATACTGCGTTCCGAACTGGAATTTGCCGCGAGGGCCGTTGTAGAAGCGGTACCAGAATCCGGCTGTCCCCTCAATGACGGCGCGCGTATCGCCCGTGCATTTAGAGAGCGAGCCGGGGTTGAAGCCAGCGGTAACTGCGGTAGACGGAGGAGTCTCTGTATAGCAACCGGAGTTGTTAAAGAATGGAGACCCGTAACCTACATACGCCTTCGTCGGACCGTTGTAATCGCTGGTGCGGCTGTCGTACTCCGCGCCGGTATAGAGGTAAACATCCAGCCTCTTGCCGTGCCACTCGAGTGATGTTAACCCTTGCAGGTTTTTGATCAGATCGGGAGTTCCATCCGCGTGAATTGCGAGATCGGAAAGCTGCGCCGCGCCATAGCGGCCGATTCCGCTGCCTCCGAAGCCATGCAATCCAAACACGATGTGCTTGTCGTCGAAGTTCCAGCGAGCGTTCGCACCGAAGCCGCCGCCGTTTTTCGAGTCGTTATAGGCTCCGTAAGCGCTGGGCCCCGTGATGGCTGTGTTGATCGGGCAAGGTCCCGTAGTACCCACGGCAAAGTTTGCGCAGGGGAATACGCGGTCACGGAACCGGTCATAGAGTCCGAACACTTCATAGTGTCCAAAGCCAGGATCGAAAGCCGCCTTGGCAATGATGTCTGGCGAGGGATTAAAGGTGTAAGAACCAGCCGGCGAGCAGGTGGTGTAGAAGGTGGGGCTGGTGGCTCCGGTCGGAGTGAAGGAACTGGTGGTGCAACCGGTAACCGCGTCGTTGTACGTGTTGGTTGCGCCCGCTTCGCCAAGCAGGAAGTTGTTGGTGTTGCCGTGGCTGGTAAGCGTACCTTGCGCGTTTTCCATGGCAACGGCAAACGCAAATTTGTGGTTAAAGTCCTTCGTTAAGCGGATGCCATATTGACGGGCAAAAGAAAATCCAACGTTATACCCTGGATCGATGGTCATCGGACGGGAATCGTTGGTCTTGCCCAAGTCATCGCTAGGGGCGATGCTGGCTTTATTTTCCGTCACAAGACTCCACATTTGGCCGCCCAGGAAGCTCCAGCCGTTATCGAACTTCACCTGTCCCCACGCTTGCCGCAGACGGAACGTATAGCTGTTGGTCTGGGTGGCGGTGGATGTGTCGCCGGACGACAGGAAGTCACCCGATATGTAACTGGAGAATTCAACATTCTTCAAACGCCCGTCCACATATACCGACGGACGAGACTGGCGGGCGGAGCCGAAGAACTCCGACAAGCTATTCTGCGAAGCGCCCGGCATCGTGAGCGAGTTGAAGGGCGTGGTGAGATCGGCGCCGAGCGCTCTCGACCGGCGAACAAAGGCAGCTTCGACGAATCCACCGGGGGTAATCGTGATTCCTTTGAAGTGAATGGAGGTCACGGGGCTGTGCATCGGGTTCGTGTCAGGAGCATCCGTCGACGCCTGGTTTTGCAGGTTGAGTCCACCGTTGGGCGCAGAACTGTCCTGCTGAATTGGAGCACCGGTGGTGATTGCTGCCGCTTGTTGCTGCGGAGCCGGTCTGTTGTCGACCTTGCTGGCAGCCGCTTCGGCTGCAGCTTGTTGCGCTTCCTGTTGCCGCTGCAATTGTTGCTCAAGCCGCTGGAGTTGCAGTTGCTGGGAAGCCAACGCATCTTTCAATGCCTGAACATCGGCCGCCGTAACCACAGTTGGAGCAGGCGCAGGCGCTGCTGCTGCCGGTGCTGCTGCTGCGTCTTTCGCCGCAGACGCTCCTGATGCCGGATCTTCTGCCCATGCGCCGGCGGATAAAGCCGCGAACGCAAGAGCCGTGACAAACAGCTTTTTGGTTGGTTTCATGAAATTCAAAATCCTCTCCTTTTAAGTTTTGGTTGGACAGCGTTTTACCTGGGGAATTACAGAAATTTTTTCGCCTTTTGAACGCGCCGCTTTCGGGACCTTCGCCTTACGCGTTGCCAGGATTATGGCATCACAATTATTACAATTGGATTAATTGGGATGATGGTAATTCTCGACATACCACACTACACATCCTTTGTTAAAAGAAAGTTAAATTACAGAAAAATAGGGAAGGTTTTTCCTGCTATGAGGGTATTTTAAAGCTCAAAAAATCATCATCTACTCGCCTTTTTGTCCACCCACGACCATCGGCAGAACAGCGCCTTTATCTTTCTTTTTTGCCGAGCGCTTGCCTTTGCGCGGACCGGGGTCGGTAATGAGCTCCGCCAGCGAAGTATTTTCCAGAATGTTGGCGGCGGCATCACGCACATCGAGAAACAACTGGTAAAGCGCTCGATGGGGCACATCGCGGTCAATCAGCGCGCGCAATTGTTCGGCATCGCCAAACGGGGCGAGCGGACCGTCGATCAATCGCATGATCTCGCTCAAACGGATCTCGGAGGGCATACGCCGCAATTGATACCCACCTTTGGCGCCGCGAACGCTCTCTACCATGCGGGCGTTTTTGAGTTCGAGCAGAATCAGTTCGAGGAATTTTTCTGGAAGATTTTCTTCATAGGCAATCTCCCGAATCTTGATTGCGCCCTGGTCGTAGTGCCGTGCCAGCATCATCATGGCCTGCAGAGCGTAAAGTCCTTTTTGCGAAATTTTCATTGGGCCGCCATTATGCCATAAAGTCCATTGCATTAGTAGGCTTTATGAACCGCATTTGGTTAAGCAATTTTGCGGCCGCATTCGGAAGATGCGCGTTATTAGCTAAGTGGTTTATTTTTATAGAGATGCTGGCAGTGTGATAGGTTTACTCGAAAGGCTCATGTGCATCACATTGCAGATCAGATGTTCTTAACCAGCGTTCAGCCCTATGTTTCCGGTGAAACTCGCAGCACCTGGAGAGTAATGTTGTCAGGGCCCCCGCGCTGAATCGCCAGTTTCACGAGCGCTGCGCAGGATTCTGCCGGCGTGCCCTTGCTGAGTTCAATTTCAAGTTCCGTATCGCTCACAACTCCCCACAGACCATCGGTGCAAAGAAGTAGGACATCGGCCTCTTGCAACGTCATTCCCGCTGGACTACTTTCTACCGGGACCTCCATACCCGCTCCCAAAGCCGCGGTAAGAATATGGCGCTGAGGATGTTTCTCCGCATCTTCAGGACGCACGATACCGCTTTCCATCAGCCGCCCAACATAGGAGTGGTCACGCGTTAGACGGGAGATCCGCGAATCACGCAACAGATACATTCGGCTATCGCCCACATGGGCAAAATGAAGCTGACGGCCACGAATCACGATCGCGGTGCAGGTTGTTCCCATCCCGTGAAGCTCGGGATGTTGCATAGCATATGCTTGAATGCGTTGGTGAGCGGCGGCGAACGATTCCACAAGAGCAGCCTGCGGATCGTCTCGCACAACTTTGTCATACCCTTCGCGAACCGTCTCCACCGCCAGACGGCTGGCTTCCTGGCCGCCTTCGTATCCGCCCATGCCGTCGGCGATTACTGCCAGTCTTCCCTTGCGCTGGAATTCACGATCGGCGGCCGGCTCCCAATAGAGATAGGAATCCTCGTTATTCTCTCTTTGGCAACCCACATCACTCAGGCCGGCGACTTCCATTCCGGGCCTTACCTTTATGCATTCAACCGGCATTTTTCGTTATCCGCGGTGATCGGCTTACGCGATGCTAAGCCCCGGCCATTATAGACAAGTATTGACCTGAAAATGTAAGGTCGGCGCTGTATTCCGGAAAACAGAAAAGCCGCGGTCAACCGCGGCTCTTGTCCTGACTTGAGTACCCGAGCGCCGATCTACTTATCGGAATGCTTGTCCTTGTAGATCTGTCTGCTGGTACGATTCTGCTCCCGGTTGAGCTGTCTCTGTTCGCCCTTGGTCAGATGACCATTGTGAGCAGCCATGTCAGCTTTCTCCTGGTTATCAATATGCTGTTCGCGATTTTCCAAATGCGCGGCTTGCCCGGGCGTGAGCGTACCGTTCTTTTCCCCGTTCGCGATGCGATCCTGCTGATTTTGCTCGCGGCCATTCACTTCGTTAACACGCGGATGGCCCGGATCATACTACCCCGGTCCGGCGCCGGATGTGTTGTCTTGGGTTTGAGCAGCGGCGCCAGCTACTAACATCAAACCACCCGCTGCCAGGACTAAGAGCGACTTCAAGAGTTTGTTGATCATAATGAATCTAACCCCCACATTACATTTTAGTTTTGCGATATGAACTGCATACATTACGAAGGAGATACAGCGGAAGGATAGCCATACGGAGAGTCGCGCCCAATCACGATTACTCCAGTAATAAAGTCTTGATCGCTCATTCTTATTGGTTGACCATCGTCTATCCCCACGCGTACTGTAGCCCCGTACGATTTCAACGTATATATGCAAGGAGACCGTATGAAAAAACTAGTGATTATTTGCTTCGCCTTTGGCCTGCTGGCCTGCGGTGTAAGCTTCGCCCAGGACAGCATGAAGCAGGACAGCATGAGCGCGGACGCGTCTTCAAAAGCTGTCAAAGTTATGGGAAAAATCGGTGACGATGGTAAAACTTTCGTCGGCGACAAAGACAAAAAGACCTGGACCATTACCAACCCGGATGCGGTAAAAGGGCACGAGGGCCATCACGTTATTCTCACCGCGCATGTGTACCCCGACAAAAGCGAAGTGCACGTGATGTCACTCAAGATGGCTGCTGACAACATGAAGAATGACAGCATGCAAAAGTAAGATCGATCGAGAAAAGCGGTTTTTGAAAAACGGGCCGGCATGATGCCGGTCCGTTTTTCGTGTATCGATAGCGGCTTGCGCCGAGCAGTGCGACAATGACCGCATGTTCTCGATAAGAAGAATGCCTCGAGGGGTTGCGGTTGTTTTTCTGTTCTTCGCGATCGTCGCTGTGCCCGGGCTTGCGCGTGCTCGCGAAAAAAATCATTCCCCAAGACCGCCTGAATACACCTTCAAAGTCATTCGAACCTTCCCTCACGATCCTGACGCCTTCACGCAAGGTTTGTCCTACCGCGACGGCTTCTTCTACGAAGGCACCGGCCTCAACGGCCGTTCATCTCTGCGTAAAGTGCAACTGGAGACTGGAAAAGTAGTCCAGCGAACCAACTTAGCATCCGATTATTTCGGCGAAGGAATCACTGTTCTCAACAATCAAATATTCCAACTCACCTGGCAATCGCACATCGGCTTTGTCTATGACGTAACCGACTTCCATTTGCTGCGCCGCTTTTCGTATTCCGGCGAAGGCTGGGGACTCACCACCGACGGTCACGACTTATATATAAGTGATGGGACGCCGGAAATTCGCATTCTCGATCCTGCAACATTCTCAGAAAAACGTCGCTTCACCGTTCACGACGGTTCCACGCGTATTAAAGAATTAAATGAACTGGAATGGGTGGACGGCGAGCTTTTCGCCAACATCTGGCAAACGGATCGAATCGCCCGCATCTCTCCGCAAACCGGCGATGTGGTGGGATGGATCGATCTGAAAGGCTTGTTAAGCCCCGTGTACAACCTGGAACAAGGCGCTGTCTTGAATGGAATCGCTTATGATCCCGCTCGAAAGCGTCTGTTTGTAACCGGCAAGCTATGGCCAAGTATTTTCGAAATTCAACTCGTTGCAAAACATTAAAAGCCCGCGCGCCCATCGACTGCATCTTAAAGGTACCAGCGTACCGTCGACGCCGCGTCGCATCTCGATTGCCCCGGAGAAATATTTCATGACTGTTACAACTCAAGACGTGGCTCCAGCTCCCGCCGAACAACTCAACACGGAAGAGTTAAGAAAGATGGATGCTTACTGGCGGGCTTGCAATTATCTATCCGCAGGCATGATCTATCTTCGCGCAAACCCTCTGCTGCGCGAACCGCTGAAACCGGCGCACATCAAGAACCGCCTGCTCGGCCATTGGGGCTCCGATCCAGGCCAATCCTTCGTGTGGGTTCACATGAACCGTCTCATTAAGAAATATGACTTGAATGTCATATACATCTCCGGCCCCGGTCATGGCGCGCCCGCCACCCTGGCCAACGGTTATTTGGAAGGACATTATTCCGAGATTTATCCCGACAAGAGTCGCGATGAAGCCGGCATGCTCAAATTCTTCCGTCAGTTTTCATTTCCCGGCGGCATCGGTTCGCACTGCACTCCCGAAACTCCGGGATCGATACATGAAGGCGGCGAGCTGGGATATTCCCTTTCGCACGGGTACGGGGCAGCTTTCGATAATCCGGATCTGATTGTCACTGTCATGATTGGCGATGGGGAATCGGAAACCGGCCCTCTCGCGACCTCCTGGCATTCGAACAAATTCCTGAACCCGATCCGCGATGGCGCGGTCCTGCCCATCCTGCACCTCAACGGGTACAAGATTGCCAATCCGACCATCCTCGCACGCATTCCCCGCGAAGAATTAGAAGCACTCCTTATCGGATACGGCCACAAACCTTACTTCGTCGAAGGCGACGATCCCGCCGCCATGCACCAAGCCATGGCTTCCACGCTGGAGCAATGCATCCTGGAAATTCGTTCTCTCCAGCAACATGCCCGTTCCACCGGCGAAGCCACGCGTCCGCGCTGGCCCATGATTGTGCTGCGCTCGCCGAAAGGATGGACCGGACCCAAAGAGGTCGACGGCCACAAGGTAGAGGGCACATGGCGCGCCCACCAGATTCCCATATCTGATCCAGTTACGAACAAGCGTAGTCTCCAGCTGCTCGAAGACTGGTTACGCAGCTACAAACCCGAAGAACTGTTCGACGAAAAAGGAACCTTCCTTCAAGAACTGCAGGAACTCGCTCCGTCGGGATCGCGTCGTATTTCGGCCAATCCTCATGCGAACGGCGGGCTTTTGCGCAAGGAACTCGCGCTGCCGGATTTTCGCAACTACGCCGTGGAAATAAAAGCTCCCGGTGGAAGCTACGCTCCTCCAACCGATATACTGGCGCACTTTCTAGCCGAAGTCATGCGCCGCAACATGAACTCCTTCCGCGTCTTCGGTCCCGATGAGACCGCGTCCAACCGGCTTACCGCCATCTACGCGGCTTCCAAAAAAACATGGCTGGCGGAATACATCCCTGATGACGCCGACGGCGGAGAACTCGACGTTTCCGGCCGCGTAATGGAAATGCTCAGCGAGCACACGCTAGAAGGCTGGTTCGAAGGCTACGTTCTCACCGGACGCCACGGCTTCTTTTCAACTTATGAGGCCTTCGTGCACGTCATCGATTCCATGTTCAACCAGCACGCCAAATGGCTGGAGAAATCCAAGAAAGAGATCGACTGGCGCGCCCCTGTTCCATCGATCAACATCCTGATTACCTCGCTGGTCTGGCGTCAGGACCACAATGGTTTCACGCATCAGGATCCCGGATTTCTCGACGTGGTGACGAACAAGAGCCCCGCTGTTGTTCGCATCTACCTGCCGCCCGATGCAAACTGCCTGCTCAGCGTGACGGACCATTGCCTGCGCTCGCGCGACTATGTCAACGTGATCGTCGCCGATAAGCAGGAGCATCTTCAGTACCTCACGATGGAAGAAGCCGTGATTCATTGCACCAAGGGTATCGGCATCTGGGACTGGGCGTCGACCGACGACGGTGAAGAACCCGATGTAATCATGGCCTGTGCCGGTGACATCGCAACCATGGAATCCCTCGCAGCGGTCGAGATTCTGAAGCAGCATTTTCCCGAGCTGAAGATTCGCTTCGTCAACGTCGTCGATCTTTTCCGCCTTATGCCGGAAAGCGAGCACCCACATGGCCTCTCCGACCGCGACTTCGATTCCCTGTTCACCACCAATAAACCGGTCATCTTCAACTTCCATTCTTATGCGTCGCTCATTCACAAATTGAGCTATCGCCGCGCCAACCATGACAACATCCACGTCCGCGGATACAAGGAAAAAGGAAACATCAATACTCCGCTCGAGCTGGCAATTCTTAATCAGGTCGACCGCTTCGATCTGGCTATCGACGTCATCGACCGCGTTCCCCGCCTGCACCCGCGCGGCGCGCACGTGAAAGAGTGGCTGAAAGGTCAAATCATCGAAAGCATCGACTACGCTCATACCGAAGGCATCGACAAAGAAGAGATTCGCAATTGGAAATGGTCGAAATAACCGCGGTGGCGAAGGTGAGCGAAAATGCCGACCTGATTCTGGTGCTCAACAGCGGCTCTTCGTCGCTGAAGTTCGGCGTCTACCGGCACGGCGCTAATGACGAAGAAGCTTTGATTACTGGCAGCGCCGGTGGCATCGGGCGTGGCAATGGCAACTTAAGCGTTCGTTCAGCCGGCGGCAAATCACTTGTTGAGCGCGAGAGCGTTCACGAATCGCAAAGCGACGCATTGAGCGTCCTCGCATCAGCAATCACCGAGCACATTCACCACGCTCCCGTGGCCGTTGGTCACCGCATCGTCCACGGAGGTCCGGAGTTAATCGATCATCAACTTATTACACCGGTAGTGTTGACCAAACTTCGCTCGGCAACCCACTTCGCGCCCTTGCACATTCCGCAAGCTCTCAAGCTGATCGCCGCCGCGCAGTCGATCTTTCCATCAGCCTCCCACTACGCCTGCTTCGACGATGTTTTCCATAAAACCATTCCCGAGGTTGCTTCGCACTTCCCGCTTCCCCAGCGTTTCTTCGATGCAGGCATTCACCGCTATGGCTTCCACGGCATTTCCTATGAATCGCTGGTCCATCACTTCGGTGCAAACCTTCCCCAGCGAGCGATCTTTGCGCATTTAGGCAATGGCGCAAGTTTGTGTGCGCTGCGAAATGGCGTTTCCATCGACACAACCATGGGGCTAACTCCTGCCGGCGGCATTCCTATGGGAACGCGCTCTGGCGACCTGGACCCTGGCGTTATTCTTTATCTTCTCCGCAACGAATCGCTTGACGCCGATGGACTTGAAGACCTGCTCAATCATCAGAGCGGCCTCTTTGCGCTCTCCGGGGGCGAGAGCGACGTGAAAGCCCTTGAGCAACGCGCCAGCTCCAACAATCCGCAGGCGCGTCTTGCACTGGATGTTTTCGCCACATCCGTGCGTAAAACGATCGGCGCCTACATTGCCCTGCTCAGCGGAATCGATCTTCTAGTATTCACCGGAGGCATCGGCGAACACAGTAAAAGAATTCGGGCTGCAGCAGCAAACGGCCTCGAAGCTCTCGGTCTCACTGCAGAAAAAATTAAAGTAGTTGCCGCGCAGGAAGAATTACAGATTGCGCGCCATTGCCGCAGTATGATGGCCGACCGTAAAAATTAACTCCTCTTCGCGGCAGGCTTCATTTCCAAATACAAAAGGCACGCATCCATTAGGGATGCGCGCCCTGACACTCGCTGGAAACCGGCTAATATCGATCTATCGCCCGAAATACGCCGCGTTCTTCGCGGTAAATTCATTCCATTTTTCCGGTAGATCGTCGAGCGCGAAGATCGCCGACACTGGGCACACCGGCACGCAGGCACCGCAATCGATACATTCCACGGGATCGATATAAAGCAGTTCCGCCGTGGCATATTTGGGGTCATCTTTTTTGGGATGAATGCAATCCACCGGACACGCATCCACGCACGCTGTATCTTTCGTATTGATGCAAGGCTCTGCGATCACGTAAGTCATAACGGTCTCGGTCTCCTCAACGAATGCATTTATTTTACTACGGCCCTTCCACGAAACCGCACATTCTAGCAAGAAATGACGAGCCTTCGCAAAAACAAAAACGGCTGGCAGCGCTCGCTGCCAGCCGTTTGTCGCGTTCTCCAAGCTATCCAGAGGGTTTCGGCCCCGATTACAACTTAGCGGTGTCCGCCGCCTCCGTGCCCGCCGCCTCCGCCGTGGAAACCACCGCCACCACCGTGAAAGCCGCCGCCATGCGCTGCTCCGCCATGGAAGCCGCCACCGGCGTATCCGTGGCCTGCAGCACCGTGACCGACATAGCCGCGTCCGCCTGCAAATCCGCGACCCCCAGCATAGCCGCGTCCGCCAGCGAAGCCACGGCCACCGTAGAATCCGCGTCCGTAGCCCCAGCCGCGTCCACCCCAACCCCAGCCACGGCCCCAACCACCCCAACCCCAGGGCCGACCCCAGCCGTACCACGGCCCGGCGCCGATAAATATGCCGTTCGCAAACCAATCAGCCCCGTAGTAACCGTAAGGAGCGCAAGCGTAGGGCGCATATCCGTAGTAGCCGTAAGTGCAAACTGGCGGCCCGCCGATTCCAACTCCAACCGCGACCTGCGCCTGGGAAGTCTGCGGATGGATCAACGGCAGCATCAGAACCGTAACCAAAGCCAAATATTTCATGTATTTCATGGTGAATCCCCCTTATCCCCAGATCCTATTCATCCTACAAAACCACCGGACCTGCTAGCCTTTCGGATTTCTCTCCTCTCCGAATGCCTACATATTTGAACTCGCCCGCTACCGAAAAGTTGCTGCTACTTCGATGGCTGATTTCAGCCACTTCGTCTAAATTCAGCCACTTATGCAGACAACCGAGTATCGGCAACCACCCATGCTATTAAACTTGATGCGCAAAATGTTACCAAGGGAACGGGTACGGTCACATTCTAGTCAAAATCGGCTGGTTAAGTATGCGTTAATGGAGCCGCGTACCAGCTTCTTTATGCCCGGCAATCGGAGTTTCGAGGCGGCTGGACGCAGGGAACCTGCCAGCGCAATGAATCAACTCAAGGTGTTGATTTCACTCATAACCAACGACAACGATTTTCAGCTCGAACAAGCCGCTTCCGCAAAAGCTGCCGCCGCTCAATGCGGAGCAACCATCGAAATTATCTACGCGGGGAACGATGCGGTCGCTCAGACGCAGCAAATCCTCAACTATGTACAGGAGCCGGGTAAACGTCCGGACGCGATTCTGGTCGAGCCGGTCGGCACCGGTATGGCACAGGTCGCACACGCCGCAGTTTCGGCCGGAATCGCCTGGGGCGTAGTGAACACCGACGTTGACTATATCGCCCGCCTGCGCAGCCACGCTCTTGTACCCACCTTTGTAGTGATGTCCGATCACAAGGAAGTTGGGTGCATCCAAGGCAGGCAAATCGGCGCACTGTTGGGAGAAAAAGGGTGCGTTCTCTGTATTGAAGGCCCATCGGGCCGGGAAGTAGCCAAATTGCGTTCGGCCGGAATGCTAACGACCAAGCCGGCTGCGGTGGACGTCAAAACCCTTCGCGGCGATTGGACACAGCAGAGCGGCTATCAAGCCATAAAATCATGGCTGTCGCTGAGCACGTCGAAGCAACTCAACGTGGGTATGATCGCCTGCCAGAACGACGCCATGGCGATGGGCGCGCGCAAAGCCTTTTCCGAATTAGGCAACCTGAACGAGCGAGATGAATGGCTGCGGTTGCCGATCACCGGTGTCGATGGCGTCCCGAAATCGGGTCAGGCGTGGGTTCGCGAAGGTATGCTGACCGCGACGGTGATTTGTCCGCCGTTGATGGGACACGCGCTTACGCTGCTGGCGCAAGCCTTGCAATCGGGAGCGCAGCCGGACGAGCGAACCTTGATTCCGCCGGTTTCGTATCCGAAGATAGAAGAATTAACACCCAAAACCCTGACGCACGCAGCCGGAAAATCGAAGTGCTGATTCTTATCGCGAATTATTTACGGACGGTAAATCCAAGCCCGCGCCGTTGCCTGATCGTCGTTCGCATATCCTCCGGCCAGCAGCACGCTGCCATCCTGTAGCTTTGTCTCGCTCAGGTAATGCCAGCGGTCGTTCAGTTCGCCCGAGGCCGCCGAAAACTTCCCATTGGCCGGATCGAAAACCTCGACCTCCCTGCTCCCGCCAGCAATCAACAACTTCCCGGACGCCAACCGCACGGCCTCATCGGGCAGTTTGAAGCGGCTGTCGTTCAAGGGTGAAGCAGGCGAGAATTGCCCGGTCTTGGGATCGTAGATTTCCGCGCTAGTCAAATTTCCGTTCCAGTCGTGTTCGTCGGAACCGCCGGCGATGAGCACTCGTCCATCGGGGAGCAGACCAGCGGTGTGCTTGTAACGCGGCGTGATCAAGCTTCCGGTTTCGCTGAATTTTTTTGTCTTCGGGTCATAGATCTCGGCGGCTGCCAGCAAGCGTGCATTGCCACCACCTGCAACCAAGACGCGCCCGTCGTTGAGCAGAGTTGCTGTGTTACCCCTACGCGGATGATGCAGCGAGCCGGTTTGCTCGAATCGCAACGTCCTTGAGTGAAAAATTTCAGCCGATGCAACTGCGGCGTCGGGGCCATCATGATCGTCGCCGCCGGCCAGCAGCACATCGCCATTGGCCAGCAACGTAGCGCTTTGCCGAGCGCGGCGTGTAGTCATTTTGCCGATCAACGCAAATTTGCCTGTCGCCGGGTCATACAACTCCGCAGAGTCCGTTGCACCATGAATGCTTATCCATCCTCCTGCAATCAACACCTTGCCGGAGCGTAGTAGTACGGCAACATGGCCTACGCGGCGCTCGTTCATCTCTCCAGTCGGCTGAAACTTGCCGCTTGCCGGATCGTACAGCTCGGCGGATTTATAGAAATCCTGATTGCGCCGCATGCCACCTACAATCAGAATTCTTCCGTCAGGCAAAAGAGTCGCGCTATGGCCGGAACGCGGTTCAAGCATGGAAGCCGCCGAAATTACGGAGCCAGTTTGCGCAGGAGACGCAGTAGTGTGGAAACCTGCGGCAGCCAGCGCGAGAATGGTGATGAAGGGGGAAACAAACAGAAGGGATCGGTTCATGGCATCCTCCTGGAAATGGGACGCGGCCAGGGGCAGGCTGTAAGCAGAAAACGATGAAAGTGCGGTCGTTCAACTGTCAGGCAATCGGCTAACTAAATTCGCGTGTCATCCTGAGCGGAGCGAAGGACCTATGTATTTTTGCTTATGGCTGTAAAATTCAGAGTTTCTTCGCTGCGCGCAGAATGACAGAGAGTAAACTTAATCGCCGTTAGTTTCTGGCTTGATTACACTCCCACCAACTCCCTCTTCTCGCTAGGTTCATACTCCACAATGTATCCCGCAACCGCGCTCGCCGCGACCGTCAGTGGCGAAGCCAGATACATCTGCCCCGGCCCGCTGCGTCCCGGGAAGTTGCGATTCTGCGCGCTGATCACAATTTGATCGGCGCGCGTTGAAACTCCCGGCCCGGCATTAATGCAGGCGCCGCAACTGGGCTCAATCACATGCGCCCCGGCTTTCTCAAAAACTGAAAGATATCCCTTGCGCAGGCAATACTCGCGCGTCTCCTGCGATCCGAACTGAATGTAGAACTGCACCGAATCCGCAATGCGCTTGCCCTGCTTCAACGCATCCGCAAGCACTTCGGCATACATATCCATATCTTCATTTTTTCCTGCAGTGCATGTGCCGCCGTAAGCGATTTCAACCGGCACCGGTGTATTCAGTTCGCGAATATATTTTCCATTGCCCGGATCGCCCGGCGTCGCCACCATCGGCGTGATCTCCGCCGCGTCCAACTCAATGACATGCGCGTACTGCGCTTCGGGATCGCTATACAATCCCTCGATCATCGCCTCGGCGTTGCTTCGATCCATGCCGCGCCGCTCCACTAAAAAATCAACGGCTTTCTTATCCGGCGCGACGATGCCGGTAAATCCGCCAATCTCCGCCGCCATGTTGGTCATGGTCGCGCGCTCATCCACGCTCAATTCTTCGATGGCTTCGCCCGCGTACTCCATCACTTTCGCCAGAGCCTTTCCGCTACGAACATAATCCAGGCTCAAAATCTTCAGGATGAAATCTTTCGCGGTGACGTTCTCATGCCGCTTGCCACGCACAATAATCTTCACCGACTCCGGCACCTTCACCCGCACATCCTTCGTAATCCATCCGTTAAACACGTCGGTAGTACCGATGCCGAACGCCACGCACCCAATCGCGCCTACATGCGGCGTGTGCGAATCCGACCCAATATTCAACTGCCCCGGCAGCGCATAACTCTCCAGCACGATCGAGTGGCAAATGCCTTCCGACCCTTTGCGATCCTTCAACTCGCCATGCAGCTTGATTCCCTGCTTGGCCGCAAAATCCTGCTGCTTGAGTTTGAGCTGGGTAGCCAGATCGAGCAGGCCGATTTTCTTTTTCTCTTCGGAGATCACCTCATCCAGAAAAGTAAGGTGATCCCTGAAGAATATGATGCTAGAAGCATCGTTGACCTTCGCATCTTTGCCCACGTAATGCTCAAAGAAAATAGCCGCCATGGGAGTGACGTACTCGTGGCTAAACCGGAGATCAGCTTGCGCGAATCCGGTATCGCCCGGCTTCACACTAGCAACGCCAATCCCGCCATTCTCGTTCACCATGTGCCGCGCAAAAATCTTCTCGGCCACCGTCATGGCTCGTGTGGACGCGGGCGACTCGCCCGCGCTCTTAATCGGCGGCAGGAAAACTTTCTTCTGCATCCGCGCCACATTGAACGGAAACAACCCACCATACTCAATCACCTGCCGCGTAATCTCATCCTCGCCGGCCGTAAATTCGCTCAAAGGAATCTCTTCCCCACCGCGAATGCGATCAATCAACGAAAAATTGGTCGAAGTCAGCACACCCAGGTTCTGGCAATTCTGCTTGTAAATGCGTTCGATATTCTCCGCAATCACAACCTTGATCCCGGCGCACATCTCCGCATAAGGCGACTGCTCGCGACTCGATCCCTTGCCCCGCCGCTTCCCGCTGACCGCGCACACAAATCCCCCGCGCTTTACATCGCCGCGCCCAATCGGCATAACTCCGCCACACTTCAGCCCCAGGTAAGGGATCTCGCCCAAAGTCTCGTCAAAATAGAAGCAGTAATGCGCCGGGGTAATTTCATCCGTCGAAATATCGTCGCGCAGCTTGGGATTGTTCGCCGGATTCTTCGTATCCCACGGCAAATCCTCCCCGGCGAGCTGCCGCTTGATCAGCTCCGGATCTTCGGTGAGAAAGAGAATGCGTCCGTGCAGCCGAACCTTGTCCGGCCGCTTTTCGATTTTGCGTTCCAGCAGAGAGTTATTCACGTTGAACCTGTGAGAATTAAGATGACGGAAACGGCGATGGCAGGCAAACCAGTTCCCCAAACATTGTAACGCCGCAAATGAAACGTCGCCGACCGCTGGGTCGGGATAACCAAAAGCAAAATGCCTATCTTTTGTATTCCCGCGGGTCCAGCAACCCCTCCAACCCGCGCCCGGCAAAGATTTCCTCAAACTCCCGCTTTAGAATCTCATGCAGCAACCCATTCGAAGCCAAAGTCTCTCGGCTATTCAACTCGAATGGCGATCCATCAAAGCGCGTCACCTTGCCCCCGGCTTCCTCCACGATCAAGACACCCGCTGCCGTATCCCACGGATTGAGGTTGAACTCCCAGAATCCGTCATAGCGTCCCGCAGCCACATTGCACAAATCGAGCGCAGCGGAGCCTGCACGGCGCACTCCATGCGTATGCAGCGTGATCTGGTGGTAAAAATGAATATTCGGATTCTTATGCCGCTTGTGGCTGGGAAAGCCCGTAGCCAGCAGGCTCTCCTTGAGCGTTGCCGTCTTCGAAACGTGAATCGTCGCCCCATTCAGCCGTGCGCCGCTTCCCTGCTCCGCTGTAAACAATTCGTCCCGCGTCGGATCGTAAATCACCGCCGCAACGCGCCGGCCCTGCTCTCCGTGACCCGGCGTTCGATGTTCCAAACCCATCGACACGCAGAATACGGGATAGCCGTGCGCGAAGTTCGTGGTGCCATCCAGCGGATCGATATACCACCGGTAATCGCTGCCCTGATCGGTGAGACCTTGTTCTTCGCCGAGAATGTCGTGCGTGGGCCACTGCGCACGAATGCGCTCGCGGATCAATGCTTCCGAGGCTCGATCAGCCGCCGTAACCAAATCGGCGTCGCCCTTGTATTCAATCTTCAAGTGCTGATGGAAATAATCCATCAGCAGCGCGCCCGCCTCCCGCGCGATGGCTGACATCGCAGGCAGAAAGCTCTCGTGATTCGGAGTTTCTAAGTTTGTCATCCTGAGCGAAGCGAAGGATCCCTACATACCTGCGCTGCGTTTGGCGTCGCGAGGCATTTCAATCATTGCCCAAGGTCCGTATCACTTCTTGATGCCGCTGTCCTCGGCAATGTACATAATCTGGTGCTTGAAGATGAAAAGATTGGGCGCGCCTTCGCGCGTCAGCCGCACCATATGCTTGTCGTAGTATTCAATCCAGCCAGTAACCGTCTGCCCATCCATCAGCTTCACATTCACCAGCTTTTGCTTCTCACCCAAAGCCTTAAGAAAGCCGGCCTCTTCAAATGTCTCTTCCGGAGGCGGAGTCCGCCCCCGCTTAGCGGCATTCGGATTTCCCTGCGGACGGAACGGCATGTTGGCATTGTACACGGGCAAAGAATGTTCGAATTAAATGCCTGTAGTGATTAGCCAAGCGCAATCGAGGCTTGATTGGCAAAAGTATGAGCCAAAAAAAACCAGCCCGTGCAGGGCTGGTTTGTAAAGGTTATCGGACTCAGCTAGAAAATAAACTTCAGGCCAAATTCAATCTGTCGTGGCGAACCCAGCGTGTAGACGCCAGTGCCCGCTCCCACCCGGTTAGCAAAGTGACCCTGGTAGTTGGTTCCGTTTATGCTGCCCACCTGGCCATTCAGGAGACCTGACATCTCGCTGGTCGGCAGGTCAAAGTTTACAAAGTTGAAGATGTTATAAGCGCCCACGGATGGTGAAATCGTGAACCGCTCCTTGAATTTGAAGTTGTAGGTTATGGTGCTGTCGACGGTCCGAAGCCACGACATATTGACTTGCCCCGGAGGTGCTAAAGCCAGAGGAGTTCCACCGTTATATGTGGCGCCCAGAGCTTGCAACTGTGCCTGCGTCATTAGCCCATTCTGAATCAGAACGTTGCCCGCAGGGGTTGGCGTCCCGGCAGCAACGAGATTGTTGAAGTTGGTGATGGCTGCGTTGATGTTGCTGGCGTTGATGCCTCGATCAAAGCTGCCTACGTGGGTTCCCGGAAGTGGATCCTGCGTAACTCCGCTGCCTGTGAAGTCGGTGCGGAATATCTCGCCAGGGCCAGTGCCGGTGTTGGGAACCGTCAGAGTATTGGGAAATGGACTATCGAAATGGGCAATTAACCCCCACTGAAATCCACCACGGAAGTTGACGAAACCACCGAACGACAGTTGGTGTGTGCGGTCCAGTGTAGAAGGTCCGAAATAGCGGTTAACGTTCTGATTGTCCAAGGCCGGAATAATAAAGTCCTGATCGCCGCTGGCCGCGGTGACCGGATTATCAGCGGTAACCCCGCCGCCCGTATTCTCGAACTTCGACAGCGAATAAGAAATCTGGAAATTCATCGCCGTCGCCCCGGGGAAGGGGTTGGTTACGTTCTCCGCCAACTTGGTTTGCAGCCCGTTATAAACGGAGCGGCCCACCGGAGAAAGAAAACTGAGCGGCGGAGCTAAGGGGTTCATGCCGCCAAATGCACAGTTGTAACCGAGTGCCGCCAAACAACTAGCCCCCCCTTGGTCGCTGGAGGAGCCCAAACCATTGCCTGCATAGTTGGCCATCGTTGCCCCAGCAGTGATCGCACAACCGACACCAGCGGGACCATTCGGACATCCAAATGAAGTATTCGTCGCATTGATCGCGGCATTCGCACCGGCAAGGTTGAAGTAGTTGATGTTACCCGCATGGTTCTGGTCCACGGCCAACAGGTAGTGGGTTTGGACGTTTCGGACGAAGTCTGCGGATAGAACCATGCCTTTATGCAATTCTCGCTGAATGCCGATATTCATCTGTACGGAGCGAGGTGACCGGTAGGCAGGGTTATACATATCGCCCCCCGAACTGAACGAGCAATTCGTTCCTCCGGTGCAATCCGTCAGATATTGACCCACATAGGCCGGATTCGAGGCCTGCAGGTTGAAAGGCGTTGCCGCTGCGAAGGCTTGCTGCAATGCGATAAGTGGGCCAACCGCATTACCGATCAAAGGGTAAGTGGTGGCGCCAGCCGGACCGCAGATCGCGTTGGCAGATGCACTCCCGGGCCCGTTGAGCACCTGATTGTTCGCAATAGGCAGAGCAAACGGTGATCCCGGAGCCACGCAGGGCCCGAAGAATTGCAGGAAAGCGCCAGTCTTTTCGCGAGGTGGGCCGTCAAAGAGTACGTTGTTCCAGATTGCGTTCTCGAAGAATAAGCCGATGCCGCCACGAATAGACGTCTTTCCGCTCTTGGTTGGATCCCAAGCGAAACCGAGTTGCGGAGCGAAGTTCGTATTAGGCTGCCTTACCGCGTCGCCCAATCCAGGGATCAAAGAGCTGAGCTGAGGAATGGCGGGGAATTGGCTGTCCGTGCGGCCGGTGTCGCGGTCGTAACGCAAGCCGTAAGTCAAAGAGAAATTGCTCTTGATCTTCCAGGTATCACCCAAATAAAGCAGGACACGGTTATCCGGGCCCAGACCGCCGGCAGGGAAGCCCAAGGAGGGATCGGTAAAGGAGTAGCCTAGTTCGTTGGTCAGCGTCGCGAAGTCTGCCGGGTAGTTATACGGATTGGCCGACCCGCCCGGGAAAGGGCCGGTCGCTGCGGCTGTGACTTCGGATGGTAAAACAGCCGTCCCGATCTGCGGACCGTTCCTGAAGAACGAAGCGAATCCGCCACCACGCAGGTGATTGTAAGCAACGCCGAATCGAATCGCATGTGAACCTAAAATTTTGCTGCCATCGTATTTGAATTGATGGTCGCTTTGCGGTGTGCTTTGCGGCGCCAATAGATTGGGGCCAGCCACCAGGTTTCCGGCGAAGAGTTCCGCATGGAGGTCGTCAAACGGCAGGGCGCTATTCCCCGTGGTCGCATCCACAATCTGGTTCTGGAACTTCAGGTACGAAAACCGGATGGAATGGCTGAAACTGCCGGTGTTGAAATCCAGGCCCACCATTTCGTTGCGGGTGACGTCAACATTGTCATAAAGCGAATACCCATAGCCAAAGGTAGCGCCAAGGTCGTTCTTGAAATATGAAAAGCGTCCGAAGAGGCGCGCACTCTTAGTAAGTTGGTAGTCCAAACGAGCCAGCAGATTGCCCTCATGGAAGGGATCGGAGAAAGTGCCGGAATAGGATTCAAAAGGCGGAGACACGGGCACCGGAACCTGTGTGTGTTGAATCGTGCGTTCGCCGTCCATGAAGAAGAACAACCTGTCCTTGATCACAGGACCGCCAAAATCGCCGCCATACTGGCTGCGCTGGAAAGGGGCGGAGAATCCCGTGGGGGTAGGCAGTTGGGATGAGAACGAACTATCACGGAACTGGCCGAATGCTTCGCCATGGAACGTGTTGGTTCCGGATTTCGTGGTCACATTCACCGAACCGGAAGAAGTGAGTTCGCTCGACATGTCCAGGCTGGACTGGCTGATTTGGAACTCTTGGATAGCGCTGGCCGGAATATCGGTGGTAGTCGTTCCGACCGTCTCGTCCGAGACGTCGACACCATCGACCTCAATGCGGGCTGTACGTCCGAAGCGGCCACCAAATGAAATCGAAGAGTAACCCGCCTTGGTAGGATCGAAGTTCTGACCATCCTGGATTTGGACACCAGGCTCAAGCTGTGCTAGGTCCAGGAAATTTCTTCCGTTCACCGGCAAGTTTTCAATCTGACTCGCCGTCAACACTCCTTGAACCGTGGCCTGCTCCGTATTAACCTGCAACGCACTTCCCTGCACTTCTACCACAGTACTCTCTTGGCCAATTTCCAATTTCGCGCTTCCATTAGCCGCGTTGTCGACCTTAACCTCCAGCTTTAACTCGGTTGTTTTAAAGCCTTTAGCCTCAATGCGCACCGAGTAGGAGCCTGGGATCAAACCTCCGAAAGAATATTCACCCGCGTTGTTGCTCATGGCCTTAAGGGTCTGCCCGGTCGGTCCAGTCATCGTGACCTTGGCGTTTGCCAAAACCGCACCAGTAGCATCTGTCACGTTGCCGGTGATACTTCCAGTCGAAACCGAGGTCTGGGCAAATACCAGCGAAGTCAGGCACAACGCACATAGTGCTACCAAAACCAGCACCATAAATCGTGCACCGGAGCGGGAGGAGTTCAGGGTCAACATCGTAAACCTTCCTTTCGGAAATGTTCTCATCACAGTTTGTTCACCTTAATATTTAGAATCTTGTCTTTCGGAAGCTAAGCCAAGGAGCCTAAGCGGGAGCCAACGCAAAATCCAGCAGAATCCAAACCGATTCCTTTAAACAAAATCGCAGGACTCTGGCTGTTTCAAAGCAATTTGTCAGCCAGCTTTAATTGTTTACTCTCCGAACAGACGTAACTATACACAAAAGTTCATATATATCAATGTTTTATCGTCGCGCGGATGTTTTGTATAGAGATCGAAAAATGACAAGAGAAGCTAGCCAAAAATACAAAAAAATGTAGATGTAATCTTAAAAAGAAAAGGCCTGACAAGTGCCCCATCCCAAATAAAAACCACACAGCTCGTCAATAAATGTCTTTGAAAAATGTTGGAATTGATAAGGGAAGATTAGAAATCCGACTTCGTCGTGTAATACCCAGCCCGGTGCCGCACTCGGTATGTGGCAGCTTCGGCCGGGCCGGAAACATTGACTTGGATGCGGCGGAACGGGGAGTTCGACAGCCGCTGCGAGGGATAATAGGCCAACAAGTATTGGGTACGCAGTTCGTCGCTGATTTCATGAAAAGCGTCGTCCAGTTGCGACATTGAAGTTGCGTAGTAGTATTTGCCGCCGGTATCCTCCGAGAGTTGAATCAGCGCATGTTCTCCGCCGGTTTCCCGTCCGGCGCTGCTTTCAATGGGAACAACAATGATGCTGTAGACGGTGGACTCCGCCTCTTCAGCGGCGCGTACGGCCTCTTTGTAATCGATCTTACTCACGGTGTCCCCGCCATCGGTGATCAGCACCAGCACTTTTCGTCCCTGCCGCCGTCCCAATGACCTGGAAGCCAAATAAACCGCGTCAAACAGCGCCGTTGCCGCTCCCAGCCGGATATGGTCGATGCCGTCGTCGATCCGCTTCAAATCCGACGTATAAGAGGTCGACTGCAACACGGTTTCGTTAAATCCGAATACTGCCAACGCATCTACCGGCCGCAGAATGTCTTTGGCAAAGCGCTTCGCCGAAGCCTGTTCCAGCGGCAGATCGTGGCGTGTGCTCAGGCTGGTATCAACCGCCAGGGCAATCGAGAGCGGCACGGCAGATTCTTTATCGAACACCGAGATGGCTTGATCGCGACCATCTTCCTGGATCGCGAAATTTTCTTTCTGCAACCCTCGAACTGGACCTCCCTGCGCGTTCGTCACCGCGACATAAACATTCACCAGTTTCACGTCGACTTTGAGCGTGTTGCCCGAGTCCTGCGACGATTGGCCGGTGCTGGGAGATTTCTGCCCCTGGAGCGCGGCACAGGCCAACAACAGCGGGATCAGCGTTGCGGATTTTCTCATGCAATGATTAGTGATGAAGATCAAGGAAGTATACTTCGCGGCTGCCTGGCTGCAATCCGTTCTGGCCGATTAACCAGCGAAACGCGCCGTTCACTTAGATGCATCGTTCCCAAACGGGCTGCCCGAGGGGCTGGAATTTGCCGCCCGAATCTCAGCGGGAAACGGCTCGCCATCGGCCCAGACCGCGCCATCCTCAAAATATTCCTTTTTCCAGATGGGCACGGTGCGCTTTAGCGTGTCGATCAGCCAACGGCAGGCATCGAACCCGGCAACCCGGTGCGCCGAGGCTACCACAATCAAGACGCTGATCTCGCCGATTTCCAACCGGCCTAAACGGTGCACTATGGCGACGTCGCGGACGGAAAATTGCTGAAGCGCTTGCTCAGCCAGCGCGTTCATCTGCTTGACAGCCAT
>DATHMV010000042.1:0-323598 GCA_035486715.1 Candidatus Aquilonibacter sp.
GAGTTTGTCCATGAATAAGTTGAAGAGGCGGCTGACCTCACCCAGTTCATCGTTCTCGAAATCTCCGGCGATCTCCAGGCGTTTGGTGACATCGCCCTCGCCCTCGGCGATGTTCTGAATCATGCGCGTCAGCCGCTGGAGTCCGTGGGAGATGCGCCTTGTCAGAAAGACGGAAACAGTTATGCCAAATGCTAGGGCGCACGCGCAGGAAAGGGCCAAGCTCAGAATCACAGAATGGCCCGCGGATTGCAATTTCTGTCCCTCGCGGTTCATCAGCACTGTGCGCGAGTCCCTCATTTCGGCCAGCGTGGCCTTGATGGCATCTGCCCGCGGGTTCGTGGAGGTGCTTAGCATCTCCCTGGCCCGTTGGATTTCTTCCGGTGATCCCTGTGCGGCAAGAGCGAAGAGTTTGGCTTGATCCTGGCGGAGGAGCGGAGCTTCGGATTGTGCAGTGGCAAGGCGATCGCGATTCGCCTGCAGCACCCAATGAACGCTGTACTGTTGCTCTTTGGCGAGTTCCTCAGTAACCATAGCCCATTGCTTTTCCCAACCCTGTTTTGCTTTATCGATTGCGGCCGCATCGCCGTTGGCGAGAATCGCGTCGCGGGAGCGAGTCTGCGTCAGTTCCAGGTGCATCGCCAACTCGTAGTCGTTAATCATGTTCGGGACGCGAGTTTCGACGATGTACGCCCCAATTCCCGTCATCTGCGTGACTTTGGGGTATATGACGACGGCGCTGGTCGCCATCGCGGCCAGCACCACGCCAAATCCGTTGCCGATCTGTCTGCCCAGCTTCAGGTCGCTTCCCCCTACGCCTTGCCGGCGTCAGTCTGGTTTAGGCGTGCGCCGCCATGCTCCGGGCTGGGACGCTTCCGCCAGCCCCGCTGTCGATTTTGAATTGTTCGACCAGGCGGCGCAGTTCGGCCGAAGTCTCCACTAACTGTTGTGCCGCCTTCTGCGTGTCCCCGGCTCCGCGGGAGGTGCTTTCGGCGGCCTGGGAGACGCCGGCTATGTTGCTGGTGATCTCGCCACTGGAATGCGCCGCTTCGCTGACGTTGCGCGACATCTCGTTGGTGGTGGCGTTCTGCTCTTCCACTGCCGTGGCGATCGTGCCTGAGATCCCGTTGACCTGGTTGATGACCTCGCTGATCGAGGCGATCGCTTCCACGGCCGCCTTGGTGTCGGTCTGAATGGCCTCGATCTTCTGGCTGATGTCCTCGGTCGCCTTGGCCGTCTCTTTCGCCAGTTCTTTTACTTCGTTGGCGACAACGGCAAAACCTTTGCCGGCTTCGCCGGCGCGCGCCGCTTCAATCGTGGCATTGAGGGCCAATAGATTGGTCTGTTGCGCGATCGAAGTGATGACCTTGATCACCTGTCCGATCTCTGCGGAAGACTCGCCCAGCTTGGAAACGGTCGCGGTCGTAGTCTCCGCGACTCTTACAGCGGACCCCGCGACCTTCGCGGCTTCGCTGGCGTTCTTGGCGATCTCCTTGATGCTGACGCCCATTTCTTCGGCGCCGGTGGCGACGGTTTGCAGGTTCTGGCTGACGGTCTGTGCGGCCGTGGAAACAACGTCGGCCTGGGCTGAGGTTTCCTCCGAGTTGGCCGAAATCTGCTGGCTGGTGCTGGAAAGGGTTTCACTTGCGCCGGCAACGCTCTTCGAGGCTTGTGCGATCTCGCGCAGGATATTTTGCACTTTATTCAGAAACAGATTCAAAGACCGGCCCAGATCGCCAATTTCATCGCTTCGATCCTGATCGACGCGGTCGGTCAGGTCGTTGGCTTCCGCCATCGCTTTGAAGCGCAGCGAAAAAGAATCCAGCCCGCGAGTCACGGAAATGGTGATGCGAACCGCCACGATCAACAGCAGCAGCAGAGACAATCCGCACATCAGGAACATGGCGCGCGTGGCCCGCGCGGCTTTAGCCTGGGCGTCCGTTTCGGCATCCTTGGCGCTCTTGGCCAGCTGGTCGCTGGTGGTTTCGATTTTGCCTTGCAAATCCTTGTAGAGCTGAAGGTAAGGGCCAAGCTGGGAGGTGGCGCCGCCGGGGTTGTGCACGATGGTATCGACCAGCGACCGGCCAGTCTTCACGTACTGATCGCCCATCTGGATTTCTTCGTCGAGCAGCGCCCGGCTGGCAGGATCGACCGCAAACTCGCGAGCCTTGGCGATCCGGTCCTCGAGTAACTTGCAGTGCTGGGTGAATTCCTCGACCTTATTTTGCTGCTCGTCGCCTTTTTGGGTGAAGACAGCGGACACGTCGGACCGGGTGAGGTCGTTGAAGACGCCGGCTTCGATATGGCTTCGGATCGCCGAACCGGTCGCGGCTACGTCCACCGTCGTTTTTTCCACCGAACTGATTCCCCAGTATCCGGTGGCGCTCACTCCCGCGACGAATGCCAGACCGGCGATCGTCAAGCCAAACAGCTTCGTTTTGATGGTGAATTGCATCATGCCTGTTCTCTTTCGAGGTCACTTCACAAGTTCACTGCACAAGTCCGCTGCCAAACGCAGGATTACATTCTCAGCTTGTAGCTGGAGTCACCCGCGGCTATACCATCCACCTTGACCGCTTTCACCCCACCGTCGCTGCCATCGCCATGAAAGTCGCCTGCCTTCACAAAGCCGATGGCACCGGGTGAGCTGGCCACAACGCTCTTGACAGTTGCGGCACTGCCAACTTCTTTGGGCGGAGTAGCGGCTTTGCCGGTAAATGCTGCCTGCACAAAATACTTGCTGAAGTCGCCGTCATTCATGCCGCAGACCTGCTTCAGGAAGGCGGTCCTCTCGGGCGCGCCGGCCGTAACCATCACCGGCGCGACCGCTTTGCCGGTATCCCATTTACTGCGATCCGACATGAAGAGTTTTTTAAGTTCGCCCATGCTGAGGTTGTCGACGGGGTTGGCGGCGTTGACGATAACCACGATGGGGTCGCCAGCGGCTTCGACCGCAGGAGTTAAAACCGGTGAGAATGCGGCCGAGGCCAGCAGGCCAATTGCGGAGAGCAGGAACAAAATCGCACGCTTGTTTTTCATCGTCATCTCCGTCAGAAAGTAAAGGCCACTTGTGAGGTCAACTCGTTCACTGGCTGCAATCCGCGCAGGTCGTAGCGGTCGTATTGCAGCTTGACTGCGGAGTACTGCGAGAAGTCGTAGCGCACGCCCAGGCTCGGACCATTGAGCCTGCCGACGAAACTAGTGTTGTAGAGGGGCGCGTATTGATTCGGGCTGGCGAAAACCCAAACCGGATCGTCGCTGGCAGCATTGAAGTATTGATAGCGGAAATACGGCCGCAATTTCCCGAAGGCCCACGAAAATTGGCTGTAGAAGCCGCTGGTGCGGAAGATGGGCCCGGTAGGCTCGACGTGCCGTACTAGAATTCCCTCATTAAGGATCTCGTATTTGCTATTGATGAAAACCACATGCGCGGTGGCGATGGTCTCCGACACCGCGGGCCCGGGAACCGTGAGATTGTCGTGGCGAAAGGAAAAACCCGCCTGCAATCCAGAAACTGATTCCGGACGGACGAACAGCCCGCCGTTGATCGATTTACTGTTGTTTGTGTCCTGCTGATTCTGTACTGGCTCCGTGCCCGGTCTCCAGTTCCGCCCGTTGCCTACTTCGAGCACATAGTTCAGGCCAAGCTTTCCGGAAGGAATTTTTCCCGTTGTGGTAACGCCAACCTCCTGCATGGGAAGAAATCCGCCGGTATCATCGAATTGGTAAAAGAACGGCCGGTCGATCGCCGTCTCGAGAAATTCTCCCTTATTAAACGCGGTGTTGTAATACCCGACCCAGGTGTGGTATCGCCCCATGGCGACGGTGAAATAGTCGCTTTGGCGATAGCGCAAGAGCAGTCGTTCAACGTCCACTCCGATGCTGTTGTCGCTCTGCGCGGTAAACAGCACCTCGCCCAGCGTGGAAACCTTATCCGCGAGGCGCGCCGTCATAAACAAGTCAAGGGACCCGAACTCGAACGTACTTGGTACGTGGCTAAGAACCTGTGCTCCGACGTCGCCGAACACAATGAGTTTCAGACGCGGCGCGACCTCATTCACCTTGGGTTCCTCGGCTACCGGTTCGGGGACCGGAGCGGTAGGTGGCGGCGCAACCGCGGGTGGCTGTGCCTGGGGTGGTTGCGTTTGGCCTTTGAGTGCCTGAACTTCTTTTTCCAGCTCCTGAATGCGCTGCATCAGTTGCTGATTGATTTCCGCCTGACTTGCGGGAGGCGTCTGCTGTGCCGAGGCTGAAAGTGCCAGTGCCCCGACCAGAGTCAAACAAAGGAGTCGCAGTTGGATTGTTAAGAAAAGTTTATTCATATTGTTTTCCGGAAGCTTCCAGGCTTCTCCAAATCGAGCGTGAGCATGGATGAGGCCACTCACACAACTTCGGCAGGGAATCAGGGGACTTTAGGTGCGGAACTCAGCATGACCAAGGTCAAAGGGAAACTGAAAGAGGTTATGAGGCAGAAAGCAGTTTCGCGGAAGCAGCCTTGGGAGCAAACGGCGGTTCCTTTCGGGTGAAGATTGAATGCCTGTTCGCTGTGAGTCCCGCGAGGGCCATCATGAGCCGGCGTAGGCGGCGCGACTCTGTGATTGAGTGCGCGCCGCGCCGCTCGATCCGTTGGTGTTGATTGTGAACTGATCCACCAGACGGCGCAATTCGGCCGAAGTTTCCACCAGTTGCTGTGCCGCCTTCTGCGTACCCGTTGCTCCTTGCGACGTACTCTCCGCCGCCTGCGCTACGCCGGCAATATTGCTGGTGATCTCGCCGCTGCCATGCGCCGCTTCGCTTACGTTGCGTGACATTTCATTGGTGGTTGCGTTCTGCTCCTCCACCGCCGTGGCAATCGTGCTCGAAATTCCGTTTACCTGGTTGATCACTTCGCTGATTGATGCGATCGCTTCCACAGCCGCCTTGGTGTCGCTCTGAATGGCTTCGATTTTTTGGCTGATGTCCTCGGTCGCTTTGGCCGTCTCTTTCGCCAACTCTTTCACTTCGTTGGCGACAACGGCGAATCCTTTGCCGGCTTCGCCGGCGCGCGCCGCTTCGATGGTGGCGTTCAATGCCAGCAGGTTGGTTTGCTGCGCGATGGAAGTGATGACCTTGATGACCTGCCCGATTTCGTTCGAGGATTCGCCGAGCTTGGAGACGGTTGCCGTAGCGGTCTCGGCGACTCTCACGGCAGAGGTGGCGATCTTGGCCGCTTCGCTGGCGTTCTTTGCGATTTCCTTGATGCTGGCGCCCATCTCCTCGGCGCCCGTCGCGACCGTCTGCAGGTTCTGGCTGACCTGTTGCGTGGCAGTGGAAACAACTCGCGCCTGCGCCGAAGTCTCCTCGGAGTTGGCGGTGATCTGCTGGCTGGTGCTTGAGAGTTCTTCGCTCGCGCCCGCGACCTGAATTGCGGTGCCGGCAATGGACTGGATCACCTCGTGAAGGTTGTTCTTCATTTTATTGAGTGCGACCCCAGCCTTTCCGATTTCATCCTCGCTCGTTATCTCCATGTCGGCGGCCGTCAGGTCATTGGCAGCCACTTTTTGAGTGAGCGTGACCATGCGTGCAACGGCGGCAATTAACGTGCGCGTGATAAAGATTGCGACCGCCAATCCGATCGCGAGGGCCGTCAAGGAGATAACTATCACCATCAAACGTATACGGGACTCCGTCCCGGCCTGCTCTTTTAGACTCTCTTCTTTGAGTTTGTTCTCCAGGGCCACGATATCGGCAACTGCCTTGCGCAACTGGGTACGTGTCTCGTTCATCTGCGGGCTAAACATAAGCGCTTCCGCTTCTTTTGTATTACCCGCGCGCTGGAGCTGGATCTCGCGGTCGCTTGCGGAGCGAAATTCAACATAGGTGCTTCGTATTTCACCGTGGAGTCTCTTACCCTCCTCGGTCACCAGGAGCTTTCCCAGTTCGTCCATGGTGTCGGCGAATTCTTGCTTCCCCTCTTGATCGCGTTGCAGCGTGTCTTCCCTCCCGCTGATCAGAAAGCCACCGACGCCTGTCGTCTGCATTTCCAGCGTAGCTTCAAGGTGGGAAACCATGTCTTTCTTCGTCATTATGTTGTCTGCGCGTTTCGACACGTCCGCCAGCTGGCCAACCGAGGTGTATGCCACAACTCCCAGGGCCATAAGAAACATCAACAGACTGCCAAAACCAAGGCCCAGCTTCATTTTCAGGCTTAGCTTGTTCATTTTTTTTCTCTCGGGCGTGAATGTCAGACAATCCACCATCGGCATGAAGAACCACAGCCTTTAAGTGGATTCGGTGAATCCGGGCATTCGCTCGCCTGCCGCCGGTACCCCGATTTATGCTGCGCGCTCGGCAAGCCACTAACCGACGGCCACGGCCTCTTCCGTCATCTGGCAGGCCTTTTCCGTATCAAGCACCAGTAGCAGCCGGTTGTTCAGTTTATGTACGCCGGTAATCATGGTCCGCACCGTGCCGCGTAGCGTCTCCGGCGGGCGCTCGAAGGTGGTCTCCTGCACTTCGACTACATCTCCAATTTCATCCACCAGCAGGCTGATGGCGCCATCGTCGGAGCGCACCACCACATTCATGGCGGGCAGGCCCGCAGCGCGCGGCTCCAATTCCAGCCGCCGCCGCAGATCGACGGCAGTAACGATTTGTCCCCGCAGGTTCATCAGGCCGCTGACCATCGCCGGCGCGAGGGGAACCTCCGTTATGTCCAGCGAACGGATCACTTCCTGCACGCCTTTCAATTCCACGCCAAACAGCAGGCCATCCAGATAGAAAGTACAAAATTGTAAGGCTGGCATAGCGTTAAGCTCCTTCCCCAGCGCGCATGGCCGCCGGTTGGGCTACTGACGCGCCCCCGACGGTTTTAAGAATCGCCGGGATATCGAGCAACTCCGTAACCCGTTCGCCGATCACCACCGAATAAAGAACACAGGCGCGAGCCGGCGGTGATTTCATTTCCGCCCGGTCTTCCACGATATCGATAATTTTTTCCACTACCAGGCCAAACGAGCGCCCCTCATGATTCAGAACCAGCACCTGAATCGGACCGGAATCGGGCGCCGGCGGAGCCTGCAAGGCACGCAGCTTATTACGGCGCTCTTCCAGCACAACGCTGAGACGAATCAGGGTAAGAATTTGGCCGCGATACTGCGTCACCCACTGGTTCCCGGACATCTCTACCTGCGCAATCGGAATCTCCTCCAGGCGCGCCAAAGTGCTCAAGGGAATCGCCATACGCGAGTCGCCCAATCCGGCAAAGAGAAGAAAAGTTTGCTTGGCCGAATCAGCGGTCGAGTCGGAAATCTTCTCGGTTGCTATCCGCTCGCGCGCCTCGCCTACTACCCCAGCCCGCTGCGCCAGCCCCAAAACGTCCAGGATCAGCGCCACTTTGCCGTCGCCCATAATGCTGGAGCCGGCAAACGTTTTTACGCTCTTGAGTTGTTTGCGCAGCGGTTTCACGACAATCTCCTCGGTGTCGTTGATGCTATCTACCACCAATCCAAATTGGTGATCATCGGCTTGCAGCACGACAATGTTGACGGCATCGTCGGTTTTTGCAGCTTGCTTGCCGCTCTCGGGAAGCTTTAACTCGCGATGGAGATACACCAAAGGCAGCAAACGCCCGCGCAGACGATAGACGGGTACGCCATGCACCATTTCAATGGCCGTCCCCGCCTCTTCAGCCTCCAGCCGCACCAATTCCAGCAGATTCACCTGCGGGATTGCATAGCGGTCGCCGCTGCACGTGACTACCAGAGCGGGAATAATCGCCAGTGTTAGCGGAATTTTGACCCGGACGGTCGTACCTTGTCCCATCGTCGACTGCAAGTCCACTACGCCGCCGATCTTCTCTACATTCGTCTTCACCACGTCCATGCCCACGCCGCGGCCGGAAACGTTGGTGACTTTTTCCGCGGTGGAAAATCCCGGCAGGAAGATCAGATTGAAAACCTCACGCTCGCTCATGTGGGCCGCCTGATCGGCGGCAACTACTCCGCGTTCGATTGCCTTCTTGCGGATGCGCTCCGCGCTTAACCCGCCGCCGTCGTCGCTGATTTCGATATTCACCTGCCCGCCTTCATGAAACGCCCGCAGAATCAGGCGTCCGCTGCGCGGTTTGCCCGCCTTCACTCGCACTTCAGGCAGTTCAATGCCATGATCCACGGAATTGCGCACCAGGTGCGTAAGCGGATCTTTAATCGCCTCGATAATTGTCTTGTCGAGCTCCGTTTCCTTGCCCTCCATCTCGATGCCAACTTCTTTTCCGCATCCCAGGGCCACATCGCGCACGGTGCGCGGAAATTGGCCCCATATATTTCCGATCGGCTGCATGCGCGTCTTCATCACTTCTTCCTGCAGCTCGGTGGCGATCAGGTTCATGCGCTGCGAAACCGCCTGCAATCCCGCATCTTTTACGGTATTGGAGGTTTGCAGCAGCTGATTTCGCGCCAGAACCAGCTCGCCCACCAGTGTCATCAGCTTGTCGAGCAGGTTCACTCCGACCCGTATCGTCTCGGCGGCGCCACGCTGTTTCACGTCGGAAGATTGCTGAGCCGCCGGAGCGGGCGACTGCGGAGGTGTTGGTTGTGCTGCGTCTTTTTTTTCAGGAGCTGTTTCTTTGCTGACTGGTTCTTGAATGGGTTCGACTGGAGTTTCTCTCTTCTGTTCCGGCTTCGATTCCACAGCTCCGGCTGCCGCGGCGGCCGGAGCTCCCCCTGCATCCCCTTCCACCGGAGTCTGCAATTTCGTCAGCACCTCCCGCAATTCGGGATAATCGTTTTCCCCATCCTGCCCGGTCGATTCAATCTCGCTGAGCATTTGCCGCACTGCGTCCACCATGCCCAACAGCGCGGTCGTACGCTCAGGATTCAGCGTGAGCTGGCCATCGCGCAATCGGCTCAGCAGGTTCTCTCCCACATGGGCGACTTTTTCCAGCTTGTTAAAACCCAGAAACCCGCAGGTGCCTTTGATGGTATGGATGGTGCGAAAAACCCCCGCTAGCGCGCCTTTATCCTTAGGGTCTTTTTCGAGTTCCACCAAATCCCGGTCGAGCCTGTCGAGGTTCTCGTAGCTCTCGACCAGGAAGTCTTTTAAGATGTCGTTCTCGCCCACGATCCGGTTCCTTTCTCTAAAAAAAACTCGTTCCAACTCGGTACTGCATCGCACGCCGCAACCGAGCTTCGCTTCCCCAACAAATCGGTTCAAGCGATTCGCCGAGCAAAATAGTCAGGGGAATATCTAGGTTTCCTATCGTCTGTTCCGGGGGCTTTGATTAGCCTGGCCGGGCAAGAATTACCAGAATGAATTTCCAGTTCACGCGGCGGGGCCGCGATCCGGATGCAACGGATTTCTGAACAGCTAGACTTTGTACCGCTAGTGTTTTGGGTGGCGCAGCGCTTAAGTGCTGCAATAAAAGAGACCTGCTGACGCGGCTTTAGCCGCCGGGGGGGGGACCTCTACTCCTCAACCTTCCGTAAAAACTCCAACAACTCCCCCGGCAATTCACTCTTCAGCGAAACCAACTCCCCGCTGCGCGGATGTCGAAACTCCAACTCCGCCGCATGCAAGAAATTCCTCACTAAAGATAAAGATGAAGCGGGTGCCCCACTTCTCCCTTCTTTTGCGAGAAGCTTGCCCTGAGCGGAGTCGAAGGGTGGGGATTTTGACTTTCTCTCCGTGCCCACGGACGCCGGCGCCCCATAAACCGTATCCCCCACCACCGGATGCCCCATCGCCGCAACATGCACCCGAATCTGATGGGTCCGTCCGGTATCGATCTTCACATCGAGCAACGTAAATTTCCCAAACTTCGTATCCAGCCGCCGCGCCACGCGATAATGCGTCACCGCCGTGCGCCCGCCCTCCAGCCGCGTAGTCATCCGCATGCGCCGCACCGGATCCCGGCTGATGCTCTGGTTGATCGTCGACGAATCTTTTTTCACCCACCCATGCACCAGAGCCGCATATTTCTTCTTTACCTCGCGCGCCGCAAACTGCGCACTCAACTTGCGATGCGTCTCATCGTTTTTCGCGACCACAATCAGCCCGCTGGTCTCTTTATCCAGGCGATGCACGATCCCCGGCCGCAATTCCCCGCCCACCACCGACAAACTCGCCAGATGATGCAGGAGCGCATTCACCAGCGTCCCCCGATTGCGCGCATCATCGCTCGCCCCCGCACCCGCATGAACCATCATTCCCGCCGGCTTGTTAATCACCGCCAGATCGTCATCTTCATAAACAATGTCGAGCGGAATCTTCTCGGCAATAGCCTTAAGCGGCGTCCGCTGCGCCTCGCCAAGAACGGTGATGGTTTCCCCGCCGCGCAGCTTCAACGAAGCCTTGGCTGGAGCCTCGTTCACTAAAACTTTTTCTTCGGAAATAAGCTGCTGTACCCGCGCCCGGCTGACCTTATCCAATCGAGCAGCGAGAACCTGATCGAGACGCTTGCCAGCATCTACTGCCGCGATAGAAATGAGAATGGGGAATGGTTCGGGCATCCGCTGCGAAGGATATCAGACGGGGTATAAAGTAGCGGCTCCAACGCGGCAAGAAGACGTGGATCTGATTTTGGGTGGCACAGCGCTCAGCGCTGCGATTGTCGATTCGGATCAGGGCGCGCATTAAGGCGCGCCGCAAAGCCGAGAAAAAGATCGAGGCTTTAGCCGCTGAACAAACGCTGGCACCTTACCGCACAGCCCCAGCCGGTTGAACCACAGCCGCCTTGTACCCCGGCCGCAACCACCAGATTACTCCTCCAGCCGCTACCAGCCCCAGCGCGATCAACTGCGTTCCCGATATCATTCCGCCAAACACCGATCCGCGGCCGGGATCGTCTCGAATAAACTCGAGGAAGAACCGCGCCACTCCATAGATAAATAGAAACGCGCCAAACACCTGGCCATCGAACTTTCGCCGCTTCAGCAGCCACATCAAAAAAACAAAATTCGCGAATTCCACCGCCGCTTCAAACAACTGCGTCGGCTCCAGCGGTACATTCAGCGGCGTCCCCGTAATCTGGTTCGCCAGTGGATTGCGAAACACCACGCCCCAAAAATGGTGCGTCTCCTTGCCGTAACAGCATCCCGCCGCAAAGCAACCAATGCGTCCAATCGCGTGCCCCAGCGCCAGCCCCGGCGAAAACGCATCGCAGGTTCCAAGCGCGGGCATATGATTTCTGCGCACATACCACGCCGCGGCAATAAAAGCCGCCAGCAGGCCGCCGGAAAAAACTCCTCCGGCCTGCAGCGTGGTCACGCTGAAAATCTCCGCCGGATGCGCCGCATAATAACCCCACTCATTAATGATGTAGAGCACCTTGGCGCCCACAATCCCCGACAGCACCAACAGGATGCCGAAGTTCCAGGCCTTATCGCCGTCAATGCCCAGCCGCTCGGAGTTGCGCACGCTGATCCACAACCCAAGCAGCACTCCCAGGGAAACCAGGAAGCCATAAGTCGGCAGAAAGAACTTCCCAAAATGTATTAATTGCGGATACACAGTCTAATTGGATGCAGGAACCGGAGATTTGTTACGAATCCAGTCTAGCAGGAAACCTAGCCCAAACGTACCGTTGGGCGAAGCACAACCTGTCATGTTGAGCGGAGCAGAAGCGGTATTTTGCGCCGCTTCTGCGGAGTCGAAACATCCCTAATAGTCTTTTCTGCTTTCGATGTGGACGGTCTGGGTGGCGAGATTGCACTGGAGTAGGGATGCTTCGACCTGCGAAAGCCCTCCAGCATGACAAGATGCAAATTCGCTACTTTATCCGATGTTGAAAGCACAACCCATACCCATCCGGATCGATCACGCTCAACTGCCGCATCCCATAAACTCGCACCACCGGCTTTTCCACGGCAATCCCCTTCGACAGCAAATACTCATACGCCCCATCCAGATCATCGCAATCGAAATACAACGTGGTGTCGCCATGCGCCACGCGCCGCATCGGATCGAGGCTCGCCGGCCGATCCTCCAATTCATACAACGTGTTCAACATCAAAGATGCCCCGCCCCGGCGCAGCCACGCCCAATCAAACTGCTCTCCCGGCCGCGACTGCATCACTATTTCAAAGCCCAAAACATCGCGATAGAAAGCCACCGATGCCGGCATGTCGAACACCTGAATCAACGTTGTAACGCCGGAGAATTCAAACGGCACCGAGACCTCCGCAGTTTGCCAAGACGAACAGATAAACAAGCCTAAAATTAATCGGATCGGAAAATTCAGGAAAGAAAAAGATTGCAGAAATAATAAGGTGAGCAAAAATCAAGCCGACCCACTGTGCCGTGTGACGGGCCGAGAATGAACCGTCAGGTAGACGTTGGGAACCCGCCGAGACCCTTTAGGCATCTGCGCATGGCGCAGCGTCGCACACCGGATCCTAGTTCGAGTCGAGTCCCCGTTCATTCAGCATTGGTTCAAATATCGGTTACCGCCATCACCAACCCCGCAGGCCGGCTTTCACAACAGATGCTAGGAGAACTCCGCCAGATTCGCAATAGGAAAGCCGCAAATAGTTGGCAGATCACTTGCATCCAAAGTAATCGGAAGTACCGGTTCGCGCTTGTAATCAAGCGTTAAAGTTGGAAGAGAAACGGTAAAAGCCGCGAAGCGGCGAAAGAATGCAGCTCATAGCTCTGAGCTTGCCGAAGCGGCGCAAGCCTTAGGTTACAAAGCAGAAAGGAATCAAGCTCCGCAGGAGCGAAAGAGAATTATCCGGGAATATCTTCGAAATCAAGCGAGTAAAAGTAGAACTCAACGCCAATAATCAACTTTGTCATTCCGTACACGAACGGAGGCCGGTGAGGAACCCGCTGTCACTAGACATCTCAACTAGCCTTCCGCGGCTCTTCCAAAACCTCATCCAGCGCGCAAGCCAGCAAATGCGCGCGCTTCTGATAATCCGTAGCTCCGCTCTCCTGCTTGCGCTTTAATAGATGATATTCATCGGCAATATTCAGAGCCGCCAGTACCGCCAACCTCACGGTATCAATCGTATTCGTCGCCCCTGCAACAGCGCGCATCTTTGAATCTACATATTCCGCCAGCTTCAGAATGTATTCGGAATCAGACCCGCGCAGGTTGTAAGCCTGATCGAAAATCTCCACCCGCACGCTCCCGTTCTGCGCATCTTTCAACGTCGAATTTTTAACCGCGGTTGCCATAAGTCACCAGAACAAGTTGTGTCATGCCGAAACCTGTGCTGCCAAGAGAAGCCATTCGCAAAAGCACGCAAAAGCCATTCGCAAACCACTCATCAAAAAACTTTGTCATTCCGAGCGAAGCGAGGAACCCGATGTCCGCGTCCATCTGCTCGCATTAAACGATCTACTAACTGGCCCGCTCCTCCGCAATCGAATCGATCTGCTCCAGCATCTTCTCCACGCGCCCGCGAATCTCTTCGCGCTCCTTGCGCAACTGCACCGTCTCCCGCTTCAGCGCCACCAACTGCTCTTCGCGCTCTTCCACTTGCTGGCGCAACCGCTGCGCATCGCGCTCCGCCGCCGCCTGCGCCTGCCGCGCCGACTTGTACATCTCGATTGTCCGATAAATCTTCTCTTCCAGTGCCTGAAAATCGTCCACCGGAACCTGTTCTGCCACCGCCTCTAAAGCCATAAATGCACTCTTCCTGGGAAAAAGTTTGAGACTTTCTCGCAGTATACTCCACGATGCTGTGAATCGAATGGCCCGTTGGTGCTGCAGCGTTGCCCCGTGAGCCACACAAAGGTATGCAGCGATGACAATATTGATCTCAGCTCTCCTGCGCCCTGACTTATGTGCTCGAAAAACTTTGTCATTTCGAACACGCGCGGAGCGCGGGTGAGGAACCTGATGTTCCGCCTGTACCACTGCAGGCCCAACTTTCACCCCAACCGCAAAGCAACATGACATTGCCCTCGCCCCAGCCTATAATTCCCGCATGAAAACTCTGACCCTCGCTCTAGCCGCTTTTCTGGTTATCACGGTCGCATTCCCCGCGGCCGCCAAAACAAAAGTCGAACTCAAGGATGCGCAAGGCAAAGCCGTCGGCACGATCATGTTGTGGGAAGAAAAATCTGGGGTCGGCCTGCAACTACATCTTCACGACCTGCCACCCGGCGAGCACGCCATTCACTTCCATCAAAATCCGAAGTGCGAAGGCCCGGATTTCAAATCCGCCGGCGGTCACTTCAATCCCGGGAGCAAGAAGCACGGCTTCGATAGTCCCGATGGCCACCACGCCGGCGACATGAAGAACTTCACGGTGGATGCCGGCGGAAAGGCCGATACGAAGTTAGAAGATAAAGACGTAACCCTCGGCGAGGGCGCAAACTCGCTGTTTACCAATGGCGGCACGGCCATCATCATCCACGCCAAAGCCGACGACTACAAAACCGATCCTTCCGGCAACTCCGGCGACCGCATAGCCTGCGGCGTAGTCACAAAGTAAATGCGAGATATTATGACGGAACCTTTTCTCAAACTGTCATCCTTAGCGCAGTATGGGCACCGCGAAGCGGGGCCCATACGAAGTCGAAGGATCTCTACCCCAGCAATGATGAGCGTACAAGCAGAAATTGCGAGGAAGATTTGCCCGATAGCTTTTGGGTGGCAGCGCTTTAGCGCTGCGATGAGCACAAGAAAAATAGAGGGCTTTAGCCCCCGCGCTTCAACTTCCCCAACTTCTCCACCGCCGCATCCAGCGTCTCCAGCTTTTTGCAAAACGCAAACCGCACCTGCCGCGCTCCATCCCGCGCCTCGCGATAAAAACTAGACCCCGGCACCGCCGCCACCCCAATCTCACTCACCAGATATTTCACAAACGTCACATCATCCTCAAACCCAAACGCCGAAATATCCGTCATCACGTAATAAGCCCCACGCGGACGAAAACATTTAAACCCTGCTCCCTCCAGCGCAGGAATCAAATGATCCCGCCGCGCCCGGTATCCCTCGGCCAGTCGAGCGTAATACTCCGCCGGCAAACTCAAAGCCGCAGCCCCAGCCTCCTGCAACGGTGCCGGTGCGCCCACAGTCAGAAAATCGTGTACCTTCCGAATCGCATTCGTAATCTTCTCCGGAGCCAGCGCCCATCCTACGCGCCATCCGGTCACGCTGTAAGTCTTCGACATGCCGTTGATCGTCACCGTCCGCTCGCGCATTCCGTCAAGCGACGCCAAAGAAATATGCTCGGTGCCGTCATACAAAATGTGCTCATAAATCTCGTCCGTAATGGCCAGCACATCGAACTCAACGCACAAATTGCGAATCAACTCCAGCTCTGCCCGGGTAAAAACCTTGCCAGTAGGATTGTTCGGCGTGTTGACGATAATTGCCTTGGTGTTTTTGTCGAACGCCGCTCGCAACTCTTTCTCATCAAAAATCCATTCACCGTCACCCACCGGCGGACGCAGCTTCACAAATCGGGGTCGCGCACCGCTCAGCACCGAATCTGGCCCGTAGTTCTCGTAAAACGGCTCGAAGATCACGACCTCATCGCCCGCGTTGCAAATCGCCAGCAAAGTGGAGATCATTGCTTCTGTCGATCCGCAGCAAACCGTAACGTTCTTCTCCGGATCGACCTCAATCCCCTGCCACACGCCCATCTGCCGCGCAATCGCGTTGCGCAAACTCTTCGCGCCCCAGGTAATCGCATACTGATTCACATCAGCATCAATCGCCGCCCGCGCCGCCGCCTTGATCTCCGCCGGCGCGGCAAAATCCGGAAATCCCTGCGCCAGATTGACCGCCCCATAAAGCATCGCCTGCCGAGTCATCTCCCGAATTACCGACTCGGTAAAATGCGACACCTTATGGCTAAGAAATTGTTTTGCTGGATCCGCTACAGAAGTAATAACGTCCGCCATAGCAGGCAGATTAGCAGGAATTAAAAGCTTTCACCACGGAGGCCAGAGAAAGAAAGGGGGCTGTCATCCTGAGCGGAGAACCTGCTTCGCGAAGCAGGTTCGGAGTCGAAGGATCCCTAATAGTCTTATCAATTTTTAAGGGATGAGATCCACCTCTGAAGAGTGCGAGGAAATCAGCATGACAGACAATAGTTTGCGCTATGCTCTCTGCACTCCCCCCAACCCCTGCAGCGTAGCCACAATCTTCGCTGACCACAAAGCAATCTGCTCATCGCGCAAAGTTGCGACATCCGACTGCAACCGCGCCCGCAGCAAAATCGAGTACTTCCCCGCACCAATCGACCCGCCGCGAAAAATCTCAACCGGCACAAACGAACGCAGCTCAGGCAAGCCAAGCCCAATCACGCTCCGCCGAATCTGCTCAAACTCAACTTCATCCGAAAATACAAACGAAAAATCCCGTTCCACCGCCGGATATTTCGCCTGCGGCGCAAACGCAACCTTGCGTAATCCAAGCGCGTGCAGCCGATCCAAATCAAACTCAGCCAGAAATACATCCTGCCGCAACTTCCGCGCAACCTTGACACTTTCAGCAGCCTGCCCGAACCAAGCCACAGGCGCGCCATCCAGCAAAGCCCGAGCCGACCGCCCCGGATGAAAATATTCCGGCGTCTCGCGATCGAAACTCAACTCACCGCAAGCAAAGATACCCAGCAAATTCTCCACATCCCCTTTGAATGCACGAAATGCCTCGGCTGCGGCAGCATGCTCACCCTTACTAACGTCAAGAACTCCGCCAACCGGCAACGACGCACGGACGGCAGCCGAGGTCGCTCCCATACACATCCGCGCCGGCTCCGCGCGCTCGCCATCGCGCATCTCGTAAACGCGACTGATTTCAAACAACCGCACGACTTCCGTATCTCGATTCAAATTCCAAGCCAGCATGTCGAGCATGCCCGGAGCCATCGAAGTCCGCATCACGCTGGCTTCCTCGCTCAACGGATTCTCCAACTCCAGCACTCTGGGCGGAGTGCTTGTGGATGCGGCAGTCTGTTGCGAAGTAGTTTGCGGTGAAGTCGCGTCTGGGTGGCGCAGCGCTGCGGTATCGACCCCAGATTGACGAGCGGCTTTAGCCGCTGAGGTACTTTCCATGGCCCCCGAAAATCCAAACAACTCCGCATCCTCATGCGAAATAAACGTCAGCGAAACCGCCTCGTTATATCCCAACGCTAAAGCCCGAGCCCGCATAGTCGCGTCCGCCCGCGCATTCGGCAACTCGACCACTGCCCCGCTGTAGGCCGGTAAAGTATTTGCAAACTTGTCATACCCATGCAGCCGCGCGATCTCCTCGATCACATCGATCTCGCGCTCCACATCCAGCCGCCAGCTGGGAATCAGCACGCGAAACTCCGCATCCTCCTGGCCCTCAGGGATGAGCACGAATCCAAGCCTTTTAAGGATATGAAAAATGTTTCCGCCGGTAAGATCCCCGCCGAGGATGCGTCGCACTTCAGAAACCTGCAATATCACCGGCGCCTGATCCATCTTCTTGGAGACAGCATCGACAACTTCGCCAACCAACTCGCCGCCGCCCGATTCCAAAATCAAAGCCGCCACCAGATCGCACGACAAAATCGTAGACTCGAAATCCGCCCCGCGCTCAAACCGATGCGAAGCGTCGGTATGAATTCCATGCCGCCGCGCCACCTTCCGCACCGTAACCGGATCCCACCAAGCCGACTCGATCAAAATATTCCGAGTCTTCTCCGTGATCATGGTGTCGTACCCGCCCATCACGCCAGCCAGCCCCACCGGCCGAACCGCGTCGGCAACCACCAGATCTTCGGAAGTAAGTTTGCGCTCGACCCCGTCGAGCGTCTTTAACCTCTCGCCGTCTTTCGCGCGACGAACAATCAACCGCCCGCCCTCAAGCAAGTCCATGTCGAAGACATGCGTAGGCTTGCCCATCTCCCACAAAACATAATTCGTAGCGTCCACGGCATTGCTGATCGGCCGCTGATCGAGCAACTGCAGCCGATGCGCAATCTGCGTATTCGATAACTTAATCCGAGTATTCCGAATCACGCGCGCAGAAAACCGAGGACAAAGCGAAGGCTCCTCAACGGTGATCGGGAAGGGCACGACTTCAGTCGTGCCATGGGAGCCAGTTGAAGAAGTGGCTTTAGCCGCTGAGGTATGTCCTTGGGAAGGCTTGACGCCCAAGACAGCGAGCGGCTTCAACCCTACGTCATAAATCGCCGCCGCCTCCCGTGCCACGCCATAATGATTCATAGCGTCCGGACGATTCGTCCCAATCTCCATCTCGAAGATCGTATCCGCGCCCGCCCCGCTGATCCCCTCAACGGCAATGCCAACCGAAGTCAAATCTTCGGCCAGCCGCCGGTCATCGACGGGCAGATCAACAAAATCTCGAATCCATGATGGAGAAAGTTTCATAGCAGTGCCGGCGTCCCCCGGCAAACTCTGTCATCCTGAGCGGAGAATCAGCTTAGCGAAAGCGAAGCTGATTCGGAGTCGAAGGATCCCTATCACCCTAAATTATCTTTGTCATTCCGCAGCGAAGCGAGGAACCAGCTTTCCTCTGCCTCACCTCGAAACCTGCTGTTCAAGCCCACTGCTGCAAAAACCGAACATCCCCCGAAAAGAACAACTGCAAATCATCCACCCCATACTTCAGCAAGGCAATCCGGTCCGCGCCCATGCCAAATGCAAACCCGGAAACCTTCCTCGGGTCATAACCATTGTCCTTCACAAACTCAAACACATTCGGATCGACCATGCCGCATCCCAAAATCTCAATCCACCCGGTCTGCTTGCACGGACGGCAAGCATCGCTCCCTCGCCGCCCGCTCCCGCCACAAATAAAGCAGGAAACAAACATCTCCGCGCTAGGCTCGGTAAAAGGAAAGAACGACGGCCGAAAACTGGTCTTCACACTCGATCCAAAAAACTCCTTCATCGCGTGATCGAGCGTTCCCTTCAAATCGCCGAACGTAATATTCGTATCGACGGCCAATCCCTCAATCTGATGGAACATCGGCGAGTGGCTGGCATCCGGCGGATCGTTGCGATGCACGGTGCCAGGTATCACGATGCGAATCGGCGGCCGCATCTTCTCCATGGTTCGAATCTGCACCGGGGAAGTGTGCGTGCGCAGAAGCAACCGCTCGCGCTGCGCCTTCGACTGCTGCCCCGCGATGAACAAAGTATCCTGCGTATCCCGCGCCGGATGATTGGGAGGAAAATTCAGAGCCTCGAAGTTGTAGTAGTCGGTTTCAACGACAGGTCCCTCGGCAACGGAATAACCAAGCTTCTGAAACACAGAAACAATCTCACGGCTCGTCTTGAGGATGGGATGTTCGGCGCCGATGGGACGGCGGATGCCGGGAAGAGAAATATCGATGTGCTCGGACGCATCTTGATTTACTTCCGTCTTCGAGACGCGAGCGCCATTCACAATCTCTTCAACCCGCGCCTTCATTTCATTGACGCGTTTTCCTACTTCACGCTTCTCATCCTTCGGCGCACCCTTCAACCACAGGTCGTTAATCTGCGTCAGAATGCCATTCTTTCGCGCCATCCACCGATCGCGAAAAGCTTTCAGTTCCGCATCGTTTCGTACAGAAGAAGACTCGTCCTCGCAAGCACGAATACATTCCGCAGCAGCTTTCTCCAAAGCCGCCGCCGAATAATCCGAAAGTTTGGGAACTGTATAAGCCAAGCTCAACCCCGAAGACCTGTCATCCTGAGCGAAGCGGGAGCGCCAGCATGCGCGTAGTCGAAGGATCCCTATCCGCTAAAACGATCCGATTGCGGCAAGGCGTTCTTACCATCGCATTCGATAGCGGCCTTCGCGCACAACTCAGAATGACAAAGTGTAAATAAGAAATCGAAACGGCACGGCGAAAGCCGTGCCTTCCTTAATGGTTTTTGCTGAACGCTGACGGCTGAGTGCTAACAGCTACGCTGTACCGATCGCCGCCTTAGCCTGCGTCGCCAAGCTGGCAAACCCAGCCGCATCCTTCACAGCCAAATCAGCCAGTATCTTGCGATCCAGCTCAATCCCGGCCACCTTCAATCCGTGAATGAACTGGTTGTAGCTCAGCCCATTCAGCTTGGCCGCGGCCCCAATGCGCACAATCCACAGCGAGCGATACTGCCGCTTCCGCTGCTTGCGCCCCGAGTAGGCAAACTTCAGCCCGCGCTCGACTGCCTCTTTCGCCGACCGGTAGAGTTTCGATTTTGTAAGGAAGTAACCGCTGGCGCGGTCTAATATCTTCTTGCGTTTGGCGCGGCGTTTCGTTCCGCGTTTTACACGTGGCATGGTGTTCTCCTTTTTTACTTTCTATTTAACGGCGGCTGGAGGTAAGGAAATATATCCCGATGACCTCTTCACGCGCCCGAGATTGATTGAGTCATTGAGCGATTTGTAATTTTTGTGATTGAAAACCGAAACCGCTATGGCTTTCAATTACTCAATCACCTGATTACTCAATTACTCAATCTTTTCTCACTGATACGGAATCATCCGTTTCACTTTGAGCAAATCGCCGTCGCTGACCAGCGTGGATTTGCCCAGCTTGCGCTTGCGCTTCTTGGCCTTCGACGAAAGCATGTGACGCAGGCCGGAATGGCCCCGCTTCACCTTGCCGCTGGCAGTTTTCTTGAAGCGCTTCGACGCGCCTTTGTGCGATTTCAATTTCGGCATAGTTCCTCGGAATCGGTTGTTCAGCCCACATTGCGGCGTTCAACCGTTGCTGTTCAATTCTACTATTTTTTCTCGGAATCTTTGCGGCTTACGATGCCTGCGAAGTGGGGTTCGGAGCATCCGTTGCCGCAGCCGCTGCTGCCGCAGGTTGCTCCTCTTTCTTCTCTGGCTTCTCCGTCTCGCTGTTCTTCTCCTGCTTTTCCTGTTTCGCTTTTTGCTTGGCTGCTTTTTCCTTTTCCTTCTCCCGCTCCGCCGCCGATTTCTTCGGCGCCAGAATCGCATGCAGCGTATTGCCTTCCTGCCGCGGCCGGAATTCTACAATGCTGTGCGGTTCCACATCCTTAATCAGCCGCTCCAATATCTGCCTGCCCAACCCGGTGCGCGTCATCTCGCGGCCCCGGAAGAAAATCGTCGCTTTTACCTTGTCTCCCTCATCGAGGAAGCGCAGCACGTGATTCTTTTTCGTCTCGTAATCGTGGTCGTCCACGTTGATGCGGAACTTCACTTCCTTAACGGTAATCGTCTTCTGGTGTTTCTTCGCCTCGCGCTCTTTCTTCTCTTGTTGATAGAGAAATTTCCCGTAGTCCATGATGCGGCAGACGGGAGGCTGAGCGGTGGGTGAAATCTCGACCAGATCCAGATTCTTGCTGCGTGCCAGGCGGAGCGCTTCGAACGGGGGCATGATGCCGATCTGTCCACCTTCATCGTCAATCACGCGTATTTCGCGGGCTCGAATGCGATCGTTAATGCGAATAAAACGTTTATCGATACTGTCCTCCAGCGGTCTAAGCGACTGAGAATAAAAGATTATAGCATGTGGGTCCCAAGAAGCTGCGCGTCCTTGGCACGTCCTATAAAGACCGGAACATCAATTCTTCCAGCGCCATGCGCTGCACCTGCCACATTTCCCGCTCTTCTCCATCCACCATCAGCTTGCACTCGCCCTTGTCGGTAAAATGCAGCGTGATCTCGAACATGGATGTTCCCGTGCTATCGCGTACCAGAATGGCATGATCGGCAAGAGTGAAAGTTACAGCCGCACTCAGCGCGTCCGATTTCAGCAGAACTTTAAATCCGCCATCGCTTTCGGCTACCGCAAATTCGTAAGCCGCCGTTTTCAAGCGCAGCGAGTTGCGCGTCTTCACGTCTTGTTCCACGCGCAACCGCAGATCTTTGAAAATTTTGGGCAACGTGCACGCCGAGCGCGCCTTCACCCAGTCGAACGGCTGTTTTTCTTTTCCATTTTTGCGGTTCCCGGCATTTTCCGCGTTCCCGTTTTCCTTGTCGATTGAATCATCAACGTTCCCATTCTCGCTTTTTTCGTCCAAGTATCCCTCCGCGCGCAAACATTGGACTCATGGACCGGCGTAGATAGAATGGGCTCGATTCAGAGAAACAGTAAAAATCTGAACGTCACCGCCGCTATACCCTCCACCGGTCCCGCTGACACTGTTCGTCTTCGTTGGAGTCCAGAACCGGACCGCAGTCCGGCGTCGGGGATGAGATGCGGTTTGCGATTGGGATGTTGATTCCCAGCCGAATGTAATACTCTTATTCGGAAATTCCAGGCTGATCTCTTGCTAAATCCTTAGGAGGTAACGTGCCTTCCATCTTCGCCGTCATCTGTCTTGCCTTGTGTACTCTGTCGTATGCATTCGCACAACAGACTATCGCACCGCAGATGCAGGCATCGGCAGCAACAACAAATACAAGCGAAGACCTGTGGTGGAAGCACGCCGTCATCTACGAAATTTATCCGCGCAGTTTTCAGGACTCCGACAACGATGGAATCGGCGACATCAACGGCATCGAGAGTCGCTTGAGCTATCTAAAGCAGCTTGGCATCGACGCCATCTGGATTACTCCCATGTATCCCTCGCCGCAGGTGGATTTCGGATATGACATCGCCGATTACGAGGCCATCGATCCGCAATATGGCACCATGTCTGACTTCGATGCGTTGCTCCACGCCGCCAAAGCGCAGGGCATTCGCGTGATCATGGATCTCGTTCTGAACCACACCTCAGACCAGCATCCCTGGTTCAAGCAATCGCGATCGTCGCGCACTAATCCCAAGCGCGACTGGTACATCTGGCGCGATGGCAAGAATGGTGGCCCTCCCAACAACTGGCAATCCTGGTTCGGCCACTCTGCATGGACGCTCGATCCCACCACCGGCCAGTATTATTACCACCATTTCTATGTACAGCAGCCCGATCTCAACTGGCGAAATCCAGCGGTACGCAAGGCTATGTATGACGTGATGCGCTTCTGGCTCGATAAAGGCGTCTCCGGATTTCGCCTGGATGCCGTCTCGCGCCTCTTCGAAGACGAAAATCTGCACGACGATCCCTACCTGCCCGGTTATAACGCCTTTGGCGATCGCAATATTCAGCATAAGTACACCGACAATTTGCCCGAAATTCACGATGTGTTTCGCGAAATTCGCAAACTCGTCGATGAATATCCCGGCCACCCCATACTTCTTTCCGAAGCCGATGAGCCGACCGTCGACGAATTGAGCAAGATGTATGGGAACAACGACGAAGTACAACTGCCCATGGACTTCCAGATTGCCGATCTGAACACGCTCTCCGCTCCACGCTTCCGCAAGCTCTTCGACGAGGTCGAGAACAATCCGGCCCACGGATGGCCGGAATACTTTTTCAGCAATCACGACCAGGTGCGGCAATGGGAACGCTATGGTGACGGCAAACACGATGAACAAATCGCCCGTCTAATGGCGATGCTCGAGTTGCTTCCACGCGCCACTCCGCAACTCTATTACGGCGAAGAGATTGGTATGCGCACCACCGAACCGCAGCGCAAAGAAGATGTGCGCGATCCCATCGGCATTACCGGATGGCCCAAAGAAAAAGGTCGCGATGGCGAGCGCACTCCCATGCAGTGGACGACTGCTGCGCCCAATGCCGGTTTCACCGCGCCAAACGTGACGCCCTGGCTACCCGTACCGCCCAACGCGCGCACCATCAATGTTGAAACCGAAGCTGCCGATCCCGACAGCCTTCTCAGCTTCTACAAGGCACTCCTCAAATTACGCCACACAGAACCGGCATTAGTGTTTGGGGACTATACAACGATCAATCCGGACGAGGAAAACGTCTTCAGTTTTCTCCGCCGCCCACCCGCACAAGGCCGCAGCGTGCTGGTAGCTCTCAACATGAGTTCCAAAAAACAGACCATGGGTTTCGATCTGAGCCATCAAAACATCAAAACCAAAGAAGCCTCCATCCTCGAAAGTAATTTCGGCCCCAGTCACGGAACTCTGGATCTGCGCCGGATCGTTCTCCCGCCTTACGGCGCTATCGTCTTAGCGGTTCAGTAAATTTGCCCGCGATGTCAACCTTCAATCTAGCGGGCTTCCACTCACAGAATTTTGGCATCTGAATGCCATGACTATCGCCGTGGAAATGGAAGCACTCCTGTCTACTCGCCAACATTTGCGAACACCCGCCGAGCCGATGCCATCGCCGATTAAAGAACCGCCAAATCCAGAAGAAAATCCCGACGCGCCTGTACGGGAACCCGATCCCGAAGAGCCGCAGCAAATTTAGCTGTGATTCAATGCGCGGTAACGGTTGTTTGGACGTGTACGTTGAAAGGTTGTGAGGCACACGTAGGAAGGCAACGGCGAAACGGCAAAAGATTACAGCCCACTGCTTGCCCTGAGCTTGTCGAAGGGGGCGCAAGCCGTGGGTAAAGTTGCGAACGAAAATCTCCCCAAAGGGCGAAAGAAAAGTTCTCACCACCCGGCTCTCCCTCCTGAATCCACCGAGAACTCGCGCAATAAAAATCCCCTACCCGCGAACCGCGCGAGTAGGGGCAATGCCAAGTTCAAAGATTATCTGTGTTCTCCTCCCCCGCGAGGCGCTGGTGCTGCCTGATGGGATTGCAGATCCTGCATTTGCGAAGCATGGCGCTGCTGTAACTGTTGGGTTTGCTGTGCATGACGCTGTTCGACTTGCTGTTTTTGGGCGTCATTCGCATTCTTCCGAGCTAGCTGCGCATGTTCTTTATCTTGTTGCTGCTGCAGTTTTACACGCTCTTTGGTCTGCTGGTTCATCAGCTTCTGCTGCTGTTTCTGATACTTCTGGTCAAGTTTAGGATTGCCGGTGTTTGGCGCGGCAGGGCGCTCCGCAGCCGGCAAGTCGTTGGGGTGAACGGCCGCATGTCCACCATTCTCGGGGTGCGATTCGGCTCCGCCTCGATTCGCGGGAGGATGATATTCGCCTCCGGCTTCACGCGCTGCCACAACCGAGCCGTGGAAGTCACCGGGACGAGCCGTCGCAGCGATCGACGGCCGCCCTTGATTGACGGAAGCCCGCAGGTCGCGGTTCGCGCGTGCCGCCTGAATGTGCTCATTCTGCGCCGCAATGGGACCGATGTGATGATCTCGATCCGCCGCTTCATCCGCCGCCGTCGCCCGCGCTGTGAGTCCACCCTCGCCGCCGTTGAAGCTTACATGGCTGTTGTTGACGATGGTGACATGCTCGTTATAGACGTTGTGGATGTTGACCACGTTGATGTTGGCAAATTCCCGGTTATAAAAGAAGTGGCCGTCCTGCCACCGTCCCCCAACAAAACCGTCGCCGAAGTAGCCGAAGCCGTAGTTGATTCCGCCATAGAAGCCGATATGCGGCCCCCAGAAGCCATCATGGAATAGAAATACTCCGCCGTCCCATCCCCACCACGGTGGAGTCCAGAGATACCCAAAGTCGGGCGCGAGCACCCATGTGCCCGGTACCCAGTAATAATCCTGGTCGTCCGTGTCCCAGCCCCAATAGCCAGGAGTCCATAGATAGCCGTCGCCGGGGCAGAGCGGCTGTTCATAAACAGGTATCGCCGGCGGACCAAAGCCCACCGTAATACGGATTTGAGCGGATGCCGTTAGAGAAAGGGTGAAAACGGCAAGGGCAAACAATAGGGTGCGAATGGAACGTGTCATACGCATGGTGTTTCCTCGTGCCCGATTATCCTTCGCTTACCCGGTGCTGCAGGGACTGCTGCGGGCTGCGCGGACAGATCGGCAAAACTCTTGCTGCTTGCAAACCGAAATATCCTATCAGCGCGACGCAAACCATTTTCTAAGGTAAAGCCTGTAGCGCTTCACCTTTGATACGGTGCGCGAAAGCAATATTTCGCAATTCACATGACTATAAACACATGGGAGCGTCCTAAGTTTCAGATGTCAGCTTGAATAGCTGATGCGAGGAAGGCGTCATCGATCACATTCTCAATTTGAGTCATGCGCCATTGGTTGGCTGCATGATGTCCCTTTAAAAAGAGTTTTTGATAATTGTCGGTAAGAGCTTCGGTGAATCGAGTTCCAGTGGAAACGGCAATGCCTTCCACTTCTCGCGACGAGCCGAGCGTGATGGCATCCACCGTTTTGCCGATGAAGCTACGCATAAAGGCCAGTTTTTTTCCGGAGGCAAGATCGCGCAGAATTTTATTTCGTTCGCGCGCAATACGAACCGGAACTTGATTAGGCATCATCGCGGCCGGCGTGCCGGGCCGGGCAGAGAATGTGAAGACGTGCAGATAAGTGAAAGGAAGTTCCGCGACGAAGCGGCGCGTGGACTCAAATTCCGCATCCGTCTCCCCCGGAAATCCAACCATCACATCGGCGCCAATAGCCGCAGTGGGCATGGCCGCGCGAATTTTTTCGATCTTCTCGCGATAGTGCCAGGGTCGATATTTGCGGTGCATGCGCCGGAGCAAGGCATCGTTGCCCGATTGCAGAGGAACATGCGCATGCCGGGCAATGCGCGGCGAGCACGCAACCAGCGCAATCAGTTCGTCGCTCCAATCCATCGGCTCAACCGAGGAGATGCGAATTTTTTCGATCTCGGTTTCCCCAAGAATTGCGTGGAGCAGCAATTCGAAATTTGCATCCCGGTCCAGATCCCGCCCCCAGCGGCCAAGATTGATCCCGCTGATTACAATTTCCCGATAGCCCGCAGCCACCAACGCCTGTACTTCCTCGATCACTCGCGGCAAAGGCAAAGACCGGCTTTGCCCCCGCACGCTGGGGATCACGCAGAAGGAGCAGCGGTTGTCGCATCCATCTTGCACTTTGAGGTTGGGGCGGGTGCGCGCATGTTCCGCATGCTCGCCGGATTCGAAAACCGGCGCGGCGAGCAGTTCCGTATGGGCGAAGATGTCGGAAACAAACAGTGCAGGCTTGGCTTCGACGCTGAGAGAAGCGAGTGGAACAAATCCGAATCCCTCACCGCTGAAAGCACTCTCCGGCTGCGCACGCCCGTGCAAAGCCGTGCTCGGCCACGCGCTCGAAATGATCGGGAGCGCAATTTCCGCAATTTGATGTTTGTGCGAATTTCCGATAACGGCAGCCACGCCCGGCAGCGCGGCAATTTCTTCCGGCGCGCGTTGCGCGTAGCATCCCGTAACGATGATTTTCGCCAGCGGATTCTGCCGCCTCATGCGGCGAATCGCCGCCCGCGCATCCTGATCGGCCGAAGCGGTTACGGTGCAGGTATTCAGCAGGACCAAGTCCGCCTGCGCTGCTGATGCATGCGCTAACCCTCTCGCCTCGAACTCGCGCTCGATTGCGGCTCCATCCGCTTGCGTGGCGCGGCACCCGAAATTTTCCACGTGATAGGTGGGCACGCAACCATCGTAGCGCATGTGGCGGATTCCGCGCACACCTTGGCCCGCGCGCTGCGGTTCAGGACAATCGGTCCGCTACTGGTCGGCCATTGGTTAGGCCGTCGCTATATCTCTCTTCTGCGTGAAGCATTCCCGGCACAGAACAGGGCGGCCTTGTGTGGGGCGGAAGGGGACCGTCGTCTCCTTGCCGCACTGCGAGCAGGTGGCTCGCGTTTCCACGCGGGAATATTGGCGCCCGCGATTATTGTTGGGCGCTTGCGGCGTGTTGAGCACGGCCACACGTTTGGACTTGCAGGCCTTACAGCGTTTGGGCTCGTTCTTAAACTGCTTGTCGTGGAAAAAAAGTTGTTCCCCGGCCGTAAAAACGAAGCTTGCACTACAGTCGATACAGGTCAGTACCTTGTCCTGAAATTCCATTGAGGATGGCTCCCATTTGGGAGTTGGCAGTTTTCCGGCTAGCCCGATCGCACGATGGATGCATTACAGCCAACGCAAACCTTCGCCGCGGCTTGCCAAATCCTTCGGCCGCATACGCTTCCTCAGGATGACAAACTGCTGCTCCCTTTTACCTGTTTGGCGCGTGTCGTACGCGGGGAAGGCGTTGACGCGAACAAAAACAGGTTTTACATCCCCCTCAAACTGCCCCTGGACTCGGCCCGCCACACGCCTTGGACGGCATGTGGATACAGCTTTCTTGTGTAATGCCGAAATGAAAACCAACTACGAACATCCCAACTGCAACTCTCACCGGTGGGGGTCGGATCAAGCAGGGTTGTCCCGGGAACAGGACAACCCCTACAACATAACACTGGCAGAAACGTAAAGTTTCTACAATTTTTGTAAAATTTAGTCCTGCTCCTTACGCACCTTTTTGCGGGCGCGCTTGCGGGCAAGAGCGGCCTTCACGCGTTTCTTCTCACCGGGTTTCAGGTAAAACGAGTGGCGTTTGACCTCTTTGATAATATCTTCCTGCTGCACTTTGCGCTTAAAGCGGCGCAGAGCGTTCTCGAGGGATTCTCCCTCTTGCAGCCGAATTTCCGCCAAACAGACACACCCCCAAACCCGTCCGGGTAGGAACGAATAGCCCTTACTAGGCCCGAATAGTTATTACAAGGATTTGACTGGAAGTCAAGGGGATGAAGAAAGCGGTAGTGCCTCACTTTGAAATTGAGGCATTACCAAGAAAGCTGCATATGCGCTTACGATTCAGAAAATAAATTTAAGGCCCAGTTGAACTTGCCGTGGCGCAAATGCCGCCGTGGGTTTTAGGAAATCCTGCGGCTGCTGGTAGTAGCCCGGATACGGAACTCCATTCACATACACGCTATACGGCGTGAACGTGGTGGCTTCGGCGGTGAGGCCATCGCTGGTAATAACGACGCGCTGGTTGTCTCTATTAAAGAGGTTAAAAGAATCGGCGGTAAACTCCAGGCGATAGCCATGGCCAACGTGAATTTTGCGCACAAGACGAAGGTCGATGGAAGCGTAGTCGGGTCCGGTAAATGCGTTGCGGCTGTACCCTGGGAGTCGGTCGTTATCGTAATTGCCGTCCTGATTAGGATCGCCGTCAACCGTTGCGTTGACAGGCCTCCCACTGCCTGCCGTTACTATGCTGGAAATTTTCCAGTCGTTGAAGATGTCGCCAAGAAACTGATGTTCGCGATGGAACGGACGCGGCTCGATGGAAACCGCAGCCACCACGCGGTTGCGCTGGTCGGTAACGCTGGGGCCGCGCTCAGCATTGGGATCATACGAATTCTGCACCGTGGCCGGTTCGCCGGCGACCAGGGCGTCTTGGCCGTCATCAATGGCGCGGGCGTAAGTATAAGAAAGCCGAAGATACGAGCCATGTGAGACCCGGCGGTTGATGGAAATAGTAGCGCCGTTATATACGCTCGACGCAGCGCTTTGAAATTCGTCGATCGATCCTAGCTGTGCGATCGGACGCCCCAGTGGATTGATGCACGGCGGGAAGGGGCAAGTCAGCGATTGCGTGAACTGCCACGTAGCGAACGAATCGATCGAGTAAAAGCCGTTCTCAAATATCGTTCCGGTGGAATCGAAAAGCGGATAGTTCACCGCGACCGGCTGCGGAAGATTTACGTCGAGGGCGCGGATTAGATGCTCGCCATGCACGTAGAGATAAGAGATAGCAACAGTGGTATGGCCGGCAACTTCCCGTTCGAGGGTTAGGCTGGTCTGCTGCACCCGCGGCGTAATGAAGTTCGGCGCGAAGGCGGACACATCGTTCGTGACGCCTTGTGTGAATCCGGTAGGGAGATTGCAGGACGCGCCGGTCAGCGCACAAGGAACCAGCGGGTTGGGATACGTCGGAAACACTTGGTGGTCGTAATAATTCGTATTGTTGAGAAACAGTTGAGCGTCGGTGATGCCGTTTTCGCTGGCAATGGCCGAGTTATAAATCTGCGGGATGCGGACATAGAAAATTCCATATCCGGCGCGAACCACAAATGGATGAGTCTTACCCAATGAATAAGCCAGTCCGGCGCGCGGCGCAAAGTTGCGCGGGTTATAAGGAACTCTGCCCGAGGGGGGGAATAAAGGATTGGAAATCAGTCCGGCTGTGGTAAAGGTTTGCAGATCCCAGCGCACACCCAGGTTCAGCGCCAGATGATTTGTTGCGCGAATCGTGTCCTGCGCGAAGGCGGCATAATCATTGCTATTCGGGTTGGTCGAAGATGGTCCGAAATTCTGCAAATAGTAGTGCGGCACGGTGTGAGCGTAGGCGCGCAGCGGAGTAAGCGGCAATCCGGCTTCCTGCGGCTCGAAAGTAAATGGGTTCACTTTGATCTCGTCGAAAATATATTCGCCGCTCTGCTGGCTGGGAAAAAAGTCGTAAATCCATGTCACCAGCGAATCGCCGCCGAATTTGAACGAATGCCGGCTGGTATCGTAACTGAGCGTTTCAGCGAGTTGCGCCCGGTGTTCGCGCGTAGCGCGCGGCAGCTGATCGGAGCGTCCAATGCCATCCATAATGTCCGTGACTTTAATCAGCGTGTCATTGGTGTTGGTATACGACTGGCGCAAATCACGGGAGAACTGAGCGCGCAGATGGCTGATAAAGCGCGGGCTAAGGCCCGACGTAAGCGTCAACGAGCCGGTATCGGTGGAAACGGTTTCCTCTCCATTATCAGTGATGGAGTCGTAAGTGATGGGGCTGGCGGGATCGAGGAATACATTGTTCGACCCCCAGTAGCGCGAAGCGTTGTAGCGCAGGGCCAGTTGATTGCGCGGGGTGAGATTGATATCGAGCTTTGCATACGATGCATTGCCGATTTGCGCGGCAGGAAACGCGCCCGCCAGCGAAGTGAGCTGCGCCGCAGCGGCAAAAACTAAAGCTTGATCGCTGGCTTCGTAGTCGCCGGGAGTGTAAGGCCCGGTTCCGGCTTGCGGAACCACCTGCATGGAGCCGTCGAGAAATTCAACTACATTCGGCACGTGGAAGAAATGTTGGTCGAATCCCCCAAAGAAAAAAATCTTATTTTTCTTGATGGGGCCGCCCAGTGTGGCTCCGCCCTGCTGTTGGCGGCTGTGCGGCTTGAATGGCAGGAACGGATCGGCGGCTCCGAAGCTGCTGTCACGAATGTAATAAAGCCCCGTGCCATGCCAGTGATTGGACCCTGATTTGGTTACGACATTGACCACAGCTCCTCCAGCCCGTCCAAGTTCAGCCCCATAAGAGTTGGTAGAGACGCGGAACTCCTGCACGACCTCATTCGAAAACTGATAAGGCGCGCGATAAAGCCCCCGGGCCTGCGCAAAAAAGGCGTTATTAAAATCGCCTCCATCCACCAGAAAACTGTTCTGGAATCCGCGCAGCCCGCCGAAAGATAGATCACCGTTGGTAGCCGATGTTAAGCTGCGCGGATCTTGCGTGACGCCGGGCGAAAGCAGCATGAGATCGGAAAAGCGGCGTCCGTTGAGCGGCAAATCGGCGATGGCGCGTTCGTCAATAAGCGTCGAGACGGCGGCAGTTTTCGTATCTACCAGTTGCGGCTCACCCGAGACAGTAACATTTTCCTGCGGCCCGGCAATCGGCAGACGGAATTCGATCTCCGCGGCCGCGCCGACTTCCACATGCAGCGTAGGTGTAACTTGCGCCGACATTTTCTCGGCGACGGCGCGTGCCGTGTAGTCGCCGGGCGGCAGCAGATCAATGGAGAACTGTCCTTCGGCGTCCGATGTTGCGGTATAGCGGGCCCCGGTAGCGGAGTTAACCGCAACAATGGAAGCCTGCGCGATGCGCCCGCCGCTCGGATCAAGCACCGCGCCGCGAATCGCGCCAGTAGCGGCATCTTGTGCGGCAAGCGGAACGGTGAGTGCGGCTAGGAATAAAGAAAAAATCAGGCTGCTAATAATAAGACTGTCAGTAAGCGACGCGCGCGCCATCGAATCCCACCTCGTATTGGGATGAGGCTCAGAGCGGTCATTCGCAAAGCTTTACCGGAAGCCATGCGGAGTGGGAAACCAAATTCTGTATAGCATGGGAAGCTTTGAAAAAGTTGTGATGGAGAAAGTTCTTTTTGGAATGAGTGCCGGAGTGGGAAAAGGATAGCGCAGATACCCACTAATAAGGCGGCACTCCGATGTGCCGCCTTTTTGTCTTATTGAGAATTTTCAGTTCGTGTCTTCCGGTCGCGCCAAATTTGCAAACCCGACGCTCCCCGCGCCAACAGACCGAGTGTAGTGAATGACGAACCGCCATCAAATTGTGATTCGGAAGAAGCGTCCACTTTTTCATCAGGTCCGCTGGTCGCGCCCGTTTCAATCGATTTATTCGGGGTAGTCTCGTAAGCGTAGCCGGTAATGGTAACGCCGCCCTTCAAAGAAACTCGAGCCCATCCAAAGTGCGTTTCTCCATCCACTACGAACTTCAGTCCGAGATAGCCGCCATTGTTGCCGGTCCACGGACATCCTTTGTGGGTGCTGGTAGCGTTGCCAACTTCCCAAAACATATCCCACGTTCCTGGCGGAAAATTCTTGGCCGGACCGACCTTGAGTCCGCCGCGCAATTCGGCCGCACAGCTTTGGGCGACGCCGACTTCATTCGAGGCTTGGGCTGGAACCAGCCGCAAGCTGCCAAAAGAACAACCTTCCGGATGCCGCGTATGGTTGTGCAATCGAGCGGGAGCTTCGCAGGTTCCGTAGGCATTGGAGATACCAAAATCCGGAATGCCGTCGTTGTTGATGTCGAACTGAATTACCCCCGTGTTTCCGGTAATCGGAATGTCAGCTTTGGTGTAAACAACTTCCGCTAGGGAGGGTTGTGCAAGAGCGAGCATTCCAACACTCGCGGCTCCGGCGGCAGCCGCATAGTTGAGCAGGTTTTTGTTGAAGTTGGTGAATGGGTCGGAAGACTGGTTGCGCGAATGCGATTGCCTGATAGGCATATGGATTGGTCTCCTCTCCTCGAATACTTTGGATTGAAAAAATATAGGGGGGGAAAAATTAGCGCGATTTTATGAGAGGCGACAGGAGCTGTCAATCATGCTTTTGGATGGTGCAGCGCTAAAACGCGCCACACTAAAACATTATGCTTGAACCGGCCCAACCGGCTTAAAGAGGTTTTTTTACAGAAATCCCCAACTCCCTCAACTGCCCCTCACTCACCGGCGTCGGTGCATCCACCATCAAATCCACGGCCCGCGCAGTCTTGGGGAAGGGAATCACCTCCCGCAAACTCTCCGCTCCAGCCAAAATCATTACGATGCGATCCAGCCCCAGCGCAATTCCTCCATGCGGAGGCGTGCCATACTCCAGCGCCTCCAGAAAAAATCCAAACCGTGACCGCGCTTCCTCTTCAGTCATCCCAAGAGCGCGAAAGATCTTGCTCTGAATATCCTGACGATGAATACGGATCGACCCCGATCCCAACTCAGTCCCATTCAGCACCACGTCATACGCCAGCGCGCGCACCGCGCTAAGCGGCGACTGCGGGTCTTTCACCGACTCAACGCCCTCTTCCAGCAGCTTCATATCGCCTTCATGCGGCGACGTAAACGGATGATGCGCTGCCATCCACTGCTTCTCGTTCTCATCCCACTCGAACATTGGAAAATTCGTAACCCATAAGAAGCGATAATCATTAGCGGGATCGTCGGTCTTTTTAAAGATGCCATGTCGCTCGGCATACTTCTGCGCTAAAGCAAGTCGCAGCAATCCAGCCGACGCATAGATAGCCAACTCCTGCGGCGTAACCTTGCGATGCGCGGGCAAAGCCGTCTGCGGCCCGGATTGTGCCGACCCGGCGACGAGCACAATCAAATCGCTCTCCTCCATCCCGGTTTTCTTCGCAATCGCCGCGGCCGCATCCGGAAACTTGTTCGCAATCCGCTTGAAGTCCTCATACACCCGCGCCCCACCCTTCGAGTGGAACATCGGCTTGATGTCGTCGCGCTCCTTGCGCGAGAGTTCGCCGACCCTCGGTGTGCGGATGGCAATCACCGGCAAATTCGCATTAATTGCCAGATCATTCAAATTTTCCGGAGTGAAGCAATCTTTCACGTCCACAAACGCGGGCAAACGCAAATCCGGCTTGTCGATTCCATACAGCCGGATCGCCTCGTCATAGTCCATGCGCGGAAATGGAGTTTTAATCTGACTTCCCGCCGCAGCGAAAGCCGCAGTCAGAAATCCTTCCACCACCTCCCACACGCTCTCCGGCTGCGGATAAGTCATTTCCAGATCAATCTGTGTGAATTCCGGCTGCCGGTCAGCCCGCAAATCTTCATCCCGGAAGCAGCGCACAATCTGAAAATATCTGTCGAACCCCGAGATCATCAGGATCTGCTTGAACATCTGCGGCGACTGCGGCAGCGCGTAGAACGTCCCCGGCTGCACCCGGCTCGGCACCAGATAATCCCTTGCTCCCTCCGGCGTAGAGCGTGTCATGAACGGAGTTTCAATCTCAAAAAATCCCTGTGCCGACAAATAATCGCGAATCGCCTTGGCGACCTTATGCCGCGTCTCGATGTTGAACTGCATCACATCGCGCCGCAAATCGATGTAGCGATATTTCAGCCGCGTCTCTTCATTCGTAAGCGCAGTATCCGAAGGCAAAAATGGCGGCAGCTTCGACTCGTTCAGAATGCGCAACTCATCGGCGGCGAGCTCCACCTCGCCCGTAGGCATGTTGGGATTGATGGTATTGCCGTCGCGCAACTTCACCGTGCCGGTGACCGCAATCACATACTCGTTGCGCAGTGATTCCGCTTTTTTGTGGACAGCGGCATCGCGGTCGGTGTTGAACACGATCTGCGTCACGCCGGTGCGGTCGCGCAGGTCGATGAACAGCAGGTTACCATGATCGCGGCGCCGGTTCACCCATCCCATGAGTACGGCTTTTTTGCCCGCATCGGAGGCACGCAAAATACCGCACATGTGAGTCCGTCGTAAGTCGCCTAGAAAGTCGAGCAAAAGTGTGTGTCCTTACAGTAAGAATGTGGTACAACGCCGAATCTAAGATTATAAATGGACCGCCCGCCGAGACCAGTTTACGCTCCGTAACTCTTCTGACGACTGGCCTCCTGCCTTCCGCAAATCGCCAGCCGTAGCCAGGGAAAGTTAGAGCCAGATGATTCGTTTAGGCTGCTAGATACTACGATCAGGCTCCCTCATCCAAGAATTCCATGAGTTCGTCAAAACAACGCCTGTGGCTGTCACCAAAACCGCACTGTCCATCCCCATCACATCCCCGTCGGTTAACTTTCAGCAGGAAATTTTTTACAATACATTGCTTTTCGCCGTGTTGCATTGCGGTGGTAGTAAATTCTGCTTGGGGAGATGAAACATGCCACACATCAACTGGCTGGCCGTGCTGGCCGCCGCTGTTTCCACGTTTGTGATCGGAGGACTTTGGTATTCCCCATTTTTGTTCGGCCGCGCCTGGATGGCCGTCAACAACCTCACCGACGCTGATCTGGCGAAAAGCAATATGGCTAAAATTTTCGGCCTCTCATTTCTTCTCGCGCTGATTATGGCGGCAAATCTCGCGGCATTTCTGGCCGAGCCGAAAACGACCGCCGTCTGGGGTGCGACCGCCGGTTTTCTAGCCGGTTTTGGCTGGGTCGCGCTGGGCATCGCGACCATTGCATTGTTTGAGCGCCGGTCCTGGAAGTACGTCCTGATCAACGGCGGTTACATGACAGTGTCGTTTGTAGTGATGGGGTTGATCATTGGCGCATGGCGCTAGCAGCGCCAAATCGTCGACGCCACGTTTGAGCGATCGGGAAGGGCACGAGTTCCGCTCGTGCCGTTAAATCGTCTAAATTCAATGCGGCTTCAGCCGCTGAGGTTGGCCTTCTCTAGCCCGGACAAGTTTTTCAGCAGACTGTTTCAGGCATGGCGATAGTTAAGTGGACGCAGACTGCGGCTGACACAATTTGGTGAAAAACTTCGATTTTGGGTGGCGCAGCGCTTTAAGCGCTGCGATAAAGCCTTTCTTTTCGCTGAGGGCTTCAGCCCCTGAGGTCGCAAAGGTGAATTTCAGCAAACAGTTTAGCCGCTGCGGAACTATTTCTTGCTAGCCTTCCCATCCATCATGGCGTTCCACTTCGTACCGTCCTGCGACATGTCAAAACTAAAGTTGTAAGAAGAAACCGAGGTCACCTTAATAATGAATCGCCCCTTCATGGTCATGTCGCCCATTTTTTCCTGGTTGGTCCAGGTCCAGGTGTCGCCGTCGAACGTGCCGCGCGAGTCGTCGAACTCGCCAAAGCTGTTGAACTCGCGATAGGTGTACGCTTTGTCCTCGGTGGAATATCCCATTACCGACAAACCCACGCCGCCGCCCATGGAGCTTTTATAGTCCGAATGGCAAACCAGGTAGAATCCGCCCTCCATCCACTCGCACTTCTCGCTCTCGGTGATCGGTCCGCCGGGGCCATAGGAACTGGGCTTCATCGTTCCGTCGATGGTCCAGGTTCCCGCGAAGAAATCGAGCTTCTTGAGCTCCGGACCGGGCTTGGGCGGCTGCATCTGGGCCAGCGCCGCCGAGGATGTTAAAACTGCCGCGAAGATGATTTGAAGTGGCTTCATGGTTGTCTCCGGTATTCTTTGCTACTTATTCGACGGCAGCGCCATTCTACCGTTAGCGCGCGAAAGGTCAATCGCAAATCGGGCAGGGAACAGTCTACCAATCTCCCCAATGCGTAGCCGTAGCCTGGTGGAACTTCAGCTTCCACTGCCCATCCACCTTCACCCACACCGAGCTGAAATGCTGGTAGCGCGGCGGTGGGCCTTGATCCTCCTGCGGAGCCTCCCGGACCACCGCATCATAAGTCACCACCGCTCCCGCGTCGCCAAGCGCAACCACCTTCATGTCATAAGGCGAAAGCTCCGCCAGATCGGAGTCGCCCAGTCCGCCGGCGGCCTCTTCTCCTGTCAGCAGTTGGCCGTCGATGCCAACCAGCGAAAAATCGTCGGCAAGCGTGCTCTTGAAGAATGCGCCGTCATCCTTCCGCTTGGCTTCGATCAGATTTTTTTCGTTGGTAATAGCGGTTTGTTCAAAAGCGGTAGGAATTCTGACCGCCGCCGCAGTTTGAGCCGCAACCGGGTTGGAAGCGGCAACGCCAAAAAGCAGAGCGCCAAAAACAGCAGAAGAAATGAAAGAAACTTTCACACGACCTCCTGATTGTCGGACTCTGAGATACCGGCCAGGCCATCGATGCTCTGCCGGTTTTTCTGCTCGCGGTAGGCTTTCAGTCCTTCCGCGCCGCGCTTGTGAGCCCAGAGCTCAAGTTGCCGCCGTTCGCCCTCGTATTGAAAAAGCGGGACGCCATAACCGCACGAATCGGTAACGCGATCGACTTCCACCAGGATGATCGAGCGGGCATTCTCATGCGGCGGAAAATTTTGTGCCAGCTTCGTGAACTCCAGTTCATGCTGCTCGACCACCCGGCCGTGGCCATAAAGGCGGTAGATATTAGGCGGTCCCTGGAAGGCGCAGAACATCAGCACAATACGGCCATTTTCCTTAAGGTGAGCAATGGTCTCAACCCCGCTGCCGTTGAAATCGAGATACGCAACAGTGTTCGGCCCGAGGATGCGAAACGAATCAAGCCCTTTAGGCGAGATGTTCACATGCCCGGCCGCATCCAGCGGCGCGGAAGCAACAAAGAAGATGTGCTGCGCCTCGATAAATCGCTGGGCAGCGTCGTCGATGCTGGAGTGAGTTTTGCCCATAATTACTCCTGAATAACTATGGTGCATTACTGTTCAACTTTGTACAACTGCGTGCTTCAGTGTCCCACCACCGCGCCACTACTGCACAACTTCTATACCACGGCTGTGTTCCCGCTACCTTGCCACTAGTGTCTGTCACTACCGTGGAAGAGCGGCGCTTCAGCGCCGCGTTAGCATATCAAGATTAACGGGCTTAGCCCCCGTGGTCGCGATTCGTTCCAACGCTTATCCATCACGCCGAATCCTCTGCGCCAACTCGCCGCGTGGCACCGAAACCTGCTCACCCGTCGCGAGATTCTTCAACGCGAAGGCGCCCGCCTTCACTTCATTCTCGCCGACAATCAAAATATATTTCGCGCCCGCTTTCGCCGCCGTTTCGAACGATTTCTTCAACCGGAAATTTTCGTCGCCCAAATCTACGACCGCATTGACGCGGCGCAATTCACGCGCCAGCCGTGCAGCCTCGGCGTTCATACCCGCGCCAAGCGGTGCAATGTAAACATCCGGCTTTTTCAGCACGCTTTCCGCCGGAGTCGATTCCTGCAGTGACATCACCAGCCGGTCTTCGCCAATCGCAAAACCTATGCCCGGTGCGGCAGGCCCGCCAAGCGCCTCGGAAAGTCCGTCATAGCGGCCGCCGCCAAGGATCGCGTTCTGCGCCCCCAAAGCACCGTGCGTGAATTCGAACGCGGTGCGGGTGTAGTAGTCGAGGCCGCGCACCAGTCGGTCGTTGACACGAAAATCGATGCCCACTGCTTTCAGAATTTCCTGCACCGCCGCGAAGTGCTTTCGGCTGTCTTCCTCAAGAAACTGGCTGATGCGCGGCAGCGTATCGATGATCGGCTGATCTTGAGGCACCTTGCAGTCGAGAACGCGCAGAGGATTGGTCACGGCCCGCCGTTGGCAATCGCCGCACAGCTTGTCTTTGACCGGTTCGAGCGCAACGCGCAGAGCCTCGTTGAACTTCACCCGCTCAGCCGAAGATCCGACCGAATTCAATTCAAGCGTCCAGTTTTTGATTCCCAGGCGGTCCAGCAACGCGGCCAGCATCTCCAGCACTTCAGCGTCGCGCGCCGGAGAATCGCTTCCCGCCGAGGCTGGCCCAATGACTTCCGCATCGATCTGGTAAAACTGCCGGTAGCGCCCTTTCTGCGGACGCTCCCGCCGGAACATCGGCCCCATGCAGTAAAGCTTGTTCAATCCCCGATCCCAAAGTTTGTGCTCAATGTAAGCCCGCACAATGCCGGCGGTCGCCTCCGGACGAAGACTGAGCGATTGTCCTTTATCGCTCTCAGCGCGCCCGCGATCTTCCCACGTAAACATTTCCTTCGAGACAATATCAGTCTCTTCGCCCACGCCGCGCGCAAACAGTTCGGTCGATTCAAAAATCGGCGTGCGAATCTCCTGAAAGTTGTAAGCGCGAAAAACCTCCCGTACTGCCGACTCGACATAGTTCCACAGCGCCGTGTCAGGCGGAAGTAAGTCTCGCGTCCCTCGAACCGCCTTAATCATTAGTTCCCATCCGTTGTCATCTCAACCTTGTCATCCTGAGCGGAGACTTGTCGTTCGCGAAGCGATAGACAAGTCGCAGTCGAAGGATCCCTTGCATCTCAAAGCATCCAGTGGCCTAGAAAGGAGTTCCCTCCAAATCAAACGTCACCCATAGCACGGACTATCGACAGCAGCGCCGCACTATAGGGATCCTTCGACTTCGCGTCGCTCACCGATGCTGCGCTCAGGATGACAAGAGCAACAACTTCACCGCTCCCGCAAATAATCCTGCGTATACCCCAAATAATTATTGGCGTAACGCATAATCGTTTCCTCTTCGCCCTTCTCCAGCTTCCGCCGAAGCTTCCCCGGCGATCCCATCCACAGCGAACCCGGCTCAACCACGGTGCGCTCCGGAATCAACGTCCCCGCCGCGATAATCGATCCCGCGCCGATCTTCGCCCCATTCAAAATCACCGAGCCCATGCCGATCAGGCATCGATCCTCGATTACGCATCCGTGTAGCGTAACCGAATGCCCCACCGTCACATATTCGCCCACGGTCACCCCATATACGTTTTTCATCCCATGCAGCACGCTGCAATCCTGAATATTCGAATGCGCCCCAATGCGGATGGCATAAACATCACCGCGAATCACGGCATTCATCCATACCGACACGTGTTCACCCAGCACAACATCGCCAATGATCTGCGCGGAGTCGTCCACATAACAAGAAGAGGGAATCGTCGGCGTAACGCCCTTAAATGATCGAATCATCTTGCTCCCAAAGAAAAACAGCGCATAAGCACCAAAGAAATACTACCAGCTTCACGCCTGCAAATAAGCCAGCACCGCCCGCGTGATCTCCGCTTTCGCCTCGGTGAGCGACAAGCCCGCCGGCCGCCGCAGCGCCGCGCCATGCGACAGCGCATCCACCATGTTCGTGACGACGAACACAACCCTGTCGAGATCGCGGCCCTTCTTCAATTCATGCGCCCGCGACTGGATCGCCAGTCGGAACGCGCCATGCAGCCGCGTCGCGAAATCCTTTGTGCCGTCCGCCCGGTGTGGAACTTCCGTCGACATCAGCTGAAAAAGTTCAGGATCAGGGATGTGCGCGTCAACCATCGCCTCGATCATGGCTCGCATCAGCACATCGAGCGGCGAGGCCGCATGTTCAAAAAGCTTGGCCTCAACCAGCCGGTCAATCTGCTCGATGTGGCGTTGATGCAAAGCGATAAAAATCGCGCGCTTGTCAGGAAAGTACTGGTAAACCGAGCCAATGCTGACTCCGGCAACCTCGGCGATGCGGTTCGTTGTGATAGCCAGCAGGCCTTCGCGCTTAAGCAGCCGGATGACAGCCTCAAGCACGGCGTCAAAAGTTTCACGCGCGCGCCGCTGCTGAGGCCGTCGCCGGAGTGAGGCTCTGGTGGACTTCGCTGCCATTGTAAGGATTTTATTACAAATATGAGCATAACTCACGTTAATTAAAGATATCTCGTTGCGAAAGTAGGCCTTTAAAAGCCCTAGCAATGCGAGTATACAAGGGCGAAATCACATAGTAGCCTTGGATAAATTATGAGCAACCGTATACATAAATTACGATTGCAAAGAGGCTACATGACATATCTCATTACCGGCGCGACAGGAGACATAGGATCGAAAGTCGTCGAACAATTACTCCAGCGTGGCGAGCGCCCCCGCATCTACGTGCGCGACGCGGAAAAAGCGCAAGCGCGTTTTGGCGATAAAATCGATATCTTTGGCGGCGATCTGGCAGATTCGGCTACCTTGCAAGCGGCGCTGGAAGGTGTCGAAGAATTCTTTCTGCTCAACAGCGGCCCGCAGATTCCAGCCCGTGATGAAGCCGCGGCAAAGGCAGCGAAAGCCACGGGCGTAAGGCATCTGGTAAAACTTTCTTCGCTCGATGTAAGACAAGGCTTGGCCATCGGCGCGTGGCATGAGCGCGGCGAAACGGCGATTCGCGCCAGTGGAATCTGTTTTACGTTTGTGCAACCCACCGGCTTCATGTCGAACCTGCTGGCCTGGGCGCGCTCCATCAAAAGCGAAGGCGTAGTGCGCTCCTCCACGGGCGATGGCAGAAGAGCTTTTATTCACACCCAGGATATCGCCGCCGTCGCAACAGAAGCTTTAACCTCATGCAAGTATGACGGCAAATCCCTGCCGATCACCGGACCGGAAGCAATAACCTTTGCCGAAGTGACAGGGAAAATCGGAGCAGCAATCGGAAAGCAACTCACCTTCCAACCGATCTCCGATGAAGAAGCCGGCCAACGATACGCCGGCGCCACCGGCGCCCCGGCAGAAGACACCGAAGCCCACGTCGCACTATGGCGAGCGATTCGCGAAGGCCGTCTCGCCAGCGTCACCGATAATGTAGAGCACATTCTAGGACGCAAGCCAATCACGCTCGATCAGTGGATTCAAGAGAACGCGGCCGCTTTCCGCGGGTGAACGTGGCGCGGGTGTGGTCCCAGCCGCGAAGCGGCGGAAGACTACAGCCCACGGCGTAAGCCGTGGGTAGGAATTAAGAAAAACGGTAAAGCTCCAAAGGAGCGAAAGAACGTCCGGCAAATCCCAATCGACCCCTTCGTACAACCGCACCCTTTGCCTTCCCCATCGCCATCTGCGAAACTGGCCTATCCTCAACAACTGGGAACCGGGAACCGCATGGGCCGCATCCACGTACTCTCCGAGCAAGTCGCCAACAAGATCGCCGCTGGCGAGGTCGTGGAGAGGCCTGCCTCAGTAATGAAAGAACTGCTGGAAAACGCGCTCGACGCCGGCGCGACCCGCATCAAGATCACCGTGGAAGCGGGCGGCAAGAAACTGATCCAGATCACTGACAACGGATGCGGCATGGTCCGCGACGACGCCATGCTGGCCTTCGAGCGTCATGCGACCTCGAAGATCAAAGACGCGGAAGATTTGCTCAGCGTAGCCACACTCGGCTTCCGCGGCGAAGCGCTGCCTTCCATTGCCTCAGTGTCGCGGTTAAGGCTGGAAACCTGCGCGACGGAAGTTTCAGATGGTCCTGCCTCCGGAACCATCATCGAGATCAACGGCGGCAAGATGGCGCGCGTCGAAGAAGCCGGACTTCCGCAGGGCACATCGATCACCGTCCGCGATCTCTTCTTTAATACTCCCGCGCGAAAGAAATTTCTCAAAGCCGAGTCGACCGAACTCTCGCACATCGCCTCGCTGGTCACGCACTACGCACTGGCGCATCCCGAAAAGCATTTCGAGTTGCATTCCATGACCAATGCCATGCTGGTCGCGCCTCCCGTCGCGGGATACAGCGAGCGCGTCTATCAGGTCTTCGGCAAGGAGACGCTCGATCAGTTGATCCCAGTCGCGGCGGTGCAACCGCTCGAGCGCGTTGGCCTGCCGCAGCCTCCGCCCTGGCGTCGCGAAGTAAGTGACGAAGCGGACGAACCGGTGAATCCCGGCGAGATGCGCCTGCACGGCTTCGTCTCCAAGCCCGAAATTCAAAAGCTCAACCGCAACTCGATCTATGTATTCGTCAACGGACGCCTGATTCGCGACCGCCTTGTCCAGCACGGGCTGACCGAGGCCTACCGCAATATCATTCCGCCCACGGTATTCCCGGTGGTGCTGCTGTTTCTGGAAATGCCGCCGGGCGAAGTGGACGTCAACGTTCATCCCTCGAAGACCGAAGTCCGCTTTCGTCAATCAACCGTGATGCACGATTTTGTACGCGACACGGTCCGCGCCGCGCTGATGAAGGCACGTCCCGCGCCGCAATTCACCACGGAAATTCGCGCCCATGCCACGGCCAGTCCAGGTCTGACGCCGGGCGCGCGCGAGTGGGAGTCGGTTTCCGATCTGGCCCCGGAATCAAGGATTGCGCCGAGGCCTTTGTACGACCCTGCAAGCGGCGCAGGTTTTGCTTTGCAAGCGCCGGTTATACCGCCGGCCTCCGCCCGCTTTCAGTTCGATGGCGGAATCGCCGTCGAGGCAAATGCCGCCATTCCCGTGGCCCGAGCATTGGAATCGCGCGCACCTGAAAAAATTGCCGAACGCGGAATCATCAACCCCGCAATTCCGGATGACGGCTGCGCCCCCGCGCTCGATGTAAACGAAGGCGAGCCCACGCTGGCCGCTCTTTCCACTCTGCGCCCGCTGGGACAAATTCGCAATTCGTTCATTCTCGCCGTGAATGAAGATGGCTTGTGGATCGTCGATCAGCATGTGGCGCACGAGCGCGTGCTGTTCGAGCGCATCCTGCAGCAGCGCGCCGCGCAAAAAGTAGAAAGCCAACGCCTGCTCATGCCCATCGTGCTGGAGTTGTCTCCCGCGCAGCAGCCGGTGTTTGCCGAGATTGCCGACGAGTTGCAGCATAACGGATTCGAAGCCGAACCCTTCGGCGCGCGCAGCGTAGCTGTAAAAGTCGCACCCGCGGGAGTTGACGCGGCCGCAGTCGAAAAAATGCTGCATGAGTTGCTCGACCAGATTTCCCGCGAAGAGCAGTCGCTGAATCTCGAAAAAATCCGCAGCCGCATCGCCGCCTCCATCGCCTGCCATGCGGCGATTAAAGTCAACATGCCGCTGGAGCAAAATAAAATGGAGTGGCTGCTCGGCGAACTGGCAAAAACCCAGCACCCCATGGCCTGTCCGCACGGCAGACCGGTGGTACTGCGGTATTCTGTAAAGGAGATTCAGCGGGCGTTCAAGAGAATCTGAAAAGCAGGCAGTTAGTACTTGGCACTTAGCATTTAGCCTTTCTGGTTTCGTGCACGCACCATTGTTGGCCAAATGCCAAATGCTAATTGCTGATTTCCAATCATTAATGACCGACCAGGAACTCCAGCAACTCCGCCACGAAAAATGGCGTCTCGATGGCAAGCCCATCCGGACCATCGAGCAGGCGCGCACCTTCGTCGAAGAAGTCGGATTCTGCCTGATGTTTCCGCTGCGGCCAACCATGCCCGTGCCCACTTTCATCGGCGCTTTTGTGGGAGCCGACGACCGCCTGCCCACTTGGCAGCATGCCTACTCCGATCCGCGCGCGGCCGAAGCCACGGACTTGATGGTGCGCCTGCTGCGCGAGCGTTCCATCTATGAGGCGAATTTGTTCGAGGAGAACAATGCCTTTCTGGTAGCGGCTTCGGTCTTTCCTTTTTTCTATGCCCTGGTGGGCGAGCGCAACCCCAAGCTGGCGCCGCGCGCCGGGTCGCGATCTCCCTATTCGGCGCTGGCCTGCGATGCCTTTGAGTTAATTCAGCGCGACGGCCCGATCTCGAAGGAAAAGTTGCAGGAAGCCTTGGGCGGCAGCGTTTCCCTGCCCGCGCTCGATAAGGCTTTGAGCGAGTTGCTGGCAAAGCTGCGCATTACGCGCGTCGATTACAACCCAAGCGAGGGCTCGTTCTGGGATGTGCTTTACCGCTGGGCGCCGGATGCGGTGAAGCAAGGCGTGGGATTGTCGGTGCCGGAGGCGCTCACGGCTCTGCTCTCGAAATATCTCGATTGCGTAGTAGCAGCCGAACCGTCCGAGCTGGAATCATTCTTCGGAAAATTTGTAGCGCGCTCGCGAGTAAAGGATGCGGTGAACGCCCTGCTCGCCGCGCGCGAATTGAGCTTCGTGCACGTAGGCAGCCGCTCGATGGTCCAGATGACACCGGCGCAAAGTGAAGTGAAGACCCCTCCGCAGATCGTGTTTAAAAGGGAAAAGGCCACCTCCAATTCCGTCCGAGTGGAAAAAGTTAAGAGGTAACACTCGCGCATTTCGAGGAACCTTCCGCTTTGTCACCAACCTCCAATCCCCATCCCTACCGTGGCCGCCTCGCACCCTCGCCAACCGGCCTGCTCCATCTCGGCCACGCCCGCACCTTCTGGACCGCAGCCCAACGCGCTCGTGAGCACCACGGGCAACTGATTCTCCGCAACGAAGATCTCGATGCCTCTCGCTGCCGCGCGGAATTCGTCGATGCCATGTTCCAAGATCTGCGCTGGCTGGGCATTACCTGGCAGGAAGGTCCGGATTGCGGCGGTCCCTTCGCGCCCTACTCGCAAAGCGAACGGCGAGATCACTATCGCAACGCCTGGAATATCTTGCGCGAGCACGGATTCATTTATCCCTGCACCTGCTCCCGCAAAGAAGTAGCCCAATCGGCAAGCGCGCCCAATGATCTGGATGACGAGCCAATTTACCCGGGCACCTGCCGCCCGTTAAGTCCCGATGAAGATAAAGACAAAAATCAGGCTGAAGAAGAGAAAGATGTGGCGACAGGCGCCTCGCCTGTCCGGCGAAGGCGAAGCCGACCGGTATCGTCCACAAAAGCAAACTGGCGCTTTCGCATCCCTGACGGTGAAGAAATCACCTTTACAGACCAGCATCTCGGCCCACAGCGCATGACCGCCGGGCGCGATTTCGGCGACTTCATCGTCTGGCGCCGCGACGACGTTCCTGCCTATCAGTTGGCCGTAGTCGTGGACGATGCCGCCATGCGCATCACCGAAGTGGTCCGCGGCGCGGATCTTCTGAAATCGACCGCCCGGCAGCTTCTTCTATTCCGCGCGCTAGGATTCACCCCGCCGCAGTATTATCACTGCGACTTGCTGCGCGATGAAAATGGAATTCGGCTGGCCAAGCGCCACGATTCCCTAAGCATCCGCAAGCTGCGAGAGCAGGGATGGACGCCGGAAGAAGTACAGGCAATCCGCAATCCCTGCTCGATCGATGTAGCGAAGAAATGAAGTTAAGCCCAAACTTAAATCGTCGCTTGAATCCTTCGCGCCGCCCCCGGTCGATTGTTCTACGGCAGCTTAACCCCGGAAAATCCTTCGCAAGCGGCAATCAACTCCTCCTGCTTTTCCTGATCCCGCGCCGCCGGATGCGGCTTGCGTAGCTTCATGTGAAAAAAGTATTCGCCCGTAACCTTCGCCGCGGCGTCATCGCTCACTGCCAGCCAGGCTTGTGTGCGGTATCCTTCTTCCAAATCATCGGGAGCGCCCGCGCCTCCCATCTTGGTTGCCACCCAGCCCGGCTCAAGCGCATTCGATAAAACACCCGGCCAGCGTCGCGCCATCGCAAATGCCAGCATAACGTCATGCAATTTGGTATCGGAGTAAGCCTGCTGTCCCTGCCAGGCACGCTTTTCCCACGCTAAATCCTCTAAGCTATCGTCTCCGTTCTGATGCAGCCCGGAACTCAAATACACCAACCGCTTCGGCTTCTGTATAAGGGCCGTCAAAATATACGGAGCCAGCGTATTCACCGCAAACTCCTGCGGCAGTCCATCCTCCGTCGCTATGCGCCGGGGATGTTGATATCCCACGCCCGCATTGTGGATCACGGCATCGAATCGCCCCAGCGTATTCACCCGTTCGGCCACATTCTTCGTCTGCGCGATGCTCGAGAGATCGCCGGTCACCACCGTCTCCGCTCCCGGAACCGCAGCCATCGCATCCTTGCCGCGCTCTTCGCCGCGCGCATGTAATACCACTTTGTGCCCTTGCTTAACCAACAGTTGCGCCGCCATGCGGCCAAGCCCATCGGAAGATCCCGTAATAAAAATCCGCGCCATGATTCATTACCTTTCTGGAATTATTTGCCTGATAGCCTCACTGAAAATCTCACTCCACTAATGGATGCCCCCACCCTCATCGCCGCTTCAGCGCCTCCAGTTCGTCCAAAGTTCGCGGCCAGTCAGCCCCTAGTAACCGCGAAAGACTTCGATCCGCCAAAACTTTCCCACCCGTCTGGCACCGCGCGCAATAATTCGTCTCCTTATCTGCATAGCGAATACGCAGAACCTTGTCGCCGCAGCGCGGGCACGGCTCTCCATACTTTCCATGGACAGCCATCTCCTTGCGAAATGCCGTCACCTTTTCCGGGAAGCCGTCTTTCGCCTCAGCCCCGAGGCGCGCAATCCAAATCTTCAGCGTCTCCTGCGCCGCCGCAAACAGGCGCTCCCACTCCTCAGCTTTTAGTTTTTGCGTCTGCGCCAGCGGAGAGAGTTTCGCCGCGTGCAAAATCTCGTCGGAATACGCGTTGCCCACGCCGCTCAACAGCCGAGGATCGGTCAGCGCTCGCTTGAGCGTGTGATTCTCCAGCGTCAGCACCTTGCGAAAAGCATCAAGATCGCTGCCGAGGACATCGATCCCTCCCGCATCCAGCGACCGCAAATTTTCTTCGCCGGCAATAATGTGCAGCGCCGCTCGCCGCTTCGATCCCGCCTCAGTCAGAACCAGAGAGCCATCCGGAAAATCGAATGCCGCCAGATTCTGCCGCCCCCCAAGCTTCGCATCTTTCGCGCGCCAGTGCAGTCGCCCCGCAATCATCAGATGAAGCACCAGCCAAAGGTCGCCTTCCACTCCAATCGCAATGCGCTTGCCAATGCGCCGCAGCTCGCGCACCACCCGCCCTACCACACTCGTCACCGGAGGCTGCACCGTCCGCAGCAGAAACGCGCTCCCCAGCCGCACATGTTCCAGTCGCTTCCCCACAATGCGCGCTTCCAGCGCGCTCATGTACGCCGCAATATCCGGTAGCTCAGGCATCTTAATATTCAGAATGCCTGCCGCCCCATCATTTCGCAACTAAGCAGTTGGCCCAAGAGGTGCAAGCGGGTGCCCCACCCTTACTCGCGCAAGTTGCGAGTAGGGTGGGGAATTTGATTCTCAAGACGCCGAGTCCGCGTTCAGCCCGACCAAATCCAACTCACCACACATACACCGACTCCTGATCCACATACTCATCAATCGTCTGCCCCGAAGAACTTGCAGGCATATCCAACTGATGCTGCACTCCCAAAACCGGCGACCATGCCGGACTCGGAATCGACGACTGCACCACATCGCCTAGGTAATACGTGTAGCCGTCAATCGTGAGCGTTCCAAACTGCCCTTCCGTATTCGTATCATTCGACGCCGTCGGGCTGCTCACAATATGCTGGTACGCTGGCGAGCTTCCATTCGGCGTCATCCGCTGGTAAAAAACCGTGGCGTGATGCCACGTCCCCGGCGCAAAAGCCTGCAATGTCGCTGATTCCGGCCGCGTCGGCTGGCACGAATCGCTCGACGCCGTCCACTCATTGCTCTGCGGGTATGCAAATTCCCAGTAATAAGCGCCCATGGTGCCGTCGTAATAGCACTGCGAGCCAAACATAAATTCATGCACATTCCCGTCATTCACTTCCACCGCAAAAAACAAATCCGACTCGAAAGCCTGTACCGAAGTTTGCGCGGTCGAGGTCGGCACATAAAACCAGTAGTCCCACAAAAAATTCGTAATGGCATTGCTGCTATTGGCATCATCCTTCCACGCGAAGAGGCTGTTATCTTCCTCGCCGCAACTATTCGTTTCGGTAAAATGCTGTCCGCCGGTCGGGTCGGGAGCATTCGCGGTATTGGGGTCGGACGTGCTGCTCCACGTCCCAATCGTTCCCGTGGAACACGAACTTCCCGCGCCTGATTGTTTCGCCCACGAATACGTATTGTCCACATTCACTTCAGTAGCGGCCGGAGGCGGTGTCGGCGGCGCAAATCCAGTTACATCAATACTGTAATTCGAGTTCTGGCTCGGGATCGTCGTATATCCACCATTCGAATCCCACGCCGTGATGTGCACCGTATGTGTACCGCTGGAGATGACTACCCAGGTATCCAGCGTAGTGATCGTGCTTAAATAAACCTCATTGTTATCGACATAGATGGCGTAACCGGTAATGCCGTACGTGCTCTCGGCCGTCGCCTGAAAGTGAACCGGCGAAGTTACATTCGTCGTTCCCGTGCTGGCAAGCGCTGGAGTTTGCAAGTAAACCGAAGTAGGAGCAGTAGCTGCTACCGAAGCAGCGGCTCCAAAGAAACAAATCGCAAAGGTAATTACGGCAAACATCGAGCACGCAGCTCTCGACGCAGGCATCAAAGCGCACTTCAACACGCCACATTTCGTAACGTGGATACTCTTCAACCGCTGGCTGACCATAACAAGCTCCTTCGTGCATTCATAGTTTCCCCGCATACAGCATGCACACCTCTCGGCAGTAATTGCCGGGAACTCTACGAGACAAAGAGGCATTGTTGCTGCCAAACTCTCGCCCAGGTTAGCAAGTGAAATAAATCAGGATAGTTCCGTAGGAGTTGGAACTTATATCTGTAGATAGGTGAAATAGGTAATGAAGGCAAGCAAAATCAAAATAAGGCTTCAGATAAGAAAATCTAGTCCCGTTAGGGACGCCAGAGAAACTGTCACGTATGGAACGGACACTCCTGTCCGTTGCCTTTTGTTCTTGCTGTTGATTTTGACTTAGGATATCCCAGTTCTCACATCGCCGCGAAATGAAAATATTCGAGAAAAACCTCCGCCAAACTCACTCCCGCAGCCACTCCCAAGCCTCCCGATATCCCTCCCACCGCGGATTCCTTCCCTTCAACCCCGGAAACAACCGCAAATTCTTCACTCCCGTCACCACCTCAACCGGCAGCAAATACCAGACATCTTTTCCGCTCCTCTCGATCACCACATGCGCTGCCAGCACATCAATATCTTCCGCCGTATAAGCCTTCTTGCCCTCGCCTCGCGTCGAGTAAACCGGCTGCACGTCATATCCTCCGCCATTCAACCGTCCTGTAGCCTTCACCTGCACCCGCAACAATCTCCCGCCGCGTTCCGCCCAAACTATAAAGTCGCACTTCTCGCTGTCGCCCCACGGCACCGCCAGCCCAAATCCCAAACTCTGCGCCTTCAGCAAAAACGCCGCCTGCGACATCTCTCCCATCCGCTTCGGATTCCACTTCCGTCTCCCCCGCCCGCGCCTCCTCATCCTCTGCCACAGCCATCATCCAGGGAATGATGGTCACCTGCCCGCTCCGCTCCTGATCAAACATGCAACCTCCCGCCGCCGGTTAGCGGCACACTAATCGCCGTTATCGGATGTTTTCCCGATACCTCTAGCCTAGGATGCCGCTCACCAGATGGCAACGCCATAAACAGCCCATATCCACAACCAAAAGCCGTTCACCCATCACATTTCCTCAAATGAACAGGATCTAAGATCGGAGGATTTGAATCTCGAACGTTCGATCGGTATTTACATTGTGTAAATACAAAAAATGCGCTACAGTTGGGATAAGAAAAAGAACCGCCGCAACCTCGACCTTCATGGAATCGCATTCGAAGACACCATTCGAATCTTCGAAGGGCCAACCGTCGAAAGGCTCGACGACCGCTTCGACTACGGCGAGGATCACGTGTATGCCATCGGAGTCGTGAACGGACGTGAAATTACGGTCATCTATGCCGACAGAAAAAATAACCAAAGGCGCATCATCTCAGCGTGGCGCTCGGAGCCCCATGAAAGGCGTCACTACTGGCGGAGTATTGAAGCGAAATAATTCCGCATCCCGCCCCGCCCGAAAAACCGGCACCGACTGGCAAAGGCTCGATCGCATGAGCCCCGCTGCTATCCGCAAGGGTATCCAAGCCGACCCCGAAGCTCATCCCACAGACGAAGCCTTTTGGAAGACCGCAAAAGTAGTCCTGCCCACCCCGAAAAAAATCGTTACCATGCGCCTCGACGCCGATCTGCTGCGCTGGTTCCGGCAGTCTCCGGGCTACCAAACCCGCATCAACGCCATCCTCCGCGCCTACATGCAAGCCCAAGTGTGACATGGCAGTCGCACCGACTGCTTGTAATACCGTGGAAGAGCGGCGCTTAAGCGCCGCGTAAGGTAAACCCAAATCAAGACGGGCTTCAGCCCGAAGCTTTTGACTTTAAGTGACGCAGCGCCTCCCGCGCTGCGGCAGATGAAAACCGGGAAGGGCACGACTTCCAGTCGTGCCAATGAAGGCTATCGATAGGGAACCGCGGGGATCATTCGCCGCGCGAATGATCCCCGCAGAAAAACGCAAACGGCCCCGATAGCCAATGCCGTAGCGAAATCCCCTTACTCCTTCACCCCCAACTGCCAAAACAAAAACGAATAAACATCCGTAAACTCCTCAATCTGCTTGGTCACCGGTTTCCCCGCGCCATGCCCAGCCTTCGACTCAATCCGCAACAATATCGGACGCGTCTTACTAGCCCCATTCTTAGCCTCATCCTGCATCTCCGCTGCCATCTTCTTAGCGTGCATCGGGTCAACTCTCGTGTCGGTATCCGCCGTCATAAACAAAATAGCCGGATACTCCTCGCCCGCCTTCACGTGGTGATACGGCGAGTACGCATACAGCCACTTGAACTGATCCGGCTTGTCCGAGCTGCCATACTCCGGTACCCACAGCTTGGCAATTTGAAAATTCTGATAGTGCAGCATGTCGAGCAGCGGTACCTGGCACACCACCGCGCGAAATAAATCCGGACGCTGCGTGATCATCGCCCCCATCAGCAGCCCGCCATTTGATCCGCCCTGCACCGCCAGATGATCCTTGTCCGTATATTTTTCGGCGATCAAATGCTCGGCCGCGGCGATCATGTCGTCAAAAACATTCTGCTTTTTCTCCAGCATGCCCGCGCGGTGCCAGTCCTCGCCAAACTCCGCCCCGCCGCGTAAATTCGCCACCGCGTAAACCCCGCCGTGCTCCATCCACAAATAAGCTGTGCGGCTGAAGTTCGGCGTCATGCTCACATTGAACCCTCCATAACCCGTGAGCAGCGCCGGATTTCGCCCATCCTTCTTCAGTCCCTTCTTATAGACCACAAACATCGGGACCTTCGTTCCATCCTTCGAGTGGAACCACTCCTGCTCCACTTCATATGCCGTCGGATCGATCGAAGGCGCATCCACCTTCGCCCATTGTGTGGTCGCTCCCGTCTTCAAGTCATAGCGATAAACCGTCGGCGGCACCGTGAATGACAGGAAGCCATAAAAAATCTCATCGCGATCCCACCTCCCCTCCGTTCCATACACCGTGCCCAGCGCGGGAAGCATGAGATCCTTCAACTTCGTTCCATCGATATCGAAAATCTTCAACTGCGAGGCGGCATTCTGTTCATATTGCGCAAATATCTTTCCGCCCCACACCGCCGCGCCCTGCAAAACTGCATCCGTCTGCGGAATGATTTCCTTCCAATCGTCGCGCTCATAATTGCCGGCCTCCGCCATGAACACGCGGTAGCGCGGCGCATCTTCATTCGTGGTGATGTAAAGCCTTCCGTTGTAGGCCGTCGCGCTGTAAAGAAAATCTTTGCCGGTCGTGATCCGTATGGGTGGCGTCCCCCGCTTCAGGTCCATTAAAAATATCTCGGTCTTGGTCCAGCCCTCCTGCTCCGTGATCAACAGTAATCGGCCATCGTTGTCGAGATTCACCGCGGGCCAATCCTCAGGGTCGCGGCCCTCCCCAAAAATCAGCGGATCGGTCGCCGGATCGCTTCCCAGTTCGTGATAAAACACGTGCCTGTTATACATCTCCTGGCCATCCGGCACATCGCCCTTCTTGGGATAACGCGTGTAATAAAAGCCGGAATTATCGAGCATCCACGCCATGCTGCAAGCCCGCGTGCGCTCAATCGTATCGGGCAGCGTCTTGCCCGTCTTCGTCTCGATGATGTGCAGCGTGCTCATCTCCGACCCGCTCGGCGAAGTCCCATACGCCAGATACTTCCCATTCTCCGAAGCCTGATACCAGTCGAGCGCAATCGTTCCATCCGCCGCCAGTTGATTCACATCCAGCAGCACGCGATCTTTTCCCGTACCCTTTGCTTCCGCACTGCCCTCGCGTACATACAGCACCGGCTGGTTCTGCATGCCCTCGCGCCGTGTATAGAAATAATATTTCCCGCCAATCTGCGGCTGGCTGATGCTCCCGATGCTCAACAACTCCGTCAATCTTTTATGGATCGCATCGCGCCCCGGCAGCGGATCGAGCATCGCATGCGTGTACGTCATCTCTTCCTCAACCCATTTCTGCGTCGCGGGAGAAGTGCCATCCTCGAGCCAGCGATAGTTGTCCGTGATCTCCACGCCATGCATCGTCTCGATGATCGGTTTCTTCTCCGCCTTCGGAGGCCCGCTGGGCGCGGCAGATGTCTTGGCGTCATTAGCGGCATAAACCGCAGCCGCAATCAGAAATAAAGAAGCAAAAACGCAGATCAAACGGAAGCCTCCCAACATGAAGCACCTCGAAGACTTAGTATGAAACACGGCGGGAACAGCCTAGGGTACCAGAAAGCAAAGAAGCAATTTCAAGCCTGTGGAGGTCGATGTACGCAAGGGACATGGCCACCAACGAGAGCAGTTTTCACCATCGCCGCCAAATGTTATGATGAATTGCGGCCAAGAGGGGCGCGCTTCGCGCGCCCCTCTCCACAACACTCCTCAGTAGCTCAATGGCAGAGCATTCGGCTGTTAACCGAAGGGTTGTAGGTTCGAGTCCTACCTGAGGAGCCATTTCTTTTCACCGCTTTAGTGCACCTCGACATTTCCAGCTTGCCTCAACTCGCGACATTTTCTACTTCTGCCACTTTGGGAACCTCGTAACGATTTACATTTATCCGATGCGCCCGTAGCGGTAAACGGGTGACCGGGTGATCTCTGGCCTTTTGCTGCGCTTGCTTTCAATTTCAGAACATAAATTTAGCAGCAAGCTGTACTAGTCGAGGCGCTGCGGCATTGTCGATGTTGCCAAAACTCGGATCTTCTATCTGCCCATCGACTGCTGCTGGACCATAGAACTGGGTATGGTTGAATGCGTTGAAACCTTCGAGACGGAAGACCAACGACCTTGCGTCACGGAGGCGAATGGTTTTTTGAAGCGTCAGGTCGAAGTTCTCTATGCCGGGGCCATAGAACATGCGGCGTTTCGCATTGCCCAACTGCCCGACGGTCTCTTCCGGAAACAGTGCGGTATTGAATGCTGGCTTTCCATTGCGCCCGTTAGTGTTGATGCGTAATGGTCCCGGAATGTATTGCGGAGTATCGAGCAGATAATTATTGGCCCCATTACCCAGGGTGCCGAGCAGTGAATTATCCGAGTTGTCGAACAGGGTAACCGGGAAACCGGTGGCAAAGCGGGTTGTTCCGGAAATACTCCAATCGTGCGAAAGCGCAGCTGGTCCTCGGAAGCGGTCGACAGGCAATGCAAGGGTGTAGCTGGCGACGAAGTTGTGCTTTAGATCCCAAGCGGAGATTGTCCGGCTCTGGCGGGCATGGATCGGGTTGAGTTGTTCGCCAAGATTAGAGCCCTGGTCGATGGACTTGGCATAGGTGTAACTGAGCAAAAACTGAGAGGCATGGCGGTAGCTGCGTAGCGTGGTCTCGAGTGCGTTGTAGTTCGAGTTCGCGATGGAGCTGTCCGATGTGTTTTCACCATAATTGGGCCCTTGTCCGACGCGCGTACCCCGAAAGACCCGACCGCTTGTGCCGGTGTAGGTCGTGTCTTCTCCAAAAGGGCCGCAACCGACGCTTGCGAGACTGAGACAGAGAGCGGGGTTGCCGGGGTTGACGGAGACGAGCGCGAGTTCGCGATGTCCCTGGTTGCCGACGTAACTGACCGTTAAGAGAGTGGAGTTAGTCAACTGGCGCTGCAAAGACAGCATGAAGTTGTTCACGTAAGGTACGCGATCACGCTGGTTGAAAAACGGGTCGGCGGAGATTGGAGTGAAGTTTGCCCAGTTAATCGAGTTATCCGGATTGTTGGTTGAAACATCGTGCGATGGAAATGGAAAGGGAAATCGCTGGCCGTTGTCGGTGCCGGTAGCAGCAGTAATAAAGGGTGTCGCCAGCAACGGAGGTCCAGGGCTAAGGTAGTTGTAGCCGAAAGGCGGCACGGCATACATGATGCCGGCTGCAAGGCCAGGAAAGGCGGTGTAGAAGATCCCATAACTGGCTCGGACGCTGCTCTGGCCACTTCCACCAAAGATCGTCTTGCCGACCCCGTCAGAGAATGCCGGCGCATACGCAAGGCCGATCCGGGGTGCAAAATTCTTATAACCCGTAGGAGCGATCGTACGTGGTACGCCGGGATCGCCGGCAACGAGCAGCCCCGCAGGCGCCCCGGGATAGAGCGTTGATTGTGCCCCCGCAACCCAAGTCTGAAGCTGATCATATTTTTCCCACCAGGGCATGATGATGTCCCAGCGCAAGCCCGAGTTGATTGTGAGTTGGCTGTTCACGCGCCAATTATCCTGCGCATTGAAGCCAAGGTAGCGGTTACGCAGATAGAAGGGCTGGCCCGACGATTGAGTGAAATTGCTGGTTGTACCGAGAAGGAAATCCGCATAAGGCGAACCGGTCTCGGTCCCATCGATATTGAACGTACCATTGAAGGTGGCGTTGGGATGCTCGTTGACCTGGTCGATGTGGAACTGCCCGCCGATTTTCAGGGTATGAGAGCGGATGGTCCGCGAGAGGCTGTCGCTGAGATAGAGAGTGTTGTTGACCTGAGTCATGTTGGTGATGGGAACACCCATGACAAAAGTGGGGAAGGTGATGTTTTCCACCCCCTCGAACTGCGGTGCCTGCACGTAGATGCCATCCGGTCCGGTTGAGAAGCCTTGGGCGGCCAAGCTAACGCCAAGACCGCCGTGCGGCTGTCCGATGACATTGGCATTACGAAGGTAGCCCAGGTGCAGTTCGTTCACGGTATTAGCACCGATCACCCTGGTGTCGCCGAGCGAAAACAACTGCGCCCGGCCCAGATATAAAGCATCGAAGCCGGGGATACTGGCACCGGCAACAGAACCCGGATAGGGATTGTCGAGGGCGTAATCGTCCACGAAGTAGTAAGCCGAAAGCTGGCCCAGCCGGGTATTGGCGTCGAACCGGACTGAACCCTTATCGTCTCGCACGGTCTCGGAGTTGGCAGAGGTGGAGAACTGGCGGATACCTACGTTGGGAGAAGGGATATATTGCAGGAGATACCGCGCAGGAGCGGACCACAAGTTCTTTGGGATGGTCAGGTTTGGAAAGACACACTGAGTTGTGGAGGTACAGTTGCTCAAATAGGTCGCACCGGGATTCCCCGCTTGAGCTTCTCCCTGAGCATAGTAGTACGGTTCGCCCGCCGTTACAGGGTAATCCAACCCGGTAGAAAGTATCTGAGACGCGAAGTAGGGGCCGCTGACCGTGGTTGGGACAGCCACTATCTGGCCGCCGGATGTGGTTGCCGTGGTTTGAAATGAGGCAGCATCCGCGGAGAGGTCACCGGCGCGCTCCGCAAGCGTGGGCACCGAGATGTTGCCCGTAGGCACACCCTGAGTAGTGCGGGTGCCCTGGTAGTCGGCAAAGAAGAAAGCTTTGTCGTGTTTGACCGGACCACCAATGGTTCCACCGAACTGGTTCTGGTTAAAAGCCGCTCGTGTGGGATCGAAGTAGCCGCGGGCATCAAGCGCGGTATTACGAAAGAACTCGAAAGCGTTGCCGTGAAATGCATTGCTTCCGGATTTGCTTACCACAGTAATCATCCCGCCGTTGTAATTGCCGTACTCGGGATCCAAGTTGTTGGTGAGAACACGGAACTGCTCGATGGAGTCGAGGTTGGGAAGGATCGAAGTCCCCCCATTCATGTGCTCCTGAACATCGATGCCGTTGACGAGGAATCCATTGGAGGATTCGCGTTGACCGTTAATCGAGAGATTCCCGGGGTTGGCGTCGCCTGAGGGATCGATACTGCCTGTGACGCCAGCCATGATGACGGAACTTGGCAGCAACGTGGAGAGCGGAGCGACCCCCGGCTGGATCGCCAGCAGATCGGTATAACTGCGCCCATTAAGCGGAATGGCGGTCATCTGATCCGCTGAGACTACCTCACCAAGGTGGGTGGCGACGGTGTCCACTCGGGATCCGCTCTCGCTGGAGACGGTGACTGTGTCGCCCCCGGTAGCAATTTGGAGAGTGACATCGACTCGAATAGCAGAATCGCTGTCGACAGTGAGGTTGAGCTTGCGTTGGGTGGCAAACCCGTTCGCAGCAATGGTGAGGGAGTAGTGACCGACCGGTAGATTCGGGAACGAGTAAAGACCCTGCTTATCGGAAACGGTTCCATAAGGGGTCTGCTGAGCGTTGTTGATGAGGCTAAGAGAAGCTCCCAGAATAGCCGCGCCGGAAGGATCGGCTATGAAGCCGGAGATGCTGCCCCCGGTAGCCGACCATGAATATCTTGATCCAAGAAGAAAAAATATCAAGAGCAAATGGGAAAGTCTTGTGCTGGCTGCCACGGCCGCAGAGATCGACTTCAACTTGAACAATGCCTCACAAACTATGGCAAAGGAGAATCTGACTGTTCCGGGTAGGTCTCCTGACTTTCAGGCGGCGCTTATAGTGCAAAGCTCCCGACTTTTTGCCTACCTCGGCCGAAACCGAGTGATTTTGTGGAAAGTCATTATTCCCGTACAGTGGCGGGACCGCGCCGGACTAACACCGGTTTCCCTTTTATTGCCCTCGAGGGCACCCAGAATGTTTCGCAAGACTAACACACTTCAAACAAGTAGAAGAAATTTTCACCGGACGAATTTTGCTACACGAAGCTCGGACTGCCGCGTTCGATTATTCGTCCTTCTTCTCCGGTTCTTTGGGCAGAGCTTTTTCTATGGGCTTGCGCGGCAGCATTTGGTCGCGCATGGCTGCGTCGTAAACGAAGCCGGCTACGATCACTGCCATTTGTTTTAGATCGTCGGGTTGCAGGCGGTCGTAGACATCCATGTTGGAATGGTGGGTGCGGGTTTCGTATTCGATTGGATCCTGGATAAATTGGAAGCCGGGGATGCCAACGGCGTCGAAGGAAAGATGATCGGTGCCGCCGGTGTTGCGCATGGTTAGCGTGGTCATGCCGAGATCGTGGAAGGGCTTCATCCATTCTTCGAAGAGCGGGGCTACGGCTTCGTTTTCCTGCAAGTAGACGCCGCGAATTTTTCCGGTTCCGTTATCGACGTTGAAGTAGGCGGAGACTCTGGCCTGCTCGGGTTTCACCGTAACCTCGCCGGCTTCGCGGCGCAGGAGCGTGGGCATGCCTTTCATCTGCGGATCGTCCATGGGCGGGCGCGAGCCGAAGTGGTGCTCGACGTAGCCTTGCGAGCCAAGCAGACCTTCTTCTTCGCCGGTCCATAGGCCGATGCGGATAGTGCGGCGGGGATGGAGGTCGAGCGCTTTGAGAATGCGAACGGCTTCCATCATGACGATGGTTCCTGCGCCGTTGTCGGTGGCTCCGGTGCCGGCGTGCCAGGAGTCAAGGTGCGCGCCCAGCATGACGACTTCTTCTTTTTTATCGGTGCCGGGAATTTCGGCGACCGTGTCGTATTGCATGGGATCGTCATCGTAGAAAGTGTTTTGCACGTTCAATTCAAGCGAAACGTCTTTTTTCTGATGCAGCAGGCGCGCGATGCGGCTCCAGTGCTCGACCGCCATAACGAGCTGAGGAACAGTCGTGGTCTCGCCCGGTTTATAGGATCCGCCGGACTGCACAAAGACGGTGCCGCCGCCGGCTGTTCCGCGGTAGCGGTCGATAACGGCCAGAACTTTTTCGTCGGCGAAGAACTGATTCATGTCTTTGATGAACTGCAAGCGCTTGGCGTAGGCGGCCATGTTGAAGGCTGGATGGTCGGGAGGAATTTGATAGTCGGAGAGCTTGGAGAGATCGTCGTCGCTGTAGCGTTTGTAGGGAAGCTCGGTGATCGGTTTGACTTCAGGATCGGCGCCGAGGATGACGATCATCCCGGCGAGCTTGCCTTTGTATTTGTCGAAATCTTTTTTGTCTTCGATGATGGCACGAATGCATTTGCCGCTGATCACGCCATTGGTGCCCGGGGTCCAGGCTTTAGCGTAGACGAGAAGCGGAGCGATGTCGGGCGAAGTCATGCGCGCGTTGACGTACTGGTTGGCCCAGCCGCGGCCGAACGGTCCCCAGGCTTCGAGGTGAGAGTTGGAGAGACCGGCGGCAGTGAGCTGATCGCGCGTCCACTCGTTGGCGCGCTTCACGTTGGGCGATCCGGTGAGGCGCTCGCCGATGGAGTCCATGAGTCCGGTGGCATATTCCATGACCTTGGAGTTGTGGAAGCCCTCGTAGCGGATGCGGGTGATGGTTTCGAGATCGACTTTTTCTTTGTCTTTATCTTGTGACCATGAGAGTGCGGGCAGCGCGAGCAGAAGGCAAAGAAGGAGCGTGGATTTTTTCATGAACGGAGTCTCCTGAGCGAAAAGGTCAAACGGGGGATTATACAGGGAGTGGGATGGGGAGAAGGTTGACCTTGGGATAAGTTCGAGAATACGAAACAGGTTGATTGCGAGGGGTGTTTGCCGCGGGGGAGTTGTGAGAGGCAAAATGTTTTGCCGTGACGCGATATTTGTGTCGTCCCTCCGCGACTCATTCCGATACTCTGAACCTAGCCAGCGCTGAAGCGCTGGGCTAAGATCGTCGCCCCTCCGGGGCTTGGTTTTTGTTGAGCTTCAGCTATCGAGTCTTTTTAACTACATTTTCTCATTCTTTTTTGGCTGGTTTTTCTTCCGGCTCGCCAGCTGGGGGCTTTTTCTCCTCGCTTCCCGCGCTTCGTTTTTCCGCCGTTTCTTCTCCCGGTTTCTTTTCTTCGCCTTCGGCGGAGGGTTTTTCATCGGCTTCGTCGGTTTTGGGCATGTATTGCACAATGAGCGAGACGCGGCGGTTGGAGGGGTCCAGGGGTTTGTCGGGTTTGCGCAGGCTCTGGTCGGCGAAGCCGCGGACTTGCGAAACTTGATCGGCTCTTACACCGTTGGCCTGCATCAGGCGGCGGGCGGCGTTGGCGCGGTCGGAGGAGAGTTCCCAGTTGTCATAATTGCCGGTCGTTGCGAACGGTTTGGAGTCGGTGTGGCCTTCGATGGAAATCTTATTGGGTAATTTGCCAAGTTCCTGCGCCAGTGCGACCAGCACGTCGTGTCCGTCGGTGTTGAGTTTGGCGCTGCCGCTGTTGAAGAAGGTATCGGAAGAGGATTCCATTAGCTCGATGCGCAGGCCTTCGCTGGTGATGGTCATTTCCACGTGCTCTTTGAGTTTTTCGAAGTCGTTCATCTGGCGCATTTTTTGCTCGAGCTCGTCCTTGAGCTTGGGCATGTTGTCTTTGGAGAGCATGAAATTTTCGCCGGTGCCGGACATGACGGAGCCCATTTTGTTGGCGGTGCCGCTGGGATCTTTGAAATAACCGGCGATGGCTTCTTTCACCGGTTTGCTGGAACTCATCAGCCACATCACCATAAAAAAAGCCATCATGGCGGTGACGAAGTCGGCGTAGGCGACTTTCCATGCGCCGCCGTGATGGCCGCCGTGGCCGCCTTTTTTCTTGATGATGAGGATGGGACGCGCTTTGTCCATGACTTAATGATTTATGGCTTATTGATTCATGAGTTAAAAAGTTTAAGCGTGGGCAGCGGCGGCTGCGCCTCCGCCACGGCAGGCAGCCTCGAGTTCTTTAAACGACGGGCGCACGTGGCCGGGCACGGCGCGCCGCGCTACTTCCACGGCCATGATGGGCGCGCTGCCTTTTAAAAACGAAACCAGAAGCACGCGCAAGACGTAGAGGTAGGCGTGTTCATCGTCAGAGATTTTGACCATGTTAGCCGCGATCGGGCCGATAAGGCCGTAGCACATGAGAATACCGAGAAAGGTGCCGACCAAGGCGGCGGCAACTTTTTTCCCGATTTCTTCCGGAGGGCCGCCGAGCGCGCCCATGGTAGTAACGATGCCGAGCACAGCGGCGACGATGCCGAGCCCGGGCAGGGAATCGGCCATGCTGCTGAGAGCGGCGGTGGGCAGCGCTGCGCCGTGATGGTGAACTTCAAGGTCGAGGTCGAGCAGTTGATCGAGATCGAAGGCGTCGACTCCGGTGATCGCCATGCGGAGCGAGTCGCAGACGAAGTCACTGGCATGGTGATTTTTCAGAACCGCGGGGGCTTTCGAAAGGATGGGGCTTTTACCCGGTTCTTCCACGTCGCCTTCCAATGCCATGAGCCCGTCTTTGCGGGCTTTGTTCAAGAGTTCATAAAGGGTTTTAAGCGAGTCAAGGTAAGCCTGCTTGGTGTATTTGGAACCGCCAAAAACTCCGCCAATGCCTCCGGCAATTTTTTTGAGAATGTGCAGCGGATTGGCGATGAGCACGGTGCCCACCGCGGCTCCGCCGATGGTGACCAGTTCATTGGGCTGGATGAGCACTTTGAGATTGCCGTGCTCCATGAGGTAGCCCGCGATCACGCTTCCGAAAACGACGACGATGCCAATAATTGCGAACATAGTGAACTCGAAGAATCCTGTTAGCTAACTTGCCGCATTTTTTCGATCATGCGTTCGGCGCAGCCCCCATGGCGTGGGGCGGAGGAACGTTCTCCGCCACTTGTTTTACGGGCAACGCCGTTTGCGCGCGTTCTACGATCGATTCAATGCTGTCCCCGACTTGCACACTCGCCAGCCCGACGGAGAGCGCCGTCGACAGTTCCTGCCCCCACCACTCGATGGTTGCGCTTGCAGCCATCCGGACGAGACGATCGCCAACTTTGCACAGAGCCTGCTCATCGCAGCCGGGCAGGATGACGAGAAACTGGTCTTCGTTCCAGCGACCGACGAAATCAGTGGACCAGACTGTATTTCTTAACGTGCGAGCCAGAACCTGCAACATGGCATTGCCCGCGAGTTGTCCGAAGCGGGCGTGAAACTTGGCAAGATCGTGCGCATGAAGAAAAACGATGCCGAAGGGAATGTGAAGTTCGGCGAAGGTGCCGAGCACTTCACGCAGATGCGAGTGCATCATGGCCTGGTTGGGCAATCCGGTGAGGTTGTCTACGCAGCCACGGGCGCGCATGCTCTGGTCGCTGGGATTGGGGCCGGTTACGGCGAACTCGCCCTCGAAGGTTTGAATGATGCCGATGATGGAGCCGCGGCTGTCACGCAGCGGGATGGACCAACTGTGCACGGGTTCGCGATGGCCCGCGCGGTGATGAATGAAGCTGGTGGTCTCTATCGCTTTGCCGTCGGTGACGGTGGCATGAAGAGGACATTTTTCCACGCACATTTCACAGCGGACCTGATCGCAGTGCAGAAGAATGTTGTCGCGGCAGGAGTGGCCCAGCACGTCGATGCGGCTGTAGCCGGTGATTTTTTCCGCGCCGTCGCTCCAGAAGACGATTTTTCGTTGCAGGTCGAGGACACTGACGCCGATTTGGAGTGAATCGAGAATGTCGCGGTAAATATTAGGATCTTGAAAGAAAGGCATGACGCTTTCGGCCCGATGGATGTTTATCGGCGAAGAAGCTGCTTGGCTTCAAAAGGTCAAGGGCCTACGGAATCCTCTGCTGGTTCCTGTAAGGCCTTCTTTTTCATGTAGAAACGGTGATAGCACTTTGGGGTCATCGGATAGCACGGGAGTGCTATATGCAGAGCAGGGGTGAAGATTTATGTTTATCAGCGAGCAGTTCTGGGGGAGGGCTGCCCGGGCGCCTGGATCTTGAAAAAGATCCAGGCGTTCGTTATTTTGGGTGGTTTTTTGCCGCTTAAACCATCCCGCGATTTTTAATTTGTCGAAATGGTGAAGTTGACTGTGATCTTGGCCTGGGTTTCGACCGCTTCCTGGCCTTCGAGGTGCGGCTTGAAGTGCCACTGGCGAACCGCATCCTCGGCGGCGGAAGCCAGAATGTGCGGGCCGCTGACGACGCGCAAATTCTGAATCACACCATCCCTGCCAATTAGCGCCTGAAGAATTACTGAACCCTGCACTTTCATTTGCCGCGCCAGCAGCGGGTAGCTCGGCTTTACGGTACGAGTGACGACGGCGGATGCATCGGGCGACATCTGCACGCGCTCGGCGGCGTTGTTGGTGACACTGGCTGCGGTTTGGGTATTCGCAGGGCTGGTTTCCTCAGGAGCGGGTTGCGGCTGCGCGTCAGGCTGAAGCTCGACACGCAGGGAGTTGTTGCCGGGACGGATGACGCGATGCGAGTCTCCGGCGACCACTTCCACTTCCAACGGCGGGAGAATGGTGCGGGTGATGATGGGACCCGGCGGTTCGGGATCGTCCGCAGTTGCGGCGACTTCGGTGTTGAATTGCGCGCTTCGAGCTTTGTGATGATGCTTGGGTGCAGGCGCGGCTTTGGCGATGGGCGCGGAGCGCGGCACGGGCGTTGAGCTGACTACGGGGGAAGTTTCGGTGGACTGATCGGCGTCCGCTTCCGAATCGTCGGAAAACCAGAAATCGCGGTCGCGCCACAGGACGATGCTGAGGGCGAGCAACAGCAGACAGAGCGATCCAATCATCAATCCACGCTGTTTGGAATCTTCTGGCGCGTGGCGTCGCGGGCCGGAGGGCAGAATACGGTCGGGCTTGGGCACGATCGTTTTCAGGATGGACATGCGGGAAACCTGCGCGGCAGTAATTCAGGGCGGGAAAAACCGAAGCCGCTCCCGGAGGGGAACTGCGCTGCAATAGTATGCCTCGGAAGCGCTTCTAACGCCACAAAAAAGGTGCAATCCGACAGGACGTAGTACGGGGTATTATCTCGGAACTGGGACAAACGGCTCTATTTCCGTAACTTTCGCACGGTGTGGCGAATCCCATGGCTGAAGCGGCCCGGTCTGGAGCAGCAAGTCTAGGGTCTTGAGACTTTAATCAGTAGAAAATACGTCACGGAATCGGCGAAGGCTAACGCAATGAACAACCGCCAGGTGGATGAAAAAAAGTTCCGGCAAGTCAGCCGCAGAGAATTGCTCAAGTTGACGCCCCTGCTTGCGCTGGGAGCGTTTGCCGTTCCCAAATGGCAGGAGGGGCTGCTGAAGAAGGGATTAGACTTTAGCGATTGGGCTTCGGGAAAAATGTTCCGCTCCGGGCACATGGCAACTACTTTTGAAAACAGCGAACTGACTCCTTTCTCGAAGTTTCCCATCAACGGATATGACGTGGAAGATCCGGGAGTGATTTTTGAGAACTGGACATTGACAGTGAGCGGCGCGGTGCAGCAGCCGGGAGAATATAAGCTGGCGCAGGTGCAGATGCTGCCGCGCTACCGGCAAAATACGCGCCATGTGTGCGTGGAAGGTTGGGATGTGATTGGGCGATTTGGTGGAGCGCGGCTGTCGGATTTCTTGCACTTGATCGGCGCCGATCCTACGGCAAAATTTATCACGGTAAATTGCGCCGACGATTATTACGAATCGCTCGATATGGAAACGGCGCTGCATCCGCAGACTTTGCTCTGCTACGAGATGTATGAGCAGCCGCTGACGCGTGAGCACGGCGCACCGCTAAGGCTCACGATTCCGACCAAGGTTGGATATAAGCAGGCGAAGTATTTGACCGATTTGAAAGTGACGCATGTGCTCGACCGGGTTGGCTACTGGGAGGATCAGGGGTACTCGTGGTTCTACGGGCTGTGAGGGGATGAAGATGAACGTGAGAGGTGAAGTCATCGAGATTGTTCGGATTGAGCCCAGGCGGCGGGTTGAGGTGGAGGACGTTGCCGAAGCAAAACCAAAAACTGATCTCGCGGAGGTCGCTGAGGTTCGCGCGGAGACGGAGGTTCATGCAGAAGATAAGGCTGCGGCTGAGACTAAGGAAATTGTTGAAGCGGAAATCCGGGAGGGTGAAGCTGCCTCGTCCGTCGCAGAAGTTGAGGACGTGCCTGTCGTTCTGGCGCGGGCGGTTTATGAGCATCCCTTTATTGTCCGGTTGTGTCATTGGATCAATCTGGTTGCGCTGTTTGTGATGGTGGGCAGCGGGTTGCAGATTTTTCGGGCGTTTCCCAGCTTCGGCGCGAAGATTCCGCAGAAGGATCTGCTGCACTGGCCGAAGGCTTATGCCATCGGCGGCTGGCTGGGTGGCGGCCTGCAATGGCATTTGACGTTTATGTGGATTTACATCGGCACGGGGCTGCTTTATTTGGGATATCAGATTTTCAGCGGCAATTACCGGCAGGTTTTGTTTGTGCCCCGCGATATACCGGGCGTGTGGCCGATGGTGAAACACTATTTCTTTTTCGGCCCGAAACCTCCGGCGCGAGAGGCTTACAACCCACTGCAAAAGCAGGCTTACACCATGGCGATTGTGCTGGGAGTGTTGTCTGTGCTCACGGGATTTGCGGTTTGGAAGCCGATTCAATTTTCATGGCTGGCCTGGATGATGGGTGGGTTTCATTACGCGCGGATATGGCATTTCTGCATCATGTGGGCAATTTTGTTTTTTGTGCTGGGGCATTTGGTGATGGTAGTTCTGCATGGCTGGAATAATTTTGTTTCGATGTTGACGGGGTGGAAGAAAGATCCGGATTATTGATGCAGCATTTGGACCGGACGCCTGCGGGCTAAAGCCCTAATTTCTTTCAAAGAATCGTTTTGGCGCGGCTGAAGCCGCGCCCTTTCAAAACGCGATTACAGGAAGACGTCCAAGACAACCCGCGACATGGCCGAGACAAATATAGTGCTAAACAATCCGGAGCAGGCGGGTGGAACGCGCGAGCAAGAGCTGATTTTAAGCGTGCAGCGCGGCCAGTCCGAATTGTTTTACGAGCTGGTCCGGCCTTATGAAAAGCGGGTGTATGCGGCCGCGCTGGCGATTTTACGCAATGAGCAGGACGCCGAAGACGTGGCGCAGGAAGCGACCCTGAAGGCGTTTGCCAATATCCGGCAGTTTCGCGCCGAGGCCCGCTTTAGCACATGGCTGATTCAGATCACAGTGAATGAAGCATTGATGCGCCGGCGAAGGGGGCGAACCGTAATCATGGAAGGCATTGACGATCATCGCCCGGGCCAGGGCGACTCCGACAGCAATTACACGCCCCGCGATTTCGCCGACTGGCGCGAGATTCCCTCGGAAGCGCTGGAACGCAAAGAAGTGCGGCAACGCCTGGCACAGGCTTTGGCAACTCTTGATCGAAAGTATCGCGAGGTGTTTATGCTGCGCGACATGGAGCACCTGAATATTCAGGAGACGGCCGAGGCGCTGGGAATATCGGTTGCATCGGTGAAGACGCGGTTACTGCGGGCGCGGCTGATGCTGCGCGATCTGCTGGCCGCTGGATGGGAGCAGGGCTGGTTCAGCCGGTTGCCGTTCGAGAAGGGAAACAAGCCATGGTAATGAATTGCGAGCAAATTTGGCGGGAGATTTCGAACTACATCGAAGGAGATGTGGATGCTGCGCTGCGCGTTGCGATGGACGAGCATTTTCACGGCTGCAAGAAGTGCGCGTCGGTGCTGGCGGGAACGCAGAATGTAGTGAAGCTGTACGGCGACGAGCGCATGCTGGAAGTCCCGGCAGGTTTCAGCCGGAGGCTGGAGAAACGGCTTGCGCAGAATGCCACGAAAAAAGCATCGCGCTGGTCGAGTTGGGAGGCGTGGCTGGTTCCGGTTGCGGCGATGGCTTTGCTGGTGGGTGGATTGAAGATCACGAATCGCTATGCATTTCATGGCCCGCCCAAGTCGATTCTGGCGCCGCCGGCGAATGATATTCCTCCTGAGTTGCAGGTTGTAGTTTCGAACGGATCGAAAGTGTTTCACGTTCCGGGATGTGCTTTTATTCATGACAAGAATTCCGAGCGGACGATGACGGCGAAGGAAGCGATGCAGGATGGGTATGTGCCGTGTCCGCGGTGCTTACGGCAATATTTGAAGATCTCGTTGAATGGGCATGCAGGAGAGATGGTTGCGGATGATGATGAGGAAAAAGAGGAGGGATTGGAGCTTGGTTCGGTAACACCCTAGAGAATTCCCACTTCTCGCAAAAGAAGCGAGAAGTGGGCACCCGGTTCGGCTGCAAACTAATTCTGCTTCATCGAATCGTTTTTCATACTGTCATCTTTCTTCATATCGTCGTTCTTCATGCTGTCGTCTTTCTTCATCGAATCTTTCTTCGCCGTCTTGGCCTTCTTGCTGGTCTTCTTTGAGCTGTCTTTGCTCATCGAATCGTTCTTCATGGAATCGTCTTTTTTCATTGAGTCTTGCTGAGAATTGTCCTGTTTCATAGAATCCTGGCTGCTGGTTTGGGCAAAGGCTGACAGGGAAGCCGCTAAAATGCAGGCGAGAGCGAAACTGCCGAGAGTCTTCTTCATAAAATTTCTCCTTGGAGGTGAGTGGATCATCCGGCAGGTTTTCCTGCTGGCGTGGATGGGATGTGTGGGGTGCGGGAAAGTTACAGGGGCAGCAGTCAGCATTCAGCCAGCATAGGATTGGTGTGGCTGAATGCTGAATGCCTTCAGCAGGCTAGTAGATCGCGGGAAATCTTCAGCCCGCTCAGGTTACCCAACGCCGTTACTGCGATCGATTCCGTGGTGAAGAATTGCCGGGCCAGGGTTTGCAAGTCTTGGGTGGTGACGGCTTCGATCTTCTCGATTAATTCATCTAAGTCCTGGAAGTGATCGAAGTACATTTCCTGGCGGGCTAGATTCGACATGCGCGCGGTGCTCGACTCGAGCGACAGCATCAGGCTGCCTTTGAGCTGATCTTTCGCGCGCCGCAGCTCTTCTTCGGGTACTGGATTGTTTTTCAGGTCGCGGAACTCGTTTACCACCGATTTCACTACTTTTGCGGCCGAGGCGAGCGAAGTGCCGGCGTAGACGGCCATGCATCCGGTATCGCGGTAAGGGTTGAGATCGCTGTAGATGGAGTAAGCGAGACCCTGACGTTCGCGAATGTTCTGGAAGAGGCGCGAGCTCATGCCTCCACCAAGCAGCGTGTTGAGAATGTAGCCGGCGTGGCGCTTTTCGTGCGCAATTGGATACGCCGGAACTCCGAGGCACAGCTGCACCTGCTCAAGGGCTTTCTTGTTGCGCAGGACGATGCGGGAAGCGATTTTGGGCGCGGCGGAGTGGAATCCATTCTTGGCCGGTTTGAGGTGCTCGAAGTGTTTGACCACGAGATCGACGAACTGATCGTGGTTGAGATGGCCGGCGGCGGCTACGATGATGTTGCCGGGAGCGAAGCGGTGTGCGTAGGTTTCCAGAACGGCTTCGCGCTCGAATTTCTTTACCGTTTCTTTGGTACCGAGGATTGGCTTGCCTAGGGGATGATCTTTCCAAAAGTTCTGGGTGAAGATTTCGTGGACGAGGTAGTCGGGATTGTCCTCGTCCATTTTGATTTCTTCGAGGATCACGCCGCGTTCGCGGGCAATGTCATCGGCATTAAAATTAGGGTGTAGGACCAGATCGGTGAGAATTTCAAGCGCAACGGGAACATTTTCGTCGAGCACCTTGACGTTAAAGCAGATACATTCCTTGGAGGTGAAGGCGTCCATGTTGCCGCCGATGGAATCGACCTGGCGGGCAATCTCCTCGGCGGTGCGGTGCTTGGTGCCTTTGAAGACCATGTGCTCGATGAAGTGGGAGATGCCGTTCGATTGCGGGGTCTCGTCACGCGAACCGGTTTCAAGCCAAATGCCGATTGATGCGGAGCGGATGTGCTCCATCTGTTCGGTTATTACGGTGAGGCCGTGGGGCAAAACCTGGCGGCGAATATTGCGAACTTCTTTTACCATGATGAATAGTAGGGTCCTTACTATAAGGTGCTTATTAGATGCGGGATGAAACCATTACTATTCTTACATATCCCGAAGGGCAGGGCGGGCAGGTCCAAGATGGCGTTTTAGTGCTTTAAAATCAATGTTTTGCGGCGGTTAAATTCGGGAATGCTGTTTTCCTGAACTCGCGTTTATTTACTGATGAGTCAACATTCGACAATTTCGTTGCTGGGAATGGATGGCGCAGAATTGGCTGCTTTGGTGAGCGAGGCAGGCGAGCCGGCTTATCGGGTAAAGCAGATCATGGAATCGGTGTACCGGCAGCGGGTGGAAAGTTTGGATGAGATTTCCACACTGCCGTGGGAGTTCCGGGAAAAGTTGGCGCAGCAAGAAGTGATTGTGGGGGCGCCCCGCATTGAGAACAAGTTTGTGTCGGTCGATGGAACCATTCGGTATTTGATTGGGTTTGCGGATGGGCAGAGTGTGGAGACGGTGTGGATGCCGGAAGGGGATGGCGGAGAAGCGGGGGATGGTTCGGAAGCTGGGGAAGAGGCAGAGAGTTCCGCAGTTAGTACCTCGGGGGCTAAAGCCCCTCTTCAAGCGGAGAATCTTTCCGCGGCGCTGAAGCGTTGCGCCACCCAAAAGCGCTTCAGCCAAAATCGTGCCACTCAAGATCAGAACTCGCAGGACCAGCGCCGACAGTATTGTGGGCGTTCTACCATTTGCATTTCCAGCCAGGTAGGTTGCGCGGTGGATTGCCAGTTTTGTTTGACTGCGCTGCTGGGGGTAAAGCGGAATCTGACTGCGGGCGAAATTGCCGGGCAGGTTTGCGCGGTGCTGAAAGATCAACAGGTTTCGCCGCCGGAGGATCGCGTCAATCTGGTTTTCATGGGGATGGGCGAGCCGTTCCTGAACTACGAAAACTTCATAAAGGCGTCGAGACTGCTGGTGGAAAATGTAGGGATTGCAGAGCGGCGGATGACCGTCTCGACTGCGGGGATTGTGCCACGCATTCATGACTTTGGGCGTGAGGAGATTCGACCGAAGCTGGCGATATCGCTGAATGCTTCGAATGATGAACTGCGCACCCAGCTCATGCCGCTGAATAAGAAGTGGAATTTGCAGATGCTGCTGGCTGCGGCGAGGGATTTTCCTTTGCGCACGCGGGAGTGGATCACGTTCGAGTACGTGCTGCTCGGCGGTGTGAACGACGCGCCGGGGAATGCGAAGGAAGTCGCCGAGTTGCTACGCGGGTTGCGTTGCAAAGTGAATCTGATTGCGCTGAATCCGGGGCCGGGAATTGACTTTGCGACTCCAAGCGGCGAACGGGTGGAGGCGTTTCAAAACACGTTGAGAGCGGCGGGAATCCCCGCGTTCGTGCGGCGTCCGCGAGGACGGGATATTTATGCCGCTTGCGGCCAGCTTAAGCGGACGGTTGAGGCTGCCACATTACCTGAACCCCCGCTACAGACAAGCGCTCGGGCACTGGAATAACCGGAATCTCGACGCGGATTTCGATACCGGCATTTTTGCGCGGCTGCCAGGAAATTTTCCCGCGATGCTGCTGCAGGATACCCCGGCACGCGGTTAAGCCCAGGCTGGACATGATGGGATGGGCAGCCGGGTCGGATGCTTCGTTCCCGGAAGATAGGTGCTCGCTGGAACTTTCCTGGAAAACGGTGATGACAGCTAGCCCGTCGCGATGCTCCGCGTTCATGATTACCGTGTGAGCCTCGGATTGATCGGCCGCGTTGGCTGCGTTGCTGAGAATCTGCACGCAGACCTGAAGCAATTGATTGGAGTCCCCGAGAACCGGCGGAAGATCGGGTTGGAGGTCGGCGCGAAACTCGATCTTTAGGGCATGCGATAGAGGTTCAGAAAGCTTGACCGCGGTTTGCAGGATGGTTTTTAGATCGACAGGCACCAACAGGGCCGGACCTTGTTTTGCGAAACTGAGCAGGCTGGCTACCAGCGAACGAGTGCGCCGTATATGCTGGCCGATTTTAGTAGCTAGTGCGCGTTGGTCTGGGTTGAGACTGGTGCCGACCAGAAGATCGCAATAGCCGAGCATGGCGGTGATCGGATTATTTAATTCGTGAGCCGCTCCGCCGACGAGTTGGCCGATAGAGGCCAGCTTTTCCGATTCGGTAATTTGCGCTTGCAGGCGTTTTAAGTTGGCGAAGGATTCGCGCGATTGCGTCAGCAGCCGCAACAGTTCACGATCGAGCAGGCGCTGGCGCACGAAGATCACGATGCCCATGAAGAGCGCCGCGCCCAGCGTGAGAACCAACCGGAAGGAACGGATACGCGGCGGTATGGCGGGCTCCAGCAAGGCCCATGCGGCCAATAGCGGAAGAGAAAAGACGGCAATCATGCCTACGCGAGCGAGCCAGACACCATGCGAGGTTGATCCGGAGCGCGCGCTGGCTGGCGATTCTTCTTTTGATCGCAGTCCGATCAGCGTAATCCACGCCATGGAAGCAACGAGGGGAATATCATAGAGGCTTCCGCTGTAATAAACTTTACGGCCGATGGCCCAATTGGCTACATAGGAACTGCAAGCGTAGGTTAAGCTCGCGCCGAACAGATTGGCATAGAAAAGTTTCCAGCGTCCCCGGCTGTTCAACCAGCATACGAACAGGGCAATCAGGAAGGCAATTTTCTCGATCAGGTAGAGCAGATTGAGATCGTTGTTATAGGCGGGAATATCCGGAACGACGTATTGCCAGGCCATGACCGCGAAGACATAGAGGTACATCCACCAGACCATCATCAGCGCGAAATCAAGGCGGCGCAGACGCGTGGAGTATTCATCCTGCGCGGCGTGCGGACGCAGGGCAAGCGCGGCCATCAGCGGAACAATGTGGAGGAAGAGAATAATGTCGCCGGCGCATAAGTCGGGCACATCGGCGCGCAGCCAGACCTCAAAATAGCTCCACATTACCTGGTAGGAAAACCAGAGCGCCATGCCGCTGGCAAGGAGGGCCCAGAAAAGCCGCAGGCGGCCGCGGGATTGGACAATCCGGGGAATGAAACAGAGCGTCGCGGAGAGTAAAAGAATGCCCTGAATCCAGTCACTTAGGGCGGTAAGTGCGAAAGAGCGGTGAAGAATGAGCGCAGCCAGAATTAAGGCCGCCATAGAAGCAGCTACCGCGGCAGCCCAGAGTTTGGAAGGTGCAGCCAGAAAGACAGTCCTTATGTGTGATTGTAGGCTTTAGGTTAAAGGAATCTTAGGTTACTGAAGTAACTCTCTGTTGTGTGAGAGTAAGTGCGAGAGTAGATGGGGTTGTCTGAGTATCTTCAACCGCAAAGTTTTACTTGCTCTTCATCTTTCTTATCAATAATATGCGAGACAATTCCTATATTTCGCGCAAGCACCTGAGACCACTTCGCGGAAAGTGATTTGGATTGCGAATTAAGGTGAACCACAGCTTCTTTGGCAGACCGGCGGCTCCGGCTGATCCAAGCGAGGTACGCCGCACCGAGCGCTGGCTGGCGACGGCGCGCGTGTTTCTAGCAGTTTCGGCGCTGGTTGCGATCCGCATGGATCCCACGGAGCTGGGAAATTCTCCTGCAGCCTACGGTTTGCTCGGTTTCTATATGGGGAACAGCATTCTTGTCCTCATGCTGTTGCGAAGAAGAAAAGCGTCCACTCCATCTTTCCGGCTCCTGGTGCATACCGCCGATATTGTGTGGCCGGCATTTATTTCGGTATTCGGAGACGGTCCGAGAAGCCCGTTCATATTGTTTTTTGTTTTTGTTCTGACGGCGGCCGCTTACCGGTGGGGGCTGTGGGAGACTCTGAGTACAGCCGCGGCCGAGGTGGTACTGCTCTGGGCAGAGAGCTTCCTGTTGTTCCATGTGTGGTCGCCGGACGGGCGGAACTTACCCTGGCACATTTTTGCCGGCCTGCAGATGAATACCAGCGAGTTCGAGCCGAAGCGGTTGTTTATGCTGTCGGTCTATCTGCTGGTGATGGGATTGTTACTGGGTTATCTGGCAGAGCAGCAGAAACATTTGCGCGCGGAAAAAGCCGGAGTTACGCGAATGCTGGCCAGGGTAAGAGTGGAAGCCGGATTGACCGGAACCTTGCAGCAGATCAGCCAGGAAGTGGTGACGATGTACAACGCGGCGCGGCTGGTAGTCGCCGCGCAGGAGATTCACAGCGAGCGCAGATTTCTGGGCGAGTTGCGGGATGGGAGCGGTGGGAGTTCGGAATTTGTCTGGCTGGATTCGCGCCCGCGGGAGGCAGAACTTCTGCTTAACGATTTTCCCGGGGAGGTATGCTATGCCTCCGACGAGGGCGACCGCTGGTCTATAGTGGCCTTGAACCGCGAGGGAAACCCAGTGCCGGCGCCTTCGACTGAGGCATTCGTGCAGTTGAGAGATGAACAGGCGTTCCACTCGCTGATCACGATTTCTTTTCTCTTCGGAACGGAGTGGCGGGGAAGAATTTTCGTCTTTGAGCCGTCATGGCAGGGCGATACGCAGGAGGAGCTGCGTTCATTGCTGGACTTGCTCCGCCAAGTGGGGCCGGCGGTTTACAACGTATATCTTTTGCACCGGCTGAGGCGCAGGGCGGGAGCGGCAGAGCGGGCGCGCTTTGCGCGCGAGTTGCATGATGGTGCGGTGCAATCGCTGATTGCCGTGGAGATGCAGGTGGATGTTTTAAAGCGCCAGGCGGAGAACGCTCCTGACATCGTGAACAGCGAACTGGAACGCATCCAGGGATTGCTGCGCGAGGAAGTGTTGAAGCTGCGGGAATTAATGCAGCAGATGAAGTCGATCGACGTGGATGCGCGAAAATTCCTGAGCGTAGTGACGGATGCGGTGGAACGGTTTGAAAGAGAGACGGGCATTTCCGCGCGCTTTGTGACGGATATCGAAAAGCTGGAAATGCCGGATAAGGTGTGCCGGGAACTTCTGCGCATCGTGCAGGAGGGATTGGTGAATGTGCGCAAGCATAGCAAGGCGCGTCATGCGCTGGTGCGATTGGCCTCGAATCCCAGCGAATGGAGCCTGACCATGGAAGACGACGGCAAGGGTTTTTCTTTTGCTGGACGATTTACGCAAGAGGAATTAAATCGCATGGGCAAAGGCCCAATGATCATTAAGGAACGCGTAGGTTTGATTGCGGGCGCACTCACTGTAGAATCAAATCCCGGTTCAGGAACGCGCCTGGAAATCAAAGTTCCGAAAGTTGGAGAAGTTTCCGATGAACTTTAAGAAGTCACAGCCTGTTCGCATCGTGATTGCCGACGACCATCCGATTTTCCGCGATGGCCTGCGCCGCTTGCTGGAAGCGGAGCCGAATATGAAAGTGATCGGCGAGGCCTCCGACGGCGCCGAAGCGGTGAAACTGGCGCGGCAGTTAAAGCCGGATATTATGCTGCTTGATTTGGCCATGCCCAAGCATCCCGGGCTGGAAGCCTTGCGGGACTTAGGCTCGGGGACAAACTCCACTCCGGTGCGGGTAATTCTGCTCACGGCTGCGGCCGAGAAAAGCCAGATTGTGGAAGCGCTGCAATTGGGCGCGCGTGGGGTCGTACTGAAGGATTCCGCCACGCAATTGTTACTGAAGGCGATTCAGACGGTGATGTCGGGCGAGTACTGGGTGGGACGCGAAAGCGTTTCGAACCTGGTGCAATATTTGCGGACGCTGGTGCAGTCGTCGAGCGATGAGGCGAAGCAGAAGAAGTTTGGGCTGACTCCGCGCGAATTGGAGATTGTGGCGGCCGTGGTGGCGGGATATTCGAATAAAGAAATCGCGGAGTATTTCAAGATTAGCGAAGATACGGTGAAACATCACCTCAGCAATATCTTCGATAAGTTGGGAGTGTCGACACGGCTGGAATTAGCACTATTTGCGGTAAATCAGTCGCTGCCGCTGAAAAGTATTGTTTAATAAGCAGTTAGAAGCTTTAAATCTATCGTCATTAATGGCACTTTAGGGCCATTGGCGGAGCAGTGGCAACTGACTATCATTCATATCAAGACCAGCCTCGGGACAAAAAACTGATCGGGTCAAGCTTTTTTTAAGACTGAATTTTAATGTCCCCCCTGTTCAATGGTAGGAAAATAGATTTAAAGGAGACGGAGCCCGTGGCAAGATTTCTACGTAACATCACGCACAAGCTTTGGAAAGACGAACAAGGACAAGACATTGCGGAATACGCCGTAATGTTGGCTGTCATTCTGGTGATCGTGGTCGGCACAATCCGGCTGATCGGTTCGAACGCCAACAGCGTTTTTTCGAATGTGGGTAGCTCGCTCCAGTAGCAGGCGAGGCTGCTTGCCAAAAATTGAATACCCGCCGCGCGTGCCGTTCCGGCGCGAATGAGCTGTGGTTACTTTGTGACCAACGCTGCCTTCACACTTCCAGAGGAATTAAGCCTTGTGAGATAGGGAAAGAAGGGCGCGATCTCGAATGGCATCTTCTCGCGCGCCGACGCCAACGCCACCGGTTTTGCCTTAGCAAGTTCCACCTGATCCGTCCATGGATCCAGTTTAATGCGCCCTCCAAGAGGAAGCGCAGCGATCTGATCGGTGCGTCCCGGTTCGAGTTGAGGCGCGGAAGCCAATAAAGCCGACATGCGAATGCTCTTGCTGCTGGCCAGTCCATTGCCCAGGTGCGGACGAATGAGGTTCGGCAATTGGGGGGCGCGTTGCTGCAACGCTTTCAAAAACAATCCGGCACTGCCCAGTTTGTCTTTGTAGGGAGAATTTTTCAGCAGCTCCAGGGCTTTGGCATCGGCCGCTTCTTCGTTGGCCGAACTGCGTTTGAAATCGAGGCGCTGAAACGAATCTTCATCGGGGAAGAACATGCGGTCGTTGAAGGCCAGTTTGGTGTCGGTGGGATGTCCTAAAACAATATGGCTGAGCTCATGAGCGAGAACCATGGCCAGCGAGGCTTCGTCGGGGAGCACATCGAGCAGGCCACGGCTGACCACGATGGTACGGCCGATGGTAAAGGATTCTAAAGGCGAAGTGAGCAGAACACGGCAGCGGACATCGGATTGCAGATCGATGTTATTGGTAACGAGAAGATTGTTGACTACCGTCAGCAAAATTTTGTCGACATCGCCGGGAGGAGCCATGAGGCCGATTTTTTGCAGGCGCTCGACCGCATTGTCTTCGGCTTGCCGCTCCCACATGCGCTCGGCCATCACGGGATTCGCGTCGGCGGCGGCATCGGACTGATCTTTTACGGATTCCGGTGAATCCACGAGAATTTGCGTGAACTCAGTGTTCTTATTGAGGGCTTTGAGATCGTATCCCCAAAGCCGGGTTTGCGCACGAAAGTGCAAAGTGTGTCCGTTGGCAGTCTTCAGGTCGGATTCTTCGCTGTAAATGTAGGCCGGCAGCCATGCTCCGGAGCGCATGTTCAAACGCCAGCTATCGAAGTGCAGGTAGTAACCGGTTTTTGCACGTGACGAGTAGGTCCCGTTGAAGCGGACCACATTGTAGTCCTCATCTTCCACCCAGATGCGCCCTTTGAAACGCCCGGCGTCCGCATCTTCCCTGGGCTCAACGTCGATCACGATGCAGCGCACTTCGCCGAGAAATTCGCGGCGGACGAGAGTGAAATTGTAGTACTTCTTTTGGAAATCGGTATCGAGAACGACCATCTGCGCGAAGCCCAGCGGCAGATAGTGCATCGAGTAGATACCGGTGAGGCGGTTCAACATGCGATGCCCGAAGCCGGGTTGTCCGATGAACGATGTATCTTCGGGGCCTTCGCTCATGTCGAGGCGGCCAAGAAAATATTGGTCTTTAACAGGCTCGGCTTTTCCGGTCGAGTCGGATTTCATATCCTGCAAATAGGTTTCGACCATGGGGCGCATGTGGCGCATGTGCGCGAGGAAGAGATGTTCTTTCTCGACAACATGGTCGATCACATCCTCGAAGGTTGTGGGCGCCTGCGGCGAGAGGGATGATCCGCTTTGGGCGGAGTCGCCCGATGAAATTGCTGGTGTGGAAGCGGAATCCTGCGAGACGGCAGGAAGAGATGCCGCTAATGCGAAGCAGAGCAGGAGCGGGCCTACTGGGTGAATACGCATAAAGAACCCTTTGGAAGAAGCGGCTTACGCCAATTGAAAAACAACGTGCAATACGACGGTGGAATCGGCTGGTTGGCCGTTTCTCATCGCCGGCTTAAAACGAATCTGTTCGGCGGCTTTGACGGCGTTGTCGTCGAGGCCGTGACCTAATCCCTGAACTACGCGCAACACGCGCAGATTGCCCGAAGCGCCAAGAACAACTTCAAGAAGAACCTCGCCTTGAATGCGGAGATTTTTCGCTTCCTGCGTGTAGAGCGGCGTCGGTTTGGAAAGTATTTCCGGAGCTATGGTGGAGACGGTTTCTTCGGTGGCGCGAGAATGCGTCGGCGCAGCCGAAGCTACAACGTCACCGAAGCCGCTGGATTGAACGGAACTCTTCAACGGAGCTGACGAGATTGCTGTGCCATTGCCGAAGCCGGCGCTGGCAACCACACCACGCGCGCCTTTTGCACCGCCGCTGCCATTTCCGTAGCCCGGACCGGATGGAAGATCGAACGAGCCGCGGGCGGCAATATTTACCGCTTGTTGTTGACCAGTTTTAGCGGGAATTCCATTGGGATCACCGAAGCCTCCGGTTTGCACTTGAGAAGGCTCGCGCGAAATCGTGGGCGCGGTTGAACTGCCGGTGGAGAAAACATTTGTCGCAACGACTTTTGGAATCACCGGTGCGTTATACGGGATCACATCTAATTTTTTGGGAGCGATGGCGACTGCGGGCGCGTGGATCTCTTCTACTTTTGTTGTTTTTGGCGCTGGAGCCGGAAGCCGTAAGGCATTCGTTGGGGCTTCGAGTTCTGCCGTGAGCACAGGTTTCGGCAGCGGCCGCAACGGCTGGGGTTCGTGATTCACCGGCACCGGAGTGTTAACGAGTTGAACGGATCGGAAAGTATGTTCAGGCGACGAAAGAACCACCGGACTTAGCACACGTAACCATAGCACCAGGGCCACGACGCCGGCCTGGGTTCCCGTACTGAAGGCGAACTCGGACCAGGGGTTACGAGCCTTCGGAAGCAACGAGAAGAGAGCCTGTGGAGAAGCGGAGTATCCCATGACAGCGCCTACTCGACCAAATATTGAAAACACCGGTTCGTGCTAGAAAGTTTCTAAAGCCTTGAGAGTTGCGGCTTGTCGAACAGCTTTCTCAAGGTTGACTACCCCAAAATATGTATGCACGGCAAAGGCCGTTACCGTAGATGACTTTGCCGTATAAGTAGTTGTCTCTCAATTACTTGTTTCCGCCAAGGCCAGGTAGCGGGTAAGTAACCAAGATAGAGAGTAATTATTTACACTCCGCGATGCGCGTTTTTTACGAATTAAAAGAGCGCGAGGTCCCGATTCGGGAGCACTCAGCAGGGGACGATTTTAGGACTGATGATGCCTTTCGTCGCGTTACGTGTATCGACCACTAACTGCGCTTCGCTCACGATCTTCTTGTAATCGTAATCGGAGTGGTCGGTGACGATGACAACACAATCGTAGGAGTTCAGCTTGTCGAGCTCCGAGCGTTTCATCTGCAAGTCGTATTTACGTCCTTTTCCGATGATGGGAAAATACGGGTCGTGATAGCTGACCTCTGCGCCTTCTTTTTGCAACAACTCAATAATGGTAAGCGCGGGGGATTCGCGAAGATCGTCGATATCTTTTTTATAGGCGACGCCGAGGATGAGAACGCGCGATCCGTTGACCGATTTCTTGTGGCCGTTGAGCGCCGCGCCTACTGAGGCGAGCACGTGATACGGCATATTGGTATTGATCTCGCCCGCGAGTTCGATGAAGCGGGTACGGAAGTCCCATTCCTTGGCCTTCCACGACAGATAAAACGGATCGACCGGGATGCAGTGTCCGCCGAGGCCGGGACCAGGATAAAAAGGATGGAAGCCGAAAGGCTTGGTGGATGCGGCTTCGATGACCTCCCAGATATTCAAGCCCATGCGCAGGCAAAGCATCTTCAATTCGTTAACCAGCGCGATGTTGACGCAGCGGTAGATGTTTTCCAGCAGCTTCGTCATTTCGGCTGCCGCAGGCGACGATACGGGAACCGTGCGTGCGAAGATCGATCCGTATAATGCTCCGGCCAATTCGGAGGCCTGCGGGTTCACTCCTCCCACTACTTTGGGAATGTCGCGGCGGGCGACCGTGGTGTTGCCGGGGTCTTCGCGCTCGGGAGAGAAGGCGACAAAGAATTCCTTTTCCGCGGTCGAGACGCCGCGGGCCGCTTTCAGACCCAATTTGTTTTCTTTTTCAAGGATCGGCACCATCACCTCTTCGGTTGTGCCGGGATAGGTTGTGCTTTCGAGAACCACCAACTGGCCGGGTTGCAGATGAGGAGCAATGGCGTGCGTGGTATCGGTGATAAAGCTGAGATCGGGTTCGTGATATTGATTGAGAGGAGTGGGGACGCAGATGATGATGGCGTCCATCTCTTCCAGCTTTGCGTAGTCTGATGTGGCGGAAAATCCCTTAGCTTTGGCCGCCTTGATTTCATCCGCGCCGATGCGATAGATATACGATCCGCCTTGCGCGAGAGTATCGACTTTGCGCTGATCGATGTCGAAGCCCGTGACGACAAACTTTTGTTCGGTGAAGAGAAGAGCCAGCGGCAGCCCCACATAACCCAGGCCGATGATGCCGACGCGAGCCGTGCGCTGCTGGATCTTGTTCTTGGTGGAGTCGACTGTGCGATTTGCGGCAGAAGAATTCGACATAATGATGAAAAAATGATGGATTTTCGTTTTGATTCTAGCATGCAGATACGGCGAAAGGCCGCGTGGAAAGGCTGTCGAACTTGAGTCACTGGTCCAGAATCGGGAACTTATGAACGGAATTGGCAGACGGAAATTTCGATGGGTGATGGCGGTTATGGCGCTGGCGGGATTGTGTGGAGCGCTGGCGGTGAAAGCTGGCGACTTTTTGATCGTCGATGCGCCGCGGCCTTCGGATGTGATTCTGGTGCTGGCGGGAGAGACGGATCGCCGTCCGCAGCGCGCGCTGGAACTTTTGGCGCAAGGATACGGAAAGCGCATTGTGCTCAACGTGCCCACGAACGCGAAGCTCTATGAGTACACGCAGATTCAACTGGCGGACAAGTACATACAAGATTTGCCGCAGGCGCAGTCGATCAGCATCTGCCCGATCGAGGGACTTTCGACGAAAGAAGAGTCCAAAGACGCGGAGAAATGCCTGCAACGCGAAGGCGCGAAGAGCGTACTGATCGTGACTTCGGATTTTCATACCCGGCGGGCGCTGGAAATTTTTCAACGCGAATTTCCCGCGTATCGGTATTCGGTGGCTGCGGCACGGAACGACGAAGAATATGGTGGCAGGTGGTGGACGCATCGCCAGTGGGCGAAGACATTTGTAGATGAATGCCTGCGTTTTATTTGGTGGAAAGTCATCGATCAATGGCGATGAAATCGCGACTTAGAAAATAAAAAAGTTTTCCACTGAAATTGCACTCGAATAGCACAAAAGGCATTGACTGCCAAGAAGATTGGAGGATACGATGCGATAACAGTCACCAATATAGTTAATAACGGAGTGTGGGATGGGCATGTCTGCTTTCCGCAAGATGGTAAGTTGCGTGCTAGTAATGGGGTTTCCGGTTTCAATATTTGCCGCCGATTCTGGGGCGGCGATGCTTCATTCCCACGGTGTGGCCTGGTTGAATGGTTTGTATGTTCCCGCCTCGTCGGCCATCTTTACCGGCGATCTATTGCAAACGCGGTCGGATTCGGCGGCAGATATTAACGCACCCGGCTCCAGCATCAGCGTTCTCAGCGACTCCCTGGTTCGCTTCGACGGTTCTTCCTTAAAGGTTGAGCACGGCGGCGTTTCTGTGGCCACATCCAAGGGCGTGGCGACGACCGCCGGCGGTGTGCACGTGTCTCCAGCATCGAGCAAGTGGACTGAATTCAATGTGACGGACACGAACGGCACAGTGAGGATTGCGGCCACCAAGGGAGATTTGATGGTGACCGACGACAGCGGTACGGTCACTTTGGCGCAGGGTCAGCAGACGACACGGGACGATCAAACTCCGGCAAGCCAATCTCCGTCGAACCCGCCAACAGATAGTAAAAAGAAAAGTAAGACGCAGACTTCGGGTACCCCGGCTGCGGCCAAAGGCGGAGTTTTGGATTCTACCCTCGCGATTGCCATAGGTGGAGGCGCGATTGGGGTAGCTGCGATTTGGGTTCTTTCGCACAACGATAATCCGGTTAGCCCGTCGGTGCCGCAGTAAGTTCTCTTAGGGGCTAAAGCCCACGCCGTTTTATATTCTTTTCGCGGCGCTGAAGCGCCGCTCTTCCACGTTCCTCAGCGCTGATTTTTTTCCATCCTCTTAGAAATTGGTGGCGGGTTGGTGGAGAATCTCTGCAGGGTCCACTGCTTCCTCGGCTGGTTTGGTGCGCACTGGGCGGCGTTTGCGGGCGGGTTTGGCGAATGGTTCGGCTGCGGCCACTGTGCATAGTACATAAAAGAGAGCGGCATTCGCGGGAATCTGAAGGTTGAAGTCGACTGCGCTATGCACCAGGATACCGCTCAATCCCAACAGGCAAGCCAGAGTCATAGCGCCGCTCATCTCAGTGGACCATTTGGCGATTTTCTCGATAGCCCTCGCGTAGAGCGTGACGACAAACCATAGCATGGTGGCGAAACCTAACAAGCCCATTTCAATCAGCAGCTGCAGGTAGTCGTTGTGGGCTTCGTTGACGAAGAAATTGGTGTAGAAGGTACGAAACTCGGGATAGACGATGGGGAATGTGCCCAGGCCCCAGCCCAGGATCGGGCGTTTCATGAACATGCGGAAGCCATCGCGGTTAATGTATTTGCGAATATCGCTGGAGAGTTCGGAGTGGCCTGGGCCAGCGCTGGCAATGCGTTGACTTAACTCGCTGCCCCCAATCCAGATCAGCATTCCACCGACCAACGCGAGAAAAACACCGATACCGATGGCCGTGCGCATGCCGCGCTTTTGCTTGACCAGGAGAGCGGAGAGGATCACCAACTCGGCCACAATGGCGAGCATGCCGCCGCGTGAACCAGAGAGGAATATGGTCCCAACCATAATAGCTGCCGCCGCCGCGGCTACGGCGCGCAGTTTGGGAGGCGCAAGCTTGGTGAGAGAAACGACCAAAGGAATCGGCGCCAGCATTTCCATCAGGCCCGCGTAGTGATTGTGGTTGACGTAGGGGCCGTAAATCCAGCCTCCCATACGCGGTTGCCGGAGCCAATACAATTTTCCATTGGGAGATATGCCCTGGAGCAGTGCGAAGCAGGCCACTGCAGTTCCGTAGACTGAAAAGATCAGAGCGAGACTGCGCGCCTGCGCGCCGCGAACCAGCGTCTGCCCGGCAAGGAAGCACAAGGTTGCGTAGGCTATATAGATGAGCGCCAGCGAGGCGGTGTCGTGCGGATAGGCGGTAATGCGGAAGATCAGTTGCGAAGCGATGAGCACGCCGAACACTCCCATGGGGAGAAAAATGGGATTCCAGCGGATATTCATTTGACCATCGAAGGCCTGCTTGCCGATCCAGAACAGAAAAAGAATGATGGAGCCCAATTCGACTGTTAATATGGACCACGGCTCGACCGCGCCAAAGGCAAGCGGCCCAAACAATAGAAGGCCGAATATCCCGTACAGAAGGATTTTTTCGAGCTTCGTCGAAAATTCGCGGCGATGGATTTCAGTAATGCCGGCAGCAGCCATAAGTTTGAATATTCGTTACGAGGAATTACTGCCGCTTGGCCACCAGACGGAAGTCGTCGACCCAGAGCTTACCACGAATCGGACTTCCTTCCGGCAGCCGCCGAACGTGCAGCACGAGCAACTTTGTGTCGGGCCCCGTAGTAAATTCTCCGGTCGCCGATTTCCAGAAGCCCGCCTCTTTTAGTTCGTCACTGTCATACAAAACTTGTCGATTATAAAAATCCTGAATGGTAAAGTGCGGGCCGCCCGCGCCTTCGATTTCTCCATTTTTGTAATAGGCGGAGAATTCGTAGGAAGTGTTCGGCTGCACCGCGATGAACTGGCGAATTCCGGCGTCGGTGATGGCGGGGCCGTCGAAGGTGATCAACAGGGAGCGATGGCCGCCGTGAAAATCGCTGGGATCGAGCGTGAGCGTAACGCTGGGCTGCTTTTCATATTGCCAGTCGAAGCCGCCGTTAAGAACGTCGAGGCTGAAATCTCCATTGACGATCAGATTGTGGCCCGAGGGTACGTAGCCGGACAAGCCAAATCGCGGCGCAGCCTGACGCCAAACCATGCGCGCCTGATCGACATCCTGATGGGTAAAAAGATATTGAAGGTAGCTATAGACGTTGCGAAGTTCGAAGGGCTGAGAAGTTGCCATCAGGCCCGACCATACTTTGGTTGCGGCGGCGGACTGCTCCTTCTGCATAAGAAGATTCAGAAGAGCCAGATAGGCTTCGGAGCGTGGAGGAACTACGTCGCGTAAAAGCACGTCGACATCGGGATTGATCCGCCAGCAAAATTGAATGGCAGGATTGGCGAGCGTGGGTTCATTTTGCAGAACGACACGAAATTCGCGCAGCGCTTTCTCGTTGTCACCCTGCACCAGAAAAAAGTTGGCTGCTTCCCAGGCAACATCGGGAGTGGTGGGATCGGCTTGAATAGCGTGTTCCAGCGCGGTGGTTTGATTCGAGATGTCTCCCAGCACCTGGTAAGCCGAAGCCAGATCGAACCAGTAACGAGCCGAATGGGGATCGAGTTGAACGGCCGTGCGGTAGGGTTCGATGGCAGAGGAAGGATCTCTGGCGACGAGAGCGTAGTAGCGGCCGAGGTGATTTTGGTAGTCCGCATCCCAGGGATCAATATGAGCGGCGCGTTGAAGGCTGGTGAACTCCAGGCGTTCTCCGAAGAAAGATCCGGCGAAGAGACGGACCGCGAGAAGGAGGTATAGGAAAGATAGAGCGGCGGCCGCGGCGATGAGCAACGTTTTCCGGGAAGAAGAATTGAGGGTGATTTCCATGGGCCCAGTTTAAAAGGCGGTTCGCAAATGCGTTGCTTATGGTTTAAGCGCTGTTGGATGAGTTTTCGGCGTGCTCTTCGGCTTCGTCCTCATCGTCGTCGTGCGAGGCGTCGTCGCGGTAGTAGCGGGCATATTTGCCCTGATATTCATAGTAGTAATAGTAGTCGGGCGAACTGAGATCGACGGCATTCAAAAGCACGCCCGAAACTTTGGCATTGACTTGCATGAGAATGTCGCGGGAGCGGCGCAGAGCCTGCTTGGTAGTTTGTCCCGAACGGATGACCAAGACGATGGCGTCGGCGCGCGGCGATAAGACGACAGCGTCGGTGACCGAGAGCGTGGGCGGAGTATCCACGACGATGTGATCGTATTGTCCGCGCAACTTTTCCAACACATCGCGCATATTGGGAGAAGCAAGCAATTCGGCGGGATTGGGCGGCGGGGTTCCCGCGGGCAAGATATTCAAGTTCGGCAGAATAGAAGAGCGGGAGATTGCCTGCTCAAGCGTGGCGCTTCCGGTGAGAACGTTGCTGAGGCCGCTGCGCGGACCCATACCCAGGGTCTTGTGAATGCTGGGGCGGCGCAAGTCGGCATCGATCAGCAGCACGCGAATACCTTTCTGCGCCAGCACCACCGCGCAGTTGATGCTGGTGGTGGTCTTGCCTTCCTGCGGGAGCGCGCTGGTGACCATAATCACTTTTGGCGGCGCACCCAGGTTGGAGAGCAAGAGAGAAGTTCGCAAGGCGCGGTAGGATTCCGCCATCTGCGATTGCGGGCGCACCTGCGTGATCAGTTCGACTGCTTCTTTTGAAGTGGCGATGACGAGGCGCTTTGCGCCTGCGCCTTCGCGCGCCGACCGGGAACCGAGAGGAATCATGCCGAGCGGGGGCAGGCCGGAGATCATTTGCGCCTGTTCGGTGGTGCGCACGGTATTGTCCAGTCCTTCAAGCAGGAAGGCGAGTCCCACGCCGGAGGTAAGACCCAGCATGAAAGCGAACGAAAGATTGCGCGGGATATTGGGTTCAATGGGCGCGGTGGGGACGCGGGCGACATCGACAATGCGGAAGTTATTGGAGCGAAGGCCGGCAGAAACTCCGGCTTCCTTCAGCTTTTCGAGCAGTCCTTCATAGAGCTGGCGGTTGGTGTCGAGATCACGCTTCAGCAGGCTGTACTCGATGGCGCTTTCGTTGAGCTTGTTGGCTTCCTGCTTCTGCTTTTCCAGAGCGTCGTGCAACATGCTTTCGCGCTGCACCGCAGCCATGTATTGGCCTTTGATCTTGCCGCTGATTTTTTTGGTTTCCGCCAGAATCTGCGTGTCGATTTCGCGCTCTTGATTGGTGATTTGCGCGAGTTTCGGATACGAAGGGCCGAATTGCGTGCTGAGTTCAGCAGCCTGAATCTTAAGATCAGCCTGCTTCGAACGCAGAATCTCCAGAAGAGAGGAAGCCGATTGAGGGCCAGTCGCTGAATCCAGCGCGCTGGCCGCGGAAGCAATCGTATCGGTATCGCCGGCCTGCACCAGCCGGTAGACGGATTCCTTGTCCATGCGCTCAGATTCCGCCGCGGTCAAGGCCTTGTTCAATTCGTCGAGTTTTGAAGTTGTAATGTTTTGCTTTTCATCGATGCCCAGAATCTCGTGTTCCTTCTGGTAATGCACCAATTTTTCCTGTGAGGTTTCCACCTTCATCTGCAGATCGACCAGCTGTTTGGAGAGCCAGTCGGAAGCCTGCATGGTGGAATCGAAACGGGATTTGAAATTATTCTCCGTGTAAGTGGTCATCACGGTGTTCACGACCGAGGCCGCCAAATCCTTGTCGGGACTGCGATAGTGGACTTCGATGATGTGCGTGTTAGGCGCGAGCGTGACCCTAAGATTGCCGCGAAAAGACGAGAGCAAGACGGAAGTGCGGCCGGTATCGGCCTGGAGCGGATCGGGCGCCAGATCCAGCGTGGAAGGCAAGGCAGGTGTTTTTCCGCCGAATTCCGGGCGGCGGTCGAGGGCGAGTTCTTTTACTACCTGCAAAGCAAGAAGATCGCTCTGGAGAATTTTTACTTCGGTTTCCAGTTCGCTGGGATCGTAATAATCAACATTGAAGGTGGGAGAGTTGTTGAAATTCACCAGTCCGGAGTCTGCCTTGTTGATGGCGATGCTGCCGCTGGCTTCGTAAACCGGCGTCATTTTCAGGCTGGCGATGGCAACCAGGGAAAAAATTGTGATGAGGCAGGCAAGGATCGTCCACTTGCGCTTTGCCAGTACGCGGACGTATTCGCCGAGAGCGGATTCCTGGGAAACGAGTTCGGGGTAAATGCGCGGGCCAGCCGGTTTCCCGAAATCAGCGGGCAGCGGCTGCATTTCGCGAATGATCGGGGTATTCGATGGCACCAGCGGTCCGGAATCCATGCGTTCTCCTCAATACTTTATCTTCTGCTGTGTTACGGCAGACAACCTTTGGCTTACATGCCTAAAAAAACCGGCGATTGATGGCTGGTTCATCGCCCGCAAGTTTTTTCAAAAATAGTATGGGTGGTTTCGCCGATATTCTAGCACTGGATAGTCAAAAATTTTCACGAATCGGATAACGGAATTTTCGATGATACGAGTTACGCCCCTCACGCTCACAGAAAACTCCGCTATACTACCCTGCAATTGATCGGCGAGGCACAAGACAAACGAATCAGTTGAGGCAGGCTCGATGAATTGGTCGGAACAAGAAGTATTGGTCACGGGCGGTACGGGATCGTTCGGGAAGAAATTCATCGAGATCATGCTGCGGGAGTATCATCCCCGTCGGCTGGTCATCCTGAGCCGCGATGAACTGAAGCAGCATGATATGCGCACCGCCGGCTTCGATCACCCCAGCCTGCGCTATTTTATCGGTGACGTGCGCGACGCATCGCGCTTGCAGCGGGCGTTTTCGGGGATCACGGTAGTGGTACACGCGGCTGCGCTCAAGCAGGTTCCGGCCTGTGAGTACAACCCGTTCGAAGCGATCCAGACCAACATCATGGGCGGTCGCAATGTGATCGACGCGGCCATTGATCAGGGCGTGCAGCGTGTGCTGGCGCTGAGCACAGATAAAGCCGTGAATCCGGTGAATCTTTATGGCGCAACCAAGTTGTGCGCCGAAAAGGTTTTTGTTCAGGCGAATGCTTATGCCGGGGCGCGCGAGACTCGATTCAGTTGCGCACGATATGGCAATGTTGTGGGCAGCCGGGGCAGCGTGATTCCCGTATTTCTCGAACAGCGCAAGCGCGGGCGGATTACCATTACCGATCCGCGAATGACCCGCTTCTGGCTGACACTGGAGCAGGGAGTGCGGTTTGTGATTCTTGCCCTCGATCAGATGCATGGCGGCGAAATCTTCGTGCCTAAAATTCCCAGCATGCGGCTGGTCGATTTGGCGGATGCGGTTGCTCCGGGGTGCGCGGTGGAGTACATCGGTATTCGTCCGGGGGAAAAGCTGCATGAAGTGTTGCTTTCCGAAGATGAGGCGCGCAACACGGTGGAGCTGGACGATATGTATGTTATCCAGCCGGGGCATTCCTGGTGGAAAAAAGCGAACTGGGTCCATGGGCGGGAACTGCCGCAGGGATTCCGCTATACCAGCGACAATAATGAGCAGTGGCTGAGCAACGAACAATTGCAAGAACTGATTGAACCGGCGGCGGTGGTGAAGACGCCGATCGCGGTGTAGCGCCGCCTAACCTGATTCCTCAACTAACTGAAGCGCTGACTTCAATCCATGCCTGTACTGCCTAAAACCAGCGAAGAGCTTGCCATCGACGGAGGAATGCCGGTGCGGAAGACTTTGCTTCCGTATGGGCGGCAATCGATTGGAGAGGACGATATTCAGTTCGTGGTCGAAGTGCTGCGTTCGGATTGGCTGACCACCGGACCCAAGGTCGCGGAATTCGAAGAAGCGCTGGCAAGTTGGGTGGGGGCTAAATACGCAGTGAGTTTTAGTTCGGGGACGGCGGCTTTACACGGAGCGGCCTTTGCCGCCGGGCTTAAGCAAGGCGATGAGGCTATTACCTCGCCCATGACGTTTGCGGCGACGGCGAATTGCCTTTTGTATCAGGGGGCGACTCCAGTTTTTGCCGATGTGAGCGCCGATACGCTCAACCTGAATTCTGAGGAAGCGGGAAAGCGGATTACTCCACGCACGCGAGCCATACTTCCGGTCGCTTATGCGGGCCATCCGGCAGAGATGAAAGCGATTCGGGAACTTGCTTCGGCTCACGGGCTGATTGTGATCGAAGACGCCTGCCACGCGCTCGGAGCGGAATACCGTGGATGCCACACGGGCAACATTGCGGACATGACGGTCTTCAGTTTTCATCCGGTAAAACATCTGACGACCGGCGAAGGCGGTATGGTCACCACAGACCGCGTCGATTTTGCCGAATCGCTGCGGCAATTCCGAAATCACGGCATCACCAGCGATGCGCGGCGGCGCCAGGCCGAAGGGCAGTGGCATTATGAGATGGCGGTGCTGGGGTTCAATTACCGGCTGACCGATATCGCGTGCGCTCTTGGATTATCGCAACTGAACAAACTTGACGAAAATTTATCGCGCAGGCGCGCGATTGCGGCACGTTATCAAACTGTATTTCATGATCTTGAGGGTGTAATTGCGCCCGCGGTTCGCGATGATGTGAATCCCGCATGGCACCTGTATCCGATTCGCCTGAATTTGGAAAAGCTGACGGCAGATCGAGGCCGGATTTTTCATGCGCTTCGCGCGGAGAATATTGGAGTGAATGTCCACTATATTCCGGTGCATCTCCATCCCTACTATCGTGAGCGCTTTGGATACAAAGGCGGCGAATATCCCATCGCAGAGAACGCTTATGAACGGTTGATCAGCCTGCCCATGTTTCATGGAATGAAGGATGAAGATGTCGAAGATGTGATCTGCGCCGTGCAAAAAGTGATTCATCACTTCGCAAAATAAGCTTTGGCCTCCGCAATAAAATCCGTGCTGGTAGTGGGCGCCGGTTCCATTGGACGCCGGCATCTGGGGAATTTGAAGAAGCTGGGACTGACTCGATTGGCAGCCTGCGATCCCCATCCCGAGAGGCTGGAATATGTTGCTTCGGAATTTCAAGCCGAATGCTTCCCGACGATTGAGGCGGGATTGGAGAAGTTTCGGCCGGAAGCGGTTTTCGTGTGTACTCCTCCCGTGCATCACGTCGAGCAATCGATGCAGGCCTTGCGTGCGGGGGCGCATGTTTTCATCGAAAAGCCTCTTTCTGATCGGCTGGATGGCGTGGAAGAACTCAAGGAAGAGGCAACGAGGCGCGGGGTTGTGGTTCAGGTGGGATACAACCTACGCTTTATTCCCGCCATACAGAAGTTAAAAGAATTGGTTGACGCGGCAGTGGTAGGAAAAATTCTTTGGGCGCATGTGGAAGCGGGAAGCTATTTGCCGGACTGGCGTCCGTGGCAGGATTACCGCAAGAGCTATACGGCGCGGCGGGAGCTGGGCGGTGGGATTCTGCTCGATGGCTCTCATGAGATCGATTATGTGACATGGCTATTCGGCGCACCGGAGGAGATCGCTTGCATGGCGGGCCAGGTGAGCGGGCTTGAAGTAAATGTGGAAGATTGCGCGACGGTTCTACTGCGTTTTCCGGGAGGCGCGCGGGCCGACGTACACCTCGATTTTATTCAGCGAACTTATTCGCGCTACTGCAGCCTGGTTGGAACCGAAGGAAAGTTGCAGTGGGAGTTGATGAGCAATTCCGTGCAAATCGTGCGGCCGGGTATGGAAGTGGAAACCACGAAGTTCGATTGGCAGATCAATGATGCGTATGTGGCGGAAATATCCCACTTTTTGGAGTGCGCGCGGACGGGTGCGGCGCCGAAATTTACTTTGGACAGCGCGATTCTAACGCTTCGCGTTACGCTCGCGGCACGCGAGGCTGCGGAGCAAAGAAAGTGGGTGTCTTTTGCCTGAAGCAGGCAAGCCGATCGCAATTATTCCAGCTCGCGGAGGGTCCAAGCGAATTCCAGGGAAAAATTTGCGGCCATTCTTCGGGCATCCGATGATGGCTTACGGGATTTCCGCAGCGGTGAACAGTGGATTGTTCGAGAAAGTAGTGGTCTCATCCGATGACGCGGAGATTGGCCGTGTCGCCCAATGGTATGGCGCGGAATTCATCGAGCGCCCGGTGGAGTTGGCCACCGATACTGCAAAATCCATTGACGCGGTGACGCATGTGTTGCGGGTCCTGAATGAGCGCGGAATTCACCCTGATTCGTTGTGCCAGGTTTTTCCCAATTGTCCACTGGTGACGAGCGCCGATGTGATCGAGCACGGAAGATTGTTCAGTGAGCATGGCCGGAAATTCCAGATTTCGGTTGTGACTTATCGTTGCGTATATCCGGAATGGGCAATGGTGAAGGATGCCGAGGGCCGTGGACAATGGGCGATGGGAAAGGAATTCTTAGGCAGAAGCCAGGATTGCGCGCGCGCTTATTGTCCCACTGGAGCGGTGTGGTGGGCGCGCTGTGAGGATCTGATCGCGCAAAATACGTTTTACGGCTCGCCCTTTCATCTGGCAGAGATGGACGCGAACCGCGGCGTTGACATTGACGATGAAGAGGACTTGCGCTTGTCGGAGTTGTTGGTGCTGGGGCTTGAAGCGCGTGATGGCCGCTCCCCACTGGAGATGCCGGCGATGAAAAGCTACTTTCGCGAGGAGCCGTCTTGTTCAAGAAAATGATTTGTACCATTCCGGCGCGAGGTGGGAGCAAACGGCTGGCCCGCAAGAATCTTCGGGAACTGGGAGGGAAGCCTTTGATTGGATACTCGATAGAGGCTGCCCTGGCGGCGGAATTGTTCGATCAGGTCTACGTCTGCACGGAAGACGCGGAGATTGCGGAGACGGCGCGGAGGTTTGGTGCTGCCGTGCCCGAACTTGTACCCGAGGAGCTTTGCGGCGATCTTGTGGCTTCGCACATTCCCTGCCAGTACATTGCGGCAAGAGTGCAGCCGCAGGGGGAGATCGACGCCCTGCTATGCCTGCAGCCGAGTTCTCCGTTGCGTAGCGCGCAGGATATTCGCGATGCGGTAACCAAATTTTCGGAAGGCCAATTCGATTTCGTGGTCAGCGTAACGCCGGTCGACCCGCATGATTTCCATTGGGCGGTCGTTCCCGGGGAAAATAATTATTGGAAGATGTTTTTTGGGTCGCAATATTTGAAAGAACGGCCGCTCTTGCCGCCCGTCTACCGGCCGAATGGGTCGATTAAAGTTGCCCGGCTGAGTGCCCTCGCTACCGTGGGGCATTTTTTCGGCGAACGTTTAGGAACGATCGAAACGCCGGTAGAGCGGTCTGTGCACGTTGCGGTGGCGTTCGATCTGAAACTTTGTGAAACGATCTTGCGGCATTAGAGTTTGCCTTCTTTAGCTTTTCTATAAATTCCGTTTTTTTTGCTCGATGAAGATTCTGCTACTCCATCCCGAAGATGAGCTGGAAAAGGGTCCCTGGGCCAGTTCGCGCTGGGATCGCATCGTCGATCTTGGCTTGGGCGGAAAGAATACATACGAACGCTGGGAGCGCGAATTTCAGTGTCCGGTGGTTGCTCTGGATTCTTTGCGGCCCGGATTTGACGACTTCTGGCGTGTACGCGAGATATTGGGCCGGGGATGCGGGCAATTGCTCGACGAGCATGGCCTCGACTGGTGGGAGATCATGTCGATTCTCCTGCATAGCGAAATGGAAACGCTGATCCTGTTACGGCGCTTCGCGCAGACGGTTGATTCCAGCGACGAAGTTCACGTTTCGCGACCCGGGCTTCACGCCAGTCTCTTGCAATGTCTGCTAACGAACAGGGTGAAGATTTTTCCTTTACCGAGCGGGGCGCGGAAGAGCGGCCTGAGACATTATTTTCGAGTTTCAAGCAAGCTTTCTGCGCCGCAAATGATCGATGTTTTCTGGGACAAGTACGATGCGGGATACCAGCTTCGCGGACGGTTGGTGCGAAAGCGCCCGGCCTCAACTGGCCCGGTCGTTCTGCTTCCCAGCGCCTATGTAAACGTGTCACGCACTGCGATTGCTTATGCCAACACGTTTCCGGAAGAAAATTTTCTGTTAGCGACTACGCGGCAGAGCGGATGGGTGCAGGATCCTCCCATCAATATGGAAACGGCATGGCTGTCTTCGTATGCTTCCGTGCGCGACCGCAGCGGCGAGAATGAGGAGATGGAAAGCCGCTGGCGAGCGCTGCTGAAAGACTTACGGGAAGCGGAGGAATTCGAAATACTCAGCCGCCTGGGCTATCTGGACAGTTTTTCGCAGCGTTTTCGCCGGGGATTCGAGGTTCGAGATGCGTGGCGAAATGTTCTCGATAACGAGCCTGTTCATGGCGTGCTTTGCGCGGATGACAGCAATCCCTATACCCGAATTCCGTTGCTGTTGGCGCAGGCTCGGGGATTGGCAAACATTGCCTGCCATCATGGGGCCCTGGATTGCCGCTATCTTTTCAAGCGCAGCTACGGCGATGTGATTTGGGTGAAAGGAAAGATGGAGGAAGACTATTTGGTGCGAAGGTGCGGCGTGCCACGGGAGAAAGTGGAGATTTGCGCTCCGGCATTGCCCGCAAGCTGGGAGGGGCGCGGAAGCCGTGATCAAAACGTGCCGCCAAACATTCTCTTTATTTCGGAAGCTTTGGATGTGGGGTATGCCCGCACAGGAGAATTCTATAGGGACATTTTGCCGCCGCTGGCAGAACTGGCTCGGGGCACGGGACGCAAGCTGATCGTGAAACTGCATCCTGCGGAAAGCAAAAGCCAACGCACAGATATTGTGGCCCGGATACTCTCCCCGGAACAGAGAAAGATCACGCAAATCGTCGATGGGCCTCTCACAGAAAGTCTTTTAGCGTCCACCTGGTTCGGTGTGACGATACTTTCGACAGTTGCGATGGAGTGTGCCGTTCGCGGTATTCCGTGTTTCTTATGCAAGTGGCTTGAGTCCTGGCCTTATGGGTATGTAGAGCAATTTATCCGTTTCGGAGTAGGGATTGGTCTCAACAATCCGGGCGAAATTCAGAAAATCCCGCAATATTTGGAGCAGTATGTCGTCGCGGCGGATGTGGTGGATGACTGCTGGCGATCTGCCGCGCCGGGACGTTTGAGAGAGATTGTGATGTCTTCGCAGAAATCTGCGGCGTAGCTGTGAACAAGTAAGCGCCGGTTGCTGAGACCCGACACGTGAGCCAAGCAACACTTCTAATCCGAACAGACGCCAACGTTGCCATAGGAACCGGCCACGTGATGCGCTGCCTCGCGCTGGCCCAAGCCTGGCAGGATGTTGGAGGCAGTGTAACTTTTGCCATCCGGGAAGCGCCACTTGCGATAAAGCAGCGGCTCATCGCAGAGGGTTTTTCAATCATTCGAACTGCCGGTACTCCGGGAAGCGCGGCCGATGCCGGGAGTACAGCGGCTCTCGCTCATAAGTTAGGCGCAAGGTGGATTGTGGTGGACGGAGACCGTTTCGAGGCGTCGTTCCTGGAGCGGCTGCGGTCGCCAGGACTGAGAATCCTGCTGATGGATGATTTTGCCGGAAGAAAATCATTCCCGGCAGATCTGGTTGTGAATCCGAATCTAGGGTTCAAACGAGAGCGTTACCGGGATAAAGTTCCAGATCATGCGTTGCTGCTGGGATCTTCTTATGTGTTTCTGCGGCGTGAATTTGGGTCTTTGCGGGGAAAGCGGGTTTTTCCAAAGACCGGCAACCGAATTTTAGTCACGCTGGGGGGAAGCGATCCTGAGAACCTTGCCCCCAAAATTGCCAGGACGCTTGCAGAAATTCCCGAGTATGAGATCACGCTTGTCGCCGGCCCCGGTTATACACATACAATCGAGTCCCCTTTGCAAGCCAACCGCAACATCCGCATTGTGCGCAACCCACCCAATATGCCTGCATTGATGGCACGCGCGGATATCGCGATTATTGCCGGAGGAGGCACGCTGTGGGAGTTGTTATACATGGGGTGCGCGGTCTTGAGCTACTCCAGAAACGAAGTGCAGCAGCAAATTGTAGATGAGCTGGCGGCAAGGGATGCGACTCATGATATGGGCGCCACGAAGAAGTTCAAGCCGACCGCATTGGTGAGTGCGGTTGCCGGGATTGCGAATTCGAAGAGCCGGCGCATGAAGATGTCGAAAATCGGCCGGCAGGTTCTGGATGGGTTAGGCACGGTCCGCATCCTGCGCGCCATGAGCGATGCGGGCGTGGAGACGAACGTGGTAACCATGATGCCGGTCGTTTCATCGGAGCGCAGTCAGTTCTTAAATATGGCGCGCAATCATTTTTTGGAGCTGGACTCATCATTCGTGCCGCGCGACGACTGGAAGCAACAATACTTCGACACCATCCAAGCCAACCGGCAATTTTTTCTGCGCTGGATTCTGCACAATGGCGACAAGGCTGGTTTCATTCTGTTTGGGACGGAGAAGCACCGGTTTCTGCCGCGTAAGACGGGAATGATTTATGAACTCTACATTGCACCGGAATTCCGCAAACGAGGAATCGCCCGCGCCTGTGCGGCGCAGGCGATCGCTGAACTGCAAAATCTTGGTCCCACAAAAATTCAATTGGAGGTGATGGAAGGAAACACGGCGGCCGTGGCCTTGTGGAAGTCATTGCAATTTCTTAAAGTCAGCGAGCGCTATGTGCTGGCCGGTGGCGTACGATGAAAATCGCGATTACACAACCGACTTACCTGCCCTGGATGGGATATTTTGACCTGATTGACCAGGTCGATTGTTTCGTGATCCTCGATAGCGTGCAGTTCGAGAAGCAGTCGTGGCAGCAGCGCAACCGGATTAAGACGCCGGCAGGACTCCAATGGCTGACTGTACCTGTAGTTTTCCGCGGACTGCTTGGGCAGAGGATTCAAGATGTCGAGATCCGCACCTCCGATTTCGTGGAGAAGCATTTGCGCGCCATCGAACTGAACTATCGCCGCTCGCCGCACTTTGATTTGTACTTTCCGCAACTGGCGGAAATTCTCAGGATGAGCGGTAAAGACGGCCTTGCTCTGGTGGATTTGAATATTTGCCTCATCGAACGGCTCTGCGGTTGGTTGGGCATCGAGAAGAGATTTTTGCGGTCTTCCGATCTGGGTGAAAGCGGAAAGCGCTGCGAATTGCTGGTGAATCTTTGCCGGCGTTTGAACGCTGACTTTTATTTTTCCGCGCTTGGTTCTGCGGGTTACTTGCTGGAGGAACTGGAACGATTTTCCGCGAGCGGAATCCAGGTTGGCTTTCAGAACTATCAGCATCCGCAATATAGCCAGTTATTCCCGCCATTCTGCCCTTACGCATCCGCGCTCGATTTAGTTTTTAATGAAGGCGCTGGTTCCATGGAAATCATTCGAAGTGGCCGCAACCCTGCGTTTACGCCCGGCCAGGTCGTGCTGGCAGCAGCAACAGAAGGGGCAGGGCGATGAGCGCGACGCTTCGCATCGGCAAAAAAGACATTGGAGCAAATTGCCCGGTTTACGTGGTTGCGGAGATCTCAGCCAACCATAATCAGAACTATGAGCAAGCGGTCCGCATCGTGCAAGCTGCCGAAGAGGCAGGAGCGGACGCGGTGAAGTTGCAGACTTATACGGCCGATACGATCACGATTACCAGTGACCGGCAAGAGTTCAGGGTTAGTGGCGGCACATTGTGGGATGGACGAACGCTGCACGATCTTTACGGCGAAGCGAGCATGCCGTGGGAGTGGCAGCCGCCACTCCAGAGACTGGCTGAGAATCTGGCGATGGATTGTTTCTCCAGTGCGTTTGATTCGACGGCCGTGGACTTTTTGGAAGGCATGAATGTACCGGCACACAAGGTTGCTTCGTGCGAGTTGGTGGATATTCCGCTCATCCAAAAAATGGCACGCACTGGCAAGCCGCTGATTATTTCAACCGGCATGGCTACCATGGAGGAGATCGAGGAAGCGGTGCAGGCTGCGCGAGAAGCGGGTGCGGCGCAGATTGCTTTGCTGAAGTGTACGAGCGCTTATCCGGCGCCCGCGGAAGAGATGAATTTACGCACGATTCCCGAGATGGTGCGGCGATTCGGCGTGCCGGTGGGGCTGTCCGACCATACGATGGGAATTGCTGTGCCGGTGGCGGCGGTCGCGTTGGGCGCCTGCATAGTGGAAAAGCATTTGACCTTGTCGCGCTCGGCTCCGGGACCGGACAGCGCATTTTCACTTGAGCCGCATGAATTCAAAGAAATGGTCGTTGCGATTCGCGTTGCCGAAAAAGCTCTGGGTGAAGTGCATTTCGGTTTGAGCGATAAAGAAAAAGCGAGCCGCGCCTATCGGCGGTCTTTGTTCGCGGTGGAAGATATTCAGCAGGGCGAGGTATTCACGGATTCGAACGTGCGCTCCATACGGCCCGGAAACGGGCTTCATCCGCGGCATTTGACGGATGTGCTGGGCAGAAGCGCGGCGCGGGGCATCAAACGTGGTACTCCTCTCAGTTGGGAATTTGTGGTCCGATCATGAGGTGCTGGTTGTGAGCCCGATTTTGAAGCGTGTGGTGTATCCATGGTTAGCCAACTCTGGATACCTGCGCCGCCGTGCCGATGGCGGGAGCTTCTGCGTGATTACCTACCACGGCGTTCTGCCGGAGGGATATCAAGTATCGGATCCCCAACAGGATGGAAGCCTGGTCAGCGCGGAGAATTTTCGCAGCCAGCTTCGGCTGCTGAAAGAATGTTACCGCGTGGTGACGCCCGAGCAGGTGCGCGAGTGGTTGGTGGAAGGCAAAGCCCTGCCGGAACTTGCCATTCTTCTTACCTGTGACGATGGCTTGCAGAGCGCGCTTACCGGCATGGTTCCGATTCTGCACGAAGAAGATCTCTCGTGCCTGTTCTTTGTGTTGGGCGCCTCGGTGGCGGAGAATGCCTGCGTCTTATGGTATGAGGAGCTTTATCTTTTATTGCTGTCCGCGCCGGCGCGGAGTTACTCTTTCGATTTTCCCGTAGGCACCTTTGAGTTGGGAGACCGGGCGCAGAGAAGATCGGTATGGTGGAACCTGCTCAAAAGATTATCGCAATGTGATCAGGCGACCCGCTCCCGCTTTATCGAAACGGCGCGCAGCGAGTTTGGGGCTGAAGACTCCGCACGCTGGGAGAGCGAGGCGCAACGCCAGCGGTTTGCGCTGCTGAACGCAAACGAATTGCGGCAACTTGTGGATCAGGGGATGACTATCGGCTCGCACACGCTGAATCATCCGATCCTGTCGCAACAGAGTTCGGACGAAGCCTGGAAAGAAATTTCTGAGAGCCGCAGTGTTTTGGAAGAGGCTGTGGGAAAACCGGTGTGGGCGCTGGCTTATCCTTTCGGCGATCCGGCTTCGGTGAGCACACGAGAGATGCAGATGGCCGAGCAAGCTGGCTTTCAATGCGCATTCATGAATATTGGCGGAGGGTTCGGCGCGCAGTTGCCCAGATTCGCGCTTCCCAGAGTTCACGTCACGGCCGATATGAATTTGTCGGAGTTCGAAGCGCATGTGTCCGGCTTTCACCGCGACTTCCGGTCGCGCCTCTCGGGCGACACCGCGTAAGCGATCGCGGTCACAATCTGACTCGCCTGATGGTTGACCAAAATTCCGCATCCAACCCCGATCCAAATATCCTCACCTACAGCTCGCCTGAAGTTGCCCAGTATTATGCCTCGCTGAATTATCTGACCGCGTGCGAGCGTCTTTTATTTGAGCAGCACTTGCAGCCGGGTATGGCAATTCTTGATCTTGGGGTGGGTGGCGGGCGCACGACTCCGTATCTTTCGTCGATTGCGGAACGCTATGTCGGGATCGATTACTCGGCACCGATGATTGCTGCATGCAGAGAAAAGTTTCCTCAGCTCGAGTTTGAGGTAGGAAGCGCCGCGGATTTATCGAAAATTCCCTCATCCAGTTTTGATGCGGTGGTCATGGCATTTAACGCGATCGACTACGTGGTTCCTGCGCAGTCGCGCACTCGGGCGCTGCAAGAAATTCATCGTGTGCTCAAGCCGAGCGGGTTGTTTATTTTTTCCTCGCACAATCCGCGATCTGTTTTGGCGCGAGTTTCATGGAATCCGAAACGCGTGCGGGACATGGCTGAATCTGTCGTGGGGCAGGATTCCGCTCTTTTCCAGCCACTACTTGCTGGTTTGACTGGCTTGCGTGCGATCGTGGCGTGTTTGCAGGCATTTGGAAAGTCCTTGAAGCGAGCGTTCGATAAATTACCGACTCTATCGTTTTGGCGGGGCAGCGGATACCGTATGGACGCTGCTCACGGCGGCCTGATGACTTATTTTTCGATTCCCCAGCAAACCGTACGAGAGCTGGAAGAAAATAGCTTCCAATCGATGCGAATTCTGGGTGACGACTATCCACGTACCAGCCATATATATTCGACCGATTGGTATTACTATGTTTTTTCCAGAACGGAAATCACGGGAGAGAAGTGAGCCTGCGGCTAGTTCTGCTTGAGGAAATTCCTGAGGATGAACATCTGCACCGCGAATGGAATGCGTTGGTGCGGCAGATGGAGCGTCCTGAAGTTTTCTACACCTACGAGTGGGCGCGGGCGGTTCAGTCTTCCTATCATAGAATTCTCAAGCCGTGGTTGTTTCTCGCGTATGAGAACGACTCTTTAGCGGGAATTGTTTCGCTGGGCTCGAATGTCGGCAGTGGAACCGTTGCTTTTCTCGCGGCAAACACGGCGGATTATTGCGACTTCATCAGTGCTCCGGCGAGTCGCGCCGAGTTCGTGGATCTGGTATTTGCCGAACTTGCCAAACGGCAAATAGGAAATCTCATGCTGGCAAATCTTCCGGTGGATTCCGAGACGCCAAAGGCAATTCAGGTGGCGGCAGCGAAGCAGGGGCTTTATGCGTTTCAGCGTCCGGCCTATTCCTGCACGCAAGTGATTCTTGGCGTAGGCGAGGAGCGGGAGAAGCTTAAAGCTTCGTTGCAAAAGAAACTAAATCGCAGGCTGCGAGGTTTGGAACGGCGGGGGACGCCGAAATATATGCATCTGCAATCGTGGGCGTCGATCCAGCCCGCATTGCAAAACTTCTTTGACGCTCATGCGGCGCGTTTTCAAGCCACGGGACGCGTCAGCAGCCTGGCTACAGCCGAGCGGCGCAACTTTCTTGAAGATATGGTCCGCCGATTTTCCGATTCCGGTACGGTCACGTTAAGCATATTGATGGTCAACGATCAAACGATAGCCTGGAATTACGGCTTTCAATTCGGCGCAAGTTGGTTCTGGTATCAGCCTACTTTTGACGGCCGTTGGGAAGAACATTCCCCGGGATACTGCCTGCTGGCAAGAATCGTGATCGAGGCTTGTGAAAATAAGGAAATGAAGGTGGTCGATTTGGGGCTGGGCGACGAGGCATATAAAGACCGCTTTGGAAATGGGGTACGCGAAACGCTCCATGTTGCCGTGACCAAATCGCGATTGAAGCACCTAGGGGAAATTGCGCGGTACAAAGTCGCAAGCAGCCTGAAACAATCACCGAAAATCGAGCGGACGATCCGCCGTTTTATTGGACGATAGCGCGATTGCTTACACGCGCAACGAAAAGCATTTAGACTGTCCTGCAACCTGCGATGGCCCGCCCAGAAAATCTCATCAGGATTTTTACGCCCTCGGATGCGAGCGCCGGCAATACCAATGCTCAAAATTTGACCGTGAAAGAGATCGTGGTGCGTCTTCCAGAGGAGCGGTTTCAGGTGACCATGTTTTCCGAAGGCGAGGCTGATCCCCGCATCGTTGTCCGGAAGAATACCCGCCTGGTGAAGTGGGCCAGGCGCGGCAATACGGTTCGCCTGCTCCGGCACTGTCTTTTTCCGCCACCCGATATTTATTTTTTCCCCCGCACCGGTCCGCTGGACCGCTTTTTTTTCGATGCGCGAAACCGGATGGGGCTGAAGACCGCGCTCGTCTCCTATATCGTGATGGCGATGAATGCCGAAACTAGTCGCGGGATGATCGGACGTTCGATAACCGAAGGGGACGTTGTCGTTGGCAATTCGAAATATGTGGGAGAAACGATACGGCAGATGTTTGGGGTGCAGGCGAGGACGATTTATGACGGGATTGACCGCCGTTATTATTTCGCTCCGCATGAGCGCGTGGTGAATCATGCTCCCGTAGTGCTTTACGCGGGATCTTTTCAACCGCGCAAGCGAGTTGAGATGGCGATTCAGCAGGCCGTCCGTTGGCCCGGCTGGCAATTTCGGCTGGCGGGAAAAGGAGAGACTGAGGAAAATTGCCGCGATTTGGCCCGGCAGCTAGGTTGCCGTAACGTAGTTTTCCTCGGGCACCTTTCTTCGGAGCGACTGGGTGAAGAAATGCGCAAGGCTGACATTTTCTTGTTCCCCAGCATTCTGGAAGGGAATCCACAGGTTCTGCTGCAAGCCTCGGCATGTGGATTGCCGGTTATCGCCATGGATCTCTATCACACGGATTATGTGGTAAGCGGCAAGACCGGATTTCTCGCCGCGTCAGATGCGGAGCTTGTCGAGGCCTTGGACCGGCTTGCCGGCGATGCTGCCTTACGAATGAGCTTCTCCGCGGCCGCGGTTTGTCATTCCGATCAATTTAATTGGGACGATATCGCTAAACAATGGGCTGGGATCTTTGAAGAGGCGTGGGCCAACCGCCATATACACCCTCGACAGAAGGCGTCTTGAGCGAGTCCATCCCCGCATGGTGACTCAACGATGAAGCGATCGAGCGCGCTGGTGCGCTACGGCGGGTTTGTGGCGTCGGTGGGAACGGCGCGCGTGCTCGGCCTTTTGATCACTTCGGTGACGTTTCCGATCCTGGTGCGGCGGCTCGGCGTGGGAACCTACGGCGTTTGGAGCTATGTGGTAGCGGTGTGCGCCTTCTTCGATGTTATCGCCAACCCCGGCCTCACGACTCACGCAGCGCAGCAGGTGGCAGCACACCGGCATGACGCGGCAGAATTCGTTTCCGATGTTCTGGTGTTGCGGGCATTAAGCGCATTGATTGCGATTGCCGCACTGCTGATAGTTGCCCATTTTGAAAGTCGCGCCGATGTGCGCCGGTTGTTGCTTGCTTATGGTGTGGCTGCGCTGTGCGTAGGGCTGACGGGAACGGATTTTCTTCTGACTGCGTTCGAGTTTTTTCACGCGCGCTCGATTCTTACTCTGATCCAGCAGGCTTTATACGCGGCGGGTGTTCTGGTTCTCGTGCGCGGGCCAAAAGATATTCTGTGGTTACCCGCCAGCATTTTGGGATCTGCCTTGGTCGCGAATCTGATGGGATGGTTTGTGCTCCGGCGCAATGGGTTCCGGTTGCCGCTGGTAGTTGCTCCCCGCCGCTGGCGAGCGATCCTTGTGCCCAGCTTCCACTATGCCGCGACCACTGCGATGGGAACGGTTTACCATCGTGCCGGGCATCTCGTGGTTCGTTGGTTTTTAGGTGATTATGCATTAGGCCTCTACGCGGCAGCGGTACGCTTTGTCGATCTTCTGCGGAACTTTGTAAGTATCGCCCTGAGCGTGCTGATGCCGCGAATGGCGCTGGCCGCGCAGACGCGTACTGGATTGAAGAGACTGGTGCATGCAGCGGTTTCGGCTGTGGCTATCGTCGGTATCCCTCTGATGCTGGGTACTTTCGCGACCGCACATATTGTTGTGCCATGGGTGTTGGGGAAAAATTATGTGGATGCGGTTCGCCCCGTACGATTGATGGCCCCGTTTTTGTTAGCCGCGCCCATGGCATCGTTGTTGTCGGGAACGGTTCTGTATGCGCTGGGACGGCATCGTGCGTATCTGATCTCAGGCACCGCAGGAGCCCTTACTGCAGTTGTGCTCTCACTCGCGCTGGTTCGTGTCGCGAGTCTCAATGGGGTGTGCATTGCGTTTGTTCTCGCGGAAGCGGCAGTTGGTATCACAGCTTATTTTTTGATTCCCAGTGAGCTACGGGATCTGTGGAAGAACCCAATGATTGCGGTGGCTGCTTTTTGCGGGCTGCTGATGATGGCCGCGGTCTGGTTGGTGAATTCGTATAGCTCTCGTCCGCTGATCGTGGTGGCCGCAGGAGCCGCAGTGTATTTAATTTCCCTGGCAGCGCTGGGCAGAAAATTGTTGTTGCAACAGTTTGGGGAAGCAAGATGAGTGCGCCTGCCCCGTCGAACCGTCCACGTGTGGCCGTATTACTTTCGGGGCGGGAGCAGTTCAGCCCCTATTTTGGCGGGGCTCTAGCACGCTGGACGTATGAAGTGTACAGCCGCATCACGGATAAATTCGACGTTGTGGTCTTCGGCTTTCCTACAGAGAAAAAAGATTTGTATCCCTTTCGGCATGAAAGCAGCGAAGTTTGGCGGGTGTGCTCATGGCTGGCGCATATTCCGCTGGCTCGGCGCTATGAGGAAACGCTGTGGTTGCGAGCCTTGATAAGGCGGCTGCGCGAGTTTGCCGTGGTGCACATTCATAACCGCCCTCAATGGGTTGGGACTCTGCGAAAAATGGGTTATGAGGGCACGGTTGTGCTGCACCTGCACAACGATCATCTGGGGCATTGGTCCGCCCCGGCATTGAATGCGTTGGCGGCGCAAGTGAATGCCGTAGCGGTTTGCAGCAATTATTTGAAGAGCACATTCGTATTAAAATCTGCTGCTTTGCAAGCAAAGACTCGCGTGGTGTTGAACGGCGCCAATCTGCAAGTGTTTTTTCCGCGAGAAGAAATCCGGGAGCCCAAGACTATTTTCTTCGTGGGACGATTCGATCCGCAAAAAGGTGTTCTGCAACTTTTGCAGGCATACGAGAAAGTGCTGGAAACGCATCCCGATGCGAAATTGGTCGTTGGCGGCAGCAGTAGCTTTGGATCGCACCACGAGACAGAATATGTCCGCCAGGTGCGTGAATTGGCGCAACGACTGGTTGAGCGAAGACACGCGCAGGTTCACTTTACCGGCTATCTTGATCACGAAAAAGATCTCCCGGCATGGTTTCAGAAGGCCACAATTTTCGCCTGCCCGTCGCTGTTTCAAGAGCCATTTGGCATGGTCAACGCAGAGGCGATGGCTTGCGCAACGACCGTGGTCGCTGCGAATCGAGGTGGCATTCCGGAAGCAATCGGCGAGGCCGGGCGGCTGGTCGATCCGGAAAATGTAAACGAGTTTGCCGCAACAATTTCGGAGCTGCTTTCGCACCCGCAAGATCGCAAGCGTCTTGGCTATATGGGATATGAGAGATGCCGGAAAATGTTTGACTGGGCGGTGACCGCGGAGAACTGGGCGGAACTGCTCGACCTCGTGGCCAATTCCGCAACTTCGGCAACTACCGTCGCCCGGAGGCGGTGAAAATCCTCTATGCTTTTGGATGCAGATCGCGCAACATCTCTTCCTGCACGTAGACGGCGTCGGCAAATAAAACTCTGCCGCCACGATGGTATGGAGAAGACAAGCGGTAGAGACCAAATCCTCGATGGGCCATGAACTGGTGAAGCTCGGCAAATCCTGAATCGCCCTCGTAATGTGGCGTGAAGGTAACTTCCATGATGATGCATTTTGTTTTCTGAAGGCCTACCCGTGAAGCGGTCAGCATGCCCATTTCCGCGCCCTGGATATCGAGCTTTAAGATGGATATCTCTTTTTCGTTGGCGACTAACTGGTCATAACTGATTTTGCGGACGTCCACGGTTCCGATCAAATCCCACGAGTCGGCCATGAATTCTTTGACCACATCAGCCCGCGGCTTCAATAATGAGGAGCCTGCAGGATGCCGGAGCTGATGGAAATTTGCCGTACCTTCGCTCTCCGCAAGCGCCGCATCGATTACCGTAACGGAAGGGAATGACGAAAATCTTTCTTTCAAGGGAGCGATCAGCCGCGGTTCACATTCGACAGCGATCACACGCTCCGGGGAAAAGCAGCTGAGCAATGCCTGAGTCCAATTTCCTGCGTGGGCGCCAGCATCAACACAAGTTCGCAGGCTCGAAAGAATTTCCTTGGGTACAAGTTCTAAACGGCCGTCCTGCAAATTCCGGTATTGGCGCGGAGAGAACGCGATCCATCCCGCTTTGTAAGCGCCGATGCCCAGGCGAATATATTCATGGCGGCGTATCGAATATTCGCAAATTCCGTGAGGAATTAGCTGCCTGACGATCTCTTTCAGTGACATGTCGGTAGAGTTTAGCAGGCGGCTTGGCGGGGCCGCGAAGCTTTGCCTTCTAGCCACTGGAGTACTCTCTTGTATTCTTACGAGCGGATCGCTTCGCTGTGTAGTATGGTTTTGGTCCGGCCAGTACGATGCTTCGAAATTGTTTTAACCTCACTCCTGAACAGATGAATGCGATTCACAACCCCAGCTTTGTGCGGCGATACCGGCAGGACGGGGTGTTCCCGGCGTGATTCCCAAGCTCGTCATTCTTACCGAAATCATTGCGCCGTATCGAATCCCGGTTTTCAATGCTCTGGCACAACGGCCGGAGATCGAACTGCATGTAATTTTCTTATCGGAAACCGATCCCGCCTTGCGCCAGTGGCGCGTATACAAGGACGAAATCAAATTTCGTTATGAGGTGCTGCCATCGTGGCGGGGACGCTTTGGCCGCCACAATTTGCTGCTCAATCGAGGGCTTTCTGCGGCTTTGAATCACATCAATCCCGACGTCGTGGTATGTGGCGGATATAACTACCCGGCGTGCTGGTCCGCTGCTTACTGGGCGAGAAGGCACCAGATTCCATTTCTGCTGTGGACGGAGAGTACGGCTTTCGATCGGCGCTCCGGCTATTCGCTTGTGGAATTTACGAAGAGGCGCTTTCTGAATTTGTGCCACGCGTTCGTAGTGCCGGGAAAGTCGTCTCTGAACTATTTGCGCGAGCTGGGAGTCGACGAGAAGCGAATTTTTATGGCTCCCAATGCGGTTGACACCAAGCTGTTTTCAGATTTGTCGGACAACGCGCGGCGCAAAGTTTCGCAGGTGCACGGCCGTTACGATCTTCCAGCCAGATATTTTCTCTATGTTGGCCGCCTGGTAAAAGAGAAGGGAATTTACGATCTTTTGACGGCTTACGCTCTGCTAAATGAAGAAATCCGGTCGAAGGTCGGACTCGTGTTTGTTGGAGATGGTGCGGATCGTTACGAGCTAACCAAACGCGCATCGAAAATGGACGCGGCGGCAATCCGCTTTCTAGGGTTTGTCCATCGTGAAGGGTTAGCGGAGATTTATGCTTTGGCAGATGCGCTAGTTTTCCCAACGTATAGCGATCCCTGGGGATTGGTTGTGAACGAAGCGATGGCATGCGGCTTGCCCATGATTGTTACCGACGTTGCGGGATGTGCCGCGGATCTGGTGCAGGATGGTGAGAATGGGTTTGTATTTTCCCCCGGAGACGTGCCTCAGCTCGGTCTCGCTATGACAAGACTGGCTGCTGATTCCGAGTTACGCGTGCGAATGGGCCGCGCCAGCGGGGAGCGAATTGAGGCGAACTCGCCATATGCGTGGGCCGATGGGATGGTGAGGGCGGTGCAAGCAAGCTGTGGAAAAATATAGCGGCATCGCCGATGCTGATTGTCGACGCGATCCTGTTCGCAAGTTCAAACTGATAATATACTGACTCCATCAAAACCACTGAACAGGTAGAAGGTGTGCGGCGTCTCGGAGAATTTGGGATGGCGAACTCATCGGATTTGCAAACGAAAGAGATGGCGGCGCAGGAGAACTCCGAACGGAGCGTGCACATTCTCGAATGCACACTGCGCGATGGCAGTTACGCCGTCGATTTTAAGTTCACGGAAAACGATACGGCAGTGCTGGCGGGCGTGCTCGGTCGCCTTGGATTTCAATGGATTGAAGTTGGCCACGGCGTGGGATTGGGCGCGGCAAAGGCTGGCAAAGGCGCCATGCCCGCATCGGATGAACGGCTTATTGAGGCGGCGAAACGGGCCGCTCCCAAGGCGCAGATCGGATGTTTCTTTATTCCCGGCATCGGCACTATCGATCAACTCAAGTCAGCGCGCGACGCAGGCCTCGATTTTATTCGCATTGGCTACAACGCTCCGGAGATCGAAGACGCATTTTCTTACCTGACGCTGGCCAAATCGCTCGGGCTCAAAGTCTGCCTGAATTTTATGAAGACTTATGGGATTTCTCCCGGGTTGTTTGCCGAGAAAGCACGAGCGGGCGAAGTCGCCGGAGCGGATGTGGTTTATTGCGTTGATTCCGCAGGCAGCATGTTTCCAGAGGATGTACGCAAATATTTTAGCGCCGCTCGCGAGCGCTGCGAGGGCGCGTTGGGTTTTCACGGGCACAGCAATTTGCAATTTGCTGTCGCCAACAGCCTGGAAGCGGTTCGCTGCGGCGCCAGCTTTATCGATACAACGTTGTATGGATTGGGAAGAAGCGCGGGCAATGTTCCCACGGAAGTTGCGGTCGCGGTCTTCGAGAACCTTGGGATTCAAACAGGAATTAACCTCTTCGACGTGATGGATGCCGCGGAAGAATTTGTGGGACCGCTGATGTCGCAAATGCAGCTTTACGACATGATGTCGGTGGCAATGGGCTGCAGCCAGTTTCATTCCTCGTTCCTGCCAAAAGTCGCCGAAACGGCGCGCAAGCATGGAGTTGAATTACGCAGGCTGGTGGTGGCGATGGGCAAACTCGATCCTGTAAATCTGGATGAAGAGAATCTCAACCGCGTGGCTGCCAACTTGCCGAAAGCCGCGACCGCGAAAAAGCGTGAAGCGCTTACCTCGTTTTCTGTGCCCGGTATATCAACACACAGCATCAGCAGTTCGATCTCGGCGGTACAGTCGTTGGTGGATGGAATGGCCGTCACCTGCGCCAAACGCCGCGCCCGGCCTGTTCTGGAATTGGTTGCTTCGGAGTCGCCCTCTGAGAATCTGGTGTTAGCCGACCTTGTGCTGGCGGAAGGCCCCGTGGTGTTGGGAAGAGTAATCTATGGTTCTTTCCATGTGCTGGAGCGGATTTTGAAGATGACGGGAAACGTGATTCCGTTGTTCTTGCATGACCGGGATGGCGGCGCTTGGGCGGCGGAGTGGCCGGCGGCGCTGAAAGAGATAGTGGGTGCGGAAAGAATTCTTCCGGTGCGGTCGAAGCGGCTGTTTGCCGACTACATGGAAGACGTCCTGCTGACCGCGGCTGAACGCTGCGGCGATTTCTGCATGATGATTTATGGGAATCCTTCCGCTGCGTTGTTGCGGGATTGCTGCGAGATTTACAAAAACGTCGTGGTATTTGGAGATTTGCCTAGTGAAGCGCCGGAAAATTGTTGGCAAATGAAAGATTTTTCCGACCGTATGCATTTCGATTTGGGGATCAGTGTTGCGCTGCTGCTTTGTCCGCCGAGCGTTGAGGACGGCGCATCCCTCGATCAACTTCTTTTGCCGGAAGGAGTGGTAATTACCTCCGGACATTTTCCCCGCTTTGAAACGGATATTCCCGGGCGCTCGATTTTGCGTCTGGATCCAAACCAGGCCTACCGCGGCCAGATGGAGCGATGGGTCGCAATTTCGAACCTGATGAAGTCGGCCCAACCTGCTCCTTTGGCGGTGCAATGACGATTCGCGAAACGATGGAGAGCGTGGTTGCGCGGCGCGAGAAGCAAGTCTTCCTGATCGACGCCACTTCCGGACGTGAGATTACCTATGGCGAGTTTCACCGGCTGGCATGTGCGCTGGCCGTGGATCTGCGCCGCCGGGGCGTGCGGAAAGGTGACCGCGTCGGAGTGATGGTTCCTAACTGCTGGGAGTTGGCAGTTCTGTATTTTGCGTGCATTTATCTTGGGGCTGTCATCGTTCCCATCAATCCGGCGCTGGGACAGGGCGAAGTCCAATTTATTATCGAGAGTTCCAAGCCTGCTCTCATCGTGGCAAGCGGAGCGCATGCGGAATCGGCGAGCGCGTTGGATGCGAAGGTTTTGCGATTGCTAACTGCGGGTGAAGTTTTGTCCGGCGATTCATCCGACAAAATCAAAGTGGATCAATTGCAAGAGGCATCAGATTTTGTACCGCTTGAAACCGCGGATGGCGATGATCTCGTGGTGATCATGTACACCTCGGGCACGTCGGCGCGGCCGAAGGGATTGGCGCATAAGCTGGGGCGGATGTTCCGCAACGCCACGGCATTTGCGAAAGCGCAGGGAATCGATCAGGACGCGCGCTTTTATCTCACGCTTTCCATGTCGTATATGGGAGGGTTTTACAATCTGCAGATTTTGCCTTTCCTGTGCGGAGCCAGCGTGGTGGTCGATCATGTATTTGATGCGCGCTCCAGCCTGCATTTTTGGGAGAAGGCCAAAAATAATAAGGTCAATACGCTATGGATGGCTCCGACTGTGCTTTCGATTTTGTTGCGCATGGACCGCGGGCGAACGGGCGAGGAATTTTGCCGAAGTTGCGTACGTCACGCTTTTGTAGGTTTCGCTCCGCTTCCGCTGAAGGTAAAGAATGAATTCGAGGCTCGGTACGGCGTGCGGTTGACCGAGAATTACGGCCTTTCGGAAACCTTGTTCGTTACAGCGCGTTCGCAAAATGTTCTGGCCGGAAATGGTTATGTGGGTGAGGCACTGCCCGGGATTACGATACGGATCGTAAACGACGATGAGGAATCGATTGCCCAGGGGATAGATGGAGAAGTGCAGATTCTTACGCCCGACCTGATGGCGGGATATCTGGATGCTGACGGGCATTTGGCGGAGGTCGACGCCTCGGCATGGTTTGCGACCGGTGACGTTGGCCGTCTCGACAGCGGGAATTCGCTTTCGATCACCGGACGCAAGAAAGACCTCATCATTCGTGGTGGTGTGAACATCAGTCCTGCGGCCATTGAAGAGGTGCTGATGCAAGTGAAGGGCGTGGCGGAAGCGGCCGTAGTGAGCATACCGCATGAGCTTTACGGGGAAGATGTTGTTGCCGTGCTCAAGCTCGATGCGGGAGTAGAACTCGATTCCTTACTGGATGGATTGGTCGCGCACGCCAAACGAGGTTTAGCGCAGCATCAGCAGCCGGCCCGCTACATTGCGATTGACGAGCTGCCGCGAACCGCGAATGGAAAAGTGCAGAAGGCGCGTATTCGCGAGTTGGTGGCGGAAAAGCTTCAGCTTGGTTCGTCCGCGACATTTCGCAAACAGCCAACGGAAAGTGCCAACGTTTCCCGCTGAGAGAACTGCCGCAATATGAAGATCATCGATCTTTCGCTCGTTATCGAAGAAGGCATGATGACCTTCCCCACGCCCTGGCATCCGGTGGTTGAGATTACCATCCTCGGCCGCCACGGAATCGAAGGCCGCGAGACGCGAAAAATCGTGCTGGGAACGCACATTGGCACACATGCGGATGCGCCTCGACACTTCGTTCCAAACGGCGGGACAATCGATGAGATTCCTCTCGATGTGCTGATCGGCCCGGCAACTGTGGTGGACTTTACGGATTGCCGGCCGCTACAGGAGATCGATGTCCTCGATCTGCAACGGAAAATCGGCGATAAGATTCCTGTGCGCCTAATCCTTCGCACTGGGTGGTCGGAATATTTCGGCAACCTGAAATTTTATAACGAGTATCCATTTTTTTCGGAGAGCGCGGCGAAATGGCTGGTCGAGCATGGTGTGCGGCTTATTGCCATGGACACCCCGTCGCCCGATAATCCGGCGCATTCGCGCGGCACGGCCAAGGATTCTCCCAATCACAAAGTTTTATTGGGCGCTGGAGTTGTGTTGGTGGAATATCTGACCAACCTGAAAGCCTTGTCGCAAGCTGAAGTCGAGCTCATTGTGATGCCTTTGAAGCTGAAGGGATGCGATGGCTCTCCGGCGCGCTGCGCGGCGATTGTGCGATGACGATGAAGTGCGCTGGAGATGAAGCAACGGTGAAGAGTTGAAAGAACAGGCACAGAATTGGATTCAAGAGTGGTTCACGCGCCGCGGGAAAGCGGGTAAAACGGCCAGTGCATTGCCCATTGAAGTCGATTACTTCGAGGCGGGTTGGCTAAGTTCGATGGAAGTGGTCGAGTTCGTCACGGAGATTGAGAATCAGTTTGGGATGCAGTTTTCCGATCGTGATTTACAAGATCCGCGCTTTGTGACCATTGCCGGACTGACCGAGCTCATTCTGGAATGCTCGACGCAGAGCCAGGGCCATGAAAGCCGTTGACTTCTTTTTTAGTGACTCGCGCTAAGTTTAGTTCTGCCCATCGTGGAGACAGCCATTTCAAAACTGCATGTACTCACTCTTACCCCTTTTTATCCGTCGGATGGGGATGAGGTGAGTGGTTGTTTTGTGGCTGAAAGTCTAAAGCGGGTTGAAAATCTTGGCGTGTTGTCGACGGTGATTGCGGTCGATTCCATCTATCATCGCAGCCGGAAGGCGAACGGCAAGTTTCCTGCGGAGTGGATTCGCTATCCGCAGTTACCCGGGAATTTTGGATTATCGAGCGCTGGACGATTTCTGGGCGCGGTGCTTTTGAATAAGGTCCAGCGGCTTCATCAACATTCTCCGATCCATGTAATTCACGCCCACGCTGCGCTGCCATGCGGGCATGCCGCGGCATTTCTTTCGCGCCGATTGGGAATTCCGTTTGTAGTTACGATTCACGGGCTGGATGTTTTCAACAGTTGTTTCGAGCAAGGAACTGCCGCAACATGGCGTCGACAAAGTTCGCTTCGGGTTTATGAGCGCGCGCGCAAGGTAATTTGCATCAGCGAAAAAGTGCGGCAGTTATTTAGAGAAGGGATGCCGGCGGACGTTGCGGCGGAAGTTGTTTACAACGGAACTGATCCTGAAATGTTTTCGCCAGGTTCGGCTCAGAACCAAACACTTAGAATTTTGATGGTGGGAAATTTATTGACTGGGAAAGGGCATGAAGTCGCGCTCCGAGCTTTGGCCAGAATAAAAGACTCTCAGCCACAGATCGAATGCCAGATTATCGGCGAGGGCGCGGACCGGGAGCGCTTTATTCGACTGGCCGAAGTGTTGGGCATCAGCGGCAGAGTTCATTTTCTTGGCCGGCGAAGTCGCGCCGAAGTGGCGCAGGCGATGCGCGACTGTACAATTTTTGTTCTGCCCAGCCGCTACGAAGGGCTGGGATGTGTTTATCTTGAAGCCATGGCTTGCGGCAAAGTCGCGATAGCGTGCCGTGGACAGGGCATCGACGAGATCATTCATCACGGCAGTAACGGATGGCTGATCCCGGTGGATGGCCTGGAAGAACTTGTGCAAGGCTTGAATACTTTGTTGGGAGACGCCGGACTGCGAGCGCGCATCGGACAGGCTGCGCGGGAGACTATCGTAAATAGGCTGACCTTAACGCATCAGGCTGCCAGATTAAAAAAGATTTACGAGGGTGCCGCGCAATGATCTCGGAAACGACCATGCGGCAACGACAGATTTCACCAATAGAGCTGGTGAATCTCTCCGAGAAGGATATTGCCGAAACTGCGAACTTCATCGCGGTGCAATCGGGACGGGCCAAAGAAACAGTGGAGGCGCATCTGCGATGGTTTCTGCTGGGGAATCCTGCGCGAAGACTGCAGGATCCGCTGGGTTTCGGCCTTCGTGCCGCGGATCAACTCGTGGGATGCATCCTGTGCAGTCCGCAAGTTTTTCGCCTTGGAGCAGATCGAATTCTTTTCATGGGGTCGAGTTCGTTCTATGTTGATCCACTGCATCGTGGGCAGGGAGGGCGGATTTTCTTGCAATACTGCCGGCTCGGCAAAGATCTTCCCTTGTTTGGAACCTCGGCGAATGCCGAAGCCGCTTCGCTGTGGCGCGCAGCAGGCGCGTCCCCAATTCCTTATTCAGATGGTGAGCTTTTTGGCGTGCTGCGGTGGGCTCCGGTGGCGGAAGAGTTCGCGCATCGGCGGAGTGCGAACAAGTTTCTGCGCCGTATTGCCGGGGGTTCCGTTACGAATCTCGTGGGATTGTTTCAGCCTTTGAAGATCGTTGGGAATTCTCCGGGTTCGCTGCGGTTGCTTACATCTGCTGAACAAGTGAACGATCTGTCGATCGAAGATTCTTCAAAGCTGACTGCGATGCGCGACCTGCCTTACATGCGATGGCGTTACTTTTCGGGCAGAGATGCGACCACGTCTGTATTTGCATTTCGACATGAGACAGGCCGGCAAACGTTGGTTACAGTGAATCAGCGGGTGCGCGGGTATCGCGGCCAGATCAGGACTCTCAACGTGCTCGATGTTTATCCCGAAGCCGCGGCGGAAGAGCGGGTGCAAATTATTGGAGCTTTGATCGCTCACTACAAAAATGATTTCGATGCGATCGTTTTGCGCAGCCAAAATCCAGATCATCAGCGGATGTTTAGTGAAAGAGGATTTCGTTGGCGGGCCTTCGACGCGCCGTTAGGCTGGTTTCTCGACAAGGGAAAGCGCTTGGAGAACGTGGCATGGTATCCCGTGCCCGCAGACGGGGACGGACTGATTTGACGACGGTAGCCGAGGCACGTGAATCTTAGGAGCCAAGCGCGGGCGGTGCTGATTCGAACGGCAGCTCTGGCTCGTTTAGATGTGCTTGCGCTGCGAATGCAAAAACTCAATAGCTCTCGATACGGGTTGATTGTGGCGATGCACGAGACGCCGCCATTATTGGAAAAACAATTTCGCAGGCAGTTGGAGTGGGCTTCTCAACACTTCACGATTACATGTTTAGAAAGCTTCGCAAAGTTGTGGGATCAGCAAAATGATGCGGGGAACTGGAGTAAGCCCCCGGTACTTTTTACGTTCGATGACGGACGGGAAAGCAACTATACCGTGGCTGCGCCTTTGCTTGAATCATTCGGAGGCCGCGGCGTGTTTTTTGTTGTATCGCGATTTGCCGAGTGCGGGAGCACCGAGCAGGCGCTCCCGTTCTACCGGACAAGAATTAATCCGGATCGCCCTGCCGGCGATGAGACAGGAGAGGACTGGAAGGCGATGAGCCCCGCGCAGATTGAGGATCTCGCGGCGCGGGGCCATACCATCGGTAACCACTCCCTTACACATGAAAGATTGATAGGGCTCACCTCCGAGCAATTGGAACGGGAGATTGGCGACAGCGCACGCAAGCTGACATCGTGGACGAAGAAACCGATTGACGCATTCGCCTGGACGTTTGGATGGGATGCAATCGATGCCGCAGCGTGGGAGGTGATACGACGCTACCATCGGTTCTGCTTCTCGCCTTGCGCCGGGCTTGTGGATAGCCATCGCGATAGACCCGAATTGCTCTGGCGGCGCGAGATTGAAGTTCGATATTCAGCTCCTGAATTCCGATTTTGCTACTCGGGCTTGGTGGACCTGTTTTGGAGCAGCCGGCGACGCCGGCTCCGCGAAATGCTGCACGTTGCCTCCGAATGATCCACATTTTCATTCACGCGCTTTCCGCCAGCGCCGGAGGAGGGCTTACCTATGTGCGCAACGTTGTGCCGCGCCTTGCATTGCGCGATGATGTGCGCGCCACATTGCTGATCGGCAAGACTCTACGTGGCGAGATTTTGGAATCAGCGCGAGTTGCCATTATCAGCGAATCTTATCCCGAGAGTTCCTTGAGTCGCTTTTGGTACGAGCAGCGTTCTCTGCCCAATATTATTCGGAAGAGCGGAGCCGATGTTCTATTGTCCACCGGCAACTTTGCGCTTTTTTACTCGCCGGTACCGCAAATTCTTCTCAGCCGGAATGCGTTATACACCTCGACGGATTTTATGAAGGATGTGCGAGAACGCGGCGATTACCGTTTGTGGATGGATACGAAAATCAAGGGCGCGCTCGCCCGCCGGTCCATTCATAGTGCGGATTGCACGGTTGCTCCCAGCGAAACGTTCGCACGCGAGTTGCAAGAATGGTCCGGCAAAAATGTCAGGTGCGTTTATCACGGGTTCGATTCCGAAATGTTCTTTCGCGATCCGGCTGCGTTACCCGATGCGGTTCGATCGCAATTATCTCTGTCAGAAGACGTTATACGGGTTCTTTTCGTCAGCCACTACAATTACTATCGAAATTTTGAGACTCTGATTCGCACAATTTCGATCTTGAAGAAAAATCTCCATCCCCGAAAGGTTCGGCTGATCCTCACCTGCAAGCTGATCTCGGAGGAGAACCCCGGAAGCTACCGGGCAGATACAGCTGCGGAATTGGTGCGCCAACTCGATCTCAATGAAGAGGTGGTTGAGTTGGGCTCGGTGCCGTATGGCGCGCTGCATCATCTGTATCGCGCTTGCGATGTTTACGTCACACCGGCCTATGCCGAGACGTTTGCGCATCCGCTGGTGGAGGCCATGGCGAGCGGTCTTCCCGTGGTCGCATCGGATATCGGCGTGCATCGTGAGATATGCGGTCAAGCTGCGCTGTATTTTCCGCGCTTCTCCCCCGAGATTCTTGCAGAGCGAATCGGCCAGGTGTGTGAATCGGCTGAACGTAAAACGGCGATGCGAGAAATGGGTCTATTGCGTTCACGTGATTTCAGTTGGGACAAGCATGTTGAGGAGTTGCTGCTTTTGGCTCGGCAGCTTGTGGGTGCACAACGGGGCGCGGTAGCGTAGGGCGGGAGTTTGAATGTGTGGAATTTTCGGGATCATCGGTCGTAACGCGCGGGTTTCCGCAGAAATTCTGGAGCGGGCTACGCGTTCGCTTGCGCATCGCGGGCCCGACGATGGCGGGACTGTAATTCTGCACGACTCCGCGCAGGGATCGATCGAAATTGGTTTGGGAAATCGGCGGCTGGCGATTCTCGATTTATCTCCGCTCGGGCATCAGCCGATGCATGACCCTACGACCGGAAACTGGATTGTTTACAACGGGGAGATTTACAACTTCCGCGAAGTTCGCGCAAAGCTGCAAAAAGCAGGGGCGCAATTCAGCAGTCATTCCGATACTGAAGTAATCCTAAGGGCGTATGCGCAGTGGGGCGCAGCGTGCCTGGACGAATTTCGGGGAATGTTCGCGTTTGCCATTTGGGATGCGCGGCGTCACAGGCTGTTTGCGGCTCGGGATGCAATGGGGATCAAGCCACTTTATTTCTACCAGTCGGATCGTTACTTCCTGTTTTCTTCCGAGGTGAGGACTCTGCTGGGAACCGGTCTCGTGCCACGCCAAATCGATAATGCGGGCCTTACGAATTATTTAAGCTTCGGATCGCTCTACGATCCGAGCACTTTAGTGGAAGGCGTCCACGCGCTGCCCGCCGGGCATTTTCTGACTTGGGAAAATGGCAAGCTGATTCAAACGGAATACTGGGACCTGATTGATTCCGCCGGTGAAACGCAGGATCTTGGCGAATACGAACGGATAAAGCTCGAAGCACAAGCCGCCGCGATACTGGATGAATCGGTGCGCATGCAGTTGGTGAGCGATGTGCCGGTGGGGGTGTTTCTCTCTGGCGGAATTGACTCCAGTAGCCTCGTCGGCATTCTGGCCCGAAGTGGTGTGCGGCCCAGTACATTTTCGATTGTGTTTCGCGAGGCAGAGTATTCCGAAGCGGAGTATTCCCGTATGATCGCACAGCAGTTTCGAACCGATCATCACGAAATTACGGTTTCCGAGGCTGATTTTTTTTCAGCCATTGGTCCTGCAATCCAGGTTATGGATATGCCCACGATCGACGGGATCAATACCTATTTTGTTTCGCAGCAAACGCGAGCCGCCGGGGTGAAAGTTGCGCTTTCGGGGCTTGGAGGCGATGAGATATATGCAGGTTATTCAAGCTTCCGGACCGTGCCGCGGATGAAACGGTTTGCCAATTCATGGAACCGCTTGCCCGGTTTCGTTCGAAACCCGGTGACAGATATATTTGCCGCGATTGCTCCGCACAGCGATCAGAATCGAAAGTTGATGGCCTTGGCCCGGAATGGTGGAAGCATCCTCCATCCGTATTTCTTGTCGCGTATGTTGTTTATGCCGGAACAAGTGAGCGAATTGCTGCCTCTAGCTGAAGAGTTGTCGAATTCTTCCGAGGTGAAGAAATTATTGGTTGAAAACCTGAATCGCGCCCAGAAACTCGACCCTGTGAATCGTGTTTCCTATCTCGAGTCGCGCTGTTATATGCTCAACACACTGTTGCGAGATTCAGACGTGATGAGCATGGCGCATGGGTTAGAAGTGCGTGTGCCTTTGATCGATCATCGACTGGCGCGTGCAGTTCTGCGTTTGCCGGGCAGATGGAAGCTGAATGGTGGAACGCCGAAACCTTTGTTGGTTCGGGCACTCGAAGGGAAACTTCCGGACAAGATTGTCCGGCGGAAAAAACGCGGCTTTACTCTGCCTTTCCAGCATTGGATGCGCGACAGTTTGCGGCCAGCCATTGAAGAATCGATCGGCAAAATCGGAGACGGCGTTTTGAACGGATTTATCAATCCCATCGCGGCACGCCACGTTTGGGACGATTTCTTGGAAGGGCGAACGTCGTGGTCGCGTCCATGGTCGTTATATGTGCTGCAAAACTGGTGTGAGCGGCATTTTTCGAACTGAGACGGATGGAAAAGGTTGAGGATCTCGTGATGTCGGTGAGCGGCGCATCCGCTGGCATAATTCCCGTCAGCGTGGTTATTGCCGCGCGCAATGAGGCGAAGAACCTTCCGCGTTGTTTGCAGGCTCTTCGGGACGCCGGTGAAATTTACGTCATCGATTCGCAGAGCAGCGACGATACGGTGGAAATTGCGCGATCTCTGGGGGCGAAGGTCGTCCAGTTCCATTATCAAGGGGGATGGCCCAAGAAGCGGCAATGGGCAATGGAAACGCTGCCGCTGGCTTACGACTGGATTCTTTTGCTCGATGCGGATGAAGTGCTGACGCCGGAACTCGCGAAAGAAATTCGCTCGGCAATTCAAAATCATGCGATGGATGGTTACTCTATTCAGTTGCGAACCTGGTTTCTGGGCCGCGCCTTGCACCACGGAGATGTCGGCCTGTGGAAGCTGGCGCTCTTTCGCCGCGGCAAAGGACGTTTTGAATGCCGCCTGAAAGAACAGGATGCTTCGATGGCCGACATGGAGGTGCACGAACACGTTGTGGTCGAAGGCGCGACGGCGAAGCTGCGAAATCCGCTGACGCATCACAATGTAGAGTCGCTCTCGCACTACATCCGGAAGCATGATGAGTATTCCAATTGGGAAGCGCGCGTGTTGCTGCAACGCGAGAACGACCGGGGATTGCCGGCATCTTTGTTCGGCACGCAGGCGCAGCGGCGGCGCTGGTTGAAGTTAAAGCTGTTTGCGGTGCCGGGCTCTCCCGTGCTGCTCTTCTTGTATCGTTATGTCTTGCGGCTAGGATTTCTGGACGGCGTGCCGGGCCTCATCTATTGCAGTTTTCAGGCGGTTCAAATGTTTCACACCAAGGCAAAGATTTACGAACTGAAACATAAGAGAATGGGGAGCTAAAGCTCAACCATGTGCGGAATTGCCGGACTCGTGAACTTCGGGGACAGACAAATACTAGCGCGGATGACGCACGTCCAGGCGCACCGCGGTCCCAATGATTCCGGTTTATGGGAGCGAAGATTTTCTGATGGTTCGTATATTGGTCTCGGCAGCCGCCGCCTCGCGATTCTCGATCTTTCCGCTGATGGTCACATGCCGATGTGCAACGAAGATGGCACGGTGTGGATCACATTCAACGGCGAGATTTACAACTTCGCCGAGCTGCGCCGCGAACTCAAAAGCAAAGGCCATCGCTTCGCCTCGAACACGGACACGGAAGTTGTGATTCACCTCTACGAGCAGGAAGGCGCGGATTGCGTGCAACGCCTGCGCGGAATGTTCGCTTTTGCTATTTGCGATCTGCGCTCGGGCAAGCCGGAGCTATTTCTGGCGCGCGATCACTTCGGAGTGAAGCCTTTTTATTATGTTCATCGCGGCAGCAAACTAGCGTTTGCGTCGGAAGTAAAAGCTCTGCTTGAGGTACCGCAAATTGCGGCTGAAATGGATTTGGAATCTCTACATCAGTATCTGACATTTCTATGGGTACCCGAGCCCAAGACTATGTTCAAAGGCATCTTCAAACTTCCCGCTGGACATTGCGCGACGTTCTGCGACGGTGAGTTGAAGATCCGGCAATATTGGGATTTGAGTTTTCCATTGGCCCATGCGCAGTATCCTCGGTCGGACGCCGATCTGGCCGAGGAAATTCGTGAGCGCTTCCGGCAATCGGTGGAAGGACAGATGGTCAGCGATGTGCCGATTGGCGCGTTTCTCAGTGCCGGGCTGGATTCTTCGAGCATCGTCGAGATGATGTGCAAGGCAGCAAAGCAGCCGGTGCGGACTTACACGATTACTTTTCCGCCAAAATATCGTGTGGGCGAAAGCACGCTGGATGATCCGAGCGTGCCGGCGCGCATGGCGCGGCAGTTGGGCTGTGAACATCATGAGATTGTGGTTGAGCCGGACGTTGTAGAGTTGTTGCCTCGCCTAACGTGGCACATGGACGAACCCACGGCCGACCCGGCGATCATTGCGGCCTATCTCGTGTGCCGTGAGGCGCGCAAGCAATCGACTGTATTGCTCTCCGGCGTTGGGGGAGATGAGTTATTCGCCGGATATCGCAAGCATGCCGCTCAACGCTGGGCGGATGCCTATCGCAGAATGCCCGCAGCCATGCGCACGGGAATTGAGCATGGCGTGGGCGCTCTGCCTAGTTTGCGCGGAACGATGATGAAGGGAAGCGTGCGGCTGGCGAAAAAGATGGCGCGAAGCGCGTCGCTGGCTCCGGAAGAACGCTTCATTCGCGACTGCACTTATCTGGACGGCCAGCAGAAAACGGGTTTGTATATGCTGCAAATTCAAGATCAGTTACTCCATTCTGACCCGGCTGTGTCTCACCATTCGAGCTTTAACCGAGTGCGCGGTGCCGATTTCCTGAACCAGATGCTTTATCTTGATACCAAGATTTTCATGCCAAGCTTAAATCTGAACTATAACGACAAGATGAGCATGGCCTCGTCGGTGGAAGTGCGCGTGCCTTTTCTTGACCGTGAGCTCGCCGAATTTGCTGCCTGGAATGTTCCGCCAAATCTTAAGTTGAAGGGATTTTTCCGTCCGGTTACAAAACATATTTTCCGTGAGGCGATGCGCGATGCTCTTCCCGCCGAAGTGTTGCGGCAACCGAAAGCGGGCTTCGCCGCTCCGGTGGACTACTGGCTGGCCAACGACTTGCGGGAGATGGTGGATGATCTGCTTGGCGAAACGGCGATCCGCCAACGCGGTTTGTTCGAGCCGAAAGCGGTACGCCGGTTTATAGATGAGCAGAGAAGCGGGGCCGAAGATTGGTCGATGCAAATCTGGCAATTCCTTACGCTGGAGAACTGGATGCGAGTTTTTCTGGATGGCGGAGCACGGCAGTGGAATGAAGAGTTTAATCAACCGCGCGAGGCGGCAACCGCGTGAGTTCCGCAGAGGAGACAAGGTTCTCGCCTAACGTTCGCATGGGCGATTCTTCTGCTGCGCCGAAGTTTGAGGAACGAGCGCCTGCAACCCCCGATCGAACCGCTAAAGCATTCGCTGAGTTGACAGGCCTGCTGGGCAATCCACAGCGCGCATTTCCGTTAATGCGAAGGCTCGTTTCCGATGGATTGAGAGTTACATTCGAGAGCCGGCATCTTTATTCGTATGCATCGACAAAACACGCCACTGCAGAAACGCTAAATTCGATAATGCGCTGGCTGCTGAACGCACAGCGCACCGATGGCGGAATCGCTGCCTATTACAGCCTGCTTACGGGATATTCGGAATCTTATCCGGAGGTGACGGGCTACATTATTCCCACGTTGTACGATTTTGCGTACGCGAGCGGAAATGTCGACTACATCGCCGCGGCCGAACGAGCCACGCGGTGGCTGCTTTCCCTGCAAATGCCAAACGGAGCATTTCCCGGAGGGTTGCACGGGAGCGAGCCTGAAGCTTCGGTATTCAACACCGGTCAAATTTTGCAGGGATTGGTTCGAGCTCACATTGAAATAAAACGTGCCGAGATTTTGGATGCGGCAATCGCAGCGGGCGATTGGCTCAGTGGATTGCAACAGGCGGATGGATCGTGGTCCGGGCCGGGCGCCTATCAAGGCGTGGCGCACAGCTATTACAGCATGGTGGCGTGGGCCTTGGCCGAATTATCGGAGTGCACTTCGAACCATCGATATGCGCTGGCGGCTGAAAAAAATATGGATTGGGCGCTTTCGCACTTCCGGGACGATGGTTGGATTGACGGCATTAACCTGCGAGGGCATCCCAACTATCTGCATTTCATCGCTTACGTGCTGCAAGGCGTGTTGGAGTGCGGCATCATCTTGCGAAGGGACGATGCCGTTGAGGCGGTAGCGAAATCGGCCTGGATGCTGCTGCGAAAATTCGAGACCAATAAATATTTACCTGGCGCGTACGAAACGGATTTCAAAAGCTCGCACCGATTTACGTGTGTTACCGGAAATGCGCAGATGTCCTGTGTATGGCTGCGGCTGTATGAAATGACTGGCGATTTGCGCTATCTCAATGCAGCGCTCAAGATAAACGAGATGCTGAAACAATCGATTCCGCACAGCGGCGGTAAAGGCATCGTCGGCGGTGTTAGCGGATCATTTCCAGCATGGGGCAGCTATCAGCCGTTGCGCTACATCAGTTGGGGATGCAAGTTTTTTGCCGACGCTCTCATGTTGGAGCAAAGATTGGCGCGGTCCTTTGAGATGTCTTTCCCCAGGGCGTTGCCATGCGCATCGTAGTTCTGAGTTCGAGTTCATACAGCGAAACCGGGTGCGCCATGGCCGTGCGCATGGCTCGACTGGGACATGTCCCGGTTGGTGCTCTGGTTCTTTCCACGTTTGACCGCCGAACTTTGCTGCGCAAGATGGGACAGTGGGGCGTGCGAGGTGCGATCCGCTATGCGCGTACCAAGGTGAACTACGGCAATGGCGGTGGCCATCAGCGCGTGAACAATCCTCATCTCGAATCGCTGCTCACTTACAAAAGTGGAGTCTTCCGCAACTTTCGAGAAGTATCCGCATTTTATGATTTTCCTCCAGCCGTGTGTGCAAACCAGAATGATCCTGAAGCAGTTGCGCAACTAAAAAAATGGTCGCCCGACGTGTTGATTTTTACCGGCGGCAATATTTTGCGGAAGCAGGTGCTCAACATACCTCGTCTCGGCGTGCTGAACGCACACCTCGGTTTGCTTCCGGAAGTCCGGGGCATGAGCAGCGTGGAGTGGTCGCTGCTGAATGGCGTTCCCGTTGGCGTTACCGTGCATTACATGGACGCTGGAATCGACACTGGCCCGATTCTCCTTCGATCTGAGTTTCCGGAAGGGGCTCGATGCGAATCGCTCGCCGATCTGCGTAACCGGCTTATCGCTTTTGGAATTGAAAAGATGGGGGAAGTGGTCGTTGGACTTGATCGTGGAACGGTGGGCCCAACTCCTCAATCTGATCTCGAGACGGATCGGCAATTTTTTGTCATGCATGATTGGTTGCGAACAAAGGCTGCCGAAAAGCTTGCCAATGGCTGTGTTGCGGCAGTAGCGAGTCCGCGTGAATAGCCCGATACGCAAGATAGACACCATGCTGCAAGTGGGCCGTACCTTCGGCGTGCGCGACGGCATGTTGCGACTGCAATACGAGTTGCAGCGCGGCAGCGGGCTGCTCTCGTGGAGAATGCGCTCGGTGCAGGGCTGGGATTCATGGAAGCTGGAACGCATTGCACCCGGGGTGCGTGCAGCAAAGACGAAGACCGCGCGCCTTGATGGAACGCGGCCCTTTTTTTTCGGGGATGTGGGGGCCTTGGGTGAGAGTCTTAGCCAAACTGTTGATGGCAGCGTTGCGAATTTGGCCCTAGCCGAAGCTGAAAGCATTCTTCAAGGCAAGCTGCCATTCTTCGGCCAGCTTTCGTTTGATTGCGGCCGGCCTACGCAATGGTTTCGTAATCCAGTCACTGGACAAAACGTTTCGCCGCAGCAGTCCTGGACGCAGATGCGATTTGCCTCGCCGGTATATGGCGATCTCAAATTTATTCTTGAGCCTTCACGATTCCTGTTTATCTATCCGCTGGCTCGCGCGTACGCATTCAGCGGTGACGAACGCTTTCCACGATTTTTCTGGGATGCGATTGAAGATTGGGCGTGCTATAGCCCGCCTATGGCCGGTCCGCTATGGATTTGCGGACAGGAGTGTTCGCTCCGTATCTTTGCGTGGACGTTCGCGCTGCATGCATTTATCAGATCGGAATCGGCAACTGACGAGCGCGTTGCTCTTTTGGTTTCCATGATCGCGGCTCATGCGTGGCGCACCGCACAGACTCTGGGCTATGCGCGCTCGCAGCGCAGCAACCACCTGATCACCGAGGCGGTTGGTTTGTGGACCGCGGGAACGCTTTATCCAGAATTACGAGAAGCGCACATTTGGCAGAATCTTGGCGCGCATTTGCTGCACGAAGCTGTTGTCGATCAAATTAGTCCAGAAGGTGTTTCCCAGCAGCATTCTTTCAATTATCAGCGGATGATTTTGCACCTGCTGCTATGGGCGTTGCGGCTCGCCGAAATTACTGGCAGCCCTCTCGACGAGGATATTCGCTCGCGCGCGGAAGCTGCATTTGATTTCATGAGCACGTGGGTGGATCCAGTCGGCGGCCGCGCTCCGAATTACGGCTCCGACGATGGCAGTTTGATTTTTCCTCTCGCGAGCGCATCCTATCGCGATTATCGTCCGTTGCTGCAACTGGGAGCCGCTGTTCTCAATCGTCCCCCGCTGCAAGCTGGGCCTTGGAATGAGGCCCCGCTGTGGTTCGGTCTTAACATTAACCTTGCTGCGGTGGAAAAGCGTGCGAAGGTATCGATTCCATCGTCCGAGCCTGGATATTTTCGCCTGGGTGATGAGAATTCCTGGGCGATGATCCGCGCTGGTCGATATACACGACGGCCATTTCAGGCGGATCAGTTGCATGTTGATTTGTGGTGGAATGGTACAAACCTGGCGCGCGACGCGGGAACATATCTCTACAACGGCGATGGGCCGTGGAATAATGGACTCGCCGGAACTGCCGTTCACAATACGGTTACAATCGATGGCCAAGATCAAATGCAGCGCGCCGGGCGCTTTCTGTGGGTCGACTGGGCGCAGGCGTCAGGGCGATTATTTTCTTCGGCAGGTCATGCACATATCGACTGCTTTGAAGGCGAGCATGATGGCTACAGCCATTTGGGCGTGAAGCATCGCAGGATGGTACAGTGGCTGCCCGACGCAGGTTGGGTGATAGTGGATGATATCGTGGGAAGCGGCGAGCATGATGTTCGCTTGCACTGGCTGACCGCCGATTGGCCGTTGGAAGTTTTTGATTTGCCTTTTCAAGTTGCGTTCAGGAATGCTTCACAGCAGGTTCGCTGGAATATTTTTTCCGGTTGCGCAGGCAAAGCAGCGGTCATACGAGCAGGGAAGTGCGAATGGACTGGAAGCAGCAAGATGACGGAGAGCGCCGAAATCCTGGGGTGGGAATCGCCCACGTATGGCGATTTGCAGCCGGCGGTTTCTTTAATCTATCAGACGCGAACACAATTGCCAGTTCACCTGGTAACTGTGGTGCTTACTGACGAACGGTGCAACGTTGCATTGCAGGAGAATGCAATCATTATCTCGCGCGATGGATCTGAAATTTATCGCGCGGCCTTGGCGACGACGAAATCGCAAACAGGGACTCTGACCGCGGCCCGCAAATCGAAATTATGAAACAGGTTTTTCAGGACGCGCGCAACGCGGAGATCACCGTTGAAGAAGTTCCCGCGCCGAAATTGCTGGCGGGTTGCGTATTTGTACGCACGGCGGTTTCGCTGGTTTCGGCGGGTACGGAACGTGCTTCTTCCGAGTTCGCCGGCAAAAGTCTTTTACAAAAAGCGAGAATGCGTCCTGACCTGGTACGGGATGTCCTGAACAAGATCAGCCGGGACGGCCTGATGGCCGCGGCTTCCGCCGTCCGTAGCCGACTGGATCAACCGAGCGCGCTGGGATACAGCAGCGCGGGAATTGTGATCACGGTGGGTGAGGGCATCACCGATATCAATGTCGGAGATCGCGTTGCATGTGCCGGGGCGGGCCATGCCGTGCACGCCGAGTTTGCCTGCGTCCCGCGTCTGCTGGTCGCGAAAGTTCCGTCAGAATCCGTGAGCTTTGACGAAGCTGCGTTCACCACCTTGGGCGCAGTGGCGCTTCACGGAGTGCGAAATGCCGACGCCAAGTTGGGCGATGTTGTCGCCGTAATTGGACTGGGCTTGCTTGGTCAATTAACGGTGCAGATTCTCAAAGCTGCCGGTTGTTGCGTGCTGGGAATGGATATCTCTTCAGAACGCGCGGATCTGGCTTTGCATTTGGGTGCGGATGCGGTCAGTACTTCTGCTTCCGGTTTTCGTGATCTGTGCCTGCAGCGTTCGGCCGGCCATGGAGTGGATTCCGTTCTGATTGCGGCGCAGAGTGCCAGCAACGATCCGGTGAATCTTGCCGGAGCGGTAGCGCGCAACCGGGCAGTGGTGGTTGCGGTGGGAACGGTTGCGATGGATATTCCGCGGCGCACGTTCTACGAAAAGGAGCTCGACTTCCGCGTTTCCCGCTCTTACGGCCCCGGGCGCTACGACGCGGCATACGAGCAAAAGGGAATCGACTATCCCATAGGCTATGTGCGCTGGACCGAGACGCGGAACATGGAAGCTTTTCTCAAGCTCTTGGCGGATCGCAAGCTTGACTTGCAGCCGTTGATCACTCATCGTTTCCCGATTACGCGAGCGCGCTCCGCATATGACTTGATTACCGGCAAAACACCGGAGCCATTTCTCGGCGTGTTGGTCTCTTATCCGCAGAATGCGAGCGAGGATCGCCACATCCGCCTCAGTACCGACCGGCGCGTTACGGCACATCAGTCTGTGCGGATCGGTTTACTGGGGGCGGGAGGTTTTGCTACGCGCACTTTGTTGCCCGCGATGAAGCACGCGCGCGGAATTGAAATGATCGTTGCCGGAGCGGCAACCGGCGCCCATGCACGACATGCCGCTCAGAAATTTGGATTCCGTTCCTGTACTACCGATGAGAAAGAAGTTTTCAGTAATCCCGAAGTTAATACGGTAGTCATCGCGACGCGCCATCATTTGCACGCCGGGCAGGTGATCTCTGCGTTGCGGTCGGGTCAGCATGTTTTCTGCGAGAAGCCTCTTTGCCTCAACGAAGCGGAGTTGAAGGAAATTGTTGCGGCCCATCGTGATGCGACTTCGGCTCTTCTCATGGTTGGTTTCAATCGTCGCTTTGCTCCTTTGGCAATTGGCATGAAAGATTTTGTACACGCAGCGCGGGAGCCACTTGCGATTCACTATCGCGTCAACGCCGGCTTTATTCCCGCCGATCATTGGCTGCACGATCCATTACAGGGCGGAGGACGCATTGTGGGCGAAGTTTGCCACTTCGTCGATTTCCTTTGTTTCCTGACGGGATCGTCTCCTGCAGAGGTTGAAACCCGCAGCCTGCCGAATCCGGGGCGGTATAGCAACGACAATGTTGTCTGCACTCTGCGCTTCCGTGATGGCTCGCTAGGCACGATCAGCTATCTTGCGAACGGCGATGGCGGTTTTTCCAAAGAAAGAATTGAAGTGTTTGGCGGGGGCAAGATTGCGGTGCTGGATGATTTTCGCCGATTGGAACTTCACGGCGGCGGAAAGAATAACATCTTCCGCTCGCGCTTCACGCAGGATAAAGGGCATCGCGGCGAATGGGAGGCGTTGGTTACGGCAATTCAAGCGGGCGCGGAGTCGCCCATCAATTTCGATGAAATTGTAAATACGATGCTGGCAACTTTTGCGCTGGATGAGTCGCGATGTTTAGGTCAACCGGTTCGCGTACGAGAACGAGAGCTTTTCAACAGCGATACTCCGTCAGCTACAGCCGGCATCGATCGAGCTTCCTGAATTGCAATCTGAATCCTTGTCCGCAATCGTGTGAAGATTCTCTACATCTCGCAATATTTCCCGCCGGAGATGGGCGCACCTGCTGCGCGGGCGGATGAATTATCGCGCCATTGGGCCAGCATGGGGCATGACGTAACTGTGCTGACGGGATTCCCGAATCATCCCACTGGTGTTGTGCCTGCCGAGTATCGAAGCCGCTTACGGCGGTTGGTTGCGCGGGAGCGAATCGGCGGCGTGAATGTGGTTCGTACCTGGCTGCTGCCATTTCCCAACCGCAAGGCGCACGAGCGGATGCTGAATTACAGCTCGTTCTGCGCCTCGGCGGCGAGCACCGGCCTTTTATTGCCGCGGCCTGATGTGGTGATCGCATCTTCGCCGCAGTTGCTGGTTGGGCTTTCAGGCTGGTGGCTGGCGCGCTGCAAGCGCGTTCCTTTCGTATTCGAGGTACGCGATCTTTGGCCTGAATCTCTTGCCGCAGTTGGAATGAGCGGCAGCGATTCTTTGTTGCATCGTTCGCTCGCCAGAATTGCCGGCTTTTTATACAGGCATTCGGAAAAAATCGTGGTAGTCACTCCAGCGTTCGAAGATTATCTTGTAAAAAAATGGTCGGTGCCACGCGAGAAAATTTCGGTGGTCGAGAATGGAGTGGAGACGCAGCTCTTCGCTCCACGCGCAGCTATCGAACTGAAAAGGGAATGGAACGCGGAAGGGAAGTTTGTCGTCTCCTACATCGGCACCATGGGAATGGCGCATGGTCTCGATACGATGCTGGCCGCTGCCAGCCGTTTGCGAGATGCGCACCCTGAAATCCTTTTCTTACTGGTGGGTGAAGGCGCGGATAAAGAACGCATCGTGGAACTGGCTCGGAAGCAGAGGCTGAACAACATACGGTTCGTCGATCAGCAGGCAAGGGAAAAAATCCCGGCGTACATTTGCGCATCGGACGCCTGTCTGGTTTTGCTCAAGAAAACCGATCTGTTCAAAACCGTGATTCCAACCAAAATGCTGGAATTCATGTCCTGCGCGCGGCCGGTGATTCTTGGCGTGGAAGGGCAAGCACGGGAGATTTTGGAGCGCGCGCGTGGCGGTTTGACGATTGAACCGGAGAGCGCCGAAGCTCTGGTGAGCGCCATTCTTAACCTGGCCTCGCATCCGGAAACGGCGGCAGAGCTTGGGCGAAACGGCAGAGAATATATTGTGCGCGAATTTTCGCGTCGCGGCTCTGCCGAAAAATACATTCGTGAACTGGAACGTTTGTTGAATCTGCCGCAATCGCGCGCGGCGGAAATTGCCGCGTAAAAATCTTCGCAGCATCCGGCAATATTTATGGGTGAGCAGCAATCACGGCGATTCCTGTGGCGGCAGATATGGCCGCAGTCACGCCTTGTCCTGCCGCTACGCGGATGCCGCTGAGCGGAACGAACAAAATGTCATCCGCCTGTAGCGTGACATCGGGAACTTTCGCTTCCAGCATCTTTTTGAGCGGCACCTTCGTCTCCGTCATCGATCCAGTGGAATCTTTGCGGATGATTCTGACGCCGCCCATCTTCGCGGTGTGGTTAGTCCCGCCCGCCAGGGCGAGCGCCTGAAGTACAGTCAAACTGCCATTATCCACGAGCAAGCCGGCCGGACGTTGTACGTCTCCCACTACGTAAATGATCGGCGCGCGCGGCACGGAGATCGTATCGCCGGGCAGGATGGCGACATTGTCCTGCACATCGTCGGCAAAATTTCTGGGTAGATTCACTGTAATGGTCTGCGGCTCGCCGTGCTGGCGAATGATACTCACTTTTCTTCCAGCCGAAGGCGTAAAACCTCCCGCCGAGGAGATCAGATCGTACAACTTTCGATCGCCCATCGCCGGGTAGATGCCGGGTTTCGCCACTTCCCCGAGGATCGTGATGCCCTGCGAAACCGATTCATCGAGCATGATGCTGACGTGCGGGGCGCGCACGAAGCCGCCACTTTCCAATCGTTTCTCGATCAAAACCTGAGCCTCATCGATGGTTAGATCGCCGACATGCACGTAGTCGATGAGCGGAAGGTAAACATCTCCCGAATTTCCGATTCTGGCTTTAGTGGAGAGTTCGGGAACGTTATAGACGTTCACTTCGATCAGATCGCCGGGTCCAAGCCGCACGGAGGGGGATGCATCGGTTGAAGTAATTTGAGCTGAAGAAGTATTCTCCGCCGTCTTTGTGGTGTTGTGGGGTTCAGTTCCCAGTGCCGCTTGCGAGATGGGCTGCGCTGCAGGAAGCGCAGGCACTGCAGTTTGCGTCCGGGAAGATGCCGGTGTTTGTTGCGCCGTCGCGCCAGGATTTAATCCTGAAAATGAAATGACAAGAACGAATAACCCGGCTCTGCGGGCAAGACGGAATTTGCCAAACCGCATTTACTGGCCTCGGATGGAAGAAGGATTCGCAGGAAGTTTAGCACAGCGCTTCCGTTGAATACGCGCTACAAATTTCAGAACTCTTGTTCTGAATTCGTAACAAGGCTAGTTTTTCCACAGATTTTCGCTGGGACACGATTGAAACGCAGCACGACCCGCTGCTAAAGTGCCCTTAATCTTTACAACGCAGACGGAATCCGTTAACTAACTACCAGCCAGCGGGAAACTGCTGCACAATCGTAGTGTCGGAGAAAGAACAGAACGGCCGACATATGTGATCGCCGCTCGAGGGGGAACAGTTGACGGTAGTTTTCTTTGCGATTTTCTTCTTATCGCTATTGTTCTCGTTCGTCCTTACTCGCTATGTGAGGGATGAAGCATCCCGCCGCGGACTAGTCGCGGTTCCTTCCAACGAAAGGCATTTGCACTCGGCTCCTTTGCCGCGCCTCGGTGGCGTGGCGATTTTCATTTCTTTTTCGTTGAGTATGGTGGCGGCTGCGGTTTTTGGCTCGCACCTGCCCAGCCTGCATTCGGCATTCGAACCCAGGACGTTGCTGACCATTTTGCTGCCGGCGTCGATGGTTTTCCTTCTCGGAGTGTATGACGATCTTTATACCGTCGGCCCCTACGTGAAATTCGCCATTCAGGCCCTGAGCGCAAGCTTGCTTTTTATGGGGGGCTTGCGCATTGTCAATATTCCCGTCCTCTTTGGCGAACATCAGCTGCCCTGGTTTGTTGGATTGCCAGTGACAATTCTTTGGGTGCTCGCCATAACGAACGCGTTCAACCTGATCGATGGATTGGACGGCCTCGCGGCGGGGTCGGCTTTGTTCTCCACGCTGGTAGCGTTCGTGGTCGCATTGTTGAACGGATATCTGCTGGTCACTGTGATGACCATCGCGCTGGCGGGCGCGATTCTGGGATTTCTGCGCTTCAACTTTAATCCGGCGACGATATTCCTGGGAGATTCCGGCAGCCTATTCATCGGATTCGTGTTGAGCGCCCTTGCACTGGCAGGCGCGCAGAAAGCGCCGACGATCGTTGCCGTTGCGATTCCGGTAGTTTCCTTCGGATTGCCGATTTTGGAGACGTCACTCTCCATTCTGCGGCGGCTGATCAGCGGGCGTCCCGTATTCACTGCGGACCGCGAGCATATTCATCACAAACTCTTGCAGCATGGCCTTACCCACCGGCAGGTGGTGATCGTTCTTTATGGAGTGTCCGCTGTCTTTGCGCTTCTCAGTTTGTTCCTGCTTTGGCCGACCGGCAGTTCGCTTGGGCTGGTTCTTGCCGTGCTTGGCACTGGCATATGGATTGGCGTGCAGCGGCTCGGGTATCCCGAGTTGGGCGAACTGGCTCGCGTGGCGCAGCGCACGTTTGAGCAGCGACAGATTGTGATTAATAATCTTGCGATCCGGAGAGCCACGGAAGAACTTAAAGTTGCCCGCGACTGCGAACAGATCCGGCGCGTGCTTGAGGCTGCGTTCAGCTCCAACGATTTTGATGCATTCGATGTTCGCTTCAAGCTGTTCCCCGGTGAGTTTTATCCCATCAACGGCACAGGTTTTGCTTCGCAGGCGCGGCGCAGCGAAGGTTCCTTTCATTGGGGCAGGAACTCGGCAATGAAGTCACTGGAAGGATTGGCAGTTTGGACTTTGTCACTCGATCTGGTGAGTTCGTCGAACCGTCACCGCGGGGCCTTGGTGGTGCACCGGCTATATTCGCAGCGCAACTTGCAGTTTGATATCAACCTTCTGGTGGCGGATTTCCCCATCGCTCTGGCCGATGCGTTGGACCGCACCCTGCAACACAATGTGCAAGTCATTCCCCTTGGGGAGCAAAGCGGACACGGATTCGCCGCAGCCCAAGCGGGATAGAGACTTCCTTAACGCCAAAAATACTGCTTTCGCGTGGGAGGTCGTGTGTGTAACTTGGCGAGAAATAACTGACAGGCACACCCCAACCGTTGCCGGTTAACGTGAAGAATGAAAAGATAGTAGGGAGGGCCGACGGTTACAGTTTGGCGCTGGCGTACGAGTTGATTTCGCAATTCAAGCAAACTTCTTCAAAAGCGGGTGCTGTCCACTGCATGATGAAAACCCCCAAATAGCAAGGCATTTACTGCCTCGAATGTAGTTAAAGTCTAATCTAAGACGCCCGCCCAATTCAATAGGTTGGAAAAATATTTAGCCGGTGACATTTACAGATGGGAGCGCGAGCGTGCAGGTTCTTGCATAGCGCTCAATCTCATTCATAAAACAAGGCTTGCGGCGGGAGTATGGGGTTCTTTTTCCACATGGGGAACCAGTACCGTCACTTTTTCATTTGAGAGCCGCTATTTAAGTTAACTGGGCCGGATTTTTGCATGAGGATTGAACACCTATGTTTGGTAAGTACGGCAAGACAGTTTACGGTTCCACGTTTAAAGACGTAAATTTCGTCCCGCTTCAAACGGCCACGTTTTGCATTCAGTGCGAGCTTATCAGCACAAATAGCAGGCCTTACTGCCTGGCGTGCGGCAATACTTCGTTGTTAAGCCTTTCGCGAGTGCTAGGTGGATCGCTGCGCAATCAGCAGACGGCGCACCTTATCACCGACGTCGAGCTGGATAGTCTGGTCCGCGACCTATTGCGGACGGTGCCTGATCCTCGGGTTTTGGACGTTGCCGACCATCATGCCCGCGTGCCCTCGATTGCCCTGCGCAGCCAGCTTCGTGTCGCCAATGCGGGTCATCCGGTTTCTGGTTTCCGCGCCGTCCATGCCGGAGAAGAAATCGATTTTCAAACGGCAGAACTCGATCTTGAGCCGGCCATCAGTGCCATCACGGAACGCGCCCAGCATCTTACGGGAGCCACCGGCGCAGCCATCGCGCTGCGTGCCGGAGACGAAATTGTTTGCCGTGCGCGCACCGGCCGTACCGCTCCTGATCTCGGTATACGCTTGCAAACCGATACCGGAATCTCCGCAGAAGCGGTGCGCACGGGAGAAGTGATGCTGTGCCACGATGCCGAGCGCAACCCGCGCGTGGATCTGGCGAGTTGCCGGCGCCTCGGCGTGCGCTCGATTTTGGTTTCGCCTCTGCGCTCGTATCGCCGAACGCTGGGCGTGTTCGAGGTGCTGTCGTCTTCGGCAAGCGCATTCGACGAGCGCGATGTAGCCACCATGCAACTGCTTTCCAGCATGATGGTCGCAGCGATCTCCAGGATTTCCAGCCTGCACCAGTCACGGCTGGCGGTTAAATAGGATTGGTTAAGCAAGATTGGTTAAATTAGAATCGTAGCCGGAAGATTTTTTCAATACGCCCAGTAAGGCGCGGTGCCGCCGGGCGCGCTTTGACCTTCAATCGCAACGTATACGTTGCGGCCAAAAAAGAAGGGCAGTCCCCAATCGAACATATTCGTGGCTGTGCCACCCAAGTCTGGGAAGGCGGCGTCATCGGGGTCATCGTCAAATTCCGTCACTGCGTTTGCGATACTGAAGTTCACCATTCCACTGCCCACCGAAATTCCCTGATTGGTTGCGGATAAATTGTCGGTGCTGTTGGGGCAATAAAATCCAACTGCAATGTTGGTGGGGCAGCCGGGAATGCTGCTGTCCGGGAAGAAGTATCCATTCGAGCCGCTGTCGATGAAGCTGGCGTTGTTATAGTCGGCGCCGTTAAAAGTTGTGGTGAAGTTTCCTGTAGAAGGGTCGGCGTTGTAGACCGTCGCGCTGCCTAACGCGTTATTCGACTGTGTTCCAATACCGAAAACCAGCGAGCCGGTAACGGTGGCTTCCGGTCCTGAGGCTGCCGGTAGTTCCACGATTACGCCATTGTTGTCGGTTGCGAACAGTGCGACCGGATTCGTTACTTCCTGTGCGGCAGTCTCGGTGATTGGAGTGCAACTCGTGGAAGAAGAGCACTCATAGTACAGATTCGCGCTCGCGGGGCATGAGGGATATCCGCAATCTTGCGCGAACAAGCCTACGCCGAGTATTCCATTCGTTCCCAAAGTTGAGAGCGTATCGTCAGCCGTTCCGTTATCCGAGCAACTGGTTGGAGCGGTCGTGCTTGTGCCGATCACTTGAATAGCAACCGAGCTGGCCGTCTCTCCGGCGATCTGCAAATCGGCAGTTTGCACCGGACCCCAGGTATAGCCGCTGATGAAAGGAAGACATTCAAACACCGGATTGCTATTGGAGGTTTGTTGCGTGAGAGGCAGGGTGAGCGCGGAGGATAAAATTCTCAGGCCGGAAGAACCGGTATCCACTAACAGACCGTTGATCGCCTGGCAATTGGAAGTTCCCGGGATGCACACCGTGACGCTGGCGAATGCCGCATCCGGATAATTGCCGGTGGGCCCGGAGTTCACCGCGATCGAAAGAACGTTAGTTCCTGACGGGGTAATGGTTTGATTCGAGGAACTGCTACTGTTGCTACTGCTTCCTCCACCGCAGGCGAGGGAAAACCCAAAGGCGGCGCACACCGAGAAAGCGCCAAGACATCGTAGAGGCTTCATCGAATGGCCTCCACTTGCATGCTCGAGGGCAATAGATTGGGCACATATGCTCTTCCGGCATACGCTCGCGGATGTCCTTCGATCTGCACTACCAATCCTGCTTGGTTGATCGCGAGCGGCCTGCGCCCTATGCGGGATGAATTTTGCGCCCGCGCCGCCTTGATGTAGGGATCGAAATAGCTTCCCAGCAGTTGGCGCAAATCGGGCGGCCATGGCCCTTGCCATGCCACCGCGAACACTTTGCCAGAGGAGGTGACATATTCCCGAACTGTGGTTCCCGACGCCGATTGAATTTCCTGCACCGAATATTCTTGGGCTGCGATGGTTCGCAGGCTGCCTTGCAGGTGAACTTGATCGGCCTGAACCGTAGCCGCGTCTCCACCCAACGCGGCCCAAAGTGGAAGAGCCGCGAATAAACAGCCAAGAACTCCAAGTGTTGCCAGTATTTTCGATTTAGTAAATCCTGCTTGAAGCTTCAACATCGAGGGATAATCCGCACTTCGTGGAAATTAAAGGATTTGGAATCAGTATGGAATCTTAGAGTAGGCCAGTTTCCGCTGGGGTTGCCCCATTGCTACTTGGCCAATGCCCGCTATCGGCATTCTCCAGAGGCTGCTCCCCTTCCTGCCGCTTGTTTCTCAGTAACTTGCGGTTGGCTGCCCTTTCTATTTTCTCCCTACATACTTTTCGCCGATCTGGAGTTAATATGTACAGGCTAGGCTCAAGGTTTATGGCTGCCACCGTTGAAATACCACGACTTGCCTTTGCCAATCGCCGCAGCCGCGTGCGGCAAAAAGTAAATGTGCCTGCCTACGTCACGTTCACTGGCGTCCCCCAGGGCGGGATGCTTGATCTCTACGAGATTCTGAACATCAGCGAGAGCGGCCTGGCTCTGCACTGTTCACAGCCCTTGCAAGCCGACGAGATCGTGGAGCTGTGTTTGGAGCTAGCCGAGTCCAAAGAGCAGATTTCCACCAAGGCGCGGGTGGTTTGGTCCGATGCAGGCAAGGCCGGCTTCAGTTTTACAACGCTTGCCGATTCTTCTTTGCGCCTGTTGCGCGAGTGGCTTTTTCTGAATGTCCTCGCGACCGCGGCCAATTCCGATTCTCCGATATTGCACCACAATTACACGGACTTATTGAGCGCCGTCTCGGCAGTGCAAAAAGAGGCTGAAGGGCTGAGCGGAAACCTGAATGCGATTCTTGCCCTGATTGCCGCGCGCTCGCGCTCGTTGCTGCGAGCCTCGGGTGCGGCCGTTGCGCTGGAAAAAGCCGAAGATGAGGCGCGCGCGGAACAGGATGCGCTGGAAATGATTTGCCGCGCCAGCAGCGGAGCCAGTGCTCCGCCGGTGGGCGTGATTTTGCAAGCGGGATCGGGTTTTTCCGGCGAATGCGTGCGCACGGGAAAATTATCGCGTTGCGACGATGCTGAAATCGACGAGCGCGTGGATCGCCAGAGTTGCCGCGCCCTCGGCATACGCTCCATATTGGCGGCTCCGCTGCGCGCCGGCGACAAAGTAATAGGTTTGCTCGAAGTATTTTCTCCAGAGCCTTGCGCCTTTCGCGAGCATGACGGCACGGTGTTGCAGCGCTTCGCCGAAATCATTGTGGCTGCGGTGACCGGCGCGGCGCGCGGCCGTGATTCGTCCGCGCGTCCGATTCCTCCAACGCCGTATACGGCGCCTGCCGGAAGCATTCTATTTGCCAACATGCCTGAGGAGGCGAAGAGCGAGACCTCGAACGAACAGGATGATGATGACAACACGGGCGGAATTCGACTGCCTCGCGCTCATCTTTTCCTGCTGATCGCCGTGGCGGCGACTATTTTCCTGGCGCTGGGATTTCTAAGCGCGCCGTGGATTCAGCCCTGGGTGCAGGCGAAATTACAAGGCCATGAGTCGACCGGGGAGCAAACCGTTCTCGCTTCATCCATGCCCCCTGCGGACACCACAAATTTGCCGGTGAGCATGCCCACCGATGCCGCCAGTCTGGCGCAGACGCGGGCGGCGGCGGAACACGGAGATGCCGCGGCGGAAAATACGCTGGGCCTGCTTTACGCTTCCGGTGACGAGAAACAGGGAATTAAGCGCAGCGAGACCGATGCGGTCCGCTGGTTTACAAAGGCTGCCGAGCATGGCAATGTTGCGGCTCAATCCAAGTTGGGAGCACTGTATTGGGGCGGACGCGGCGTGCCGCAGGATTCGAATCAAGCCTACTTCTGGACCGTTCTCGCCCGCGCCAGCGGCGATAGTTCCAGCAAAGTTCTCGCGCCGTTCATTGCGACGCACCTTACGCTTGCCGAGCGCAGCGCCATTGAGCAACAAGCCGATCAGTGGGTGCAACAGCACGAATCCAACACGAAAGCTGCGCGTTAGAAGTAATCGGCTCCAAAGCGTGGCGTTAGAATAGTAGCCAGAGATTCGCCGTGCCCACCCTGCGCAGTATTCTCGACGAGCAAGTCCGCGAAGCCGATTCCGCGCTCTACGAAAAGCTCGAGAATGACCGCGTGCGCTGCTTCGCCTGTGGGCATTGCTGCCCCATCCCCGAAGGCCAGCCCGGCGTTTGCAAGGTCCGCTACAACCGCAGCGGTAAGCTCTACGTTCCCTGGGGATACACTGCCGGAACGCAGTGTGATCCGGTTGAGAAGAAGCCGTTCTTTCATGCTCATCCAGGCGCATTAGCCTACAGCTTTGGCATGATGGGCTGCGATCTTCATTGCGCGTACTGCCAGAACTGGGTGACGTCACAGGCTCTGCGTGATCCCAACGCCGTTTCGCCTCCACTTCATGCATCGCCCGAAGATCTTGTGCGCGATGCAGTCGCACAAGGCGCGAAGATTCTAGTCAGCACCTACAACGAGCCTCTGATCACCAGCGAGTGGGCCGTCGCGGTATTCAAAGAGGCCAAAGCTGCCGGACTTCTTACCGGTTTCGTTTCCAACGGCAATGGCACGCCGCAGGTTCTGGAATACCTGCGCCCCTGGCTCGATTTGTACAAAGTCGATCTCAAAAGTTTCGATGATCGCCACTATCACGAACTTGGCGGACGCATCGGACCCATTCTCGACAGCATTCGCCGCATTCATGCCACGGGCCTGTGGCTCGAAATCGTCACGCTCCTAATCCCCGGCTTCAACGATTCTCCCGACGAACTGCGCCGCCTCACGGAATTCCTGGCGGGCATCTCGCCCGATATCCCCTGGCATGTGACTGCCTTTCACGGCGATAACAAGATGCAAAACGATGTCGCGCGCGACACAACCGTGGAGGATTTGCTGCAAGCCGTCGAAATCGGCCGCCGGGCTGGGCTTCGCTACATCTACGCCGGAAATCTTCCCGGCAGAGTCGGAGAATGGGAAGACACTCGCTGTCCGCAGTGCAACGAAACTTTGATCGAACGCTATGGCTATTTGATCAAAGATTATCGGCTAACGCCGGATGGCCGTTGCCCCAGTTGTGCCGCCGAAATTCCTGGACGCTGGTCCGCGCAGTTTGATGGTCAGATTACCTCCTATCCTTTCTTGCCGCGCAAACGGCCACTTTTGTTTACAATCCAGAGTCGGTAAGAAGACGCCATTCGTTATTCATGCGGAAATCATCCATCTTATTTTTCGGTGTAGCAGGCCTGCTCCTGCTCTCCTCCTGCTCACCGCGCGATTACCTCACCCGTCGTCTCGCGGCCGATTTGATCGCGGGTTCTGATGCATTTCGAACTACGCAAATGCTGCAAATGCATACCGGTGTTTTATCTAACAAGGACTACCTTTCGCCTGACTATCTCGCGCTGCAGCACAAGGGATGGATTTCCGCCACTAAAGCCAATTGCCCATCGTCGGTCGAGCCGCCTTGTGTCGATGTCACTCTTACTCCGGCGGGCGTGGATACGTTTCAAACACTGGTCACTCCGGGCGAAGCCGAAAAGCAATTTTTCAGCATCCCTGCGGCGAGAAGGGAACTGGTTGCCGTTACCGGAATTTCCAAGCAAGCCAATGTCGCCAGCGTGGAATTTACCTGGCGATGGGCGCCGCTGAATGAAGTAGGCGCGGCGATTTATGCGGGAGATGCCCGCTACCGTTCTTCGGCGGCATTTCGCAGCTATGACGACGGCTGGCGCGTGGTAGTAGGATCAGTTCGCGCGGGACAGCCGCTCGACGATGCGCTAAAGAACTCCGAGCCTGCGCCGTGATCAGCGGCTCTCATCCGGAGACCACATGGCTTTCTTCCATGGCGACATGGCTTACCCCGCGACGCATTCGCGCTCAGGCGATTATTCTCGCTAGTTGCTTATGGGGAGTTTGCGCCGTTGACTATGCCACTCCCGGCATCTTTGACCGCGCGGGTAATATTAAATTTCAGGATTTTATGCCGCTGTATACCGCGGCCAGTATGGTCTCAAACGGACGGGCTCACGAAATTTATGACGAGCGAGTGGTAGCCGCGAACGAGGTAGAGATTATTGGCCGGCAAATGGCCGCGCGGTTACCTTTTCTTTACGGACCGCAGATGGCGCTGTTGCTTGTTCCTTTGGCGGGTTTCTCATTCCTGTTGGCGGCATCGATCTGGGCGATGCTAAACGCGGTTATTTATGGCGCCTGCGTTTATTTAATTCTGAAAATCTGTCCGGGGTTGGTTGCATACTCAAAAAATGTTGCGATTGCGGCGGCCGCGTTCCCTCCATTCTTTCATCTCTTCGTTCGCGGCCAGACATCTGCGCTCGTGCTCGCTTGTTTCACGGCTGCGTTTCTTGCCTTCCGCGCCGATCAGGAATGGCTTGCGGGAATGGCGCTGGGGCTGCTGATTTTCAAGCCTCAGTTTCTGGTTGCCGTTCCTTTGGTATTGTTACTCGCTCGGACGTGGAAGGCGCTGCTGGGGTTGTTGATTTCAATCACTGCGCAGCTGGCTTTTGCATGGATTTACTTTGGCCCCAACGTAATGCGCGCTTACTTCGATGTTTTCTGGCACGCCTCTCGATGGATGCCAACCGCTGAACTCAGCTTGGCTCCCATCCAGATGCATTCGCTGCGCTCATTCTGGACTCTGCTAATTCCCTCGCAGCACGTGGCATCAGCTCTGTATATCTATAGCTCGATTGTGGTGATAGCACTCGCCGCGGTCGTGTGGCGGTCTGCATGCCCGAAGGCGCTGCGGTTCGCGGTTCTAACGCTGGCTGCGATTCTGGTAAATCCGCACCTCTTTGTCTACGACCTGCTGGTTCTCGCTCCTGTTCTCTTGCTGGTTGTAGATTGGGCCGTGAGCAACCTGCACGGTCCTCATTCTTCATTATTGTTGATGCTCTCGTATCTCGCGTTCGTTCTGCCGCTGCTCGGCCCGCTCTCGCGCTGGACTCATATCCAGCTTACCGTTCCAATCTTTGTGGCATGGTTGAGCATTCTTTATTTACAATGCCGCCGGGGATCGTTGTACAGCTCTGTTTCACCATCGTGAGAACCCATCGCATGATACTCAGAAAATTGCCGTTCTTTGTGTCTTTCCTCTTGTTCGCAATCACTGCTTTTGCCCAAAGCAAACCAAAACTCACATTCGACGAATTTTTCAACGCGGTCGGTTACGTCTCGGTAGAACTCTCTCCCGACGGCAACTTCGTTGTAATCGGCACTGAACGCGCCGACTGGGACCAACAAATCTTTCGCCATGATCTCTGGCTCTATCGCACGGGTAACAGCGACGACAACAAGAGCGGCTCGCTGATCCCACTCGCGCAATCCGGTCATGACACCGAACCGAAATGGTCACCCGACGGCCACTGGATTGCTTTCCTTTCCGAACGCAAACCGGCATCTGAAAAAGATTCCGATTCCAGCGACGATAAAGACGCGGACAAAGAAGGCACAGCCCAGGTCTATGTGATCTCGCCATCCGGCGGCGAAGCCATACCACTCACCCAAGGTCAGGAAGAAGTCCACACATTTTCCTGGTCCGCCGACTCGCACACCATTTATTTCGCCACGCGCCAGCCGTGGTCCAAATCGCAAAAAGACGACTACAAAAAACAATGGAAGGATGTAGTGCAATACCGCACCGCCGAGCGCGGTGACACCATCTTTGCGCTCGACTTGGCCGAAGCGCTAGCCCGCAACACCGCCGCCCCCGCCAAAAATTCTGATGATGAAAAGGATTCCGATCTAACTCCCGGCACCCGCGGTGTCGCAACCTCGCCCTTGCGCGTCGAGAATCTGATCACGTCGCCGGATGGCAGCAAGCTTGCCTTCGTCAGCAACGCCATCAATCAGCGCCAGGAAAAAGTCGAAGATGTAGAACTCTACGAAGTAAATGTGGCGCAGCCGCCCTCGGCTGCGTATGCTGGCAGCGAAAACAAGCCAGCCGGTCCCCGCCGCCTAACCCACAATCAAGCTGTGGAAGTCCGCCCCCGCTGGGCCAACGACAGCCGCCATATTTTATTCGGCGTGGAAGTAGGAGACGTTTCCGGCCCCTACCGTGATCTCCAACCTCATTTGTACTGGATTGATACGGAAAAGCCTGGCAGTGAAAAGCCCGAGAATGATGCCGGCACCGTCGAGCAATGGAGCAAAGACTATTCCGGCGAAATCAATCAATATGCCGTCACATCCAGTGCAGTTCTGGCCTCCGCGCGCCTTGGAACCGAAGTCCCGATGTACTCCGTCGCGCGCCCAACCCAATCGCTCCACAAACTAAACTCCTGGCCCGGCACCTACGAAATCATCTCCGCCGCCGTACACTCGCAACGGGTAGCTTTCCTCTATTCCTCGCTGCAAAAGCCTGCGGAAATCTATTTAGCCGATTCCCCGGACAAACTCGACCAAGCGCGACCAATTACGTTTTTCAACAAGCAAATTGCCGACACTGACCTCCCGCAAGGCAAGCCCTACAAATGGAAGGCCGACGACGGCACCACCGTCGAAGGCATGTTGATCTACCCTCCGGCAAAATTCGAACAGAAAAATCTGCCCATGTACACCTTCATCCACGGCGGCCCCGCCGACGCCGACGGCAACCACTTTGAAGCCGACTGGTACCAGTACGCCGCGCTAGCCGCCACCAACGGATGGCTGGTCTTCGAGCCCAACTACCGCGGCAGCACCGGATACGGCGACAAATTCCTCACCCAAATCGTTCCGCAAATCGTCTCGCGCCCCGGCAAAGACATTCTCGAAGGCGTCGATGCGCTAGTCAAAGACGGCATCGCCGACCCCGACCACCTCACCGTAGGCGGTTACAGCTACGGCGGATACATGACCAACTGGCTCATCACCCAAACCACGCGCTGGAAAGCCGCCGTCACCGGCGCCGGCGCGGTCGAGCACGTAGGCAACTGGGGCAACGACGACACCACCTCCGACGACGCCTACTTTCTCGGCGGCCGTCCCTGGGAAGCCGCGCAGCGCTACCATGACGAAGCCGCCATCTTCCAGATCGACAAAGTCCGTACGCCCACGCACATGGTAGCCGGCGCCGACGACATCCGCGTAGCCGTGCTGGAAGACTATCTGCTCGAACACGCGCTCTATTCGCTCGGTATTCCAAACGCTCTGCTCGTCTTCCCTGGCGAAGGCCACAGCCTGGATAAGAATCCATGGCACGGAAAGATCAAAGTAAGGGAAGAATTGAAGTGGCTGCAGAAATACGGCGGGGTGCCCGAAGGGAACTAATATCCACGTCACCCTGTTTTTTGAAATTATTCGTTGACCATCGACGGCGTGCGAATCGAGAACCCGTTCGCTTAAGAGCGTTTCCGCCTTGAAAGCCGCCCGCCGCGCCATGAAGCGCGTCCGAAATGAAAGGGTAAGGCGCAAGCTCGCCGCATCCGGCAGAGCCGCGCCCAAATAAATGCCGGTTGTCGTGATACACCCCAAAAGCTATGTCATCCCGAACGTGGGGATAGCCGCGAGAGGGAGCTTACGACAGTCGAGCTGGGGAATTGCGGATGGCAGGAACGCAACGCTACATGCAGTGCAGAGATTTCCCGTTTGCTGCATTGCCGCTTTTCACATGCATAAGGTCCCTCCGAGAGCCGCCGCTCTCGTCGGGATGACAATTATCAGGGGACACTACCGAAGAATTAGATGGGTCTAACGCGCAGCGACTTTTACGTTGTGCGTGCTGGCCGCATAGCGCGCGATGCCTTTGTACAGCGCCTCGGCGATCTGCTCGCGGTAGCCGTCACTGCGGAGCTTTTGCTCGTCGGTGGGACTGCTGACGAAGGAAACTTCCGCCAGAATTCCCGGCATCGCTGTCTCGGTGAGAACGACGTATGAGGCTTCCTTCACGCCGCGGTCGCGCAGTCCGGGATTGTCCGCCGATAACGTGCCGTAGAGCGAGCGCTGCACGCTGGCCGCCAGCCGGCGCGATTGCTCGATCCTGTCATGCAGATCGGTGGGAGAGAGTACCGCAGCGGCAAGGGCGTTCTTGCTGCCAGCCGTATTGGAGCGGGTTTCAACATCTTTCGCGTTGGGCGAGGAGAAAAAGTTGGTGTAGTAAGTTTCCACGCCGCGCGCCGAAGGCAGATCACTATAGTTCGCGTGTACCGATACGAATAAATCGGCTTGCGATTGATTCGCCACTCCTGCGCGCTCGTCGAGCGGAATGTAGTTATCGTCGTTGCGCGTGAGGATCACGTCCGCGCCGAGGCGGGTTTCCAGCAGCTTACCCAACCGTTGCGCGATCTCGAGCACCAGATCTTTTTCCAGTAAGCCATGTCGACCCACCGTCCCCAAATCCCACCCGCCGTGGCCGGCATCGACAACGATGCGCATCTTCGGAACGTGCGCCCTCAGCTGCAAATCTTCTTTCGTTGGCGGTGGGACGACGATTGCCATCTTTCGCCGTTCGGCGTCCGCAGTGCCCGGGAAGAGATTGATCTGCGCCTTAGGGTCGGCGCCTAGTTTGCGCACCTGCACCACCAGACGGTAGGGATTAGGTTCCAGGCTCACCGAATAATTCGAGTTGCCCCTGGTCTCGAGCACGACGCGCGTGAGGCCGGGCGTCGGCTGCGCCACGCGAACGCGCGCCAGCAGCGGATCGCCGATTTCAATGGTCTTGCCTTCGATGCCTTGCGCCAGCGAGGTGTCGTGCAGGTCGAAATAAATGCGATCAGGGTTTGAGAGTCGGTGTGCCTCGTACTGCACCTGGTCTTCCAGGTCGAGGACGACAGTGCTCGAATCCGCCGCCGACCAATGACGAATGCCGGTGATGCGCGGAAGCTTCGATGTCGATTGCGGTGAGGTATTCTCCGGCGCCAGTTCCGACGAGGAATCTTCCTCTAGCGTGGAAGAAGCTGAATTCGCTTGTTCGTTATTCGTTGTGGATGGCGCTGCAAGAGGAGCGTTCGTCGCAGGTGGTTTCGTGGCCGTCGCCGGCTGAACGATCATTTTCTGTTCCGGCTTGATCATCACCGTGCCGAGCTGCGCATTTTTCAGCTTCCACCAGATTCCTCCGCCCAGCAGAGCGCAGACTACGATCAAAACTAATACCAACACAATGCCGGGATGATGGGTTGCTGCCGCAGGCTCGGAAGCTGTTTCGGTCGCGACGGTTTCTTCTACAACTTGCTCTGGTTCCAGATTCAGATCGAGCGACGGCGGAAGCGCGGCTTCTTCCACCAGGGGTGGTTCCAGTTCTAATTGCCCGGTTGCTTGCGATTTTGCCGCAACTGTTTCGGAAACTTTTTCGGGCGTGGGATTTTCGGCTGGCGCGACAATCGGCGCGGGTATTGCCGGCGCGTCGAGCTTGATTTCCGCCACTTCCGCCGATTCGGCGAAGCGGTCTTCGTCTTCGGGTTTGAGCGCACCAAGAATCAACTCGGCAAGCAATTCGAGGCTGGTTACATCGCTGTCGTTGAAGCCGAAAGGCTCGGCTGAGAACGCTTCGAGCAGGCCGATCACGCGGCGGCGTCCGCATAATGGCACGGCGACCATGGATCGCGCGCCAAGCTGGCGGCAGTTATACAGGTTTACGCGGTCGTCAGTTTCCGTGTCATCGCAGCGGATGATCCGCGCGGTGCGGAAGCATGCACCGGAGAAAGCGGAGTCGCGTTGAATGCGCGCGCCCACGTCGGGCTTGATGGCTCCCGCCGAAGCGCGCAGAACAATTTCATTATTTTCGGCCAGAGCGATGCCCAAGCCATCGGCTCCGGTGATGGCGATGGCGCGCTCTGCGACCAACTGCAAAACTTCGTCGAGAACGAATTGCTCGGAGGTTTCGAAATCGCCCGGCTGTGCAATTACATCAAATCCATTGCGGCGCGAAGAGAGCGCACGGCGCTGCCGGACCTGCTGATGCAGCGCGGAAAATGCGAGGAGCGCTTGCAGTGCATCGCTGCCGGAGGGACGAATGCCATGTGCCCCATCAAAAGCAGATCGACGACCATCGATGCCATGCGATGCGCTGTTTACCGGAGCGGACGTGCTGAATGCAGCCGGCCACGAAGACGCATTCTCCTGCGCACCTAGTTCAAGCTTCGGGTTGGTGGTAGGCGTTGCCATCACAATTGTTGGCCAATCGCTATCCGCCACGCGAGTGTGGCCATCGAGCCAAGCCATTGTCAATTACCCACTTTGAGTAGCCTGTGGCCGCCCGGGCTCGGCAGATCGCAGGTTGGATGCAATCCGCCACAGACTGGGCTTGACTTTAAGTTAACGGGCTTTCATGTGAGTTGCAATTGGTAGGACATGATCTGTTGGGCATGGCCTTTGGTAAGGCGGCTTTGCGACCGTGATTATCTTTGAAGTCGTAAAGGTGCGGCTGGCATCGCGGTCTTCAGGCCAGTTCAGGGAATCAAGCCGGGTACTGCTATCCAACGTTTCCCAGCTCTAACATGAATGACACTGGGACTTCTGATCGTTTCTTGGCGGATGTATGCAGGCAGTACCTTTTCCCGCGCGCCGGGCACGCAGGCACTATCGGCTCGAACTGCGCACTCTCACCTACGTTACGCTCGATGCGGCGAATGGCGGCATTGTACGCAATCTCAATAGCCGGGGAGTTGCGGTGCAGGCGGTTGCGCCGCTGCGCGAACAGCAACGCGTGCGGGTGCGCTTTGAGCTGCGATTTCCCCGCCTAAAGGTGGAGGCGCACGGAGAAGTGAGCTGGAGCACTCCCACGGGGCAATGCGGCATTCGCTTTGTGGATCTGCCGGCGCGAACCGGGCTGGAGATCGATGAGTGGATTTTTGCCAATCTTCTCGAGTCGCTTGCCCGGCAGACGGACCAGTCAGGCTCGATGTTTGAAGATGCTGCCGTGGTTTCGATCGCTGGCAGCGAGAAGCCTTCTGGATTAGACGATGGATTGATGCTGTCGGCTGCGCCGCATCAGCCCATTCGCATCGCGCCAATCAGCGCTGGGCGAGATAAGCAACCCAATGACGATCTCGATGAAGAACTGAACTGGCTTTCGCGTCCGCTCTCCGGGCGGACTTTGGTGTGGCTGGTGAACAGCCTCGTCGTACTGGCGGCTTTGTTGTTATTCGCGCTGACCTTTCTCTCGATCACCCACGAACTGCCGCAATGGCCGCTTACGCTGGGCGCTACTTTGGCCGCTGCAGCTTTTGTGACGGCAGTGTATTGGGCTTTGTTTGCAATTTTCGGCGGAGCAAGCCTGGGCGCTCGTTTGATGCAAGCGTCAGGATTGGAAGAGAAAAAAGAAAGCGACGAAGCGGGACGTTTTCGCTGAAATGCGCCTCGGAAGCCGAAACGCCAATTCTAGTTGGCGAAATACTGCTGCGCCAGCCAAAGCCGGAGGGTGTGTTCGAGTTGCCCTGTGAGCTTCACGAAGCGCATGCCCATATTTCCGCGATGGTCAGACCAGGCCACTTCCACATCCGCCTTCACTCCGGATTTGGTTCCGGGGAGGTCGAAACAGGCACGCGTCAGGTCATTGGCATCGAATCTTTGATCAACGCGAACCTGCAAGCCGCCCTGGCTGAGATTGATCAGCTGTGCGGTGGCTCGCTTCTGATTGCGGCCGGTTAGAGTTACGGTTACTTCCATGCCGGCGCGGTGGTAGCGCAGGCGGCCATCGAGAATCATGTTGCGCGCGGCGGAGAGTGTGCGCACGGCTTGTTCCACCGAAATGGGTTTATCGAACGCGAACATCGCGCCCGTGGTTTGCAAATCTGGACGGCCTTGCGGGCCACCCATGATCACGAGAGGCACAGTGCTTACCCGTGGAGCTTCCCGTTGCAGTTCGCGAAAAAATTGTCCGGTGCCGTTCAGGTCGCAATCGACAATCAGCGCGTCGATTTTGGATTTTGTGAGACGCGCCAGGGCGCGTTGCGGTTCGTTTTCCACGGCAACATCCATGTGTAGTCCGCCGAGGATGCATTCCAGAACGCTGACTTCCTGCCAATCGCGAGAAACTACCATCGAGGAAAGTGTCATGGCTTAACTCTAGCCACGAAGGTAATTTCAACGTAGATCACTAACGTAACTCGGCTTCCGGCTTCCTGTTACGCCTATGAAACCGAACCGAATACCGCCATCGTGACGGGCGCGACGTCGGAAAGCGCGGAGATCGGCGAGGTCGGGCCGCCGGAGTTAACCGCTCCAGATTCGACAGGAACACTGGGAATTCTTGCGCTTGGATATTCAAGCTTCAACAGGTAGGCGTTAGGACCGAGGGTTTAGGGTAGGGAACAATAATCTGCTATCAAAATTCAATCGATCTTCCTAGCCTCTGACCGTTACCCTCTGATCCTTAACTCTCTTCCTCTCGATACCATTCGACCGTTCTCTTCAATCCTTCTTCAAAATCTACTTTGGGCTTGTAGCCGAGATTTTGTTCCGCCGCAGAAATATCGGCCAGCGAATGTTTGATGTCGCCGCCGCGTTCTGCGCCGTGGATCGGCAAACCTGAGTACGAGGTGAGTTTCTGCAAAAGCTGGAATGTCTCGTTAAGGGTTACGCGCTGCCCGGTGGCAACATTGAATACCTTGCCCGCCGCTTGCTCCGCGGGGGCTTTGCACGCCAGCAGATTGGCTTCGACGGCATTGTCGATATAGGTAAAATCGCGGCTCTGTTCGCCGTCGCCAAAAATAGTGGGCTGCTGGCTGTTGAGCATTTGGGTGATGAACTTTGCCAGCACGCCCGAGTATGGCGACGTTGGATCCTGACGCGGACCAAAAATATTGAAGTAGCGCAGCGAGACGGTTTCTAGTCCGTAGCAGCGATAAAAAGAAATCATGTACCGTTCGCTGGCCAGCTTGGCCACGGCGTAAGGCGAAATTGGATCGGGAGTCATGCGCTCGTGCTTAGGAAGGGTCGGTGTGTCGCCATAGGCCGAAGATGAAGCGGCATAGACCACGCGCTTTACCCTGGCATCGCGCGCGGCTACCAGAACGTTTACCGTGCCATCGACGTTGGCGCGGTTGCTTCCAATGGGGTCGAGTACGGATTTGGGCACCGAGGGAATCGCGGCCTGATGTAAAACATAGTCCACGCCTTCACAGGCATTTTTCATGGCGTCGAGATCGAGAATATCGGCCTCGCGGAAGTCGATCTGAGGGCGAATTTCGTCGAGGTTTTTTCGCTTACCGGTGGCGAAATTGTCGACTCCGCGAACCTGCTCTCCCCGTTGCAAAAGCGCCCGTGCCAGAGATGAACCAATGAAACCGCCGATTCCCGTGATCAGGTAGAGTGCCATGGCACTCATCATACCGAAAGCACAGGGGTGGTATGTGTGAACGAATAATGAATGCGCGGCCTAGGTTCCCGATTTTCGTACCTTTCGCAGGATGCGGTGAAACTCCTCACGGCTGAGTATCTGACGCTGTTCGAAGAAGTTTATGATTTCCCGCAATGCGAGGGCTGGGTCCGGTGGAAGAGACGAATTTTCCGGTTGAAGAGCGGCGGAGGTATTCACGCCGATGCGTTGAATCAAGTTTGCCGAGGGGCGCGACAGCGAGGTTAAAAGATCCCGCAAACGTTGCCGATCCGGCTCCAGCATATTCGAGAATGCAACGCCCATGCCGAGGCCAGGATAGGCGATACGAACCTCGGCTTTGGTTTCCAGTCGAAATCCATTTATATCGAGCGTGATGCTGAGTTGCGCTCCCACGGAAAAGGTGGAAGACGCTTCCACATAGCAGCCGTGAAAACTGATGTCGGTGAAGGTTGCCCACGTCGCTACACCGGTGCGGATCTCGCGCAGGTTGGCGCTTCCCTGGCATTTGTAGCGCGGGCTGCGGCGTTTTTCGGAGGGGCTGGAGCTGGAGCTCACCGGCCCGATGTCGTCGATGCGATTTTCCGTGCGCGCAGGGGGGGCGGCGGCTGCACTGTTAGCCGGCGCGGATTGTTTCAGGGCAGCTAAATAGCTGCTGCCCAGATTATTTTCCGAGGACATAACTGGAGCAAGCTTCTTCCAATGAGATTATCGGAACCTTTGCCGTGAAACTTAACGAATTAGCATGGGATGGTAACGCAGGAATCGGGCGTTTCTGCAACGGGGGGGAATTCAGGATTGGAATTCTGTAATAGGAAATTCGGCGGCTGACTGGCGAATTTTTTTCCAAACCTCATCACGGCCAACGGCAGTTTTAGATGAGAAGGGAATTACCTCTGCTGCGGGATACGCTTGCGTGAAGCTGGTGAGTGCATTGCGTAGTTGATTGTTCGAGAGGCGGTCGCTTTTGGTGGCGATGATAAGAAAATCGCGGCCCGAGGCATTAAGAAAATCCAAGAGTTGGCGGTCGCTATCTTGGGGAGGAACATTGATATCGACCAGAGCCATGCACAAAGCAAGCGTGGATCGCTGATGGAGATAAGGCTCGATAAACTTCGGCCACTCCTGGGAGATTTCGCGGGAGAGCTTAGCGTAGCCGTAGCCGGGCAGGTCGGCGAAGATGAGTTCCGGGCGTGGCTTGCCCGCCCAGCGCACTTCAAAAAAATTGATGCTGCGGGTGCGTCCGGGAGTAGAGCTGGTGCGGGCCAGTTTAGCGCCAAGCAGCGTGTTAATCACGCTGGATTTGCCGACATTCGAACGGCCGAGGAAGGCTATTTCGGGCAGGCTGGGAGCGGGGAAGTGGGCGGCGTCGGTAGCTGCCGCCAGAAATCGGGCCATGACCCTCATATCCAAGTTTGCAATGGGATGGGGAAATTGGCAAGCCGGAATAAGAAAAGGTCCGCGCGCGCGGACCTTTTCGGATTCAAGGCTAGGTTTATTTACTGATGGGCCGCTGGACTGTCTCCAGTGCTGGAAGTGAGCGGTGGTGCGATGGGCTGAGTAGTAACATCCTCGCCCAGGGAAGGAAGTGGAGACTCCAGAGCGATCTGCAGCACCTGGTCCATCGTATCCACAAAATGCACCTTCATGGCGTTGCGCAGATTTTCCGGAACCTCGGCCAAATCTTTCTCGTTGTCCCGTGGGAGAATGACCTCGAAAAGTCCGGCGCGATGCGCGGCCAGCAGTTTTTCCTTAAGGCCGCCAATGGGAAGAACTTTTCCGCGCAGCGTAATTTCACCGGTCATCGCCAGATCACGGCGTACCGGAATTTTGCTTAACGCGCTGGAGATGGCGGTCGCGATGGTGATTCCGGCGGATGGACCATCTTTTGGAATCGCGCCCTCGGGAACGTGAACATGAAGGTCGAGATTGCGGTAAAAATCGCGATTCAGGCCGAGACGATGCGCCCGTGAGCGTACATAAGACATGGCAGCCTGCGCGGACTCCTGCATGACGTCGCCGAGCTTACCCGTGAGTGTCAGCTTGCCTTTGCCATCTACGACTGTGGCTTCGGTGCTCAGAATCGAGCCGCCGACTTCGGTCCACGCGAGGCCTGTGACCAGGCCAACTTCGCTCTTCTCGTGCGCCAAGGTGTCGCGGAACTTGATTACGCCGAGGAAATCATTCACATTCTCGGCAGTGATGCTGATGCTGTAGTTTTCGCCTTCCTTCACTACCTTGCGCGCGATTTTACGGCAGACGTTCCCGATTTCGCGCTCCAGGTTGCGAACTCCTGCTTCGCGCGTATAAGAGCGAATGAGCGAGGTGATAGCGTCATCGGAGAACCTTACGTTCTTTTCCGACAGGCCTGCCTGCAGCATCTGCTTTTTTACCAGGAACTGCTTGGCGATCTCGACCTTTTCCTGCTCGGTGTAGCCGTGCAGTCGCAGCACTTCCATTCGGTCCTGGAGAGCGGGAGGGATGGTGTGCATCACGTTGGCCGTGGCTACAAAGAAGACTTGTGATAGGTCGTATTCGACGTCGAGGTAGTGGTCGACAAACATGAAATTCTGCTCGGGGTCGAGCACTTCGAGCAGCGCGGCCGATGGGTCGCCGCGGAAATCCATCGACATTTTGTCGACTTCATCGAGCATGAAGACCGGGTTTTTGGTACCCGCTTTCTTCATCATCTGAATGATTTGGCCAGGCAATGCGCCAATATAGGTGCGGCGGTGGCCGCGAATTTCGGCCTCGTCGCGAACTCCGCCAAGCGACATGCGCACAAACTTGCGGCCGGTTGCTTTGGCGATCGACATGCCCAGCGAGGTTTTGCCGACGCCCGGAGGGCCGACGAAACAAAGAATCGAACCCTTGGGATTTTTCACCAACTGCCGGACGGCGAGAAATTCGAGGATGCGCTCCTTAATTTTTTCCAGCCCGTAATGATCTTCATTGAGGACTTTTTCGGCTCGGGAGATATTGCGGATTTCCTTCGAGCGCTTTTTCCACGGCACGGCCAGCAGCCAGTCGAGATAGTTGCGGGAAACCGTGGATTCGGCCGACATGGGCGGCATGGCTTCCAGTTTCTTCAGCTCCTGCAGCGCTTTGTCCTTTACATCTTTCGGCATGCCGGCGGCTTCGACCTTCTTTTTCAGTTCGTCGAACTCGCTCTTTTCGCCGCGGCCCAGTTCCTTCTGGATGGCCTTGATCTTCTCGTTGAGGTAATACTCTTTTTGCGCCTTCTCCATTTGCCGCTTCACGCGCGACTGGATGGTGCGGTCCACATTGAGCTTTTCAATCTCCACGTCGAGCACGTCAGCAATGCGGTTTAGGCGTTCCGAAGGATCGAAAATCTCCAGCAGTTCCTGCTTTTCTTCAATCGAAAGCTGCAGGTTGGCGGCGATGATGTCGGTAAGCTTGGCCGGATCTTCCATGCGCACGGCCGAAATCATGGTTTCGTAGTTGAGCGCCTGGCAGAGCTTTACGTACTGCTCAAAGAGGGTGGTCACGCGCTGCATCCCGGCTTCGATCTGGGCATTCATTTCGACGGGATAGCGCGCCACTCGCACATTGGCCTGCATATATCCGTCGGAGTCGGTGGCCTGAAGCAGGCGGCCCCGCTCGATGCCTTCGACCAGGACTTTAATGTTTCCATCGGGCAGCTTCAGGCTCTGCACGATATTGACGATCGTGCCGACCTGATAGATTTCATTCGATTTGGGTTCGTCGATGGAGGCGTCGTGCTGGGTGGCGAGGAAGATCTTTTTATCGGCCGCCAACGCCTCTTCCAGGGCGCGCACGCTGGATTCGCGGCCCACAACGAACGGTGTCATCATGTAGGGAAAGATGACCACGTCGCGGATGGGCATCATGGGCAGCTTTTTAGTTTCGAATTTTTCCTTGGATGTGGTCACTCGATCTCCCTGGGTGAACAAATAAACCGCACTCAATAACTATCGCGGCGCGCGTTTACGGCCTTACCCTACCCAACAGTGTACTACTCTTTGTCCAGTGCTTCGCGTCCAGTGCTGCGGCCCAGCTAACCGGCTTTTTCCATCATGGCCAGGGAAGCATTGCGCTTCTCGACCATTTCCCGCGTTACCTCGAACTCTTTTAGTTTCTTCTGGCTGGGCAGGTTGAACATCAAGTCAAGCATAAGCTCTTCCAGAATCATGCGCAGTCCGCGGGCGCCCACTTTGCGGGCCATGGCCTGCCGGGCGACGGCGCGCAGGGCATCATCGCTGAATTTGAGGCGCACGTTTTCGAACTCGAACAAGCGCTGGTATTGCTTGATGATGGCGTTTTTGGGGCGGGTGAGAATTTCGATCAGCGCAAATTCGTCGAGGTCTTCGAGCATTCCCATCACCGGCAGGCGGCCGACGAATTCGGGGATGAGGCCGAACTTGATGAGATCTTCGGGCTGCATCTCGCTCAGAAGCTCGAAATTCCGCTTGCGGGCGACAACTGCTTCCTCTTTTTCCGCTTCCTCGGCGGCGCGGAAGCCTAGAGATTTTTTCCCGACGCGGCGGCCAATGATCTTTTCCAGGCCAACAAATGCTCCGCCGCAGATGAATAGAATGTTGGTGGTGTCGACGGCGGTGAATTCCTGATGAGGATGCTTGCGCCCGCCTTGCGGAGGCACGTTGGCAATGGTGCCTTCCAGAATCTTCAGCAGCGCCTGCTGCACGCCTTCGCCGGAAACATCTCGGGTGATCGAGGGATTTTCGTCTTTGCGGCCGATCTTATCGATTTCGTCGATGTAGATGATGCCGGTCTGGGCGCGGCTTACGTCGCCTTCGGCGGCTTGCAGGAGCTTGAGGATGATGTTCTCAACGTCCTCGCCTACGTAGCCGGCTTCGGTGAGCGTGGTCGCATCTACGATAGCAAAGGGTACATCGAGCATGCGAGCCAGGGTTTGCGCCAGCAGCGTCTTGCCAGTTCCCGTCGGACCGATGAGCAGGATGTTCGACTTGCTCAGTTCAATGCCGTCGCCCGCCGTCTTCTGGCGGTTCATGAAGATGCGCTTGTAGTGGTTATAAACCGCGACCGCCAGCTTCTTCTTGGTCTGCTCCTGGCCGATGACGTATTCGTCCAGGAAGACTTTGACTTCCTGCGGCTTGGGCAGTTGGTTGGGCGTGGTGGTTTGCGGAGTTGCGGTGCGGTCGTCTTCCAGAATGGAATTGCAGACCGCGACGCACTCATCGCAAATGTAGGCCCGCGGATAATCGCTGGGAGACGAAATCAGCTTGGCGACCGCGTCCTGCGACTTATGGCAGAACGAACAACGCAGGATCTCGTCGGAGCCTGACTTGTTTTTCACTCGGCTCTACTCCTTAATTAGCTATGTATGAGTACCGAGTGGCGAGTACCAACCGATTGCTTGGTACTGGGTACTCGGTACTATGCAGCGCGAAGGCAGATCATACCGCTTTTACGGTCTTATAGATGATATCGTCTATGATTCCGTATTCCTTCGCCTGCTGCGCGTTCATGATGAAGTCGCGCTCTACATCCTTTTCTACCTTATCCAGCTTCTGTCCGCTATGTTTCGAGAGTAACTGGTTTGTGATCTCGCGCATGCGTAGAATCTCCCGCGCATGAATATCAATATCGGTTGCCTGGCCGGAAAGCCCACCCATCGACGGCTGATGGATAAGAATTCGGGAATTCGGCAGTGCCAGTCTCTTTTTGGGTTCGCCCGCGGCCAAAAGTAATGCCGCCATCGAAGCCGCCTGGCCTACGCACAGGGTCATGACGTCATTCTTTACGTACTGCATGGTGTCATAGATCGCCATGCCCGCCGTGATCGAACCGCCCGGCGAATTCACGTAAAGCTGAATGTCTTTTTCGGGATCTTCCTGCGCCAGAAACAACATCTGCGCGATCACCAGGTTGGCGATGTTGTCGTCAATCGGCGTCCCGATAAAAATAATGTTGTCGCGGAGCAGCCGGGAATAAATGTCGTAGGCGCGTTCGCCCCGCCCGGTCTGCTCAATCACCATCGGTACCAGCATCATCTGCGGATCATTTGGTTTCATTTTTCATCCTGACCGGGTCATCCGACCTGTCACACTCCGCCCCGATTCACCTCAAGCTGGCGCGGGGAGGATTCGAAAGTGTCCGCGTTTTTTGAATTACGCGGACTGGTGATAAAGAAAGTCGAGGGTCTTTTCGCTGCGGATTCTCATCCGGATTCTATCGAGGCCCCCATCCTCTGTCAAACGAGCCCGCACTGCTTCCGAAGTCTGTTTCGACTGTTTCGCAAGCGCTTCGAGCTCCCGGTTTATTTCCTCGTCGCTGACCTGGATGTTTTCCAAATCCGCGACACGTTCCAGCAGCAGAGAAGACTTCACATCGTTCACGGCCTGGTCCCGCTGGCCGGCGCGCAGCCGGGGCAGGTCCATCTTCTTCATGTCTTCCATCTTCATGCCCTGCGCCGCCAGCGCGCGCAGGCCGCGCTCCAGCCGCAGATCGATCTGCCGGTCGACCAGCGACTCCGGCACTTCAAATTCGTTGCGCTTCACCAGTTCCGCCACCAGCTTGTCTTTCGCCTCGCGCTCCGCGTTGTGGCGGCGCTCCGCGTCCATGTTTTCGCGAATCTGCTGGCGCACTTGATCGAGACTGGTGAACTCGCCCAATTCTTTCGCAAAATCGTCGTTCAACTCGGGCAGGCTCTTCTGCTTGATGCCGTTGACCTTTACCGTGTAGACGAAGGTCTTGCCCGCCAGCCGCTTATCGGGCGTGTCTTCGGGATAATTCACATCGAAGGTCCGCTCCTCGCCCGCCGACACTCCAGTCAAATTCTGCGAAAATTCGGCAACCGTATTCTTCCCGCCGATTTCGATCAGCACATCGTCCATGTGGACGGGACTGGCGGCTGCCGCGTCGCCGGAATCTTTCGGCTTTCCGTCCATCGAACCCTGCACAAAGTCGCCATCGGCCAGCGTCCGGTCTTCGATGGTTGTATAAGTGGCATGCTGCTCGCGCACGTTATTTAGCGTCTGCTCGACTTCCTCGTCGGTCACGGTGATCTCAGGCTTATCGGCCCGCAGCTCTTTGTAACCTTCGACGGCAATCTCCGGCAGCACCTCGAAGCTGGCCTTAAAGCGCAAAGGCTCGCCATCGTGCATGTGCAGGTCGGTAACGCGCGGCTGCGAGACGGGAATCAATCCCTGCTTCTCGGCTTCGCGGCGGAAATATTTGGGGATCAAAGCCTCGGCCACGTCGCTCTTGATGCCTTCGCCAAAGCGCTGGCGAATGATGGACGCAGGCACGTGCCCGGCGCGAAATCCCGGCAGCCGCGCGCTTTTCTGATAGCGCGCAATCTGCGACTCGGTCTCGCGGGCAACGTCAGCGGCGGGGATTTCGACGGAAATCTCGCGCTTCACGTCTTTCTTGCTGGCTTCAGCTTTTACCGTATCGGGGGTTTCTGTGGGGCTCACGTATCAAGTGTAAAGAGTGGAGGGAGGAGCGTCAAACGGGGGAGGGACGACACAGCATCAGGCAGTCGGTCAATTTTGAACCGACCGACTACCGCACGTCATGCTGCATTGAGCTGAGTGGTAGCAAGCCCTGACATGTTGAACCCGTCGGCGCTAGACGCGTAGCTCCAACGAGTGATTGGCCCGTCCGATACCTCTCGATGACCAATCAGGAACAGGTAGTCTGTATCCGGCTCGTCACCTTGAAACTTGTATATCTGATCGCGCATTTTTCGCAGAATTGTGATCTTGTTTTCCATCCATGATCGTCTACCCACTCTGGTCCGTTTTTCTTCATCCGACCAGTCGTACATAATTATGATTTTGAGCGGGCATCGCCAATGTAGGAGTTTCCACATCTCCTCCTCGGGATAGTATGCAGTTTCATGTTCGATGAGTGCATAAATCGACGACGGATAACATAGGTCCATCCGAAATACATCACATCCTCCTAGAATTACAGCGTCTACCGTGTACAACTCACGGTGATAGAGGATATCTTGATCAATTAATTTAAATTGATCAGCTACCGTTGACAGAATGCCACCGTCGCCTACCATCATTTGTGTGTAAGGTCGGCAGGGATATAGCGGCACTGCGGTCCTGCCGCGGTTTTCCTGCCATACCTTCGCGAAGGCTTCTCGGAACTGCTCAGCGTTAATTTTCGGCATAACATGTCCTGGATGGGGGGGCTGCTAAATTTATCGAACCGTTGTGTCAGGTTAAGCCGCCTTTCGGTCACCTCGCTAGCGCCGCGCGACCCTTTTGACATTGTCTTTTTCGGCAACGATGTCTCCCAGCCCGCCAATGGCAATCGGCGCCTGATCCGGAAAATGAGCCACAAGAGTCAGGCTGCCCCCAACCGCTTCCACGTAATTTCGCAGAGTAGATAGCAACAAGTCGCTGCGCTTCTCCAGGCGAGAGACGCCATCCTGCCCCATATTGAGAGTGCGGGCCACAGTTTTTTGCGTTTTATTGACCGCGTGCCTGAGTTCACGCAGAGACATTTCTTGCGCGATCAATTCATGCGTGCGTGCCCGAATCTTAGCCTGCCGCTTCGGACTCAATTCCTTAATTTTTTGTTCCAACGTCTTCATTGCGTGGTCCCTTTTTTATTTCTTTTTCTTCAAGAACGCAAGGTAACGGTCGAACCTTGCGTCGGCGGTCTTGATGAGTTGCCGGTAGAATCGCTTCTCGCTGCCGCCGGATTTGTCTCCTGCCATAAGCAATATGGCTTTCTGCTCAGGATCGAATGCAAAGGCCACGCGCCAGACTCCGCCTGCCGCCTTGAAGCGGAGTTCCTTCATGTTGTCGTGCTTTGAGCCATGAAGTGTATCGGCCGCAGGACGCTTGAGTTGTGGCCCGAATTCACGCAGCAACCCGGCCTGCGCCAGCAGTTCATTCTGGACCTGCGGCTCAAGCGCATCAAATTCCGGCTCGAATTCTGCGTGGAAAAATACTTGCCACGGCACGTTGCTATGATTATGTCTTATAAGACATATGCTGTCAAATGCATATTATAAAGGTAGAGTAGAGGCGGATCGCACTCAAGCCGCTTATGGCATGAGTACGAGTGTGCCGAACTTTTCCACGCCCCGAAGTTCACGTCTCACAGATAATCCACCGTCCAGGCAGTCAAACTGTAAAAGGGGCAATCGCGCTTAGGCGCGAGACAACGACCTTTGACAGCAGCTGGCAGAGAGCACAGGAAGCACAAGAAGCACAAGCTCGGATGTCCTTAAGAAGCAATATTTTGCCGGCAAGTTTTTTAGAAGCAATATTTTAGCCGGACCCGGCGAGGTATCGACGAAATAAATCGTTTCGATCCATAGATTTAGAGGCAAGGTCTGAAATTTTTTTAATCAGATCGGGACGGGAGGGCGAGCGCGAATGGTCGATTTTTCAATCCCTTTTGGCTCGAGTTGAGGAACTCACGAGGCAGCTTGACACGAGGCAGCTTGATAAGATCAGTATGATGCTGTCTGGGCCGAGAAAGCGTGTTTTCGAGGAGTCGGTCGCCCGCAATCATAAGCTACCTGATCTTCTCGCAAACGGCGCCCATACGCCCCACTGGCTGACGGTCCTCAACCGCGAAGTGATCGCCTGCACCCGATGCCCCCGTCTGGTCGCCTATCGCGAGCAGATCGCGCGGGAGAAGCGCCGGGCTTATCGCGATTGCGAATATTGGGGTAAGCCCGTGCCGGGGTTCGGCGATCCTGAGGCGCGCGTGCTTGTGATGGGGTTGGCTCCGGGAGCGCATGGCTCCAACCGCACTGGGCGGCCTTTTACCGGCGATGCTTCCGGCAAATTCATGTACCCCGTGCTTTACGAAACTGGATTTGCCAACCAACCCATTGCTACGGATCGAGACGATGGACTGAAACTGAAAGATTTGTACATCACGGCTGCGGTACGCTGCGCGCCTCCGGACAATAAGCCTACGCCGCAGGAACTCGCGAACTGCTCACAGTTTCTTGATCGCGAATTGACGCGATTAGAGAAAGTGAAAGTCGTGGTGGCGCTGGGCAAGATCGGATTCGATGCTTATTTGAATTATGTGAAGCGGGGTCTGGATGAGGCTGCAGCATCCCACCCTTTCGACAAGCTCAGGAAAAACTCTTCTGAAAAGAACGCTGAGAACTCTGCGATGAGCTTGTCGAAAGAGTGGGGCACCCATTTTAGAAGATCCGACTACCTCTTCAAACATGGCGCCAGTTACCGGTTACCCGATGGTAAGGTGTTACTCGCCTCTTACCATCCATCGAACCAAAATACGCAAACCGGCAAGCTCACGCGCTCAATGTTTGTGGAGATATTTAAAGAGGCGGCAAGGCTTGCCGATGAATAATGCGAGGCGCCGTCGGGGCCGGATCGCAGCACCCACCCCTTATTTGGGGTCTAGCCTACAAGCAGGGTCACGAGCCGGGGCGGCGCCGATTAAGTTTGTTTTCTGGCTCGGCTGTGCGCTTACTGGTTCCCCAGCCGAACGCATTTTCCAACCTACCTTAGTTTTGAGACGGTCCTGCGGAGTTGACTGCGCGGCACCGGCGCGGCCTCGCTCAGAATCGCCTCTCCTGTCAGCAATCGCTTGCCCTCAACCATGAAGACCGCTCTCTCTCCGTGTTTGTTCAGGTATTTCTTTGAGAGAACGTAAAGGAAGGATTTAACTTGCGGATGTCGAGTGAGGGAAGCTTTTTAGAAGCCGACCATCACCGGCTCGGGTTGCAGGCGTACGCCCCAGATCTCTTCTACGCGCTGCTGAATCTGTTCTTTCAAGGCGAGAACTTCGGCGGCTGTGGCTCCGCCGCGATTCACGATGGCCAGCGCGTGCTTGCTCGAAATGCCGGCGTGGCCGGCGTCGTATCCTTTGGCAAAGCCTGAGTGCTCCACCAGCCACGCGGCGGAAACTTTCCGATGAGTTTCGAGGGCGGGATAGCTGGGTACGGTGAGTCCGCGCGCATGGGCACGCTTTGTAAGATCTTCGTGTTGCTCCGGCAACAGCACAGGATTCTTGAAGAATGATCCCGCGCTCAGGCAATCTGGCTCGCCGGGCACAATCAACATGCCTTTCAAGGCGCGGATGTGCCGCACGGCTTCCCGCGCTTCGGCGAGATTTGGCGTGGTTTCGCGGCCCGCGAAATGGCGCTTGAGATCGGCGTAGTTAATGCTTGGCTTGCCTTCGGGAACCAGTGCATAGCTGACGCGCAGCACGATGAACCGGCCAGCCTCAGTGGTGTTGAAAATACTGGAGCGGTAGCCGAAGCCGCAGGCCTCCCGGCAAAGTTCGCGCACCTGGCCGTCTTTGGTATCGAGCACCTGAACCGACGTGATCGTTTCGGAGACTTCTTGTCCGTAAGCGCCGACATTCTGCACGGGAGTTCCGCCGACACTACCGGGAATTCCGCTGAGGCATTCGATGCCCGCACAGCGCGCCACCACGCTTCGGCTGACGAATTTATCCCATGGTTCGCCAGCGCCGACATCAAAAATAACTTTACCATCTTCATCGTGCCCAGCGCGTTGCTCGATACCGGTAATCAATATTTTCAGCACCAGTCCAGGCCAGCCGGAGTCGGACACAAGCAAATTGCTGCCGCCACCGAGAATGAAAAGAGGCAGATTGCGAGAGAGCGCGAGTGTAAAGGCTTCTTGCACTTCGCCCACGTCTTTGGCTTCTACAAAAAACCGTGCCGGGCCGCCGATTTTAATCGTGGTTTGGGGCGCGAGCGGGATATTTTCAAGCAGTTCCACGGATGAATTTCATCTTACACAGGAGGCGAGCGCGGTGTATGAACCAGCCGATAACTTTCGGTCATGACCTCAATTTCATTTGACAGTCGCGCGAAACCGATCGATGGACAGAACATTTTCGTAAAACAAAATGCGCTGAGCATGGGGAGAGCATCCAAGGCTTTCGGCGCTGCAGGCTGTCGTCGAATAGAATAAAAATCCAAGCATTAAGTCATGATTAGATGAAATCTGTGCATTCTAAGTTTGCTTCGTTATTCGATGACGCTGCCGATAACCTTCGCAGCCGAATTGTTTTCATTTACATTTTTTTGCTCGCCTTTAATGTTGGAGCATGGGTGTGGGCAAGTGTCGCTTTTTATCACTATCCGGTGCTGCTCGGTACGGCATTTCTCGCCTATAGTTTTGGCCTGCGACATGCCGTTGACGCCGACCACATTGCGGCCATTGATAATGTAACGCGCAAGTTGATGCAGGATGGAAAGCGTCCGGTCGCGGTGGGCTTCATGTTCTCGCTGGGCCACTCGACTGTGGTGATTCTCGGCTCGGCAGCGATTGCGGGCGCGGCCATGGCGCTGCAGCATCGACTGGATGCGATCAGGAGCATCGCTACCGTTCTCGGCACCCTGGTGTCTACATTTTTTCTGTTCGCGATTGCCCTGGTTAATTTGATCGTGCTGCGGTCGATTTACCGGGCCTTTGTGCGGGTTCGCGCCGGCGAGCCTTATCTCGAAGAAGACCTAAACCTACTGCTAAGTGGACGCGGATTTCTTGCACGGATCTTTCGTTCGATGTTCCGCATGATTGGAAGCAGTTGGCATATGTACCCGCTGGGCCTATTGTTTGGCTTGGGATTCGATACCGCAACCGAGATTGGCCTGTTGGGAATTTCCGCGGCGGAGGCATCGCGGGGGCTGTCATTCTGGTCGATTCTTGTTTTTCCTATTCTTTTTGCCGCGGGAATGTCGCTGATCGATACCACGGACAACATTCTGATGCTGGGCGCTTATGGGTGGGCATTTGTGAAACCCATCCGCAAGCTTTACTACAACATGACGATTACGAGCGTTTCGGTTCTGGTGGCTTTAGTTGTGGGCGGGATCGAGATTCTTGGACTCTTGGGCGATCGGTTTCACTTTACGGGGTGGTTCTGGAATCTGGTGGTGAAGCTCAACGGCAACTTCGGCGTGCTGGGATATTTCATCGTCGGCCTTTTCGCTTTGAGTTGGATTGCTTCAATTTTGTTTTATAAATGGAAGCGTTTTGACGATCTTGAAGTAAGCAGCGACGAGCTGGTCGCGCCATGAAGAAGTGAAACCTAAGTCGTGGCGGCGGCTTTGAAGAGCTTCGCGAGATTATCTATATCCGCGGGGCTGGTATCGCCGATCACGAAAAAGCGCAGGCTGCTCTGGCCCCACGTTTCCATATTAAAAGTCAGTTGCTTCGGGCTTTCAGATTTTTCGCCCAAGCCGGCGCGCAATGCCTGTTCCGGAAAGATAAAAACGGAGATGTGGTGCTTGCGAATGTCATAGATCAGGTGTGCGCCCGGCGTCTGGTCGAGATAGGTCATCCGGCCACCTACCAAAGCGAACTCAGTGTTTTGCAATTCCGGCAAATTGAATGCGAAGGGGATTCTTCCCTGGAACCACGGCTTCACGGTATGGCGATCCGTGGAGATCACATCTACCGGGGATGAACTGGCTAATGTTTCCACATGCAGATCGGCAATCTCACTAAAAACATGGTTCTCGGCTGAACGGCTTCTCAAGTAGTTTGAAGTCAGCACTCCGGCTGAGAGAATTACCGCGACGGCTGCGGTTGATGCCCATGCCCGACGAAAACTGCTCTGCGGTTTGGAAGAAATTTTCCGCCGGATTCGGTTGCGAAACTCCGCGCTGGGAGTGAACTGTTTTCCAGCCACTTGAACGGCGCGCTTCATCTGGACGCAAGCCAGGGCATCCGCCGCGCAGGAGGGGCAGTTGCGTACGTGGGCGTCGAAGGCGCGCATCTCCTCGGCAGGGAGCTCGCCGTCGAGGTAGATATCGAGTTTTGCCTTCCAGGAATCGCAGTCCATGGTTAATCTTTAGTTCATCCCTTTTGAAGCTGGAGTTGCAAAGACTCGCGCAATATTTTCCGGGCGCGCGATAAACGCGACATTACCGTGCCGATCGGAATGGCGAGCGTCTCCGCAATCTCCTGGTAAGACATTTCTTCCACATCGCAAAGAAGAAGGACCTCGCGGTGATGAATTGGCAGACCCGCGATGGCGCTTTGTACCGCTTGCGAATCGTGTCGGCTGATCAGAATCGTTTCGGGGGTTTCGCTTTCCACTGCCAGGTCCACTGCGTCTTCATCCATATCGAGGGGTACGGTGGAAGTCGCTCTCAGTCCGGTGCGCGAGGTTAAAAATGTGTTGCGCAAAATGCGGTACATCCACGCGCGGAAATTCGTCCCCAACTGAAAAGAGGAAAATCCCCGCAATGCCTTGGCGTAAGTTTCCTGAACCAAGTCTTCAGCCTCGTCGCGGTTCTGTGTGAGCCAGTGAGCGAAGTTGTAGAGCTGGTCGAAAAGCGGCATCGCCAGTTCTTCGAACGAACCGGAATGAAGGCTCACTCCTGACATCCACACAAGAGTAAACCAGCGGGTGGCACTTTTATTCCATCCCTCACAAAATTTACATCCGGGAATAAATCGATGGCGGGCGAGTTATTGGGATGAGCGGAAGAAACGCGTAGTCAGAAATCGCGCAATCATGACAAATCCTTTTGATCCCAAGACGGTGTTCCTGGCCAAACATGCGCAACATGTGGTGCTGATCCATTTCCCAATCGCACTGTTCATTTCGGCGGCATTTTTCGATTTTCTTGCACGGTGGACGAAGCGCCACGGGTTGGCGGACGCGGCATATTACAACTTGCTGGTTGCCGCCATCTCAACACTTCCAGTGCTTGCGACCGGCATTCTGGCGTGGCAGCTCCAGCTCGAAGGGCAAAGGCTGAAAGGCATCCTGCTGCTGCACCTGGTATTGGGCTGTGTCTCGACGGCGCTGATTTGGCTGGTGTGGTGGCAGCACTTCCGGGCCCGGAATAGCGATAAAGTTCCGCCAATTTACCTGCTTGCAATTGAACTTCTAGGCGTCGGCCTCATTGCATTAACGGGGCATCTGGGTGGGTTTCTCAGCGGAGTCAACGGTCCCAGCTAGCCGCTGCAAAACAAATTTGGAATAAAAACCAATCCCGCCAGTTATCAGACCAGAACAGCATAAAAAACGGAGAAAAAATGACCGACAAAAAGCAAGACTATATCGATCAGGGATTACAGGATCTCAATAACGATGGCGTCGATCGGCGCGGCTTTCTGAAGTGCATGGCGTGGGCGGGAACCGGGCTGGTTTGGACGATGAGTGGCGGCATTCCGGTTTCGCGGGCATTTGCCAGGGGCATGGGCAAACATGCGGGCAAGGGCAGCGACTTTACGTTTGTGCAGATCAGCGACAGCCACATGGGGTTCAACAAGCCGGCGAATCAAGATGTCATTGGCACACTGAAAGCGGCGGTCGACAAGATCAATGGCCTGCCGACACCGCCCGAGTTCCTGCTGCACACCGGCGACATAAGCCATCTTTCAAAGCAGGAGCAGTTCGACAATGTTGACCAGATTCTGAAGGGCGCGAGCGCCAAGGATGTTTTCTTCGTCCCCGGCGAGCATGACGTGCTCGATGATAACGGCAAGTCGTATCTCGAACGCTACGGCAAAAGTTCGCAGGGCGCGGGCTGGTACAGCTTCGATCACAAGGGCGTGCACCTGATTGGCCTCGTGAATGTAATGAACCTGAAGGCCGGCGGGCTGGGGTCGCTGGGCAACGAACAACTGGAGTGGATGGAAAAAGACGTGAAGCGCTTGAAGCACAGCACGCCGATTGTTGTATTCGCGCATATTCCGTTGTGGTCGGTATATCCGGAATGGGGTTGGGGCACGGAAGATAGCGCACAGGCCCTTGGGTATTTGAAAAAATTTGGTTCGGTAACGGTGCTGAATGGACATATTCATCAGACGATGCAAAAAGTTGAAGGAAGAGTGACCTTTCATACTGCGATGTCCACGGCGTTTCCCCAACCGCAGCCGGGCAAGGCGGATTCCCCCGGGCCGATGAAAGTTCCTGCGGAACAATTGCGAAGCGTGCTGGGGATTACCGATGTGAATTATGTGCAACGCCAGCATTCGTTGGCAGTTGTGGATTCAAGCCTTGCTTAGACGGATTTCGCCAGAACACCTTACCGAGGCGGTCGGGTGAGCGGTAACAAAATTCAAACGAAATTCGAATAAGAGAGTGCAGCGAAAATACAGCTAAGAAAGATAAGGAAATGACGAAGAAAAATATTTGGGTTGCAGCTTTGGCGATGCCGATACTGATTGCTCTGTTGCTGATGGCGGGATCGCCGAGCGTAATGGCGGCTCAGCCTTCCGCCGCAAGCGCGGATGTGAAAATCGACAATTTCAGTTTCGGCCCGCAGACGATCACGGTCGGCGTGGGAACAACCGTTACATGGACCAACCGCGACGATATTCCTCACACTGTAGTTAGCACCGACGGCGTGTTCAAGTCGAAGGTGCGCGACACGGATGAGAAGTTTTCCTACACGTTCACCAAGGCGGGAACGTATTCGTACTTCTGCTCGGTCCATCCCAAAATGACCGGGACTGTGATTGTGCGCTGAGTGCTCGCTCGGATTCGAAGCTTCTGAAGCTGCCTTTACGAGCGCATCCTTGATAAACAAAATTAAGCATGGGCGCGCGAATCGCGCCACACTTCAGGCTTGATTTTGTGTCCCACCGAAATCTTATGATCGCGGCCGAGCGTCACAGCCCGAACCCACGCGATGGAGTCAGGCCGCGCGGCGAATGGTTTGTACGCTCTTTTTCTTTCCGTCGAAAAGAAGAATCGATGGTTTCGATGCGCGAATCGGAAGCGATGCCGTGAAACCATCGCACGATGAGCAGAATGGCAATGAGCCAGAAGAGGGGCAGGATTCTTGCGATCAGGGGGATCATGATTTTCCTCTCCAAAATTTAACGGCTGAACCGGTAACTCTCACGAAAGCGGGTGTCACCGGCTACCGAAGACATTGTATAACATAGTCTATGGGATTAGTAGTGATAGCGATAAAAAATATGAAGCATAACGGTACCGTGACCGGCGGCTTTTGGAAGTTATTGTCGAAAGGGAAAGCGTATCAGTAGGCGTTCTTGCTGCTGAAAATGCGAACCAGAGTCATCGTAATGATCTGAAGATCGAAGGTCAGGCTCCAGTTGCGGAGGTAGTAAAGATCGTATTCGACGCGCTTTGCAATGGAGGTGTCTCCGCGCCATCCATTCACCTGCGCCCAGCCTGTGATGCCCGCTTTGAACATGTGGCGTGAGTTATAACGGTCGAACTCCTCGAGGAAACGCTCGACGAAATAGGGCCGCTCAGGCCGCGGTCCAACGATGCTCATGTCGCCAATCAGGACATTCAAGAACTGAGGTAATTCGTCGAGATTGGTCTTGCGCAAAAATGCGCCCACCGCAGTTCTTCTTGGATCGTTATTGGAGGTCCAGCGAGTGTCGCCTTCTTCGCGGCTGCCTACTCGCATGGTGCGAAATTTGAACATGCGGAAAACCCGGCCATTCAGCCCAACGCGATCCTGTACAAAGAAGACCGGGCCGCGGCTCGCGAGCTTTACAGCGATCGCAATCAGCATTGTAATCGGCAGCGTCAGCAGCAGCACCGAAATCGAAAACGCGACATCAAAAATACGCTTCTGAAACAAATAAGGTCCGGTCTCGGCAAGAGTGGGACGAAGATCGAGCATATGGATTCCGCCCAGATCGATCAGGCGGTCTCGGAGAACGACGCCTTCGCCCAGATCGATGACGACGCGAGTCGGAACGCAGAGTTTTTCCAAGGTGGGGGCGATTTTCTGGACCTCGCTCAGCCGAGTTGCAGGCAGCGCGATGATGATGTCGTCGATGGAATGGCCATTCGTAAAGGCAGGAATCTGATCCAGTTCGTAGACCGGGCCATCGACGGCAATTTCCTGGTTAGGCAATCGAACGAAGCCCACAACCTTGCAAGGCAGTACTTCGCCGTGGAGCAGAGAGGTGCCGACGCGGCGTGCGAAACGATCGGTGCCAACGATTAAAATCTTTACTTCATTTCTACCGTCTTTACGGAGTAACTCCAGGAAAACCCGGAACGCGACACGCACGATGGTCGCCAGAAAGAAAAGGGTGACAGCGCTGATGGCAATGACAAGGCGGGAATAACTGGCTTGACGGTATAGAAAACCTGCCGCCATGACAACTGCGTAGGTGAAGGCGAGAGCTTCCAGCAGCCTGCGGCTCTTTCCGCCCGGCGCGTACAATTGCTCCACATTCCACAACTCGGCTTCTTCCGCGGCAACCGCCCAAACAATTGTCGTTAGGAGTAGAACGCCCCAGTACGAAGGCAAACCCGTAGGAGCCGTCCGCCAGACCAGGAAATTGAAGCCGAAGCGGACTTTGACGGCGATGAAATAGGCGCAGGCAGGCAACAGCAAGGTTACGATTCTCAGGTACAACCGCGCAAAGCTAAGGCGACTGCGAATCATAGGTATAGGGCTCCACGATCTACCCCCCCGACTACTATGGCCGACATCTTTTTTATTGAGCTTTTTCTAGCCATACTCATATGCTGCTAACCACCTAGATGTCAAGGACTTTCAATCGTATGAAATCAAAGCGACAATCTTAAATATTACCTTCGGCATTTTCTCTTGCGGCGGCGGAACCTGCCATGTTTTTTTCTCTCCATTTCGATTTGGTACCAGCACTCGTGAGACTGGGCCGCGTGAAAGGTCCCGAATTGGGACGTATCCAAAGTGGCTATTGAATCCAAACCAAATCGTTCACTATTTCGTGGCGCACCCGCATTGACTAGTTCGAAGTCTTTCTTGAAAAACCTTTGGGCCAGAACGATAGCTGCACGGTGGATGTTACATTCGATTGCCGATTGATCGCGATGACAGGGAAATTCCACATCTCATATTGCACCGACGCGGCCAAACTGAAAGTCGAACTTGGCCAAAATTCGGCGCGAACGTTAGCGTCGGCCAGTGTTCCACCACCGAGCGTCCCCTGGTAGGAGACTAGTTGGTTGCTCACCTTCTGGTGGCGGAATCCAAATTGAAGTTTGTTCCGGGGGCTTAACCAATATGTGGTCCAAGCTTGAGCCCCTTGCCCTTGTCGTCCCATCCAGCTACCCATCAGATGTCCATTATTTTGAAAACCGGTAATCCAGGCAGCATCCCAGTAAAAGGCGCCGAATGCGACGTCGCCGCCGCTGCTCGGAGGGTCGGTATAACCTCCTTCGACGCGAAAATCGAGTTTGGGTATCTTCGGCAGCCGTGGAACGTATATGCCGGCGAGCCAGGCCGCAACGTCGGGCCCAATGATTGGAGTGATCTCATCATGCTCGGCCAAGCCTTCTGCGTAAAGGGTCATGCCATTTCTTACGCCAGGAATGCGATAACTGAAATCCACCCCCGAGCGGCGCGCGCCTGGTTTATTGGGATTGCCGGCGAGTGTATTGCTGGTAGAGAACACGCTCCTCAGGAATGAATGCAGAGTCAAGGGATAACCGGGACCTCCGTAATCGGTTGTGCGCGACAGGCCGATTTCCAGGTTGGAGGTTGGTTTAAAGCTGATCCTCTCGCCGTGCACTGTAGGCTGTGGGTTTAGCGACTGGCCGTATTGGCCGACAAGCCCTGTGGGAGTATCGATGAATTGGTATCCAGAATACTGGCCGACGAAGGCTTCGATTCGCATGGGCCCCAGCAGGCCGAAGATGCTTGGAAGCGTGAATGGCGAAACCCGGCTAATACGGAACATTCTAAGTGGTTGCGCATTGTCGCTGAACATCAGCGAGCCACCCTGGGATGGCCCCCACCACAAGCTTTGGTTCCCATACGAGAACTGCCAATTCGAAAGATTCATCGCCACGTACGTGTCCAGGAATCGTCCCTCGTTAAAGGCCGATGTAGGCGAATCGGGCGGCAGTGGGAATGGGGTTAAAATGCCGCCAATGCGGCTGAAATCGGCCTGGGATATATCTTCGCGAGCCGTTAACGGCAAGGGAGGGGCCCAGGGTGAATGCTGAAACTCGCCGCGTATATAAACCGCGACCGGGCCATAGGACGCATAACCCGACAATCCTGAAACATTGTTGAAGCCTTGCTCCTCTGGGCGGCCAAAGTCATTCACAATGGTCTGCCCAAAGTGATCGCCATCGGTAAGAGGTTTGCCAACGATCTCGGTGCCGCGCGTATACGCCGATTCCAGACGCACCTGAGTGTTATCTCCGCCATCGAGCAGGGAAACCTCCCGGCTAAATTCCTTTTGAAGATCCCGGTAAAGGGACTGGCCGTCGTTTTGTGGCATCTCGCCATTGGCAATAACATCCGAAGCTTCTTTGATCTGCCGAGCGCACTCCATTCGCGTCCATGGGCGCATATCGGCGAAGCCGCTATGGATATAACCGAGCGCCGTCAGCCGGTCCATTGCCGGGTAGATCCAGCTATCGAGCGGCACGTAGGGAGACGCCATATTCCGCGCTTCATGCGCTGTATCTTCCTGTATGTCCTTATTGAAGGTTCCCCATCGCGCAATTTCCGCGTCGCTGTATTGGGAATGCGAGTGGAATACCTGCCGGCCGAGATACCAGCCCAGGGCGCTGCCAACGATTACATCGCCGGCAAAATGCTTTTGTCCCACAACTCGGGCAGCGCTCACCCCTCCCGCCAGCCCGTAGGCCAGGAACTCGGTTAAAGGCCCGGGATACTCGTGAGAGATCACGCTGGCGATGGCCCAACTGATGGCCGCATGCTGCGACGGAAAAGAATCCCCACCCTGAAAAAACCGTCCCTTGCCGTCTCCCGAAAAAGGGCGTTCCCGGCCGAATGCATAGCCAAAAACTTCGGTATCGAGAAATGCGTCGATTCCGGCCTCACCGCTGAGAAGCCCGGTTTCACGCCATTGGTCGTTGTTCGTGGCATGTCCCAACAGGAACATTCCGGCTCCAACGGCTCCCATTGCCGCCAGGCCGGCATTGGAGGCGGTTACGGCATGGGACACCGTCGATGGGTTTGTGGGAACGTGCTTTTCTATGGCAGTGTCGCTGGCCAGCAAACCTGCGCCAACAAAGGCCAAAGGAACGGTCCATTGCCATTCCGACTGGCTCATGTGGAAGGGAGTGGTCCATATTTTTTTCTGATCGGTAAAAAGATTTCGAGGAAGCGATTTCAAATCCACTGGCGGCAACGATGCATCGGCAAGCTGCGGCGCTGGCTTTGATGAGGAAGATGGAGCGTTGTTTGCGTCGGTAGGCATTTGTGCGCAAGCAAACAGGCTACTGCCCAAACTACAGCCAACGACGAGCGCGGTCAGCAAACACGACGTTACCCGGCCCTTGGCGGTGCAGCAGCCAGTTTTCGTGGTTTCGATGGAAGCTGCCGCGAGATTCATTCAATGCACTCGTGGTAACCCCGGCACGGGGAAATTGTTTCGCTCAACAGAAAAAATCCCCAACAACATTTTTAAGGATCAGAGATCTCTTTTTTTCTTGCATTTTTCTGGCAGAATTCCGATCCTTCAAAGCTAGCATGAATTTGGGGCGGATTTTCCTCGATCGCCATTTAGTCCGGCTAAAATGAAATTGGAAAGAAGCCTGATAGAATGCTGCGTTATGCGTTCTTCAGGCAACAGCTCTGCGTTCACTCAATGACGATGATTCCAACTGAAGTTCAACCCGAGCCTATTATCGACGAAAGAAACGAAAATTCCTTCCGGACCGAATCCGAGATTTCGTTATTGGATGTGGTGGCTATTGTTCTCGAGCACCGGCGCTTCGTTGCCCGCTTTGTGCTAATCGCGACGGCGCTCGCAGTGATTGTTTCTTTTCTGCTGCCCGTTCGGTATGAGGGGAAGGTACTTCTGCTGCCCCCGGCGCAGAACTCTTCGGTCGGTTCGGCATTGTTGGGACAACTCGGAAATATGGGCGCCTTAGGTTCGCTCGCGACGCTGGCCAGCGGAGGCATCCTTAAAAATCCGGCGGACATGTACATCTCCCTGCTGACCAGCCGTACGGTCGAGGACTCGCTGATTCAGCGCTTCGGGCTGATGAAGGAATACCACAAAAAGCGGATGTCAGATACGCGCAAAGTGCTGGAGCGTCGCACCTCGGCCATTACCGGAACCAAAGATGGCCTGATCCGATTGACATTCGAAGATGGCGATCCCAAGCGGGCCGCCGAATTGGCCAATGGCTACGTGGAAGAGTTTCGCAAGCTTTCAGAAACCCTGGCAATCACCGAGGCGGCCCGGCGGCGGTTGTTCTATCAACAGCAATTGCAGCAGGCCAAAAGCAACTTGACCGTGGCGGAAGATGCGATGACGAAGACGCAGCGGTCCACCGGCGTTTTGGAAATCGAAAGCCAGGCGCGAACTCTTATCGAATCGGCGGCCGTCTTGCGCGCTCAAGTAGTCGCCAAGCAGGTTGAAATTGAAAGTATGCGATCCTTCGCAACCGACAATAATCCCAATATTATCCTCGCCAAGCAGGAGCTTGCCGGACTGCAATCGCAGCTCGAGCGTGTGGCGGGATCTCAACAAGATCTCGGATCGGATATCAATCTCTCCAAAGGAAGAGTGACGGAAGCCGGGATGGAATACATTCGAGTGTTTCGCGAACTCAAATATCAGGAGGCTGTCTACGAGTTGCTGGCGAAGGAATTCGAAATCGCCAAGCTGGATGAGGCTCAGGAGGGATCGATTATCCAAGTGGTAGATTCGGCTGTTACTCCGGACAAGAAGTCTTTTCCTCCGCGAACCCTGATTACTATAGGTACAACGGTTTTTGCCTTCTTCCTTGCCATATTTTGTCTCGTCGTCCGGCAACGCCTAACGGTTGCTTCCGCATTGCCTGAGAATCGGCAGCGGGTGCGGGATATTAAAGATCTCTGGAATACAAAACCAAGGACGCCATAGCCAAACTTGCAATTGTTGTTTTTTGCGGTTGGTCGCGGACGATTTTATTTGGGTATCCCGGCATTCGTTCAATATTCTTAAAGATATCCCAGTGATTCGCGAGCGACTCTTGGCGATGGGGCGGGTTTAGTAGCATGAGCCGCGATCCGGGTTTTGGTTATGGTGCAGTGTGATCCCAGCGGCTTTTGGACGAGGGATGACGCCAAATGAATTAGATCGCTAAGTTATCAAACTGCACCACCACCGGGGTTTTAGGTATTACTAGTATTCACAGTTGGCTTTGATATACTGACAGATATGCGTGTCTTGTTTTTGAATCCCCCTTTTCATCCAAGATTTTCCCGCGAACAGCGCAGTCCCGCAGTCACCAAGAGTGGAACTCTCTACTATCCCAAATGGTTGGCCACGGCGGCAGGGGTCGCAATTCAAAAAGGGCACGATGTGGATCTGGTTGACTCTCCGGCGGCCGGATATACGGTGCAGGCGGTCATCGACCGTATTAACGCAAAGAATATCGAGGCTGTGGTCTGCGACACCTCCACGCCCAGCATTATCAACGATGTCAGCGTGATCGAGGCGCTGGTCGCCGCGAAGCCTTCTTTACATGTGTTGCTGGTCGGCCGGCATGTGTCGTCGTTGCCCCGGGAAACTCTCCTTATGTCGGCGGCTCTGGAAGCAGTCGCCGTCCGTGAATACGAATACACGGTGCGCGATTGGCTGGAAGCGAAGGCTTGCGGCGCCGATCTTTCTGACGTAGAAGGATTAGTGTGGCGCCGGTCAGCGACAGGCGAGATCATCCATAACAAGCAACGCGAAGCCATCCCGAATCTGGATGAGCTGCCTTTCGTCTCCGAAGTGTACAAACGATTTCTGCACACCCCGGATTACTTTTATGGCCATTCGCTTTGGCCTCTGGTGGTTTTCGATACCAGCCGCGGATGCCCGTATCACTGCTCGTTCTGCGTTTATCCGCAAACTTTCAGCGGGCATAAAATGCGCTACCGCTCGGTAACGAACGTTGCCGATGAGTTTGACTACGTTTCGCGCGAGATGCCGGAAATCAAGACCGCGATGCTGGAAGATGACACGTTCATCATCAGCAAGCCGCGCACCATGGATCTGGCCAACGAACTGATACGCCGGGGCAACAAACTGCCATTCGATGCAAACTGCCGTGCCGACATCGGTGCGGATGGCGAATTGCTTTCCACGCTGCACAAGGCCGGCGCACGTCTTTTCTGCGTAGGGTTTGAAAGCGGCGATGTCGAAGTGATCAATGGCATGAAGAAAAATAATGACGACCGCCGCGACGCGAAATATCACGAAGAGGCACATCGCTTCGTCCGCCGCTGCCGGGAGTCGGGCATCATGGTGCATGGCTGCTTCATGGTCGGGAACTTGAACGAAACCCCGGGCAGCATGGAAAAGACCCTGAGCTTCGCCAAGAAGCTGCAGCCTGATACGGCGCAGTTCTTCCCGATCATGGTCTATCCCGGCACGACCGCTTACGAAGAGGCTAAGAAGCGAAATTACATTCAAATTGAGGACTGGAGTGCCTGGTTGACCAAGGATGGCCTGCACAACAGCGTCGTCACGCTGCCCAATATTACGCACGAGCAGTTGGTGAGTTTCTGTGACCGGGCGCGGCGCAGCTTCTACCTCAGCCCGTCCTATTTGTTTTACAAGCTGAAGCAGTCGATGAAGGACCGCCGCGAGTTGCAGCGGAACGTAAAGGGTTTTATTACGCTCTCAAAGTATCTATTGCGGGGCAGCCGTCACGAAAACAGCGAAGATGCCGGAAAGAGTTCCGCCCATGATCGCGCCACGGCTGCAAGCCCGCAAGTGACCGTCTAAAATTGCTCCGGGTATTACGTTCAGATTCGCTTCCGCCGTGGCGTCTCGTCCATTGCGTGCCACAAATCGGTCAAGGCCGGACTCCGTATATTAGAGGCTGCAACTGGAGCATCCCATCGAAGCTCAATCCATATCGATCATCATCCCTACGTTCAACGGTGCTCGCCGCATTGGTAACTGTCTGGATGCACTTCAGGATCAGGCAGCCAAACGGAATGCGGAAATTCTGGTCGTTGATGACGGGTCCACGGATAACACAGCCGAAGTGATTCGCCGGTATTCTCAAGTGCGCCTCATCACTCAGGCGAATGCTGGGCCAGCAATGGCGCGTAATCGAGGGGCTACAGAGGCTCGTGGCTCGATTATTCTTTTTACCGATGACGATTGTGTTCCAACGCCCAACTGGCTGGATGAAATGCTGGTTCCCTTCGAAGATCAGGAAGTTGTGGGAGCCAAGGGCGTGTATCGTACTCGCCAAAGGAGCCTTGCCGCGCGTTTTGTGCAGATCGAATACGAGGATCGGTATCGCCGGATGGCGGGCTTTCCCTATATCGATTTTGTCGATACATATTCTGCCGCGTTCCGCCGCGACCGATTCCTGGAGATGGGCGGCTACGATACTTCATTTCCAGTGGCTTGCGCCGAGGATATCGAACTTTCCTATCGCATGTCGGCGCGAGGATGGAAGATGAAGTTTGTCCCTGCGGCCATCGTCTATCACACCCACCCCGAAACGTTCTCGCGATACCTAAAGAAAAAATACAAGTTCGCTTTTTGGCGCGTGTTAGCGGTAAAAAAGAACCCCAGCAAAGGAATCAAGGACAGCCACACTCCGCAGTTGATGAAGCTTCAGCTTCTCTTGGCGCCTGCACTCGTGATTGCCCTGGCCATCGATTTGGTCGTAAGGCCGTCGTTATCGGCGACAGCGGTTGTATTCGGCATTTTTCTTATCAGCACGTTTCCTTTTACGCTGCGGGCGACCATAAAGGACACGGTTGTAGGCCTGCTATCTCCGCTGCTATTGGCGGGTCGATCGTGCGCCCAGATACTGGGGATAGCGGGCAGTCTGATTTACGTTCGCCGGAAACCCGCCCAGTTCCCGAATAAATCACCGGCATGAAGCTTTTCGCTTGGCTCTCATGGTCGTGACCTATATATTTTGCACTCCCAGGAGATTGCCGCTTTTTTTTGGAAAGTGTATAGTTGGGCGCAATAAACCGTAGGCAGGGAGGGACAAAAATTTCCAGACTCTCAGGGAAGTGGAACCGGGCCGATCTTGTTCGTTGCTTTATTTTTGTTCTCTTCTATGCGGTAATTGTCAATTTTCCGTTTTGGGCGGCGAGCCCTTTGCTTGGGCTGATGCGGAACGGCCTGTTTTGCGTTGAATACGCTGGAATTGGCTTGCTGGCTCTCTTCGTACCGGGAATCGTTGCCGGAGGCCTGCTCGTGGTGGTTATCGCGGCGGACTTAATTTGCGGAGTGAGCCAAACTTTTTACCTATCGCCTTCTGAATGCCTGAGAAACGCAGGCTCTTTGTTCGAATTCTCTCGCGCTCGATTCCTCATTGTAATGGCAGTTGTCGTTCTTACTCTGCTCCTTGGTACAGCCGCGGCGTTCCTACCGGTCGCAAAACTTAAAGGATCTTATCGATTGATTGCTGCGGCATGTCTCGCTGCATTCGCAGTTTTTCTCGTATCGGTCGATAGCGTAACCTTCGTTCGCGGCACTGGCAAAGTACCAAATCCTTTCCGCTTGGCATTACCTAGTGATTCGGCAAAGATAAGCTATTTCGAGAGACTTTGGTTCGCTCGCCTTCCGATGATTCGATTGCTGCGCAACGAAATTAAGAGCCTCGATGTTAGTGCCAAAGTTTTCGCCGCGCAGGAGGATGGGGCTTTTGTTCAAAGTGCCTCTTCCAAAGGCATCCATCCGGCTAGCCTTATCGGAGGCGATACTGGTCGTGAAATGCCCAATTTAGTACTTGTTTTGCTGGAGTCGTGGGGGATTCCCAGTGACACATCCATCCGCGGTGAGCTGGTCAAGCCCTACTTCCAGTCGAGCCTGCTTGCCCACTATGAAGTTTCGCAGGGTACAGTTCCATTTTATGGACCTACAATCGCCGGCGAAGCGCGAGAGCTATGCAGTAGCCATATTGGGTTTCATCTTCTTGACGCTTCCCGCCAGGAGTTGCAAGGCTGCCTTCCCGAACGGCTTTTGCAACTCGGCTATCACACGATGGTGCTCCATGGAATGGACGGACATATGTTCGACCGATCGATTTGGTACAACACTATTGGCTTTCAGGAGAAATGGTTCAGAGACGGGTTTAGAAAACAGGGGCTACCCGATTGTGTTGGCGCATTCACCGGGACTTGCGATGGCGCTATTGCGGAATGGATAGGACATCGTCTGGCACAACCGGAAGCGAATCCAGATTTCGTATATTGGGTAACACTAAATTCGCATCTCCCAGTGCCCACCCCACCACCGCTTCAGGCCGCGGATTCCTGTTCGATCAGCCCGATCCTCTCGCAGCAATCGGCGTTCTGCTCCTGGTATCAACTCGTGGCCAATGTTCATCATTCGGTGGCGCAACTTGCCATGGCTAAGCTGGCTCGTCCCACTGTGTTTGTTATCGTTGGCGACCACGCTCCGGCGTTTGCCAATCCCCGGCTGCGAGGTCAATTTTCCAGCGAGGTAGTTCCTTACATAGTGTTAGTTCCTCACCCCGACGACAAGTCTGCTAGCTCGTGTGCAACCACAACAGGCTGCCGAAAGCCGAAGGCGGGCCACACGGAAGCCAATTAGCGGCTCGTTGGAGAAGGCAAATCGGCCTAAATCGGCCTTGGCGCCTAATATATGGGGAGATGTTTAGGACAGAGTTCCATGTCGCGCTTCGGTGCCTGAGCCTGACTCCACATCCCGCGAATCCAGTTGTCTTGTCGAATCCCAGAAAAAAAGGTAATAGACAATGCCCGGCAAGGGAAGAGATGAATCCAAAAGTCGTCGAACTGGGTGAAGCACTCGCGCCATCGCGGCCGCGAGTCTTCGTGTCAGTTTGTACCTAAATGTCCGTCGAACCGCTTGACTCTCCTTCAGGACTTGCTGACCTGCTTCTTTTGTTAGAAATGTCTGGGCCGCAGCACCATGAGCCAATGTTTTCCGGCACGCGTCCGCGAATAAAAAAAACTGATGGTGATAGCCAACCGCTTCCGGATTGTAGAAAAGCCTCAAATCGCACTTGGTCAACCGATATCCAAGTTCAATGTCTTCGTAGGCAGCGCTTTTGAATTCTTCGTCGAACTGCCCGCATGTTCTAAGAAATTCAGTTTTCAGGCTGACATTACATGTGTAGAAAAAATGAAAACTTATTTCCTCTTTTTTGTTTTGTAATCGTTGAAATGCGAATATCTGGCGTTCTCCATACCATCGCATGAAGGGCGTCGGTCGGATTTGCAGCGGCCAAGTTACGTAACCCAGAACTGCCATGCTAAGAGCACGGTGGCTTTGGTGCCATCGAATATGTTGCTCCACCAGATCGCGCTCAGGGACAATATCGCTGTCGGTGAACAGTATTAATTTGGATCGGGCTTGCTGAATGCCCAAGTTCCGCGCCGCAGCTGGCCCCTTGTTGGGTTGGCGCAGATAATGAATCGGAAACAACGACCGCTCGCTGAATTCCCCCACCCTCGATTCCGTTTCGTCTGTGGAACCATCGTCCACGACGATTAATTCATGGATGAGTTCAGGCCTGGATTGTGCCAAATATCCCGCTAAAGCTTTAGCCAGCACCTCCTGCCGGTTGTAAGTCGGGATGACTACGCTTAGAGAATCGAACGGCTCCCGCTCAGGCATGCTCCAGCTCCGGTTCGTAGGTAAGCACAAAAACCTTGCGATAGGATGGTTCCCGGTCAGCCTGCCTTAAACATCGCTCCACGAGGGCCGGTACGATGCGCAACGCGATACGCAAGCAATAATTCCACAAACGAAACATCTCAGTTCGCATCATCCAATAATGAAACTGCAGACTCTCATTCGGAATGGTTCTTTTCTTCTTCCAACCCGCCGGCAGCTCGATAAAAAGATCTTCGTCGGGAAAAGCGTGAAGCATATGCTCTTCCAGCCAAACAGGAGGTTTCAGGTCCTGTGACAGGTAGTCTCGATAAAGTTTTTGGTCGAGTTCGAATGCAGCCGGTCCGCAGGGGTAGCCGAAAATTACTATCTTGCCGGCGACCCGTAGCGCCTCCGTGACTACTTGTTGTCGGTAGCCGGGAGGTACATGCTCCATTACGTCGGATAGAACAATCGCGTCGAACGCCCGATCTCGAAAAGGCAACTGGTGCCCCGAGCAGCAGACAGCGCGCATATTCTTCACAGGAGTTGACGAAAAGGCTATATCGCATCCCACGAATGAGGCGGCCCAGAATTCGCCTAATCCAAGCGATCCCGAGCCTACTTCCAAAAGGGTGCCACCTTGGGGAAGCGTGGACCGCAACTCCCTAAGAATGGGAAAAAATCGAGCCGCGCGGTTAAGCAATGCCGCTTATCCTCCTGGCGTGGCGCACCATGGGTAGAAAACTCTCAATTTTATTCCAATCGTATGCGTCGAAAAACCGGCTGAACAGAATAGAAACCGCATAAAGAAAGCCAAATACGATTCCCATACCAACGAGCCCAGACCAGGAAAGACTTTTCACTGGATGGATTGCCAAAAGTAAAACCAATATCAGGATTGAGAGCGAGACCGGCTTCCAATAACTTTCCCGAAGAACGCGCAACATTCCATACCCAGTACGACGATGAAAGACGGAAATGAAGTAAACCGTTGTGACAATTAACGACACCGAGGTTCCCAGCACGGCGCCCGTGAAGCCAAACTCATAAATTAATCCGAGGCTCAAGATCACATTGACCACGATTCCAAGTACAGCCGATTGCATACCGGGCCTCATGTCTCCCTTCCCGGCGAGAACGAGAAATCCCGGTCCGGTCGTGAGATTGACAAAGTTCATGACCACGAGAATGCTCAAAGGCAACGCGATCATGACCATTTTTGGTCCAATCCATAACTCGACGAACCGACGCGAAACCACCGCTACATAAAAAACCGCCGGTACGCCGCAAAGGGCTAAATATTTGTGGGTACGATAATAAAGTTCTTTCATCCTCAACTCATCGCCGAGCGCATCCAGTTCCGACGCAGCCGGCAGAACCGGGGCCAGAATAAATCCAATGGCGCCGCGGATCTTCACGGCAATATCGCTCGCGATGTCATACCATCCTACTGGCGCCACGCCAACCAGGACTGCCAGGAAGAGTTTTTCCACTTGATTATGTACAACCACTGCCGCTTGCGTAATGTAAAGGCGAAAGCTGTAACCGAACATTTTTCTGGCTTCACGGATGTCGAACCGCATGGGGTTTAGCACAACCTGAGGCAACAGCCGGCGCATCAAGGCGAAATAAATACCAATGGTCAAGATTCCGGAAGCGACATAGCCATAGACCAATCCGCGCAAACCCCAGCCGCGCAACAACAGAAAAGCTCCAAACCCGGCGCTCATAAGAACGTTTGCCGTGTTTACTACGTTGGTCAAATCGAGCCGCTGCAGACCGGTGGTCACCGATGCGAACAGTTGAGAAAATATGTTGGCGGCAATCACAATCAAAAAGCAACGCAATAGCAGGATCAATTCCGCGCTCGGTATTGTGCTGCCATGAAACAACCTGGCGACAAGAAGTGGACTGGCAACCCATACCGATGTCCCAATCACGACATCCAAAAGCAGGAATAGAGTGAGGCCTGAATTCAATAATCGGTTTAAAGCGATGAAATCCTGGCGCGCAGAATACTCGGCGACAAATTTGCTCAGCGTCCCTACCAGGCCAAGGTCCGCGAGAGAGGTCAGACCATTGATCGCGAGGAATACTGCCCACGTACCATATCCGGGAACCCCGATCCTATGAAGGATGAGCGGAGTCATAAAAAAAGGAACTGGGATCATCAGAACGTAGCGCAAACCGCCGAACACTACGTTGCGCATGATCTTTAGACCCAACGAGCGGGGAGCAGGATAGGAAGCAACCGCGATCTCTTCTTTGATTTCCTGGGTCAACATGTCTCGACAACGGTCATGAATGCTGTGCTGCGAGCGGGAAAATCCGCCACTGTTGGTTGCTCTTGCCGTATTCTACATTGATAGGGCTTACAAATTGTAATAGCATCACTGATGTTAATATCGATTGTGCTGTTGTGGCTGCGCGGTACGGTTTCTCGTTGTATTTCAATCATTGTGGCTGTTTGTGCTCTCGTCGAGTCCTCGCTGCTTTGCAGTTTTGACACCCGCCGCTACGACAACAACTCAGTGATGGTCTGAATCGCGATCGGTTCCGGGGGCAGGCTTGCCGTGGCGGGGAGTCCGGGTTCAATTTCGATGGAAATTACGAGGTCCGGCAAGTTGACCGTGCCGTTGGTCTGCGCAGTGGTTGTTACCCACCACCCAAGTGCGGGGATGCTCGAAAATCTTTCTAAAATTGTCACTCAGGTAGCCGAGTTGGTAGTGGTGGATAACGCATCCGCTCCTGATGAGCTCCACGCGCTGCGTAACGCGAGCCGGACTTTCGGATTTCAACTGATCGAAAATGGTGAGAACCTCGGCATAGCTGAGGCGCTGAATCAGGGCGTTCGCTGGGCGAAAAGCAAGTCCTATCCATGGGCGATTTTCTTCGATCAAGACAGCGGGATCACGGACGACTTCGTTTCCAGAATGTTTGCGGCCTGGGAATCTCATCCCGACCGCCGGCGAGTCGCTTCGATTCACCCCAAGTATGTGGATCCCGCGACCGGCATCGAACCGGCTGTGCGGCGTGCAAAAGACGGCGGCCCGGTAATTTCCCTCACCTCCGGGGCGCTGATGCCGATGTGGATTTTTGACAAGATCGGATGGTTCGCTTCCGAATATTTTATCGACTGTGTAGATTTTGAATATTGCCTGCGGATCCGCGCAGCTGGTTACATGATCGCCGATTCCAGAGACGCGGTGCTACTGCATGCTGCGGGCCACGCCGAAAGGCAACTCACATTCCTCGGGATAAGCTTTCGGCCTACGCATCACAGCGCAACCAGGCGGTATTACATGTCGCGCAATCGAATTATGCTCTATCGTAAATACTTCCGCATTTTTCCAGGCTGGGTTTTGCAGTCGATGAATGACTCTCTACGAGAGACGATTAAATGTTTTGTCGGGGACAAAGATCGTGCTCCCAAGTTTCGCAGTTTCCTTCTCGGAACCTGGGACGGCCTGACTGGGAGAATGGGAAAGCTGGACGCAGGAAGCGATTCGCGTTGAATTCGAACCCCAAGACGGCGTGTATTGTCCTGAACTGGAATGGCTGGCAGGACACGATTGGATGCCTTAACGCTCTAGAGAAATGCACTTATCCCGACCTGACCGTCATCGTGGTCGATAATGGCTCGTCAGACGATTCGGTTGACAGAATACGGTCTGCTCATCCCGACGTTTTGCTTCTGGAGAGCGGTAAAAATCTTGGTTTTGCCGGCGGCAATAATATTGGAATTCGTCATGCGATGGCGCATGGTGCCGAGTACATCTGGCTGTTGAATAACGATACGGAGCCAACTCCCGACGCGTTATCTGCGCTGGTGGCGAAGGCCCTTGCCGATCCGCATATCGGGGCGGTCGCTTCTATTTGTTATTATGCTGATTCGCCTTCAAAGGTACAAGCTTGGGCAGGAGCGCGCGTTAATCTTTGGATCGGATACGCGCGCAACACCACCGAACCGCATGAAGATGATTGGTTTGACTCGCTCTACGGCGCCAGCCTGCTGCTCCGGACGGTTGTACTGCAAGAATGCGGATTGCTTGACGAGGGCTTTTTTCTTTACCTGGAGGAAACTGAATTTTGTCTCCGGCTTAGAGAAAAGGGATGGCGACTGGCCGCTGCTTCCGATTCTCGCGTGCTCCATAAAGTGAATGCCAGTACAGGAGGGGATAAAATTGTAGTCGATCGCTACTTCACCGCTTCAGGGTTGCGCCTGCTACGTCTTCACTCTCCGGTGCCACACCTGGCGTCATTTCTGTTTCTGAGTGCGCGTTTGGCGCGGCGTGCATTTCGATTTCAGCTTGTTCGTTGCAAAAGCGTGTGGTTAGGGATGGAAGATTATCGCCGGACGCTTCCTGTGTCTCCCAAGTTTTATTGATTTGAACATGGCCAGAAATATGGAGATTGTTTATTCCGAAAATCGAGAAGCGCAATATTTTTTAAATTTCTCCCTTTATCATCTGGCCGCGCTGTTTGTGGTAATTCTCTGCTTCCTGGCACTTGTAGATGCTGCAATTCCACAAATACAACTGTTGCTAATCGGTGAGATTTTTGTAAAGGAAGCCGTGGTTAAATCTGTGCTCTTGGCCACAGTTTTAGTGGGTTGCATTTTTCGTCCAACACTTCGGCTAAACGAACTTCCAATAGTTACATGGACCTTTTGTGTTTTATATTTACTGGCGGAAATTCCATATTTGATGCTCTCGCGCGGGCAGATAATCGAGCACGTGTTGTTGTCTTATCATGCGTATTATCTGCTGCTTCTGCTCGCCCCCGCGCTATTGGCATTCCGTGACACTGTTTCCGAACGGACCATCATTCGGTGGACAGTGGTAATTTTCCTAATCTGTGCTGCGCTCGGATTCGCGCAACACTTTACCGGACAAGCCATCTTACGAACGGAAGCTCCGGATGGGTCATTTGAGATACCCAGTTGGGATTTCTTCGGTCAAGTCAGGGCTTTCAGCTTTTTTTCGGCATCGATGAACTTTGGTATATTCTGCGCGTTATGTGGCGCACTTGGCGTTGCATTATCACGAAAAATGCCTATAAAAGGCAGCTTGCTTTGCATTTTTTCAGGGTTGGCCTGTCTCACCACCTTAACCAGGCTTTGTTACCTGGTATTCGTTTGCGCATGCACCTATGCAGCAGTGCTCACTTTTGGTAAAAAACCTACTCGCGCGCGCTGGCATCCATTTCTATATTTTGGGTTGGGAATGATGACGGTGTTGTTCGGCTTGTATTCCGTCGTGAGCGAGACAGGCGATTTGCAGGATGCCGGGTCGCTCTTGCAGAGAATTGAACAGTGGACTTATTATTACGAACTCCTCCTCCACTCTACGCTCGTCGAGAAAATATTCGGTTTCGGGATCGTGCAGCTTGCCAAGGTTATTCCCGTATATCCCATGATCATCGACAACCTCTTTCTAGCGCTGGTTTTGCACATTGGGATTTTGGGCCTGATACTGTTCGGCATTCTGCTGGTCAAGATGTTGCTCTATCTGCGCCGCCAGGCACTAGCCACCCAGCAGCCTTTCATTATTGCAGCTGCCAGTTTATGGGCCACACTCGCATGCGCTGGAATTTTTAATATTTTATTCAGTTCTTTTGGGGTTGTTTTTGCGCTTGTTCTACTTTGTAGGAAAAGAACGCTCAATGCCTTAGACACGACTCAGATATCGAACTGATCTTCTCTCAAGACCATATTTGTCAAAAAGCTGCTCCATGCACATCAAAGCTATATCGGCTACCGTGATCCTATTGCTGTTCGCAAGATTAGGCGCGGCTCAAGCAGACGCCGTGGTGAATCCCACGACGTTCCCGGGTTCTGATATAGGCGCAAAAATCAATAATGCGTTTGCTGCTTGCAGTCAAACTTGTATTGTGCAGATCCCCGCCGGCAAATACATCTACAAGACAACGATCAATATGACCAGCCCAGGGCAGTCATTGGTTGGCGCGGGGAGCTATGCGACGACCCTGAATTACGACGGTAGCGGCGATGGCCTTCTTTGGCAGATGAATCCATTCAGCACTACTAAAGCTGGGGTTTTGCGGGGGCTTTCCGTGATCGGCACCGCCAAGGCGGCGAATTGCATTCACTCGGGCTCACTGCAAGGCTCAACGTGGGAGGATATTACTGTTTCGGGATGTACGGGAAGTGGAGCATCGGGAATTCTGCTTGAAAATATACGTGCCAACGCTCCAAAAGGAGGGACGAAGCCAGCATTTACCGAGCGAACGTACATGCGTAATGTTCACATCGGCTACTCCGGCCAAGCCTCAATTGTTCCGGGAAATACCCACGGCCTCGTTTTCCGAGTCAGCAAAGGAGGGGCGCCAAGCTTCGGATACAACGATCTCAATTTGTGGCTCAATGTCGAATCGAACCAAATTGGAGTTCTGGTAGATACCTCGGCTCAGGTATACCACTCAAACCTGAATCTGAAGGGGAATATGGACACGGGGCCAGCATCTTTTCTGACTGTGAATGGACAGCTGATTCAAGGGACCTTAAACCTGCTAGGGGAGGTTGGCAGCAATCCCAACCCAGACGCCATCCACATCGCTTCGGGTGGGCAAGTTTACGAACAAGGCACAGTACAGCTTTGGGGTGGCGGAAAGGGGACTGGAGGAATCGCTCCTGTGACGGTTGATTCCGGCGGATTTTACGCGGTCGAACCATGGATTGCGCTGGACTATCCCGCTACATCCAACTACTTAACCATCGCCCAGCGTCCTTTTATCGAAACCGGCTACCAATACATTAGTTCCGACGGAACGATTATTGTGGCGCAGGCGGCAGGATCAACGTCGGTGACTGGGGATCTTCAGGGACGATTAATTCTGAGCTGGCCAAATAATACACACCGGATGGCGACGATGATTATCGACGTGGCGTGTGCCCAATACGAAAAGGTTGTCTGTTCCTTCAACATTCCAGTCAATTATGCGTACGCGAGACAGGCAATATTCTCAAATCCTACGCTCAAGCTGAGCGGCGGCAGCCTCAGCGTCCCGCAGATTCAAGTGACGATTGGGAATAGAAACGGGATATCCCAGAACGTGATTGCGACATGGTATGGCGTGGCAGGTGCTCCCACTAATGCTGGAGGACCGGTCCTATTTCCTGGCACGACACCAGGAACAGCCGATCTTACCTTAGTCGGACGGACTGAGGATTACGCCGGAAATGATACGGTCCAGGGCAGCCTGACAACGCCAAAACTGAACCAATCTGCTGCGAAAAGTTTTGCCGGGAGTTGTTCCATGTCCTCGGGCACTACCTGTACATTTAAGCTCGGTTCGACGTTTACCAATTATCTGTGCTTCCCGTCGATCGATCATGCCTCGACACCGCCGGCGATTGCTATCTCCGCAGTTTGCAGCTTGTCAGGAACTACCGCAACGATTACCGCCGGTACTAGTAATTCTTTGACATGGGACGCTTTATTTATTGGCAATCCCGACTGATGGAATGATGACCTCAACCAGTCGACAAACGTGAGCGGCGGTATGTGCCCAGGAGAACTTCCTAGCCCTTGCCAGCCCTTTTTCCCTTAGCTGACTGCGCAGGGAAGTGTCATTTACAATTTTACCCGTTGCTCCAGCGATTTCCTCTATTGAGGTTGGGTCCACTAGCACAGTGGCGTCTCCGGCTATTTCTGGAAGAGCGGTAACCTTTGAGGTTACTACAGGCGTGCCGCAAGCCATCGCTTCGAGCACCGGGAGCCCGAAGCCCTCGTAAAGAGACGGAAATATGAGTGCCTCGGCCCCGCGATAGAGCGCTGGCAATTTTTCTTCTGGAACCATGCCAACAAATTGCACGCGGGATTGCAAACTGTGTTTTTTAATCGGGTAGTCGAGTTCGGGCGTCACATTGCCGGTGAATACGAGGTGAATTTCAGGATCTAGCCGCGCTTTGGCGAACGCTTCCACCACGCGGAATTCGTTCTTGTGAGGCTTGCGGTTACTTACGCATAGAAGATATTGAAATGGAAGTCCGTAGGAATCGCCTTCAGGTTTGTATGCGGCATCCACTCCGCATCCGACATTAAAAACTTTCTGCGGCGACACGCCCGACCACGCGATGATTTGTCCACGCGTGAATTCAGAAACTGTAAGAATTTTTGCGGCACGCCGGCACGCCCGCTTCATGATGGTCGCGTAGTAAAGTTGAATCGCGAGGCTCGTATTTTCCGCGCAGTAGACGTGGCTCAGGTCGTGTATCGTGAAGATGAATGGGGCTGAGCAATAGAGGGGCGTATTGTAGCCAGGCGAAAAGAACAGATCGCTGGAAGTTAGTTTGCCCAGGGCGCGTGCCAGACGTAGGGCGTCGAGAGGCGCGGCCGGATTGGATGTCAGCGATACTGGACTATAGTCTAAAGCGGGAAGTACATGGCGCGCGAAGCGGCCGATGCCGTGGTTTCCAATCCATCTTTGATCCGCATAAATCATGGCAGCTCATCGGGACGTTGCCCGCAAGAGCACTGAGCAACGGTTAAACGCGGGAGTACTCTATCTGCCGTGTTTTCTTACTGCAATATGGCGAGAGCTGCCGCGGTCAGAGCCAATTGGGAAGAAACTTGCGTCCAATCGCGCAAGCCGCGGATGAAGGCTCCAGTCGGCAACTTGTAGGGCACAACGATCTGATCGCCGGGATTTAAATGCACGCGGTAAAATCTTGATCCCGTAAAGAGTCCGTTTACGTTATTCGCGGCAACCACTTCACCATTGGCCCGCAGCACAAAAGCATGGTGCATATCGGACTGCGGTTTCCCTTTTCCGGCTATCTCGAGATACCCGCCGGTGCTATTGTGAGGCTCGAAAATAAATGAACCGGGATTGTATACATCTCCCACCACGGACACCGTGGAGGGAGTATGGGGAATATTGAGGCGGTCGCTGTCTTCCAACAACATATTGGGATAGTCGGTAAGAGCTTTGTCGTTCGGCTTGACCGGAAGAGAGACGCGGCCGTTGGCACGGGTGTTGCGAAGTTGGGCAATAATCGCTTCCTGGGCTCCGATCAACTGCCCAACATCCCCGGGCTGCGCGGAAGCGGCCACGGCTACAGCCGATTGCCGGATTTGTACTTCCATGGTGCGAGCCAGTTCATCCAGGCTTTTCTGTTGGTCGAGGCGCGCGGATTCGCGAGTCAACTGCGTGCCATAAATATAAGCATCGGCAGTCAGGCCGCCGGCGCGCTGCAAAAGAGCTGGAAGCGTCTCATTGACTTCCAGTTTATAAACGCCGGGACGTTTCACCTCGCCTTCGACGATCACATATTGTGATCGTTCGGCTTGGGGCACGCTGATATCCCGCTGGGAGAATATGGTAACGATATCTCCCGGTTGCAACTCGAGATTGCTGTCGTCATCGTGCTCCAGAATGGCCTTCCGGGGACTCATCCAAATCAGTTTGGAAGAGAGATCCAACGGATTCACACGCTGGATGATCGCATAATCCCAGTTGATTTCGGGGGCGTAGCGTCGTACGTCTGAAGCTAGATCGCTGGCAACGCTTGGCGTGGGAATGTTTCCTGCAGTTTGAGGTTGCTGGTTATTTGGAGAGGTTGGATTTGAAGGATTCGATGCCGCATTCGAAGCTGTATTCGCAGACGGGTTTTGTTCGTTCTGCGCGTAGAGAGCGGCTCCTAGGTCCGTGGAAGCTCCCGCAGTATCGGATTGATCTTGAGGCAGGCTATAGCCCTGTATGGAATTTGACGTATTGCCGGAGCCGGTGGGTATTACTCCGGTTGTTGTGCCATTCGGCTGTTGTTGGGCGGCGCCGGTACGGTTATTTGGATTCAGTCCGTTTTGCTGATTGTTTTGGGGCGGAGGGGTACGGACGGGATACTCGGTTCCGGTGCCGTTCACAATGGCCGCACGTGTGCGCCAATAACGGCGCGTAAGCAATGCCTGCGCATCCGGAATCAGGTCACGAACCCGCATGCCCGGCTTCCAGGGATAACGGCCGGGATTGGCGACGTTGCCCCGCAAAGTTACGGTGTTTTCGAAGCGAGGGACGATGGAAAACACGCGAACAATGTCGCCATCTTTCAACAGTTCGGCACGGGATTGGGCATCGAAAGGAAATTCCAAAGTTTTGCGCGCCGTGTGATCCGCGACACGATCAATCGTGATTTTGCTGGTATCGGCAACCGTACTCAAATCACCGGCGTCTTCAATGAGGTCGTTTAAGGTGGATGTGTCCTTCATTTCATAGATAGCCGGAGAATTCACCGAGCCGGAGATGGCAACCAGAGGACCGACGTGAGGAATGTAGATGATGTCGCCGGGTTGAAGACGGACATCCTTCGACTTGTCGCCCTTGATCAACAGGTCGTAGAGATCGAAATCGGTGATTGTCGCCCCATCGCGGCGAACCTGGATATGCCGCAATGATCCTTGTGGCGAAGGGCCGCCGGAGGCAAAAATTGCATTCACCAGCGTGCTCAGTGCGCCGATCGTGTAAGTGCCCGGATAGCTGGCATACCCGACCAGGACCACCTGGATGGAGCGGAGCCGGCCGAGGCTGGCGGTGACGTTGAAATTTTTGAATACCCTGCCAATCTCGCGTTTTAAGTGTTCTTCAAGATCGCTGTAGTGGATGCCGGCGACCTGAATCTCTCCAACTTGCGGGACATAAATTTGGCCGGAACGATCTACAATCACGCGCAAAGCGGCCTCAACCTGGCCCCAGATCTTGATCTGAAGCTCGTCGCCGGGTCCGATGACGTAGTCATTGGGAACCTGCATCCAGTCGACGGGAGAGAATGTGCTGGGAGGCTGCATGAATAAGGATTGGCCAAACAGGGGCAAGGGACGGCCAACCGAATCGGCTACCATCTGTTCGAATTCAGTTTCCGCCTTAGGCGGTGTTTGCACGCGCCGGACTTGCGAAGGATTCAGTGGGGGCCGGGTTGGAGTGTACTGATCAACATTGAAGCCACCATTGGTCAATAGCGGTGTTCGCACCCCAGAGGACGAAAGATCGCGCCCGGAAACTCCGTTGTAGCCACCGCCACCGTTATAGCCGCCATTGGATCCCTGGCCCTGTCCGCCGTTGCATTGCGCAGATGCCGCCATGGTCGGATCGGAGCAATCCGCAGCGTTGCCCTGAGATGTACTCCCTTGTAAGGGATCACCAAAGGATTGCGAAAAGGAAAGAGGAACGGTAAAACCAAGGAACACAATAAGCAGCAGCGATTTTTGCATGATGGAGTTCAGAATTCCGTAGTGCCGCTAGGTATAAGGTTTTTCGAATCGTTGTCATTCTATCAACTGTTTGCGGGAAGGGGAATGGCGGGACCAAAGCAAAAAGTATTATCGAGGGCGTTTATTGTCTGGAGGCATTGTGGTGATCTTGTTGATGGGTGTATCGGGCGCGGGGAAGACGACAATTGGCAAGTTGCTGGCATCCGATCTTGGTTGGGTGTTTGCGGATGGCGATGACTACCATCCGGCGGCGAATGTAGAAAAGATGAAGAACGGAATTCCGCTGATCGACGCCGATAGAGAATCCTGGCTGAAGACTTTGCGGGATCTGATTGCGGATTGGATTGCGGCTGGAACCAACGCGATACTTGCTTGTTCGGCGCTGAAGCAAGTTTATCGTGAAGAGTTGCGAGCAGGCCCTCAGGTACGGTTCGTTTATTTAAAGGGAACGCCGCAACTGTTGCGGCAGAGATTACACGAACGGCATGGCCATTTCATGACGGAGCGCATGCTCGACAGCCAGCTTTCAACGTTGGAAGAGCCGGGACAGGCGACGGTGGTGGATATCGATCAATCTCCCGCGCAAATTGTGGGAGAGATCCGGACGAGGCTGGAACTCGTGCGTCAGGTTTGATTTTGCAAAATGCCGAAAGTCAGGCCGTTATTTGATGAATTGCAATCCATGCGGTACGGCATAACGGAAAACGTAGGCATAGAGCATCACGATGATTCCGACGATCGAGCAAAGTGCCACCGAATGCCAGGCGACGAAGCGGAAAATAATTCCTTCGTTGCCCACCTGTTCGGTAGCCGCGGTGGCAATTGTGATGGATTGCGCGTCCACCATTTTGCCCATCACTCCGCCGGCGCTGTTGGCCGCGCACATCAGGATCGGATCGATGCCGAGTTGCTGAGCGGTGATTCTCTGCAGGCTTCCGAAGAGGGCATTAGCGGAGGTATCGCTGCCGGTGAGCGCAACACCGAGCCAACCGAGAAAAGTACCGAAGAAGGGATAAAACCATCCGGTGCGGGTGAAAGCCAGGCCCAGTACGGCATCGAGGCCGGAATAACGGGTAATGTAACCCAGGCCCAGCATGAATGAGATGGCGATCATGGCAAGCCGCATACGAACGATTGTTCGCCAGAAGATTTTCATCAACTGAATCGGACCCTGGCCGAGCAAGAGTCCGGACACGATTGCGGCGAAAAAGCATCCGGTGCCGGTGGCGGAGAGCCAATTGAAGTCGTAGCGCGCCGCTTCGGGAGTTGGTTTCGGAACCACGGGAACGGCTCGGTAGACTGTGTTGTGCAGATAGGGCACATCCCATCCCGGCGGGCCTGGGCGCGCTTTGCCATTGGCGAGCATGACGCGGAATGCCGGGGTTGTGGCTTGATTCATCGCCAGCTTTACGCTGGGCAATCCCCAGACCAGCACGAACAGCGAGAGGATCGCGAAAGGCATCCAGGCTTTTAAGATTTGCCCGGCGGAATAGCTGCGCACTTTAACCAATCCATCAAATTGTTGCGCAGTCCATTCGCCGCCTACATCGTCAGAGACGGCTTTCGTCGACATAACAGGCGTGGACTCTTTGTCGTCATAATCGAAGCGCCAGATCTTTTTCGGCTTCCAAAAGCGCAGAAAAATCAAGGCAGCCAAAATCGAGACGACGCCGCCCATAATGTCGACGAGATTGCCGTCGACGTAATTTGACCAAAGAAACTGCGTAAGCGCGAACGAGATGCCAACCACCAGAATGGCGGGAAATACTTCGAAAGTTTCCTTCCATCCAACCATGGTACGCACCAGCCAGAAAGGAATAAGAACGGCAGTGAAGGGCAGGATGCGGCCTAACATGGCATTCAGATCGGACTCCGGTAAGCCTGCCACCGCCGCGAGAGTGTGAATGGGCGTGCCGATCGCTCCCCAGGCCACGGGCGCGGTGTTGGCGATCAGGTTCAAGGCAGCTGCGTGGAATGGCTTAAATCCCAGGCCAATCATAAATGCGCCCGCGATTGCGACGGGCGCGCCGAATCCCGCCGCGCCTTCGATAAAAGCTCCAAAACAAAAAGCAACCAGCAACACCTGCAAGCGGCGGTCGGCGGTGATTCCGGCGATCGACTCCTTCATGATTTCAAACTGCCCGGTCTCGACCGAAATATCGTAGAGATATACCGCGGCCAGAACGATCCACGCGATCTTCAAGGCTCCGAAGGCCACGCCATAGCCGAAGCTGATTGCGGCGAGGACGGGAGGCATTTTGAAAACGAGGATCGCAACCGCAACTGCGGTCGCGGCCCCCGCGATGGCGCACCAGTGCGGCTTTACTTTGAAACCGGCGAGCAGCCCCAATAAGACAATGATAGGAAGAGCCGCGACCAGCGTGGAAAGCCACCAATGACCGAAAGGGTCGTAGATCTGTGTCCACTGCATGACAATCTCCTGGCGAACGGGTCTGCTGCGTTACTAGAGACTGAACAGTGACTTCAACTGCTTCGCGAAAAATCCAGACAAAGAAAAATTAAGCGTCCCAGCTTTTGGGAATGTTTATGTAAGAACGATCAAGTTCAGCGACCGACGGGCAGCCCAGCAACCTGAGGGTGCGCTCCAGATCGACGCGGAGAATTTCGATTGCGCGATCGACTCCGGCTTCACCGGCAGCGGCCAATCCATAGGCGTAGGCACGGCCGCACAATACGGCGCGCGCGCCCAGACAGAGCGCTTTAATAATATCGGTGCCGCGACGGACACCTCCGTCCATCCATACCTCGATGCGGCCATTTACGGCCTGCACTACTTCGGGCAGAGCGCGCAGGGAAGCTTGCACTCCGTCGAGTTGCCGGCCGCCATGGTTGGAGACGGAAACCGCTGCGGCGCCTTCATCCATCGCGTGGCGCGCGTCGTCACCTGTCAGCACGCCTTTCACGATGATTGGACCGCGCCACACTTCGCGAATCCAACGCAAATCGGCCCAGGTAACCGCCGATTCCGCCAGGGCAGCATTAATATCGACGAGCGGCAAAGGCCCTTTGCCAGGAACGATAACGTTGGGAAGGCCGGGCAATCCGCCATCGAGCAGATAATTGATGAGCCACGCCGGACGCGAAAGAATTTGCGGAAGGTAGGGGATTTTCGCCAACAGTCCGCCGCTGATCAACTCCTTCATGCCGTTGCGGTAATCGCGTTCCCGAATTCCCGCGACAGGCGTGTCGATAGTTACCACCAATGCCGAGAAGCCCGCGATACGCGCCCGTTCGATGGCCGCTTCGGCCGCTCCGCGACCCCCCATGAGATAGAGCTGATAAAACACCGGGCCGGTGGAACCAGCTTTTACGTTTTCAAGTTTGTGTCCGGAAATTGTAGAAAGAATATATCCGGTGCCGGCATTACCCGCAGCGCGTGCGGCCGCTACTTCTCCTCCGGGGTGCATGAGGCGGCTGTAGCCAACCGGCGCGAGCAGGAAAGGAAGAGAGAGATTAAACCCGAGAACACTCGTACACAAACCACATTGCGGCACGGCAACCGCATGGCGTGGACGGAAGGTGACATCATTGAATACCCGGCAATTCTCGCGTAGCGTAACTTCGCCTTCCGCTCCGCCGTCAAGATAGTCGAATACAGATTTCGGCAGTCTTCGGCGCGCGAGAGGGCGGAAATCCTCAATGCAGACCACGCGGGGCGACGCTACCGCTCGGGATGCTTTCCTCATTTGCAATTCCAGTGGCTGGAATCTTCAAGCAGGCGGATATCGTACCATTCGGCGAATCCGCAGAGGAAAGTTAATTTAAAAAACCAGGGCGACGGTGGATGCGTCGCCCTGATTGAGATGGCTCGTGCTCCGAGCGCAGTCAATTGCCGAAGAGAATGTTTGGAATCAGCTGGCTCTCGGCAGCGGTTTGTCGGTCGTCTGCCAATCGGCGGCCGCTTCACCGGCGGAAGCGATATCCTGCGCTCCAGTGCGTTCCAGAATCTTTTTTGCTTTGGATGTCCAATCGCTACTGTCGCAGTGAACCGACAGCAAAATTCCACCATCTTTTATACGGCCCTCGTAACGTTTTGCTTCATATTCCGGAATGCCCATCCCGATCAAAGCTCCGGCAATGCCTCCGACCGCGCCGCCAACCCCGACTCCGGCGAGCGCGGCCATTATCGGTCCGGCTGCTATGAACGGACCTACGCCGGGAATCGCCAGCGCGCCAATTCCCACCAGCCATCCCAGCACGCCACCAATCACGACGCCAGTTGTGGCTCCAGCGGCGGTGCCTTCGGGAGCTTTGGTGTTTTTCTCGACGGCAAAATCCTTGGTCCCTTTGTTGTCGGGAAACAGCACGGACACATCGGTATTGCGAAAACCTTCCGAACGCAGTGCGTTAACAGCGTATTCGACATCTTCATAAGTCTGGTAAATCCCGAATGCTGCAGTGTTTTTCCCGGCCATTTTAAGACTCCTAAAGTGAATGTGGCTCTTCGATGTTTTTCGTTCAAGATAGGGTTGCTATGAATCGTTGGCGCTCTGTAAATGCGTGGAATTGGATGGAAGAGCGGGTGTTCGATATCCGATTTTGGCGGGAACTGGCTGCTTAGGGCTGCGATGAGCTGGCGCTCTGTTGGGGCGAGCTTTTGCAGAGCAGAAGGCAAAGTACCAGAACACCTGCGCCTGCACCGCCGCCGATCTCAATCCACTTTGTATTCAGAGTGTGCCCAACCGTTTCAGGGCGAAGCGGCGCTCCGCAAGTCTGCGTTTCGTCACGGCTGGCTTGCTGACCCTGATGCACGGTGGCGGATTGTGACGAACTGTTGTCGGTTGAAGTTTTGTGCAGTCCGCCTGATTGTGTGATGTTCACATCATTCTTGTGAGCGGCAACTTCGACTTTTCCACTCAGGTCGGCTACGTCGTATTGTGTGCGGTCGTTGGACAAGGGTTCAACGCGGATGCAGTTGACATGCACGCTCATCAGAGTGGACGTTCCAACCGACACGCTTCCGTGCTCCAAGTCCAGGAAGTTTCCCTGAAACTTTACGATGGTTTCAGGCTGAATCAGCACCGAGGAACCTTCGGCATCGAGATTCGCGACAAAACCCGGCTTGGTTTCGAGCAAATCTCCAGGGAAAACTGTGGTGGAATCCGTCACCTCCGCACCGTTCACCCATACTCCGCCGTTGCTGCGCACAACGGCCGATCCTGTGTCGGCCGCTAGCAGCGACAACGGGAACAAGAGCACCAGGGTCCACGAAATGTAACTGCGCAAAACGGACACACTTATACCCGAAGCTATTTTCCGCACTCTACGTTAATCGTAATGATGATGTGCCTCATCGTCTATTAGCTCTTAGGATGCGGCTTGCACGGCCTGGTTTTGACCTATGGCCTCTTGTGCTGCGTCCCGATGTCAACTCCGGTATGCTTGCAGGCAGATTTTTGATGACGAAAGCGTTCCGCGTGCTTGCCGTAAAAGTTGAATTAAAAATGCAACGAGCGTCAAACGACAATCCGGTGATTGAATTCCGCGATGTGGTCTACAATCTGCCGAATGGCGAGCCGTTGCTTCGCGGTCTAAATCTGAAGGCACAGCGCGGCGAGACTTTAATTCTTCTGGGGCGGAGCGGGTCGGGGAAAACCACCACGCTGAAACTCATCAATCGGTTGCTGACGCCAAGCGGTGGGGAGATATACGTTAACGGAACATCCATTGCTACGAGCGATGTGATTCGTTTGCGGCGCAGCATCGGATACGTCATTCAGGATGCCGGTTTATTTCCGCATTTTACGGTGGAACGCAATATCGGCCTGGTTCCGCAAATCGAAGGCTGGCCCGGCGAACGAATTCGCGCACGGGTTACGGAATTGTTGAAGCTGGTCGGACTGGATTCGCAGCTGGGATCGCGCTATCCCTATCAGCTCTCGGGAGGACAAAGGCAGCGGGTGGGCGTGGCGCGCGCGCTGGCTGCCGATCCGGAGATTTTGCTGATGGACGAACCCTTCGGAGCGCTCGATGCGCTGACGCGCGATCAATTGCAGCGCGAGTTTCTTGGTCTGCAAAAGCGGCTGAATAAAACAGTGGTTTTTGTTACGCATGATCTGCGCGAGGCCTTGCGGCTGGGTTCGCGCATCGCGCTTATGGAAGGCGGACGGCTGGTTGCAGTTCTCAGTCCGCACGAGTTTTTGCATTCCAAAGATCCGCTGGCGGCGGCTTATGTGCAGGCTTTCGGCGAAGGACTGGACTCGGTAGTCGATCGAGGCACGTCATGAATCTGATTCATTTTTTCGCGCAGCACCATGAAGAAATTCTGGAGCTTACGCTGGAGCATCTTTGGCTGGTGGGCATTTCCACGCTTATTGCGGTACTGATCGGCATCCCGTTGGGGATAGTGAGCGCGCACTGGCCGATTTGGAATAAACCTGTGCTGGGAAGTGCAAACGTGATTCAGACAATTCCCAGCCTCGCTCTGTTTGGTTTTCTGTTGCCGGTGCCCTGGATCGGCGCGCGGGCGGACCGGTTGGCCATTCTCGCGCTTACGCTTTATGCGCTATTGCCGATCATTCGCAATACCTACACGGGAATTCGCGGCGTCGATAGCGCTGTGATTGAAGCAGGCCGCGGCATGGGCCTTACCGGCAGGCAGCTTTTGTTTCAGGTTGAGTTGCCGCTGGCGGTGAGCGTCATTCTTTCTGGCGTCCGCGTCGCGGTTGTAGTTTCGGTGGGGCTTGCCACCATTGCTGCCGCTATTGGAGCAGGAGGCCTGGGCGAGTTCATTTTTCGCGGCCTCGCCATGGTGAACAATCAGCTCATTCTGGCCGGAGCGATCCCTGCGGCTGTGCTGGCGTTGTCGGCAGATTTCGGCCTGGGATGGCTGGAGAGGCGTCTGCGACCGCGATGAAGAGCCATCGCCGCCGGTTCATTTGCAAGCTTGCGAATCCGCGCGCGGGGATTTTGTGCATCATTTTATTCGCGCTGCTCTTTTCTTCTTGCGCGCCCTCGCACTCGGATCGAATCGTGGTTGGGAGCAAGAATTTTACCGAGTCACTTGTGCTAGGCGAGATGTTTGCCCAGCTGATCGAAGCGCGTACGCATTTGAAGGTGGAACGCCGCTTCTATCTTGCGGGGACTTATATCTGTCAGCAGGCTATATTGGCTGGGCGAATTGATATCTATCCCGAATATACGGGGACCGCTCTTACCGCCATCCTGAAAGAGAAAGCTGAAGGCAATCGGGCCGAGTACTATCAGAAAATTAAAAGCGAGTACGAAAGGCGCTTCGCGCTTACACTCGGACCGCCGCTTGGCTTCAATAATACTTTTGCCATGGAAATTCGCGGCGAAGATGCGCGCCGACTAAATCTGAAAACTCTGTCACAGGCGGCCGCCTTTGCCCCGCAATGGCATGCGGCGTTTGGCTACGAATTTATGGAACGGCCTGATGGTTATCCTGGATTGGCCTCGGCTTATGGGCTTCATTTTGCGGCTACGCCGCGCATCATGGATTTAGGCCTGCTGGCTTCCGCGCTGAAGAATCATCAGATTGATATAGCCGCGGGCAATGCGACAGATGGGCTGATTCCCGTATTCGATTTGTTTGTTCTGGAAGATGACCGGCATTATTTTCCTCCCTATGAAGCGGTTGCTGTGGTTCGTCAGCAGACCTTGCAGGAGCATCCGGAATTGGCTGCGATTCTTGCCGAATTCGGCGGGAAGATATCGGATGGGGAGATGCAGAGACTGAACTACGCGCTGGATGGGCAGCATCGCGATGCGGGAGATGTTGCGCGCGAATTTCTAAAAGGGAAAGGCTTGCTACCATAGGAGCTAATTGTCGCAGTGCCTTTCGCTCTTAAACCAGCAACTCGCCGCGCAAAGTCAACACGGCATTTCCTTTGAGAATCACTCGATCTCCTTTTACCTCGCACCAAATCTCGCCGCCACGTTCCGAAACCTGTCGCGCGTGTAGATTCGTCTTGCCGAGTTTTTGCGCCCAATAGGGCGCCAGCGAGCAGTGAGTGGAACCGGTCACCGGATCTTCCGGAATGCCGTAGCTGGGAACGAAATAGCGCGAGATGAAATCGGAATCGTCGCCTACGGCTGTGATTGCTACCCCTGCCGGATGAAGCTGCTCAAGCAGCCTTATATCTGGGCGAACATCGCGAACGTCCGTCTCGCTCTCGTACACCGCAAAATAGTTATCTTCAATTCGGACGATTTCCAATGGTTTCTGACCCAGGCCTTTGACAAGCCCCGCTGGAGGATCAGAGCATGGCCATGGGGGAAGTGCGGGGAAATCCATCGCGAGCAAATCGCCTTCTTGTCGCACGGTCAATGCGCCACTGAAATGCGTTTCGAAGCGCACGGATTGGCGTCCGGGATCGAGAATTTTCATCACAATGAATGCGGAAGCTAAAGTCGCATGACCGCAAAGCTTTACTTCGCAACGAGGTGTAAACCAGCGCAATTCATAACTATCGCCGCCAGTCACAAAGTAGGCGGTTTCGGAAAGATTATTTTCGGCAGCGACCGCGCGCAGCAGATCGTCATCTAACCAGCCTGCAAGAGGGCATACTGCGGCCGGATTCCCCGCAAAAGGCCTGGAGGCGAAGGCGTCGACGTGAAATATGGTTAGGGACATTTCCCTATGGTACTCGGGACGCCAGTGGCATAGAATCCAACAACTTTCTGTATAGCGTCCTGAGTGTGCGCTCGGACTGGAATTGGAGGTTTTCATGCTGGCTACACAAAGCGTTGTCATCGTTGAGAATGATCTATCGCAACGAATTGCAGACGCGCGCCGGCAGACGGATGAGTTGTTTGCCATCGTTAAGCCAGACGCGCTCTATGACCGGCCGATTGCCGAACGGCATCGCATCGTTTTCTATATCGGACATCTTGAGGCTTTCGATTGGAACCTGCTGCATGAGCGAGTTCTCGGGGTAAAGAGTTCCAATCCCGAGTTCGACCGGCTGTTTGCATTCGGTATCGATCCGGTTGGCGGTGGATTACCCGACGATCAACCTTCAGACTGGCCGTCGATGGAGGTGGTGCGGGAGTACGTCAGAACGACTCGTGCTGTGATCGATGAAGGATTAAGAAATCTTTCGTACTCTGATTCTGCAGAAAATCAAATCAGCGTGCTGCTTAACGTAGCCGTGGAACATCGTTTGATGCATGCGGAAACCTTGGCTTACATGCTGCACCAACTACCGCTGGACCGTAAGATCCGGCACTCGGAGCCTTTGCTGGAAATCAATCGTCTCCTTGACCCTTGCAGCATAGAGATTCCCGCGGGGAATGCCACGCTCGGACTTCGGCGCGATGAAAATGCGTTCGGTTGGGACAACGAGTATGAAGGCCATACGGTCCATGTTCCGGCATTTGCCATCGATAAATATATGGTCACGAATGGCCAATATCTCAAATTCGTTAATGCGGAGGGGTACGAGATTTCAGCTTTGTGGGCCGAAGATGATTGGAATTGGAAGTCGCAACAGGAAATTTATCATCCAGCTTTCTGGAAGCGTGATCGTGATAAAGACCAGTGGCTCTACCGCACGATGTTCGACGAAATCTCTCTGCCCCCGGATTGGCCGGTATATGTGAGCCATGCGGAGGCGAAGGCTTATGCAAAGTGGGCAGGGAAGTCATTGCCTACGGAGGCCGAATGGCAACGCGCGGCATATGCAACGCCAAGCGGTGAAGAGCAAGTGTATCCATGGGGGAACGGATCGCCTTCCGCGGAACATGGCAACTTCGATTTTGCACGCTGGAGTCCAGCATCGGTGGCTGGTTACCCCGCGGGCCGCAGCGCATTTGGAGTTGAAGGAATGCTGGGCAACGGCTGGGAGTGGACTTCCACGGAATTCGCTCCCTTTGCCGGGTTTGAACCGTTCTCTTTTTATCGCGGATATTCGGCTGACTTTTTTGATGGCAAACACTTTGTGATGAAGGGCGGATCGGCGCGCACCGCAAAGTGCATGTTGCGGAGCTCATTCCGTAACTGGTTTCAATCGCACTATCAATTCATGTACGCGGGATTTCGCTGCGTAAGCCGTTAATTCAAGGGGGCCCTCCAATGCTGGTTCACGCGATTACCGCCAACCTAACCAACTACGAATTCGCCGCGGATGTGCGTGTTGGCCTCACCAAAGCGAATCAAAAAGAGCTGCTCTCGAAGTATTTATACGACGACGTGGGTTCGGCTTTATTTGAAGTGATCTGTCATCTTCCCGAGTACGGGCTTACGCGCGCCGACGAGCGCTTGCTACGGCGTCATGCCAATGAAATTGTAGACCGGCTTGCTGGGCCGATCGCCGTGGCCGAACTGGGCAGCGGCAGCGGGAAGAAGACTCGCCAGATTCTCGAAGCTCTTTGCCGGCGGCAGCGTACCCGGTACTATCCGATTGAGATTTCACGGTCGGCGCTTGCCATGTGTGAGCGCGAGCTTAGCGATATCGACTGCATAAGCATCGTTGGGTTTGAACGCGAATATCTCGACGGACTGCTCGAAGTGGCGGCGCAACGGCGCGAGGGGCAACATCTGCTCGTACTTTTTTTGGGCAGCACAATCGGTAATTTTGACCGGATGGCGGGCCTTAAGTTTCTTAATCAAGTGCGGCGTATTCTTCAGCCCGGGGATTCTCTTCTGCTCGGCACCGACCTGGAGAAGTCGAGTTCGCAACTGCTGGCGGCTTATGATGACGAACTGGGAGTGACTGCGGCCTTCAATTTAAATTTGCTGTCGCGCATCAACCGCGAATTGGGCGCGGATTTTAATCTCTCTTGTTTTAAACATCTCGCCAAAATCAATCACGAAACCCGGAGTGTTGAAATGCATCTTCGCTCCACGCAGCAGCAGACGGTGACCATTCCGGCTGCGGAATTAACCGTTGAATTTGCCGAAGGGGAGACGATCTGGACGGAAAGCAGCCACAAATACTCTCCGGAAGAAATTGGCCGGATGGCTGACAATGCCGGCTTCCGTTGCGAAACTCAATGGATCGATGAACAGTGGCCTTTTGCGGAAAGCCTGCTCATCGCCGAGTAACCCTATCTTTATCGACCACGTTCTTCAACGCCACGTTACAGCCGTGGTTTGTCAGGATATTTGCCTGTTTCCTCAACAAGCACAATCTTGAAGTAAAACTTTGTAAATCCGTCGTTTTGCGCTTCTCCGCGTTGTAGATTAGTAGTAGCGGTATGAATGCAAGCAAGCGTTGGTTTTTAAAGTTTTTGTGCGGTATGTGCATGGCCGGTATCGGCCTTGCTTTTGCTCGCCCTGTGGCGGCTTCGAGTCTGTCTGCTCAGGATGCACCCGGCGCAGGCTCCATGAGCCGGCGCATCGGCGCGGTGAAGGCGATCAACGGCACTTCGATCACTCTGACGCCTGACTCTGGCGCGGATGTCACCGTTACGATTCAGCCGGCAGCTCGTATCCTCCGCATCGCTCCCGGTGAAAAAAATCTCAAGAACGCCACGCCCATCCAACTACAAGACATTCAGGTAGGGGACCGCATTCTCGTAGGCGGCAAAGCGTCCGACGATAATTCTTCGCTTGCGGCGACTACGGTAGTGGTGATGAAGCAGTCCGATCTCGAAGCAAAACACGAGCAGGAGCGGCAGGATTGGCAGAAGCGGGGCGTGGATGGGGTTGCCGGCGCAGTAGACGCAGCGGCTGGAACGGTCACGATCACAGTGCGTAGCAAGAATGTCGTAATCCATACTTCCAGCACCACCCTGATTCGGCGCTACCCGCCCGATTCGGTGAAATTTGACGATGCCAAGCCCAGCACATTACAGGAAATTCACACCGGCGATCAGGTACGCGCACGCGGCGACCGAAGCCCCGATGGCGGCGAACTTTCGGCGGAAGAAATCGTCTCCGGCTCGTTCCGTAATATTGCAGGCATAATCGATTCGGTGGACGCAAGTTCATCAACCTTGAGCGTTCACGATTTGTTGTCGAAGAAAAATGTGCTGGTAAAAATTACGCCCGATTCGCAGCTGCATCAGTTGCCGCCCGAAATGGCGCAGCGGATTGCTGCACGTTTGAAAGGCGGAGCCGCCGGCGCGTCCTCTGGCGCGGGATCTACATCCGCAACCAACCCGCAGGGTGCGAATGGCCAGAACGCGAAGTCTGCCGATGCTCCCGGAGCGAACGGCGGAAATAGCGCGGGCGGGCGTCCCGGTGGCACACCTGATTTTCAGCAGATGCTCAGCCGCATTCCCCCAACTTCGCTCGCCAATTTGCACAAAGGCGATGCAGTAGTAATTGTCTCGACCGAGGGAGCGGCTGACCAGGGAACTGTAATTACCCTGTTGAGCGGTGTTGAACCGATCTTACGCGCTGCGCCCAGCGCCAGCAGTTATGCGTTACTCACACCGTGGAGCCTGGGGGCTCCCGCCGGCGATGCTGGGGGACCATAAGGTTTCGCGGCCAGCGTTGCTCGCAAACTAATCCTATTCATAAGTTTTAACGAACGGAATTCTGAATGATTTTACGGAAGTGTATCTGCCTCATTTTTGGTTTGCTGTTGTACGCGAGTCTTGCTGTATCTCAGACTCCGGCTCCAGTTCCGCCTGCTACATCTGGCGCATTGCGCGGACAGGTTACCGATCCTTCCGGCGCTGCGATCCCTAATGCCAGTGTGGTTCTCACGCCTGCGGCTGCTTCCTCCACGCCGATCAAAGCCCAGGCGAATGGGCAGGGGCAGTACGAATTCAAAGGGCTGGTTGCAGGTCAATACACATTGAATGTTATTGCCGACGGATTCTCGGTTTATGAGAACGACAATGTGAACATCACCAATCAGCCTTTGCTTCTGAATGTTGCCATGGCGATTGCCGTGGAAGAGCAGAAGATTCAGGTTTCCGACACTGCGCCCACGGTCGATGTAAACCCCGCCAACAATGCCGGAGCCATCACGCTTTCGGGCAAAGAACTGGAAGCGCTTCCCGACGATCCCGATGAATTATTGACCGACTTACAAGCGCTGGCCGGGCCTTCGGCAGGGCCCAATGGCGGTCAGCTTTACATCGATGGTTTTACGGCGGGACAACTTCCGCCGAAGGAATCGATTCGCGAAATTCGCATCAATCAAAATCCGTTCTCCGCCGAATTCGATAAGCTGGGATATGGACGCATCGAAGTTTTTACCAAACCCGGCACCGACAAATTTCACGGGCAGTTTCTGATCAACGGAAACGATTCCGCTTTCAACTCGCCCAACCCCTTCGGCGGGGCCAATCAGCCTTCCTACGATTCCACACAGTTCAGCGGCACAGTCGGCGGCCCGATCAACAAGAACGGATCATTTTTTCTCGACGCGCAGCGGCGGAATATCAACAATCTCTCGATCATCAATGCGGTGACGCTCGATCCAACCACATTGGACGAAGTGCCGCTGATTGAATCCGTGGCCAATCCCAGGCACCGAACGAATATCACCCCGCGTCTGGATTATCAACTGAGCAAGAACAACACGTTGACTGTCCGTTATCAGTATTACCGCGATACCGAAAACGCCGAGGGAGTTGGACAATTCACTTTGCCGTCACAAGGCTATAACTCCGATTCCACCGAGCATACTTTGCAGATCAGCGATACGCAGGTGATCGGCTCGAAGATCATCAACGAAACCCATTTTCAATACTTGCGCGATCTCAGTAATCAGCTTGCGCTAAATAGCGAGCCGACCATTAATGTGCTGGGATCGTTCGATGCCGGAGGCAACAACCAGGGCAATATTCTGGATCATCAGGACCACTACGAACTGCAAAACTACACTTCCATTATCCACGGCAATCACACGATCAAGTTTGGAGCGCGGCTGCGCGGCATTCGCGACGCGAACAGTTCGACCTCTGGATTCAACGGAGAATTTACTTTCTCTTCACTGACGAGCACCGCGCAGGAAGCGAGTTGCGTACCAACTCCGGGGCAAGCGCCTTGCCCGATTTCGTATGCGACCGCGATTCAAAGTATAGGTACGACGCCGATTGCGACGCAGCTCACTTACACCAAAGGCACTCCGCCGCTTGTAGTGGGCAATTCCGACGCCGGACTTTACTACCAGGATGACTGGAAGGTTCGCCCCAATATCACTCTTAGCCTCGGCCTGCGCTTTGAAACCCAGACCGGCATTCAGGATCACGACGATTGGGCTCCGCGCCTGGGTTTTGCATGGGGGATTGGAGGCAAGAGCGCTCCACCTAAAGTTGTTTTGCGTGGCGGCTTCGGCGTTTTCTATGACCGCTTTCAGGAAGAGCAAATTCTGCAAGCGGAGCGTCTGAATGGCATCACGCAGGAGCAATTCGTCATCAACAATCCGGTATGCCCTAACCTTACGGATTTCCTCGCGTGCACGGGAGCGGTTACGCCGGCTACACCCACGATTTATCAGATCAATTCGCGGGTGCATGCGCCTTACACATTGCAGTCGGCCATCAGCGTGGAGCGCCAGCTCACCAAGGCTTCCACTCTATCGGTTACATATTTAAACTCGCGCGGCTTCGATCAACTGCTCACGATCAATGCCGACGCGCCTTATCCCGGTACGCCATGCAGCCCAAGCTGCCCCACCCCTCCGGGTGGAAATATTTATCAATACGTCTCCGAGGCGGTGTTCAATCAGAACCAGATCATTGCCAATACAAATTGGCGATTAAGCTCGAAGGTGCAGTTGGCGGGCTACTACGTGCTCGACTACGCGAACAGTGACACCTCCGGCGTTTCCAGCTTTCCATCGAACTCCTACAACATTAGTTCCGACTACGGGCGCGCTTCTTTCGATATTCGCAACCGGGTGTTTCTTATCAGCTCGTTCGGACTGCCGTATAACTTTCGCCTGAGCCCGTTTATGATTATCAGCAGCGGGTCGCCGTTCAATCTCACGACCACCAACGATCTGAACAACGATTCTGTATTTAACGATCGTCCGGGGCTGGTTTCAAACGCCACGTGCGCATCGGTGGTCAATACGCCACCTTCTTCTGTCTATTGCACGCCGCTCGGAACCTTCAACGCGCAGCCTACGGCCGGTGAAAGAATTACGCCGATTGATTACGCCACCGGTCCGGCACATGCGGTGGTGAATCTCCGGCTTACCAAGACTTTTGGCTTCGGACCTCCGATCAAGAAGAGTCCGGGCCAGGGTGCGGGCGGTCCGGGTGGTCCCGGAGGTGGTGGCGGTCACGGTCACGGGCCCCTTTTCGGCGGAGGCGGACCGATTTCGATGTCGAGCAACAGCGATCGAAAATACAATCTTACTTTCGGCGCTTCCGCGCGCAATGTTTTCAATAAAGTAAATCTTGGGAACCCCAGCGGCATTCTCGGTTCGCGGTTTTTCGACACCCCGAATGATCTCCAGGGAGGACCTTTCTCGAACACCTCGAGCAACCGCCGCATCGATTTGTTCGCTACGTTCAGCTTCTGAGCGGTAGAACAGCAATGTGCGCGGATTTAGGTATAGAACACTGGCTGGTAATCTTTCGGGTATCTACTCAATCCACTCGTTTCGGTTATGCTGAATGAGTATGCGCGCGGTGTAAATTCGCGTAGACCAAGTTCCGTTTGCCTTTCATTTCCACAACCAGACGAAAATTCCTCTACGGCGCAGCTGCGGCTGTAGCCGTTGTCGGTAGTGACTCTATTGCGTGGGAGCCGAACCGTCCGCGCATTGTCCGTAAAGATTTTCTTCTGCCGCGATGGCCGGAGCGGCTGAATGGTTTTACCATCGCGCTGCTCAGCGATTTCCACTACGATCCCGTTTTCTCCGTGCATCCGTTGCATGCGTCGATCCCACTGGTGAACGCGCTTCGTCCTGACCTGATCGTTCTAACCGGAGATTTCGTTTCCGTGCCGTTTTTCGGGAACGAAAAAAAAGCCGCCGCAGATGCCGAGCCTTGCGCCCGCCTGCTTCACCAGATGACCGCGCCTTATGGTTTGTGGGCGGTACTCGGTAATCATGACTGGAACACGGATTCCCGGCATGTTACCAGCGCATTGGTCGCAGAGGGAATTCGCGTTTTAGCGAATGAGTCTGTGCCGATCGAACGCGACGGTGGGCGCTTCTGGCTGGCGGGTGTCAACGATGTGATCAGTAAAACTGCCGATCTAAACAAGACGCTGCAACTGGTTCCAGCGAGTGAGTCTGTTGTGCTGTTGGCTCATGAACCTGATTTCGCCGATCACGCTTCTCGATTTCCCATCGACCTCCAACTATCGGGGCATTCTCATGGAGGCCAGGTGAGAATTCCCATGCTCCCGCCACTGTATTTGCCGGAAATGGCGAAGAAATATGTCATGGGAACCTATCGGATTGGCCCGTTGACTTTATATACGAACGCTGGGCTTGGCACGGTGGATGTTCCAGTTCGCTTGAATTGCCCGCCGGAAATCACGCTGCTGACGCTTCGGGCTGGTCCAAAGTTATAGGAAGAATGGGCGCGGACGAAAACAGCCAGTATTCTTACGCCAGCCGGCTTCAAATGTGCAAACCCCTTCACATGGGAACTTTTAAGAGCACCGATGGTGGCTGTAACTGATTGATAAAGAATGTTTTGTGCCGCGATAGAGCTGGTAGAAGACGTGCCGATAGATAGGGCAAGCGGAGATGAACGCCGCGAATCAAGGCTCGAATATGCTTCTTCGACTCTGGCTTTTGGTTCTTATTTTTTCGTTCCCCGCCGCTGCTTCGGTGCAGCCAACCACTTTGCGTTTTAGTAAGGCAGTTCTGCTCCAGCGCGAACCTCAACTCTGGAAGGCTCCGGTTCGCATCTCCGAGTTCAGCGAAGTGCCGCATGTGAGCGCGCGTTCCCGCTGCGAAGATACGCATCCGCCGCAGGCCCTAACCACGCCCAATCCGTTGCTGGTTCCGGCGGTCGCGGGCGCGAAAATAAAAGTTAGCTTCATCATCGGCGCGGATGGGCGCGTGCATAGTCCACTGATCCTGGAGAGCGCCGGCGCGACGGGCGATCACAATGTGCTGCAAACGGTGCGCACATGGAGGTATCGTCCTGCCACATGCAACGGTGTTCCTACGGAAGCGGAAGGTAAGATCGAGTTTTCCCGCCGCTAAGATTCGGACTGGGCTAGAATGTGAATAATCCAGCCGAATTGGCACAATCTGAAACTGTGGATAAAGAAAAGAAAACCGCCAGGCCCATCGCTACCCCACCCGCGCAGAATTCCAATTCTGAAGATGCGGCTTCGGGCGTAACTCCATCCAATCCAGCGCTCGGCGAAATTTATCAGCGCTTGTATCCAGAGATACGACGGCCGAAACCGAATCCGGAGGCGATTGCCGCAGCTCTGCAAGCCATGCAGCGCGTCACCGTAAAAATGGATTCGGAAACGGCTGCCGAGGAAACTACCGAACAAACCGTTGCCGGTCCCTCCGCAGCTTGTCCTTCCTGTGGACATCAAAATCGCGTGGGCAACAAATTTTGTGGCGTATGCGGGCTTTCGATTGATGCTGGAGCGGAGGAAACTGCCGCCGCGAACTCTCCTGCGCTTGAGCCGGAAACAGTCGAGTTACCCGACTTCGCCAAGCATTTGGTGCAAGCCCAGCCAACTGAAGCGGCGCCCGAGGTTCATCCCTTGGAGGGTGCTTCTGCTGGATCGCATCATTATCACCACCACTATCATCATCACTATTTTCAGGGTGGATTCGAAGGCGCCGTTGCGGCTCCGCGAGCCGCCGCTCCCGAAAGCGCACGCGAGGCTGACCGCCTGCGAATTGTTGCTGCCGCCAAAGGCGAGCCCATGAGCCGCAGCGAGGCTGCTGTTCGACGGCTTACGCAGGAATGGGTTTTAGCTTGCAACACCCGGCAACTGGACGAATTGCTCGACCTGTATGCGCCCGACGCTCTTGTGCTGCGCTCGAATCTTCCGTTGTTGCGGGGCGCGGCAGGGATACGCGAATTCTTTTTTTCTGCGCTCGAATCTGGACTGGGAGAAGTAGCGCTGGAACCTATCCGCGTGGAAGTGCTGGGTGACCTCGCTCATGAGGTCGGCCGTTACAGCGCGCTGGTTCCAGGAACTACCGGCAAACGGCGGGAAGAGCGCGGCAAATATCTGTGGGTATTTGCCAAACAAAGTGGCGGCGAATGGAAGCTGATCTCAGAGTGCTGGTCGAGCGATCTTACACTGACCAATGCGGAATCCGATGTTCCCAAAGTTGTAGCAGCGGCGGGATCAAAAGCACAGCCTCGACGCACTTAAAAATCCAACCTTAGTATTCCCTCTACAAACAAGACTACCTAATTACTTGACCACCCGAAAGGCCACGTTGCTCGATAGCGAGCCTTGCGATATTTTCACGGCCACTTTGCCGCTGGTTGCACCGGCAGGAACCGTGGCTTTAATTTCCGTCTTCGAGACGAGCGTGAAAGTAGCGGCGGTTCCGTTGAAGCTTACGCTGGCGGCGCTCGAAAGATTCGTTCCCAGAATAATGACGCTCGAACCCGCCTTCCCTGAAGTGGGGCGTATTTCCACAAACGGTCCCAGCCCCGCGGACAGGCTGAAGATCGTGCCGGCATTGCTGGTCCCTCCGGTATTCGTTATGCCATAAAAAGTTCCGTTGGTCGATTGCATCAGCGCGCCCTCAGGCCCTGATCCGTCCGTTCCTTCGAAGCTGTGGAGCGTTGTGAGCACACCAGCCGGCGTGATTTTGAAGATGGAGCCATAGTTGATATTGGCTCCGCCCTGAAATGTTGTGCCGTAGAAATTGCCGTCGGTAGCTTGAATCAGTCCAGACGTAGGCGAGTTGCCATCAGGGCAATTGGTCTTGGAGCAAAAACTGTAGAGAGTCTTGAGCGCTCCCGCCGGGGTGACTTGAAAGACCGTGCCCTCAGAGTGCGTACCGCCGCTGCTCGTGGTGCCGTAGAGGTTTCCGTTGCTGGCTTGAATCAGGCCAGCTTCGGGCAATGCTCCATCTTCGCAAACGCCGGTGGAGCAAAAGCTATAAATAGTGGTGAGTGTTCCGGTTGGGGTGATTTCGAAAATCGTGCCGGGAGTCGAGCCATTGTAGGTGGTGCCGTAGAAATTGCCATTGCTGGCTTGAATCACCCCGCCATAGGGGTTGCTGCCGTCCGTGCATCCGGGCGAAAAGCAAAAATTGTGAAGCGTGGTCAATACACCTGCCGGAGTTACTTTGAATACCGTTCCGCTGAAGCCGCTTCCACCCGAGTAAGTCGTGCCGTAGAAATTTCCGTCGGTGCCTTGAACCAGGCCGGCGTAGGGAGAAAAACCGTCGGTACAACCCGGTTTCGCGCAAAAAGTGTAAATCGTCTTCAGCGCGCCCGCCGGCGTGATTTTGAAGATCGTGCCCGGGCTGCTGTTGTTGACGCTGGAACCACCCTCTTGTGTTGTGCCGTAGAAATTTCCGTCGGTGCCTTGAACCAGGCCGGCGTAGGGATTTGCGCCGTCGGCGCATTCGGTCTCTGCACAAAAGCTATAAAGCGTGGTCAGCTTGCCGGCCGATGTGATCCGAAAAACTGTGCCCCCACCGTTTACCCCATCAAGAAACGTGGTGCCATAAAAATTTCCATCAGTTCCCTGGATTAATTGCATATAAAGAGGTTCCGCGCCGATAGCCGGGTTGAAATCCAGCAAGGTGTCGAAGGTCTGGGCCGACGAGCCAATCACCGTCGCGGCGCAAAATATAGAAATCATGCAAGCCATTTTCAATGAGGTAAGTTTGTTCAAGCTGTCTCCTTGCTGGTATTGCAATTGGCCGCGGCCAATATATAAGAGTTCATCCTGCGAGCAGGGTTCAGGAGGATCTTCATTTTTACATCGAAGCGGATGAATTGTACGTGGTTTCGCCTACCGCCGATAGCCTGAAAGAAATTGCACAGCCCGCTTGCGGAGGTGTGAAAATTACTTCATCCGCGCTTAAATGCGAACCCCGATTTTCGCCAAGTCCTGCCGCAATTGATCGAAGTTTTGCATTTGAATCGTCTTCATGCCGAGTCCGGCTGCGGGTTCCAGATTTTGCGCGCGGTCGTCGATGAAGCAGCATTCTTCCGGAGGGAACTGCGTGATATCCAGCGCGAGCTTGTAAATGTCGTTCTCCGGCTTGCGTAGCCCGACGAAGCAGGAGCTGACAAATAGCCGAAAGATTTCGCGCAGACCGAACTTATCGATTCGGTTCTGATTCAATTCGCGCGATTCGTTATTGAGAGTAGATAAAAAATATTTTCCGGAGTCAGCCAGTGCGCGTGCGAAGGCGAGGATATCCGGTTTCGGTTGCGACAAAGAAAACATATAATCGCGAAACTCGTCACGAGAGAAGGGACGCTCTTCGTAGAACACGGTGCGATCGAGATATTCGTCGAGCGACATTTTACCCCGTTCAAAGGGAGAAACCAGCGGCTCATGCTGCGCGTTAAATTCTTTTTCGTCGAGATGAAAATGTTCGAGCGCTTCGGCGCGTTCGGTATGATCCCACGCGTTGGTCAACAGCACTCCTCCCACATCCCAAAAAATGGCTTGAATGCCAGGCATGTATATGCCCTCCTCTATCATCCCAATTCTATGCAATCCTCTTAATGTTTGTAGACGCTGGTGTCGTGGTGGTAGTTGCGCCAGTCGAACCAGTAGTCTTTCAGCGCGGGGACGCGGTCGAGGCATTTTCCTTGCGCCGCACCGGAAACGGCACAGCCCTGAAAGTTCCATAGGCTGTTGGTGGCCGTGTCGAGCAGCGACCATTGTTTGGAATCGGTGCCGGTTTGCAAAAAGAACTCGGCGTCACTGCCATCGATACGAGCCACAAAGACGCGGAAGGATTTGCCGTCAGGGCCAAGAATCAGGAGCAGCGGTGTTCCGTTGACACGATCGAGAATCGGAGATTGCTTGGCGAAAGTTTCCCAGGGGTAGGCGCGAGCTGCATCGCCTATCGTGAGCCCGATGACGACATCGCGGGATTTCAATTCGGTGCCGGGAAAACTGATGACAACCGGAAGCTTGGCGACGTCGGGCTCCCAGTTGGGGTCATACTCTTTTTTGTATTTCGCAATGGGCGCGAGAACCTGTCCGGATGGAAATTCGCTTCTCCACTCGCCGAAGGTGAGTTCATCGCTCAACACTAAATCGAGTGCGGCGCCTTTCAACGGCCCGTAGATCGCCTTGCCGGTGATCTGCTGCCACCAGGTTCCGGTTTCCTTGTCGCGCATCAGGAAATTTTGATTGTTGATGCCGGCCAGATAAAAATGCAAAGCTCTGCCCTTTACGGTTCGCGTCCACACCAGACCGGTGTGACAGAGCGTTCAATAGGTGACGGTTACCGGCACGCCTCCGACAATGTCGTTGAGAACGTGGTGGTAGGCCATTTGGCTGATGGGATAGGCGCGGGCGTCGTCGCCAAAACCAATCGCCATGATCATCTCTTTAGGGTCCAGCTTGCTCTGCGATTGCGCAAGGAATTGCGCGCCGGGAATGGGATGGAACATCCACTCGAAATAATTGAGGCGGGCCATAACGGCGGAGAACGTAACCACCAACAAGGCGACGACGAGCAATAATCTGCGCCAGATGCCGACGATTTTCCAAAGTGCGAAGGCGAAGAGGAAACTCGCAAGCCCTGCGAACACCGTTCCTAAAGGAGCGCGCTGGCGCAGAGACAGGGCAAGGAGCAACGCGCGCGGCGCTTGGTAAGCAAAAGGGCGAATGATAAATGCAGGAACGAAGAACAGCCCAATCGTGATGAGAGCACAAGTAAAAAATCCAACCCAGATCCAAAGCGCGCTCGCTTTGCGATCAACGGGCTGATTCGGAGCTCCTGAGACGAGCGGTAAAGATGTGCTCATAAAATATGGTTCTGTTCCGGACGGAGGTACGCCCGCACACGGTACGCGAAACAGCCCGGCGGGAGCAATAGTACAAAACCATCAATAGTACGAACAATGAAAAACCCCGATCCGCGGAGCGGGACCGGGGTTGGTAAAGGTGCTTTGGTTAAGGTTATTGTGGAGTGAAGTTTTGATGGAAGCTCAAACTCACCACATCCTGGAACATAGGCGTGCCAGGAGGCAGATTGGCCGGGTTGAGGAATTGCGTGTCAAAGAAATAGTTACGGGTTGGGGCACTGTACACGGAGTTGCAGCACTTGAAAGTGCCCGTGGCGTATTGCGAGTAGTACATGCTGATCAGCGACCCAGCATAATAAACGTTGGTGCCGCCACGGTTCTCCAGATACCGGAGGAAGTTGTGCATGCCACCGTCAGTTCCGAAGTCTTGCGCACCCCACGACGGTTGCGGGAAGGGAATGCTTTTGCCGGCGGCTATGGCGACGCGGTAGTAGCTGTCAGTCGCAGTCCTGCCGGGGAAACTGCCGGTCGCGGCAGCATAGCCCGGTGAGGCGAAGCTGTTGGCGTCCGACCAATTCGGCGAGAGCAAAGTGACGGCGTCTGCAATGATCGCGGCCGCGGAGTGCGGAGTCGTGCCATTGGCTCCATCGCTTGCCCAGAAGGGATCCGAAGGTCCAGTGTTGTAATTCCCCCACACGTAGACTGGCTCTTCAGAAGCGACGGTGAAGCCGTTTCCAGAAGTTGCCGGTGAAATGGGCTGCGGCAGATAACTGACTCCCGATCCATTCATGCCGCCATCCACGAGTCGCAATACGTGGCGGGGGCCAGTGACCAAGTTCCAAGTAGCCGTTGTTGTACACGGTACACCCGTAGTTGAGCCCGGAATGTAGTAGGCCTGTGACATGGCTGACGGACTTGAGGACAAGCCAAATCCGGATCCCATGTATTTTGCTCCAAAGGTGTCAAGATAGCCGCTATCATCCACGTCTTCGGGCGAGAAGGCATAATAAGACGCCGTCTCCAACACGTTGTCGGGGATGCCGGTCGTGGATGCAGAGTTAACCACGTCTTCCAGACCGGAAACGCCAACAAAGCCGTTATAGAAGCCAGTGCGATCTGTATCTGGATCCGGTTGCATGCCGCGATGATCCGAGAAATAGAGAATGTAGCCATTCTCGTTCGTATTGTTCACCAGGTGTCCACTGCCACTGGAATAAGGAGTACCTGTCGCGGACTGCAACCAGAGCCACAGGTTGCCCACATCCAATTCAACGGCATTCATTATGCCAGCGGGGCTGCAGTTGTTGGTCGTGTAAGAAGACCGGGTATCGCGCGGCTCGCCTTCGCGCGAATCGTAAAAATTGATGGGAAGCCAGTTGTAACCGGTATTGCTGGTGTCTGTTGTGTCGGCTTCGTAGGATGTACCGACGCCTGCAGTCTTACCACTTTGTAATTGCTGAAGGATAAGGATCGCAGGGCTGACCGGGTTTGCGCCTGCGGGTGGGGTGCTTGTACCGGTATAGGGAACGCTGGGTGAAACGCCGTATGCGCGCCCGAACCCATATGACAGCCACTCTTGTGTGACCCCAGTCCATGCGCCGGTGGAATTGTTCAGATATTCCACGCGTAGCCATACGCTTTTGCAGGGAGACGTGGTCCAAGCGACCTGGCCGAGCAGCGGCCATGGGCTGGTGCAGCCGGTGGGCAAAGTCCAGCTTCCCGTGCCGGTTTTTCCCAAAGCGTAGTACATGTTCTCGTTAGCTGCCGTCCCCGTTGCCCTGGTGAGTTGGACGTAAGCGGTAGCCGACGGTCCTACGCCGAGCTGCACATCGTTAGCGTCGAGCGCGGTGGCGCCGCGCTCAGGATGGAGCTGAGAGATGTCGTCCGCCAACAGTATTCGGATCTCAGCTTCTGTGTAGAGACGCGAATTGGTGAGGAGCGTCGTGTCGCTGGCCTGCGGCCGGCGAATAATATCGATGGCACCAATATTGGAGGACTGCACGAAAGGTAGTTGCAACTTGGTCGCTCCGGTGAGTCCATTGATGACGAAATTCTTAAAGGTACCGGTAGAAATTCCAGTCCATCCGGAATTAGCTGCGCCAGTAGGTGGAAACCCTCCCGTCCAACTCCCTGCTGTCAATTGCGGACAATTCGTTGCCGGTCCTGTCCCAGGTGCGGCAGGGCAACCGCCAGCGGCATCGGGCGCGTAAACCGAGCCGCCGTAGCCTGAAGATGTGGAATGCCCATTTTCAAGCCGGTCCAGAATGATCTGGCCCACGGCGGCAATCTTATCGGTAAAAGTCAGGGCCGCGCCGGATGCGAGAAAAAGATTTCCATTGGTATGAACCCGGCCGCCGAAGTTGAAATTCGGACCAGCGAAATAATCGCAGTCGCCATCGCAAAACACTCCGAACTCAAAGGCTGGAAGCAAGGCAACTTCCACGGTACGCGTGAGGTTGACGGAAGCTCCAGTAGGAGAAATCGACGAGTTAGTCGAGACTTCACCACCATTGGCAATTCTGGTCGCGGTCACTTGCAAGGTATAGGGAATGAGAGAAGCCACCATTCCTTGATCTGAACCGGAACCCACAATGTCCCATGATCCACAGGGGTTTGGAGCATTGGAACAGGGCTGGCCATTGGTTTGAGTGGATGGCCAGGTGATGGTTTCCACATAGTTCATGTTGGTGATGTTCGAGCCAGTCACGGCAGTTGGGAAGTTCGAGGCCGCGGTGAGAGCGGTGATGGAAGAGGCGGTCGGCGTTTGCGAAGACTGATACAACGTGGAAAGTTGGGCGGTAAGGTTTTCAATGCCAGCTTCCGCGCCATAATACGCCAAATTACTTTCCAGGTCGTTGCCTCCCATGCGCTGTTCATTGTTGACCATGTAAATAAGGCCAACCGCCATCGCGGATAACAGGAGTGTCAACAGAAGCGCGGCTATAAGCGTAAAGCCCCGCGAATTTTGTGTGCTCTTGCTCATGGATTCCCCCAAAACTCCCCCATTCACCCTCTGAAAATTATTGGCAAACCGTAGTATTCGCACTGTATGAATTGCAGAAGCTCATATTACGGGCGGCCACGGAGCTTGCCAGATACATACTTTGGGCTTGCTTCCCTCCCGTAAGTAATCCTTGTCCCATGATCCACATATTCACCTTCTGGATCAGAGCGGGGGAAAGACCGGCAGCAATGGGATTGGCCTGGTTCGCACTTATGGTGCCCAGTTGGGAATTGATTACGTCATAGCTAAATTGCAAATTAATGATGTTATCGGCCACCGGAACTGCAGTAAGGCCGTTCACTTGGCGCATCAGACGCGGAGTCTGCACGGTTCCACCCGCTGCGGGAACCTGCAAGAAATAGGTGACGGCATTGAGCCGGCAAACACTTACTGTGTTGCCCGTGCCGAGGGAAGAGCCCAAGTTCTTGATTGTGTAAGCGAGACTGTTGGCCGTAGTTTGTGATTGATTGAAGTTGAGCGCGTCGCCGGATGCGAAATCGATGACAGAGTTGCTTGGCAGTCCCGTGATTTCGCCTACCACGGCGGCAGTTTGCGCGGCGCTGGTACCTTGAGAGCCGGTGCCGTTACCGGGGGTGCTCACCAGGAACAACAGCAAATCTCCTACATTGAGACCACCTGGCGCGAGGATGTTGTTTGGCGAAACGGTCGAGTTTATTACGGATACACTGGCCTGGGTTGTGCTTGGAAAAGTGAAATTAAAATTGGTCAACGGGAAGTTATAGTCGCAGTAGATCGACGTGACACTGTCATTCGTGGCCGCCGGAGCGCTGCTGATAGTGGCGCCGCTCTCCACGCCATTACCGAATCCGGGTATGATGCCGGTCATGTAATTGCTGTTGGGGTAAGTGTCCCCGCTCACATAGCAGGTGCCAGACTGATTGCATGCGATCTTGTTCGCGCTGGCGTTAGCCAGTTGCAAGCCGCCGGAAGGCAGGCCCGCCCCCGCCAAACTAAGATCCTTGGTCATTAATTCGATGGCGGCGCGCAGATTCTGTTGCGTTTCAGCACGCTCGGTCACCGTAAACGTTGTATTCATGCCCGTGCGGAACAGACTGGTCATCGCCAGGATGACAAGTACACCGAGAGCAGCAGCGATCGTCAATTCCAGAAGGCTGAAGCCTTTTTGCGGGTTTGCGATGGGCATCTTCATGTCGAATATTTGCCTTAGTGGTAGCTGGAGATTAATCCGTTCACGGTATAGGTACGCGCCGGCCAGCCCGGTTTGGTATAGGTGACGGCGATGGTGACAGCGATAAGATTTTGATTTGTGCTCGTAATCCCGTTGATGGTTTGCAGTACGGGATTGAAGGTGATTGTCCGGGAGAAATTGGTCAGAGCCCAGGTAACATCATCCGCGGTCCCGAGAACTCCATCCGGGCCGGGAAGAATCAAACACTCGACACCCCCTGGGCAGGCTGCGCCGGTATCCGGTGCGGTGCAGGCAACATCGTCTGCTGTTCCTACCAGACCATCCGGTCCGGCACAGAGCAGGGGTTGAGCGCCGCTTAGAAAAATACCGCCGCTGGCAACGTTATTGATCGACGCAAATGGCACCTGTTGGCTGTTGCGCGCTGTATAAATGCTTTCCATGGCGTCGAGCGCCTTGTGCCGTGCAACCAGATCTTCTTGCGCAGAAGCGGTCGCTGCGACCGCGGTCGCAAAGCTCGCAATCAGGGCGAGAATGCCTATCGTCATAACCACAATGGAAATCATCACTTCCAGCAGCGTGAAACCGCCTTCAGCGACGCGTTTGTTGACGGATTGTTTTTTCTGCATCATTGTTGCACCCAGGTCCACACACCTGCTGTTTGCCCCATTCGCCATCCGCGAATTCTGCCAGTTGCTCCCCAAACCGTAATTGCTCTTGAGTTGTTAAAAGTGTCAGTAGGACGGGTAAGATAAACGACCCCACTGTTAAAATTCCCCAGGTCGTCCTGCGAAGAGCCATCGGGCATGAATACGACGTAATTAAGCGGTTCGCCCGCCAGCGCTTGACCGAAATCAATCGCATTCACCCCAGTTCCAAAGCTATCCGGAGCGTTGGAAGGAAATCCTGACTGCACCGCAAAGCTCACATCGGAAGGGATCGTGTAAGTAATCACTTGCTCCAGCGGCGGCGCAACTCCGGCGCCAACCGCGGGCGGTTGATACTCTACCTGGATGGTGCCTGCAGGAAATCCAGTCGGATTGAAATACACGTAGTACTCGTGACTCTGTGTGATGGCCAGATTGCGCGTATTCCGCAGCGCCATGAGGGTTGTGCCATAGGCCGAGTCGACATGGTTCCGATTCAGCGTCGGCTGCAAGGTGACGAAGGTGACGCCACACAGAATCAGAATGATGCTGACTGTGATCATCATTTCCAGCAGCGAAAGTCCGTTTTGCTTGCGCGATAACATAAGTTCTTCTGGCTCAACGTTGCTCGTACAACCGCCGGCTACTTCGGTTTTCAATTAGGCCAAATGGATAAAGCTACGGAGGATTCACCATTCGACACGCTGGGGGCTTGGCAGTCTTCATACTAGGAACGGGGTCTGGTAACGTCAAAGCACTACGGTGCAACGCCAGAGCATTGGTCTTCTGTAATGACCCGGGTGACTGAGGTCACCTGTAGGGTTTTAAGTGAGTTAAGAGAATTTCAAGGGCAAATCGAAGCGGTACGAATGACTCCGGTAACTTGTCGGCTGAACTGTGGTGACCCTACCATGCTTGCAGTATGAATCTCTCATCACTCCTGGTTTGCGCGGACGATGCTTCCGTAGAGGTGTTGAGCCGCGTCCTGAAAGAGCTCGGCATTCAGGTGGAGTTGTGTTCGGATGCTACGCGCGCCGGAGTCAGATTGGCGCAGGAGCGCTTTGACCTTATTCTTCTTGATTGCGAAAAGCAGGCGGATGTAACCTCGTTGCTTAACGAGAGCCGGGCTTCGCGGTTGAACGGAACTACATTGGCTGTGGCTGTGGTTTCCGGACAGGAGAACATCCGCGAGATGTTTTCGCTGGGTGTGAATTTTGTTCTGTACAAGCCGGTTTCCTACGAGCGGGCAATGAGCAGTTTGCGCGCGGCGCAGAGCGTTTTGTTCCGGGATAAACGCCGCAAGGCGCGTGCCGCCGTACACACGCATGCAACCATCGATTACGCCGGCGTGCAGCAGGCGCGAGCGACTCTGGTGGATTTGGCGGAAGATGGCATGGCAGTGAATTTTGGCAAGAAATTGCCGCCGACCTGCAAAGTGTATTTTCAATTTCAATTGCCGGGGCAGACGGCCAGCGTGCGCCTCTCCGGGCAAATCATGTGGCAGGATTGGAGCGGCCGCGCCGGCATTCAGTTCGTCGACGTACCGCAGGCTTCGCGGAAGGTTTTACGCGAGTGGCTGCAAATGAATTTATCGGACGCGACGAAGCAGCATTTGGCTTCGGAAGAAGTGCAGGTGGAGCATTCCATCCGTCCGACAGACGAACATGCGCTCGGCACCGGAAGAGGAAAGAAAAAAGATCCGAAGACAAGCGGCGGGTCGGCTACAGCGCAGTCACGCGACGACTCCGATAACCGGCGTGGAGAGACGCGATACGCATGCCATCTGGGCGCTGAAGTTTACCAGCAGGGAAGCTCGGTGCGGAATTATTGTCATCTGAGCGACCTAAGCCCGGGTGGATGCTATCTGGAAATGCCGCTGGCGTTCGCAACCGGCTCCACGGTTGAGATAGTGGTGCGTACGCACGAAATGAAATTGCGCTTGAGCGGCAACGTGAAAGCTTCGCATCCCGGATACGGGATGGGGGTGTCTTTCCATCTCAACACCAAAGATGAACGGCACGGCGTGCAGCAGTTAATTGACTTCGTTGCCGCCGCAGCGGAAAGCTCTTAAATTGTAGGCCAGTTATCAGTGGCCGAACATTGATCTCCACGCAAGTCTTTTCGCCGTAAATCTCCCAGCAAAGTAAATCTCGGCTCTCTTACGCGAGTGAACTACGTAAGATTACCGCCTATTTTTGGCGCTCTCACCGAGACTGTCGTTGAGCGGCTGCCGCTAATTTTCCGGGCAGCCCTGCTGAATCCAGCAGCCGAAGGTTGCAACCCATGCCGGGGACCAAGGCTTTTCCCCTGATTGCGGAGGTGGCATATTGCCGCTTTGCACCTGGTTGTAGATCGATACCGCATTGATCATCACGCTCTGGTAGTTGCTGAGATCAATGCCCTTGGTTTTCATATGGGCAATGTCCATTGCGGTAAACATTTTTTGTATGTCGGCCGTCCATGTCACCTGGTTCGGACAACTCAATGCAGCGAAAAACTTATGATCGTGTGCCATGCGTCTTCCTTTCTAAATTCTCCGGTTAAAGTGCCGTTTATTTACTAAGGCTTCGGTTGCGTTTCGCAAAGGTCAATCCCTTTGATGTTTCAAGCGCAGGCGATTCGGGCTGGCTTACAGTTCCACGCGCTAATATCACGCTGAAGTCGCCCGCCATTCCTGCTGGATTTTGTCCCTGGCTACCGTGGCAACCCATGCATCCCCCCATATTGTAGAAATGGCCGCCGTAGTAACTGTTTTTGTGTGGCGAACCATCCTGGTTCCAGTCCGTACTTATGTTTGGGGACAATCCGCCGCTGAATAACTGGAGCGAACGATTGGTTTCGACAACGATATTTGCCTGATAGAAGCTGGAGGCGGGAGGATTCTGCGCTGAGTAGGGTGGTTTCGACGTGTAGAGTGAGCCGTTGGGCATGGGCGGGTTCGGAATGATCTTGTCGTAGGGGAAATACTGGACATTGACCAACTTGTAATAAAGCCAGGGCGCGGAGGCGACGCCTGACTGCTTCAAATAAGCCGCAATGGCGGTATGCGCCTGCGCGTTGGTTTCAACGGCATAATCGGGAATTGGATTTTCCCGTTTGTCGATGCAGATATTGCCCGCGCTAGGTTCGCTGTTTGGGGGCGAACCCATGGAGTTGCGTAAGTAAAGTTGATTGCCGGGGGCGCCGCAGTACGTCTGGGTTGTGATGCGCTTGCAGGTTGAGGGATCGTCCGTTTCGATCACTGAACCCAGGGAACTGGTTATCTCGGGACTCTGTGGCTGTGTCACCGGTGGCTGCGGGTCGACAAGACATACCTGCGGGGTGGTGGCGGTTTTGGGCGGCGGCTTAACGATGATGTTGCCGTTCGCATCTTCGACCGGATCTCCCTGCGACGTAAGAACATTATCCGCTTGCTCGAACGTCGCGTAGATGAAATACGGGGCCGACGGAGTTTTCTGGATGATATGCAGCGCAACCAATCCCCACACCGCATCGCGATAGCATTTGGAGCTATTTGGACCCTGCTCGTAGAAACGTACAGTCTGCGAGTGGAATCGACCGGAAGCGAGTTCGGACGGGTTCAGCGGCCGCCATGCGGCTTTTACTTCGATCGTCCCATCGGGCAAGCTTACATATTGGGAGCTGTTGGGCGGAGGGCTCGCCTGATTTGTTGCCAGGTAGGACTTGGTCGCGGCCACGATATTCTGGGGGATACTAACCCACCATTGGTCGCTGGGATCCGAACTAGAACTATTTCCAGCGACGTAAACATATTGAGAGCGGTTGGCTTTAGCCAAAAAGCGGATGAGTTGCGGCGAACTGTTTCCGGGCGAACTGCCGGGATCCACCACGCCCGCGTACATATTGTCGAGAGTGATTTGATCGGTTTCATCAAGATTTACCCACGGGGTGGAATCGCCAGACTGACTCTGGTCACACGCGGAAATTGTCGTACTGTAGTTGTAAACCGGCAGGGCATCGTAGCCGTACGAGGAATCTCCCTTCGGACCGGGATAGCCCGGTGGGGGTTGGTATTTGAACGGATTGGCGTTGCCCGGAAAAATTTCAACTTTTCCGCGGAAGGTTTCCCATGTAAGAGGTCCGGTACAGCCTGGGTCTCCGAAGTGGCAAGTGGTGGAAGGAGTGTCACGCTGCCCCGGATTCCCTAATTGAGGCCCGGCGGGCCAATTCAATGCGATGAACTCCTGCCAGGCAAACGCGGCAGCCTGGTCAAATGTTGCCTTGGGCGTTCCTCCTCCCTGCGGATTCAGTTCAGATGGAGGTGTCGGGAGGATGGAAATTTGAAGGGAAGATGGGCTTGGGCTGGCCGTAACGATTGGTTGCTTTATGAAAATCAACAGCGTGGGAGAAATGATGAGGATGCAAATTGTGAATAGCCATCTCGCATAAACCAATCTCATATTTTACCTTTCAATCAATTGGCGTTTCCCCCTGGGTTCGTTAGTTTTCAATTGAGCAAGTAAGACAGATACCCCGTCTGTTCAATTCCATACTTGGTGTTCTGGCGGTAAGCCAACTCGCTAAAATTGAAGCATCACTGGGTAACACAAGAGAGTGGGGATTCGGACTGTGAATTTAATTTTTTACGGAATCCGAAACAAGCGGGCAGATATGCAGGCTGCATTTAGCGGATAAAGCTTTTGGGAACATCGTTTAAGTAAGCTTAAAGATAGGCCGAACTAGAAGATTTCCAGGCAAGTGATATCTGCGAAAATTTGCAGTTCTTGTTCCAAAATACGGAAAGCCGTTTCCAGGGAAGAGTTCAGAAATTGGTTGAGCAGGATTGAATATAGAAAGTCAAAATACCCACCCTTCCGCAAAAATGCGTTAGGGTGGGGAACCCACAGAAATACGTCAGCCTCATTATGGATAACTCACCACCGTCACCGGCACATCTGGATTTGCGATAGTTGAAGATCCGCCGGTGTTATTGATCACATTCAAGATTCCTCCAAACCCTGATGTATTGAGGAAGACCGTGAGCAGATCGTTCATGCTTGCCGGTGCGAGCGTTGTCGGAACCTCGAACGCATTCGCGGCGTAGATGTTCACGCCTTGATCGAAGAAGCTGTAGCTGCCCATGCCATAACCATGGAAATTGGTGACGTTATTCGTGACTTTGAAGGCCGCGTAGCCATCAACACCCGGAGCTTCCATCCAAGCCGCCTGGCTGGGTGGATCGTAGGGCATTTCATTCTGCAGGAAGATGTCTGTGCCGTTGTTGCCGGTCCAGATCACTTCGTATTTCTGATAGTGCTCGATGAAGAGTCCGTAAGCGGTAACGTTGTTGCCGGTTACGATCAGGCCGGTATCGGCGGTGTTGTCGGTCCAGCCGACGCCCGTACCGTGGTCGGCGCGCCACGCCCAGATGTCATCGAGGATGGTGTTATTGCCGCCTACGGAGAGACTAACGTTTGCCTGGCCGGCCTCTGCGCCGCCGATGCGGAAGAAGACATCCTGAAGCGCCGACGGATCAGAGGTGGAGCTTGCGCCGAAGGGAGTTCCGAACTGAAGCAGCAGCGGCGAGTTGGGAAGGCCGGCGTCGAAGATCATCCCTGAAACCATTACTCCTTTTTGCGGCAGGACGATCATCGAGGTGATTCCGTTCTCGGGGATCAGCGTGGGGAAGCCGATGCCGAGCACGACGGTGTCGGGATATATGACCAACAGAGGCAGATTGAGGTTGTAGATTCCCGGAGTAAGGATGAGGTTTTTGCCCAAGAGTAGTGCTGCGTTGATCTGGGCGGCGGTGTTCGTCGGTTGCGCGACGAAGAATTTTGAAATGGGGATGGATGAGCCGGGAGTGGGGCCGCTGGCCCATGTTGTTCCCGAAGAATTGAACTGCGCGGATGGGACGAAGACGTTGTAGTTGCCGCTGGAGTCCTGGTAGAGATAGGGCTCTTCGCGGGTGACTGGGCTGGTGGCTAACGTAGTGTAAGGACCACCGCAGGCTCCGGCGGGGAAACACTGGGCTGGTGCGCCAATTACGCCGGAGAACACCTGATTCCAAACGCCGTTGGACCAGCTATCGACCTGGCTGTTGCGGGTGATCCATTGTTGCTGGGAGCCGCTGACGATGTTGCCGTTGATGAACTGCGTGTCGGCGACGAAGCCGCCGCTCGCGTACGAGGGTGCGGTGCAGTAGTCCATGAAGGTGGCGTTGCCGTTGACCTGCACGCGGCGCATGGGTGCGGCTTGCGAAACGGCCCAGAATTCTCCGGTATAGCAGCCGAAGGTTGGATTGGTGACGTTGATGGTGAGGTTGGACAACGAGCGCCAGAAGTTGACCAGAGCGGTGCAACTGCCGTCGTCACACTGGTTGTAGGAGTTGATGGAGCCGTTGATGACTACGTCACTCGGATTCTGGCCGAGGCCGGCGACGCTGGTGTAATAGCCGACTTGAAAGTTAAGGGGAGTGTCGGTAGTGCCGTAGGTGCCGGGCTCGAAGAGCAGCGCGTAGCGTTGCGTGCCGAATTGGTTGGTCAGTTGTTGGTTAGAGATGTTATCGACTGTCGTTTGAATGTCGCTGAGCGACATGGCCGGGGTGAAAATATAGACGTTTGGTCCGAAGTTAACCTGGGGCGAGGCTGGCTTGGCTGTGGCTACGGGAATGACTTGGTTTGGCGCGGCTAAAGCGGAAGGCGAGGACAGAAGCGAGGTGGCGAAAACTACGACGGCGATCGCGACATAAGTCACGGACCGCAGAGACACTCGACTGGGAGTGAGAATCTGCATGACTGAACTCCTTGGGAGCAAACTTGGGAGTGATAACTCCCTGTTGCCCCAAAGTGTATCAGCAGTTAGCCACTCTCACTTATTAGTTAGTCCTACTTAGTCTTTGAGTTATAGCTCTTGAGGATAAAATCCGCCACGTTATCGTGAATCGCCTTCAAAGAAGCTTCATGGGCATAGACCATGTGCCCGGATTCGTAAAACTTGAATTCGATATTTTTTTGCAAATCGGCAGGGATCGGTAGGTGCTGCATTTCATAAACTCCCTCATAGAAGGGAGTCGCCAGATCGAAATAACCCGCGTTCAAAAGAACTTTCAGCATGGGGTTGTATTTCATCGCAATGGCGAGGTCGGGCATTACATTGGTGGCTTGCGGTAGGGGAAAAGGAATACCAGGGGCCACGTGGGCGAAACTCCACCATTTAAAAACATCGAATTCCGGCTTGTATTCTTTATTCTCGCCAAACTTCAGTTCTTTGCGCACATAGTCGTTGAATGCGGAAACGTAGGCTGAGGAGATGGCCGCCGATTGTGGATCGTAATCCGCTTCTTTGCTTAGCGGATCAAAGCTGGGTCCGGAGAAGCGCGTATCGAGGCGGCCGGTTGTCAGATTATTTTCGTCTTGCAGATTCTTTTCAAACTCTCCACCGCTGATGCGCAGGTTTGCTTTTTCGATATAGGCGGCTGGAAGGCCGGTGTATTGATGAAGTTTGGAAACGATTTCGCGCCGTTGATCGGGGGCGAGCGATGCGCCGGCTCCGAGAGCCAAGGCATATTCGTTCATGGCAAAGTGCTCGACTTCGGTGAGCAACGTCGCCAATTCTGGGCGCGGCTCCGCGAGCTTGTGGTGATACCACGCGGATGCCGCGTAGGTGGGAAGCGCGAGTTCATATCCCAGATCGACGCCGGGATCGTACTCCGGGCCATCGGCATCCAGAGCGAAGTTCAGAATTTGCGAGAGAAGGATGATGCCGTTGAAGTCGACATCGCGTTCGGTTTCGAGAATGTTGGCCAGCACCGCAGAGCGTGTGGTGCCATAACTTTCGCCGAATAAATATTTGGGCGAATTCCAGCGTCCATATTTCGAGAGAAACTGCGAGATGAAATCGGCGAAGGCTTGTCCATCCTGATCGACGCCGTAGAATGCTTTTTCTTTGTCTTTGCCGCTGAGCCGGCTGAAGCCGGTGCCGGGTGCATCGATGAAAACCAGATCACTTACATCGAGCAGGCTGTATTCATTATTGACGACCGAGTAAGGCGCGGCCGGAGTATGCGTATCATCGGCGGTAACGACGCGCTTGGGCCCGAATGCTCCCATGTGCAGCCACACGGTGGAGGAGCCGGGGCCGCCGTTGTAGAGGAACGTGATGGGACGCGGAGCACCTTTGACGTCGGATTTGAAATAGGCAACGTAAAACATGCTGGCTTCGGGGGCCCGATTCTTAGGGTCCGGATCGGCATTCTGCGGGACATCGTCCCAGCCTTTCGGATGCACGACAAGCGTGCCGGCGTAGGCGTCGTAACTAATGGTATTTCCGCCGATGGCGACCGATCCCTTGGTCTGTTGCTGCTCCGGTTTGAATTGTTCTGGCTTGGGCGTTTCGGTTTTAGCGGTTTCGACCTTAACGGACGAGGTTTCGTCTTTTGCCTGGGCGTGAAGCATCAACGGCAGTGCGATGGCGGCTAACGATAGTGTGGCAACTCTCAAGATGAGCGTTCGCATCGAGCGGTTCTCCGTTTGTAAAAGAGACTGCAAATTTTCCTTCTGGTTGGCGAAGGACAATTTATCACGTCGAAGCGGGGCTTATCCGAGTCTTTTCGTGGTGGCTGATTCCAATTGCACAGCCTTCTGAAAGTAATCTAGCGACAGGAGCAGACCCTCTTCCAGTTGAATCTTCGGCTCCCATTCAAGCAGAGTGCGTGCTTTGGAAATGTCGGGCTGGCGCTGCTTGGGGTCGTCCTGCGGCAGGAGTTCGTAGGCGATTTTACTTTTTGAGCCTGTTACTTTTAATACGAGTTGTGCGCATTCGAGGATGGTGAACTCGTTGGGGTTGCCGATGTTCACAGGCAGGTGTTCGTCTGATTTCGCTAAACGAAGGAAACCATCGATTTCATCGCTTACGTAGCAGAAGCTGCGGGTTTGTTGGCCGTTGCCGTAGACGGTGAGTGGTTCGCCGCGCAGGGCCTGCTTCATAAAATTCGATACCACGCGGCCGTCGTTCAATTGCAGGCGCGGACCGTAGGTGTTAAAGATGCGGACGATGCGCGTATCGACTTTGTGATAGCGGTGATAGGCCATGGTGACGGATTCGGTGAAGCGTTTGGCTTCGTCGTAGACAGAGCGCGGACCGATGGAGTTGACGTTGCCCCAGTAAGTTTCTCTTTGCGGATGCTCGAGTGGGTCGCCGTAGCACTCAGAAGTCGAAGAAACGAGATATTTTGCGTTGTATTTTTTCGCGATGTCGAGGGCGTGGAAAGTTCCGAGCGAGCCCACTTGCAAGGTGGCGATGCCGTGTACGGTGTAGTCGACCGGGCTGGCGGGGCTGGCGAAGTGGAAGACGAAGTCAACCGCGCCGACGTCAAAGGGCTGGCAGATGTCTTTATTTATAAATTCGAATCGCGAATCATTCTTTAGGTGGTCGATGTTCGCAAGGCGGCCCGTCAGCAGATTATCGACTACGACTACACTCCAGCCTTCCCCGAGCAGGGCATCGCAGAGATGAGATCCCAGAAAACCGGCGCCACCGGTGACCAGCGCGCGTTTTGAACTCATGCTTTGTGGGTGCCGTTTTTCAAGGCGGGCACGCCTTCGGGATGCGAGGCGGCGCGTCCGACAGAATAATAGGTGAATCCGCTGGCTGCCATCACTTCCGGATCATACAAGTTGCGGCCGTCAATCACGATGGGATATTTGAGTTCGGTATTCAAGCGGTTGAGGTCGAGATTGGCGAACTCCTCCCATTCGGTGAGGATCAGCAACGCGTCGGCTGCGGTGGCGGCTTCGTAGGCGGAGTTGACGAACTTTATGCCGGAGTTCATCACTTCGCGGGTGCGCTCCATGGCAGCGGGATCGTATGCGGTTATCTTGCAGCCTTCCTGCAACAATGACTGCACAATAAGGATGGCGGGGGATTCGCGAATATCGTCTGTACCCCCTTTGAATGCGAGGCCGAGTACGCCGAGGTGCTTGCCGCGAAGGGTCCACAGAGCGCTGCGGACTTTGCGCAAGAAACGGTGGCGCTGGTCTTCATTGATGCGCATGACTTCATCGAGCAGGCGGAAGTCGTAGCCGCACTCGCGGGCGACGGCGCGGAAGGCCATCACATCTTTCGGAAAGCAGGAACCGCCGTAGCCGATGCCGGGGTTGAGAAAACGCGGGCCGATGCGGGAATCGGTGCCGATACCGTGGCAGACCTGGTTCACGCTGGCGCCCACGGACTCGCACATGGAAGCGACCGCGTTGATGAAGGAAATCTTCATCGCCAGGAACGCGTTGGAAGCGTGCTTGATGAGTTCTGCGCTCTTGGTGCTGGTGACGATAATCGGTGCAGGGATGGATGCGCGGTCGGGCTGCGGGATTGCGTCGGCGCGTTTGTAGTATGTGCCGCTGGTCAGCGGTTCGTAAATTTCGCGGAGAACCGCGGCGCAACGGTCATTGTCGCAACCTACGACGATGCGATCGGGGAAAAGAAAATCGGTGACGGCGGTGCCTTCGCGGAGAAATTCCGGGTTGGAAGCAACGTCGAAGGATTCGGGGCTGGCCCCGTTGCGCAGGATGATTTTGCGAATCCACTCGCTGGTATAAACCGGGACGGTGCTTTTCTCGACGATAACCTTGTATTCTTCCACGCCGCCGGTAATTTGGCGGGCTACCGATTCGACATAAGAGAGATCGGCTTCGCCCTGCTCGGTGCTGGGCGTGCCGACGGCGATAAAGATAGCCGAACAGGCACGGACGGCTTGTTCGAGATCGTCGGAAAAAGAGAGCCGCTGGCCACGATGGCGATTGAGCAACTCGGGCAGAAATTTTTCGTGAATCGGCACTTGCCCGTCTTTAAGGGCGGCCAACTTCTCTTTATCGTTGTCTACTAAGATGACATCGTGGCCCAGGTCAGCGAAGCACGCGCCCGCCACCAATCCTACGTATCCTGAACCGACTACAGCGATCCGCATGGTTGAACTCCGTTTGAGTGTGGATGCCTCCGCCAAAACAATGCCGACCCGAAGATTGGATGATTTTAACATTCGCTAGCAGCCGTCAAGTGTGACGGAGGATGTGCACCTGCTTTTTCAGGGCGAGTTCTACCGTTTTGGGACGGGTGGGAATCGGCTAGTGGCGGAGCGGAAGACGTGTCGCATCAGGCACCGGTACTGCCCAATCGCGTATTGACAACCCTCAGGCGCGGTGTGAAACTCCGCTAAGAATCGGACACTCCAGCGATTTGATCTTTATGCCGGATGATCCCATGCCGCGGCGCGAGTCTTTGGAAGCTCCCGCATCCACTCGATTGTTTTCGCCGGAAGACACGTTGGTACAAAAGAATCCCACGGCCCTGGACGAAATTTCCCAGCTGGCAGCATTGTTTGCAGCGCACGGAGGAGGTCACTTTTCCGCCGAGTTTTCGGCGAATCTCGCGTTGGAAATCGTGTTGAATGAAATTGTTGAGCAGGCCTGCCTGACAACGGGTGCAACCGGGGCAGCTATATTTTTGTGGCGCGATGAAGAGTTGGTATGCCGCGCCAGCAGCGGAACTACTGCTCCCGGTCTGGGGGTTAGGCTCGATCTCGCGTCGGGCATTTCCGGGGATTGCATTCGAAGCCAACAAGTGCAGTGCTGCAAGGCAGCACAGTCTGATCCGCGCGTCGATATTGAAACATACTGCGCACTCGGCGTGCATTCTGTGATGCTATTGCCCTTATTGCGGAATGGACGGCTGGTAGGAATTCTTGAGGCTCTTTCCAGCAGGCCCGCCGCATTGGGAAACCGCGATCAGCAAACGCTCGAGGCGCTGACTTATTTAGTCCTCAAAAATCTTGAACAGGCGGAGAATCCGTTGCATGTAGATCCAAACCCTCAGCCTGCGGCGGATCTCAGCGCATCTCTAGATAAACCTGCTGATAAACCTGAAATTGATAAACTCAAAATTGTTCAAGAACAGAGCAACGCTTCTTTTCCCGAGACATTCGGCGATCCGCGCAGGCAGCACAGAGTTGACTTCGCTGCATTATTTCTGGGGCTGATCGTCCTGGCCTGTTCCTTTTTGCTGGGAGTGCGGCTGGCGGAACGGTTTGGATGGATTCCGAAAGTGAGAGTTGTTCGCGTTGAAGCCAAACCTGCGGAGGCTGCCCACATAGCGCGCGAAAATTCTTCAAGCAATATCGAAGAACGCGCTTCCGATGGATCGGACTCCGGAGCCTCGGCTAAGCAAGTATGGGGAACTCCGGCTAAAGCTTCATCGCCAGCCGCAACAAGCGGTGTGAAACCGGAACAGAATGGGCCAATCCCCGGTAGTATGCGAGTGTACGACGATGGCGTTGAAGTTTTTCGCTTGAATCCCACGCAAAGCAACCCAGAGTTAACGCCAAATAAAGCCGGATCAGGTGTGCAGGCTGCGGCAGAAATCGAGCCGGAGCGCGCGCTAAAACTGTCGCCTTCCGCATTGCATGGGAATTTAATTTATCGCGTGGAACCGGAATACCCGGAAGAAGCCCGCGAGAAACATATCCAGGGTCCAGTAGTGCTGCTGGTTCACATCAACCGGGAAGGCGTCGTAGAGGAATTGGAATTGTCGAGCGGAGACCCACTTCTCGGGCACGCGGCGATAGACGCCGTAAAACAATGGAAATTCAAACCACATATAATCAATGATGGTCCGGTAGAAATGGAAACCACGGTGACACTCAATTTCCGGCTGCAACGCTGATTCGCCAAATCCTTGCTTGACAATAGCCTACGGGTATCCCTTCACCCGATAATCACACATCCGGGACTTTAGTTTCCACACTTTAGCCCTCTTGCAGAATCTTGCATAGGAAGCATAGAATTCATTTAACAAATTGTGAGGGAAATTCCCTCACAACAAGTCTTCACGCGGTCGTCTCCCCTTGACGTGAGCCCGTTTTCAATAATTTGTGGCTGTGCAATTTAGGCGGGACGCATTTCCAATCCCGACGCGTGTATCAAAAACTATGGCTACCCAGACAATCAGCCCAGCTTACGGCACAATCAATCCCGGATCGGTACGTTCCGGGTCGATGGCGGGACTCGCAGAAATGCCTGCCCAGCCTCATTGGTTTGCCATTCGAACCCGCTCCCGCCATGAGAAGATCGCTGCCGAGCATCTGGAAAAACAGGGGTTTGAGAGTTTCCTGCCGCTGCTGAAACGAACTCACAAGTGGACCGACCGGGTAAAGGAAGTGGAGTTGCCGGTTTTTGCGGGCTACAGCTTTGTGCGCCTCGCCTTCACCCCGGTGGAGCGTCTTCGGGTTTTGCAAACGCACGGAGTCGTGGGATTTGTTGGCATGAAAAATCTGGGAATCCCGATTCCCGATAGCCAGATTCAGGATATTCGAACTCTTTTGGCAAGCGATCTTCCTTTTGAGGAGCGGCCGTTTCTTCGCGTGGGGCAGCGGGTTCGCATTCGCGGAGGATCTCTCGATGGGGTCGAGGGAATTTTGTCAGCGCAAGATCAGAATCAGAGTTTGGTGGTTTCCGTGGATTTGATCCAACGTTCTTTGTCGGTGCGAATTCAGGGATATGAAGTGGAAGCAGCCTGAGAAAGTGGATATATATAAGTGAAAACGAGAATGACAAAAAACTACCAGGAAGTGGTTGGCCTGAAAAAAGGGGAACAGGGATGCTTTTAAAATTCTTCGGCTTGAAGGAACATCCCTTCGGAGTAACGCCCGATCCACGGTATTTATATTTAAGCGCTGGTCCACGGGAGGCGTTGGCCTCGTTGTTTTACGGCATCGAATCGGAGCGCGGATTTCTTGCGTTGATTGCGCCGCCGGGCATGGGCAAGACCACGCTGCTTTTTCATCTATTGGAAAAATTCCGCAACTCGGCGCGAACCGCATTCCTGTTTCAGACGCAGTGCACATCGCGGGAGTTCATGCGGTTTTTGCTGGCGGAATTGGGGTACGAAACCGGCGACCATGATTTCGTGCGCATGCACGAGGAATTCAACCAGCATTTGCTGCGCGAAGCGCGGGCCGGCAATCGCTTCATCGTGGTAGTGGATGAGGCGCAGAACCTGCATCCCTCGGTGCTGGAGACGATCCGGCTTCTGTCGGATTTTGAAACACCCCAAGCCAAGCTGCTGCAGATTGTGCTGGCGGGGCAGCCGGAGCTTGCCGACAAACTGGCCAGCCGTAATTTAGCGCAGTTGCGTCAGCGCATTTCGCTGGTGAGCAGCCTCAAGCCTTTCAACGAAGAAGAGACGCGAAACTACATTCAACATCGGCTTCGCGTAGCCGGGTATGAAGGCGGAAGCATTTTCACGCCGCAGGCGATGGCGGAAACGGCCGAGTTTACCCAGGGAATTCCGCGCAACATTAATAATCTTTGTTTCAACGCGATGTCGCTGGCTTGTGCTTTGCGGCAGAAGACCATCGATACCTCGATTGTGCGCGAAGTAATTTCCGATCTTGATATCACGCAGCATGTATCGGAGCTGGGGTCGGCGGGAAGCAATGCTCAGGCAGCAACCGGAGGAGAAGATGGCATCGGGTATGACTGGGCTGCTTCTACGCCTCTGGATCCCGGTATTGACACGCTGCCCGGACCTCACGGCGATTCCGCGCTCGACGCTCTTCAGCGGAAAAAACGCCGGGACGACACGCTCACGCCGACGGCGGCGCGGGCATACTTGCAGCAGGTTGCGGGAACGTTAAAGGGCGGTCAGTCGTAGAGACTTTGGTGAGTAAGGCGTTCGGCCTCTTGCAGGAATTTGCAGCTTTTCGTACGCTATATCCAATGTTTTGTAGGTTTTGTAACGCCGCCTCTTGCAAAAGGATGCTTGGGTGGTCCCCCCTTACTTTCTCCAACAAGTGCAAGCAGCTGTAAAACGATAAAGCGGTAGAGCTGTAACCACAGTATTTCTGTACGCGGTTCCTTCTGCAAGTCCAGGAAATGGGACTCAAAGGGCGGAGCTGTAATCGTAAGGTCCGAAACCTAAATACACATTTCGCCGGGAATGGGGTAGGGACATCACCGGTTGCGGTGGTGGTTCTGGCGAATAAAGAGTTGAAAACATGAATAGCAATTTAGCTTTACAGCAAAATCCGGAAACGACTGGCGATCAACGAGATGCGGCTCTCCCAGAATCCACCGCTCCCGAAAAAATAATCTTGCAGGATGCAAAACCAACCCTGCGCAGCATGCGGGCGGCGGCGGAAATCACGGCTATTCGTCAGGCTTTGCAAGAGACGGGATGGAACCGCAAGCGCGCTGCTCAGTTGCTAAGCATCAGCTATCGCGGCCTGCTTTATAAGCTTCGCCAGCACAGCATTATGCCGTAACTCGGCAACGCAACCTCCGGTTCTTTGCGGCTGGCGGCTGTTGGCGTAAGCTTAAGCAAGCAAACAGAGAATTGGATGGAGCGAGGCATCGCGGGAGCGAGCCCATGCCGCGTGTTTTGGGAAGCTGTGCTCGAAGTATGGATGCGAGATCAGCTAGAGGGGAAGTTTAATGAGCCGTAACTTTGAATTGTTACAAAACCTGGGAAAAGAGTCGGGGCTGTTTGAATCGACTCCGGTGGCCACGGTCGATCAGAAGATTCCCGGGCCGGTGGCTGCGGCCACGGTCGTCGAGTCCGGGTCCCCTGTCAGGGAACCGCAACTCCACCTCGAGCCCAAAGAGCGCGAGGAACTGACCAAGCTGACGCAGCGGGTTTTTCTGGGTTCCGGGGTCGATTCCGCCCGGGTTGTAGTGTTCACGGCCAGCGAATCGGGCAATGGGTGCAGTTCGATTTGCGCCTGCGCAGCCGAATTGCTGGCGGCGCAGGTGAACGGTACTGTGTGCCTGGTCGATGCCAATCTTCGCCAGCCCGGCTTGCACCAGCAGTTTGGCGTGGAAAATCATTATGGATTTGCCGATGCTCTGCAAGGCTCGGAACCAATACTTCGTTATGCCCGCTCGATGTCGCGGCCAAATTTGTGGCTAGTGAGCTGCGGATCGTCGCCCGACGCGGCCCTGCCTTTGCTCAGCACGGATCGTATGAGAAAGCGAATTTCTGAACTTCGATCGAGCTCCGACTACGTGCTCATCGACGCCTCGGCCATGAATGTTTCAAACGATGCCACCGCGCTGGCTGCGGCCGCGGATGGAATGGTGATTGTGCTCAAGGCAAACTTCACCCGCCGTGAAACCATGCGTAAAACTGTGCACGATCTGCAAGCGGCCAAGGTGCGGGTATTGGGAGCCGTGTTAAACCAGCGAACCTTCCCGATTCCTCAGTCGATTTACGACAAGCTTTAGTTAAAAGGTTCAGAAGTTCGTATCTTCATCGCAAAAATACTCCTCCGAGAAATCGCCCCAGGAGAACTTTCGAATGACGGCCGAAACCCATAGCGCCATGCGCGATCAAATCAGCGTACTCAGCGTCGCAGAGTCGTTTTACGACTCCAGCGTGGCGGCAGCTTTGCAGAAACTTGGCATTTTTGAGCGGTTGGGACATGAAGAAAAAAGCCTGGACGAACTCGCCGCCCAGACCGGCGCGCGGCAAGAGACTTTGGCTCGATTGCTGAATGCGAGCGTGGCGTTAAATTTATTGGCCAGCAAAGACGGCGCTAAGTACAAAGCGATTCGCGTAAATGGCTCGAATCCTTTGCCTTCAGTGGGCGAAGATTACCGGATAGCGGAAGGTTTCTTCCGGTCGAATGTAATTTTAGCGCTGTTAAAGCTGGGGATTTTCGAGCAGATCGGCGAAGGTTCGCGGAGCGTGAAAGAGCTGGCTGTGGAAGCTAAGGCGCGCCCGGATGCGCTGGCTCGCGTGCTGGATGCGGGAGTGTTCCTTAAGCTGCTCGAAAATGATGGTGGGAATTACCGGCTCGCGCCGATGTGCCGCTCCGTATTGTTGCCTTCCGCCGGCGACAACTACGTCGGGGATTGGATTCGCAATCTCGATTTTTTCCGGCAAGCGTTAGCGAAGCTGGCCGACTCGGTGCAGAAGTCCGGCCCTCACATGAATCTTTCCGAATACCTGAAATCGGATAAGGACGGGGGCCGTGATTTCGAGCTGGCGATGCAGAATTATGCGTCGCTGCGCGGAAAAGAACTGGCGCGCCATCTGGATACCAGCAAATGCGAGAGCCTCCTCGATTTAGGCGCGGGCCCCGGTTCGTACGCTTTCAATCTGGGGATGCAAAATCCCAACCTCAAAATTTATCTGCAAGACATGCCTGAGGTTCTGGAAGTCGCGAAGGAAGTCGCGAAAAATTATCCGCTGAAGAATGAAGTGCACTATCTGCCATACGATGCGGTCAAGGGCGACGTGCCCGGTTCGTACGATATGGTTCTGGTTTCCAACATGCTGCACATGATCGGAGAACAGGCCAGCCGTGGGCTACTGAAGAAGCTTTATCAAAACGTAAATCCCGGAGGATCCGTCGTAATCCAGGCTCAATTCCTGCGCGACGACCACATGGGTGGGCGCTGGCCCGCGGTCATGGACCTGATTCTGCTCTGCACCACGCCAGCCGGAAGAAACCATTCGGTGGCGGAAGCGCGGCAATGGATGGAGGAAGCGGGATTCAAAAATATCGAATACCGCGCCATGGGTCTCGCGAACATGAACAGCATTTTGCGTGGCTATAAATAAGCGCGAGTTTACGGCATCAGGTTATTGAGTACGAAATTGAATAAAGGGAAGGGCCATGTTCGACAATTTACGAGCTGATCTTCGCGCTGCCAGTGGGCATCGCAGGCTGGAGCGGGGATGGCGGGTGTTCGTCCGGAGAGAAACCAAGGCGGTTTTGCAGTACCGCTTTTCGCGCTGGGTTCATACCCTGCACGTGCCAGTGGTTCGGCAGCTTCTGATGATTATAGCTTTAGTGTGGCAGCGCTGGAATCAGATCATGCTTTCCGGAGTGTTGATTTCTCCTGATGCGGAAATTGGTCCCGGCATGGTGTTGCACACCGCTTACGGTTTGCAGATTGCACCAACCAAGATTGGCTCGAATTGCACGTTTAACTCCCAGGTGCTGATTGGCACCGGAGTAAAAAGCGTTGGCGACAACTGCTACTTCGGGCCGGGCTGCAAGATTCTGGGCGAGTGCAAGATCGGAAACAACGTAGTGGTGGTCGCGAACAGCGTGGTTTTGACGGATGTAAAAGACAACACCACGATCATGGGTATCCCGGCGCGCATTAAGTTCCCCAGCGGACGTCCGCGGAAGATGCCTTGGAAGACGATGGATACCAAGAAGGACGACGGCAACAAGAATGGCGGAAATAAAAATGGCGAGCCCAAGCCCGAACCGCAGTCACAAAAGATCAATACATAGTTTCAAGGTCGTTGCTTACTAAATCATCGCGTACTGATTCGCATTATTAAATCGCATTACTAAATAAAATCCGGGAGAAAGCACTTTGGATTTCGCATGGACAGAGGAGCAGGCCGCGTTTCGCAAGGAAGTGATCCGGTTTGCCCAGCAAGAACTAAACGATGACATGATCCGCCGGGATCGTGAGGAAGAGTTTTCCTGGAGTCATTGGAAGAAGTGCGCTGAGTTTGGCATTCAAGGCCTGCCCGTGCCGCAAGAGTACGGCGGCGGCGGCGCGGATATTTTGACCACGGTGTGCGCGCTGGAAGCTTTAGGGTACGGCTGTCGCGACAATGGTTTTCTGTTTTCTCTGAATGCTCATATGTGGACCACAGAGATCCCCATCATGACGTTCGGTACCGAAGCGCAGAAGCGCAAGTATCTGCCGAAACTGATTAACGGCGAGTGGATTGGCCTGCATGCTATGACCGAACCGGGATCGGGCTCCGACGCTTACAGCATGAAGACGCGGGCGGTGCGCAAAGGCAATAGCTACGTGCTGAACGGAACGAAGACATTTACCACCAACGCCGACCTTGGAACCTTGTTTATCATTTTCGCGAATCTCGATCCCGAGCGTGGGGCGAACGGGGTTACCGCATTCTTCGTCGAAAAAGGTACGCCCGGACTGATCGTCGGCAACAAGCTGCACAAGATGGGGCTGCGCACGTCCTCGATGTCGGAAGTGGCACTGGTCGATTGCGAGATTCCGCTGGAGAATGTGCTCGATAAGGAGTTCGCCGGGCAGGCCATTTTCACAGCCTCGATGGAGTGGGAGCGCACCTGCATTCTGGCCAGCCATCTCGGAATGATGCAGCGCACTCTGGAAACCTGCATTAAGTACGCCCGCGAGCGCAATCAATTTGGCCAGCCCATCGGCAAATTTTCTGCGATTGGCAACAAGATCGCCGATATGGATGTGCGGCTGGAAACCTCCCGCTTACTGCTTTATAAAGCGGCGTGGCTGAAGAGTCTGGGCAAGCATCCACTGCGCGAGACTTCGATTGCGAAGCTCTACGTCAGCGAGGCGTGCATTCAGAACTGCCTGGACGCAATTCAGATTCACGGTGGCTACGGGTATATGACCGATTATCAGATCGAACGAGAATTGCGCGACGCGATCTCCGGGAAAATCTATTCGGGAACTTCTGAAATTCAGAAGGTGATTATTTCGGGATTGCACGGTTTCTAGATCGAGTCTTCAACATTTTTCTGAGTTCATCGTTTTTCGTGAATCTTTGGGGCTAAAGGGGCGGGTTCATGGCTTACATCCTTCAACAACTTTTGAGTAAGAGCGCAGCGCGGTTTCCTGAAAAGCCGGCAGTGTGGGCGCGTGGCCGGAGCATTACTTACCGGGAATTGGACGAGCGCTCCAATCAACTAGCGCATCTGCTGGTGCAGAGCGGAGTGCGGAAGGGTGACCGGGTCGGATTGTTTTTTCCGAAGAGCGTCGAATCCGTGATCAGTATGTTCGCGATTTTGAAAGCAGGCGGAGTTTACATACCGCTCGATCCGCAGTCGCCGGTCGATCGCGTTGGCTACATCATCGGCAATTGCGGAATCCGCGTGCTCATTACGCAGGATGAAAAACGCCGCGCCCTGGATAGTGTGGTGCGCGAGTCTCTCGACCGTTGCGTGATCGTTGACCAGGCCCGTGAATCCGGCATCGGAACTGGTGTATTGCCGTGGAGCGCTTTGCAGGAATATCCGTCATCGCACCCACCTGTGGTTACTCTCACCGAAACCGATCTGGCATACATTCTGTACACCTCAGGTTCAACAGGGCGGCCCAAGGGCGTAATGCTGACGCATCAGAACGCATTAACGTTCGTGGAGTGGTGCGCGGAGAAATTTCACGTGACGCATGAAGATCATCTTTCGAACCACGCGCCCTTGCACTTCGATCTTTCGGTTTTCGATGTTTACAACACGATCGAAGCGGGAGCAACCGTTTACCTGGTAACCGAAGAAATTGCGCTGTTTCCAACCACGCTGCAGAAATTCATGGAGACCCATCAGATTTCGATCTGGTATTCGGTGCCATCGGCGTTGGTACTGCTTTTGCTTCATGCTGATTTGAAGGCTGAAAGACTCCCACACCTGCGCACAATTTTATTCGCCGGCGAAGTTTTCCCGATGAAGTATCTCAAGCAACTCGCGGAGCTTTTGCCGGCCGTGGAGTTGGACAATCTTTATGGCCCCACCGAAACCAACGTCTGCACTTATTACCGGGTGGAACGCGATCGGCTGGCGGGGATGGACAAGTTGCCGATTGGCATCGCCTGCGAGAATACGGAAGTTTTCGCGGTCGACGATCAGGATGAAATCGTCACCGAGCCGGGGCAAAGTGGCGAACTCTACGTGCGCGGGCCGTCCGTTACTTACGGATACTGGGGCGACGAGGAGAAGACGAAAAAAATGGTCGTGCCCAACCGCTTCCAGTCGAACTTTGATGAAAAAATTTACCGTACCGGTGATCTTGTCACGCTGGCGGAAGACGGCAACTATTATTTTGTCGGACGCCGCGACAGCATGATCAAGAGCCGCGGTTACCGCATCGAGTTGGGCGAGATCGAAAGTGCGCTGTTGAGCCATCCAGGAGTGCGGGAAGCGGCAGCGATCCCAATCCCTGATGAAGTCGTAGGCAACCGTATCAAAGCCATTATTGCTTTGCACGAGGCCGATGCTTTTCAAGCGGCAGCATTGCAGCAGCATTGCGCCACCCGCATTCCCAAATACATGATTCCTGAGCTGATCGAATTTCGCGAGAGTCTGCCCAAGACATCTACCGGAAAAATCGATCGGGTGAGTTTAGTGCGCGACAGCCAGCCTCTTGCCGTATAGCGCGCCGGAAACGCAAAAAAGTTTTGTAATTTATTTATCCCAATAGGAGCTAGCAGCAAATGACGACGAAAGAACTAACCAACGTGAAAGATCAAATCCGCCAATTTGTGACCGAAGAGTTGGCCGCAGCCAAAGGCATCACCGTGGTTGGCGATGACGAATCGCTGATCGAAAACGGGGTGATCGACTCGCTGGGTATTTTCCGCCTCGTAACCTTTCTTGAAGAAACCTTTGGCGTGAAGATCGGTGACGAAGAGATCAGCGCGGAAAATCTGCAGAACGTGAACATGATCGAGCAGTTGGTCATCAGCAAGAGCAAGAAGTAACAAGGCTCATTGTTGTTTATATGTTCGATGAGACTCAGGTAGAGACTTCCTCAGCCCGCGCTGAATCAGGCTCGGGTTCGAGCTACAAGTCTGCCGAATTGAAGACGGCGAAAAATAACGGCTCGCGCTCGAAATGCACACCGGAAATGGTGGCGGCGCCAGCGGTCGCGAATCCCGGTGCTCCAGCCGTGGTGGCGGGTTCTACCGTGCTCACTTATCGCGAACTGGACCGCTGCTCCAATCAGATTGCGCGCTATCTGCAATCTCTTGGTGTGGGTCCAGATCAACTCGTCGGCCTGAGCATGGAGCGATCACCCGCGATGGTGACCGCGGCTCTGGGCATCCTGAAGGCTGGCGGAGCTTATGTTCCGCTCGATTCTTCGCTGCCTGTGGAACGCCTGGATTTCATGCTGCACGACTCCGAAGTGCAGGTACTGATTGCGGACGGGAGCTCTGCCAAAAAGCTGCCGAAAGGAAACTGGCGGGTTATCGATGTTCAGAAACAAGCGAACGAGCTTGATCGTTTTTCATCCGACGCTTTTCCGTACTGTGTTTCAGAACATAATCTGGCATATGTGATTTACACGTCAGGGTCAACGGGCCAACCCAAAGGTGTGGAAATCACGCACGGTGGATTGGCGAACTTGATTTCGTGGCATTGCCGCGCTTTTCAGGTAACGGCCAGAGATCGAGCCAGCCATCAGGCCGCTGTGGGATTCGATGCCGCGGTGTGGGAAATTTGGCCGTATCTGGCGGCGGGAGCCAGCGTGCATATTTCTCCGGAATCTTGCCGCACGAATCCCGAAGCCCTGCGTGATTGGATCGTCGAACAAAAAATCAGCATTACTTTTCTGGCGACTCCATTGGCTGAGAGAATGCTATCGTTCGACTGGCCAAGTCATACATCGCTGCGCGCGCTTTTGACCGGGGCTGACACATTGCACCGCAGGCCGTCCGCGAATCTGCCTTTTGCATTGGTCAATAATTACGGTCCCACGGAATGTACAGTGGTCGCGACCTCCGGGACGGTTGCTCCCGACAATGCTTCGACATCGCATCGTCTCCCCTCCGTCGGCAAGCCGATCGACAACACGCAAATCTACATCGTGGATGAGCAGATGAGGGAAGTTCCCGCGGGCGAGCCCGGCGAACTGGGCGTCGCGGGGGCGGGGCTGGCGCGCGGTTATCGCAAGCGGGACGAGTTGACCCGCGAAAAGTTTGTTCCCAATCCTTTTAGTTCGCAGCCCAACGGCCGACTTTATAAGACTGGGGATTTAGCCCGCCTCCTGCCGAACGGGGAGATCGAGTTTCTGGGTCGTATCGACGAGCAGATCAAGATTCGCGGATTTCGTATCGAACCGAATGAAATCGTCAGCGTTCTCGATCAACATCCCGGCGTCAGCGCGAGCGCGGTCGTGGCGTATGAAAATCAGGCGAATCGAGCAGGAGAGAAATCGCTTGTAGCTTACGTCGTTCCTGTCGCCGCGAATGCGATGACGGCCACGACATTGCGCGAACACTTGAGCAAGCGGCTTCCTGACTACATGCTGCCATCATCGTTTGTGCGAGTGGAAGCGTTGCCTCTGACTGGGAATGGAAAAGTTGACCGCGCAGCTCTGCCTGCCCCCAGCAACGCCAACCTGCTTGCCGAAGAAAATTTTGTCGCGCCCAGCGGGCCGGTGCAGGAGCGCCTTGCGAGCGTCATTGCATCTCTTCTGCACGTCGAGCGTATTGGAGCGAACGATAACTTCTTTATGCTTGGTGGCCACTCACTGCTGGGCACGCAGTTGATTGCCCGCGTGAGCGAAACTTTTGGAGTTGAACTTCCACTGCTCCAGCTTTTCGATCATCCCACGCTCGCGGAAATGTCGGATGCGATTGAACAACTGATTCTGGCCAAGCTCGAAGAGGCGAACGCCATCGAGCCGCATCCCAACCACGCTGCCTAGCTTCGTTTTGAGCCGTTCCTTTCTGCATTACCGATCCTGATCGCTCGCCGACCTCATCCGTTATATTCTGGCTATGGCTGGAGGGTGCGATTAGCGAATCCGGTCTCGACCTTCGCAATTTTCTAATGTCTTCCGATCTCAAACCCGCATCCCGCCTCGATAGCCCCGGCGCTGCTCTCAGCCTTTATCATCTGCTCGATCCCGACGTTCTCGCCAATCCTTATCCTCTATTTCATCGCCTTCGCCGCGAAGCTCCTGTTCACTGGGATTCGTTTCTCCATGCCTGGATTGTGACCCGGTACGCCGACGTGCTGGAAGTGCTGCAAACTTTCTCCGCAAACCGAACTCCAACTCCTGAGCAGCTTGCGGGCATGGGGCTATCGCAGATTAGTCCGCTGGCGGAACTGCTGGTGAAGCAGATGCTTTTCATGGATGCGCCTGCGCACACCCGTTTACGCAGCCTGGCGTCCAAGGCATTTACTCCGGCGCGCATTCAGGTTTTGAAAGAGCATATTCGCGAGATCGTCGAACGTTTGTTGGCGGAAGTGCAGCAAAAAGGCAGCATGGATGTGATTGCGGATTTGGCCGAGCCGCTGCCTGCCATTGTGACGGCGGAGATGCTGGGCGTGCCGGTGGAAGACCATCGAAAATTGAAAACCTGGTCGGCGAACTTTGCCGAGATGCTGGGAAATTTCCAACACAATCCCGATCACGCCAAAGTCATGCTGCAGACGGTGGAAGAGATGACGGCATACTTCCGCGAGGCGGTCGAGGAGCAGAAGCGGCATCCGCGGGAAGGGCTAATTCACTCTTTGCTCACAGCTGAGATCGATGGCGACCGCCTGACCGATGACGAGATCGTCGCCAATGTCATCATCACTCTGGTGGGTGGGCTGGAAACGACTACAAACCTGATCGGGAACGGTGTTTTAACTTTGTTGCGATATCCCGAACAGATGCAAAAACTGCGCGACGATTTGTCGCTGATTCCATCTGCGGTGGAAGAGATGTTGCGCTTTGAAAGCCCCAGCCAGCATACGGCGCGTCTTGCGCCAGAGGATCGCGAGCTGGGCGGGAAGTTGATTCGCAAACGCCAGGCGGTGATTGCCATTATGGCGGCCGCAAATCGCGACCCGGGGCGTTTTTCCGATCCGGATCGTTTCGATATTGCCCGGCAGGATAACCGTCATTTAGCCTTTGGCTACGCGGCACACTTTTGCTTCGGCGCGCCGTTAGCCCGTATGGAAGGGCAAATTGTATTTGAAGGATTGCTGCGGACTTTCTCCAACTTGCAGATGGAGCCGCAGGATTTGGTTTGGCGGACAAATCTTGGACTGCGTGGGCTGCGTTCGTTGAAGGTGAAATTCGACGCCAACAAATCGAATGAAGCTGTTCCATCTGGTGTGAGCCAGACCGGGATAACTGAACTCAGATGAATAAAATCGAATATCCAACCAATCAGTGCGTTCACGATCTGGTCGCGGATCGAGCCGGGCAGTCGCCTGACTCGATTGCTGTCGTCCACGGCTCCCGCAGGCTTACATTCCAGGAACTGAACGAACGCGCGAACCAGTTGGCGGATTATTTGATTGAGAGGGGAGTTCGAAAGGATACGCCGGTTGGTATCTGCCTGAAACGCTCGTTGGAACTCGCTGTAGCGCTGCTCGGCGTGATGAAAGCGGGCGGTGCATGCCTCCCGCTCGATCCTGATTATCCCGATGAGCGGTTGGCTTACATGCTGGAGGATTCGCAAGCTTCAGTTCTGCTGACTCAGCCCGGATTGCTGCCACGTTTGGGAGATGCGAAGCCCGTAGTCGTTCATTTAAGTTCGGACTGGAAAATTCTGCAAGGGCGCAGCACAAAAAATCCCACAAGGCCGTCGGACCCGCAGAGTCTGGCATACGTGATTTATACCTCCGGCTCCACGGGAAAGCCTCGCGGGGTCATGCTGGAGCATGGGGGACTGGTCAATCATCATGTCACCGCCATTGAACTTTATGGTCTTCAGCCCAGCGATAAAACTCTGCAGTTTTCTTCTCTGAGTTTTGATATTGCGGTCGAAGAAATCTTTCCTACATGGATTGCAGGCGGCGCGGTAGTCATGCGTACCGAGGATATGCCACTGGTGGGATCGGATTTTTTACGCTGGATTGGCGAGCGCGGAATCACAGTGCTCGACCTGCCGACCGCGTATTGGCACGAGTTAGTTCGTGAAATGACGGAGACGGGCGAGAAGCTGCCAAATAGCTTGCGCCTGTTAATCGTGGGGGGCGAGAAAGCATCGGCTTCTGCGTTTGCATCATGGGTGAAGTGCGGCGGTGGCCGCGTACGATGGGTAAACACCTACGGGCCCACCGAGGCGAGCATTATTGTGACCTCACACGAACCGGACCCGACGCAACCTGTGCCAGAAAATTTGCCCATCGGACGAGCGATCGCGAATACACAGCTCTATATTTTGGATGAGCAGCGGAAACCGGTTGAGGCTGGTGCGCCCGGAGAACTTTACATCAGCGGACCGGGGGTGGCTCGCGGCTATCTTGGCCGTCCGGAGCTGACTGCCGAGAAATTTATTAACGATCCATTTATTAACGATCCGTTGAGCGGCCAGCAGGGAAGCCGAATGTACAAGACCGGTGACCTGGTTCGCATGTTCGCCGATGGAAATATTGAATTTCTAGGGCGCGCCGACTTCCAGGTGAAGATTCGTGGATTTCGCGTGGAGCTTGGGGAAATCGAAGCGGTTTTGGAGAAGCATCCCGGGGTGGCGCAGGCGGTAGTGGTCGCTCAGGAAACCGACGGAGGAAAGCGGCTTGCGGGATACGTGATCGCGGCGCAAGCCAAACCAAGCGCGCTTGAGTTGAGCAAATTTCTCAAGGAACAGTTGCCCGAGTATATGGTTCCCGCCGATTTTGTTTTTCTGGAAACCATGCCCCTGACCCCGAATGGCAAGGTCGACCGGCGCGCGCTGCCGCGGCCGGAGAGTAAAGATCTCGAAAAGCGGGAAGACTTTGTCGCTCCGCGCAACGAGTTTGAGTCGACAATGGCGCGCTTCTGGGAGCAAGTTCTGGGCAAGAAGCCGATCAGTGTACGCGACAATTTCTTTGAGCTTGGCGGACATTCCCTGGCGGCGGCGCGGCTGATGGGAATGGTGGGAAAAGAATTCGGCAAGAAACTGCTTTTGACGGACTTGCTGCAAGCCCCAACCATTGAAGAACTTGTTGCTTTAGTTAGGCTCGAAGCGCCATCGACCGCACGATCCGCCGTGATTGCTTTGCAGCCGCTGGGATCGAAGCCTCCATTTTTCTTCGTCCACGGAATGGGAGGCAGCGTTCTGCGCTTTCGCGATTTGGCCAAGCACATGGCTCCCGATCAACCGTTCTTCGGCATTCAGGCGCAGGGACTCGATGGCGCACAGCTTCCGCTGCAAAGCGTAGAAGAGATGGCGGATGTTTACCTGGAGCATTTACGGGCTGCGCAACGCGAGGGGCCGTACTATCTGGGCGGATATTCTTTTGGTGGTTACGTCGCGTTAGAGATGGCGCGGCGGCTGTTGGCACAAGGTGAAGAGATCAGAGCTTTGGTTCTGCTCGATACTTACGCGGGCGAATCGAAGTCGGTGGTGGAACGGTTTCTTACGCTTCCTACAACGCAGAAAATCGCTTACGCGAAGAGACGGGCGGCACGGTATCGCAAAAGCTTGAAGCACCGAATCGATTTTCTGTTTCTTCCTCCCGCGGTGAAAGCCGTGCGCCGGGCGTGTGCGGCGGCGGAGAATCGTTACCGCTTAAGTTCCTATCCCGAAAGAATTCTGTTGTTCCGCGCCAGCGAAAAGGGTTTGCGCGGGCTGGAAGATGCGAGCGGCGGATGGAACAAATATGCTCCCGGCGGGCTGGAGATTCACGAGATCGAGGGCGACCATGGCAATGTACTCAACGAACCGAAGGTGCAGGTACTGGCCCAGGAATTGCGCCAGCGCCTCGAACGCGCGCAATCGGAAGAGCCGGTGGAAGTTTCTGTGAGTAGTGTTTTGCGGCAAGCCGATCTGCAACTAAACTAAATGTGTTCATACCTTTCTAAATTTCATTCATGAATCCAAAAAATCCAACGAACGATCCGGCCGATCTAGCGGAGCTACCCGGCCTGAGTCAGCGGGAAAGCGCGCAGGCCTTGGCCGAGCTGCCGATTGCGGAGGAGAATCCGAATCAAAAAACGCCTGACAGCGAATCCATATTCGGAATGGTCCGTAAATGGGCAGCCAAGGGTGGACTCGCCATTATCGACTACGGCCTTATTTCCGGATCGAATTTCCTGCTCGGAGTATTGCTCGCGCGTTGGTTATCGCCAACGGAATATGGCGCTTACGCTTTATCCTTCAGCTTTTTCATCCTGGCGGGATTTCTTTATCAGGCGCTTCTGCTTGAGCCACTCTCGGTTTTTTCCGGCTCGATGTTCAGCGATAATCTTCGCGGCTACTTGAAGACCACGATGTGGATTCATTGGGCGCTGTCATTCGTCATGTGTGTCGTGCTGGCGATCGCGGCTGTGGTTACCGCCGTGGTTGGGCATTCTCCGATATTGGCAGTGTCGCTGGCCGGCATGACGATTGCGACGCCCTTCATCCTTGTGCACGGTATGGCGCGGCGAAGTTTTTATTTGAAACTTTCGCCCGGACCGGCCGCGTTCGCTTCTACTTTTTACTGTGCGCTGGTAGTGGGCGGGGTTTTTGTGGTCTACCGGATGGGAAAGCTTTCATCGTTCAAGGCTTTCTTGATCATGGGGCTGGCCGCTCTGGTGAGCTGCATCGTCATGGTGGTTCAGCTCAACATGGTGCTGCCGCCCGCAACCGCCAAGCCCAATTTGCGCGCCACGTGGGGAAAGCATTGGGAATATGGACGTTGGGCGCTGGCAACGTGTGTGGTCGGCTGGATTCCGAATTATGTTTATATCCCACTGGTCAGCAGTTTTTCGGGAATGGCAACGGCCGGTGAACTGCGCGCATTGATGAATCTTGCCGCCCCCGTGCTGCAGACTTACGCCGCACTGTCCATGTTGTTTTTGCCCTACGCGGCGCGGGTTGAAAATCGGAATGGGAAAAAGGCTGCGAAAGCTTTGAACCGGCGGCTGGCATTTCTGTTTGTCGCGGGATCGATTGTGTATTGGGCCGTGCTCATTCCGCTCAAGCAACCTTTATTTCATTTTCTCTACAACGGAAAGTATCTGGAGTCCGCCTACCTCATTCCTTTATTCGGGTTGGAGACCACGATTTGGAGCGCGAGCTTGGGCCCTGCGATTCTTCTGCGCGCTATGGAGTCGCCCCGTTCCTTATTTGTGGCGAATGGAGCGGCAAGCGTGGTGGCCATCCTCGTCGGGGTTCCGGCGACCCGGTATTTCGGATTGCAGGGCGTAATCTGGAGCATGATTGGCGCGAATTTCCTCTACGTAGTTGTGGCCTTCATTTTGTTTGGACGAAAAATTTCAGAACTGAAAACGCCCGACCCCAACCTTCAGCAGTCGCTCTACGCCGAGTAAGTTCATTCCTTCCAAACCTATTGATGCCGCCGGCGTTCTAAAATGGCAGCCATGCCCAATGTGTTTGTAACCACCAGTTGGGACGACGATGATCGCAGCGGCCTGAAGCTGGCTGAGTTGTTGAGCCAGTACGCGCTGCGCGGGACTTTCTACGTTCCCACGGGCCGGCTGGGCGGCGATTCGCTATTTTCCCGTGGCGATTTGCGAACTCTTTCCTCAGCCGGTTTCGAACTCGGCGGGCATACCGTTTCCCACGCCATCCTCACCGAGATCGATTCCCAGGAACGCGACCGCGAAATCGGCGGGTGCAAAACTGCGCTCGAGGAAATTGTAGGAACGGAAATCGGCATGTTCTGTTATCCGAAGGGACGGCGTAACCGTGAAGTTGAGAGTGCGGTCCGGCGCGCAGGCTATACCGGCGCGCGCAGTACGGAGACGCTTACCACCCGCACTACTTTTGATCCGTTTGCCATGCCCGCCACCCTGCAAGCCTATCCGCATAGACCATCAAATTATGTGCGTGGCCTGCTTCGTATTGGCGCCTTCCGAACCTTGATCAAAGCTATTCCCGATTTGCTTTCGTTCGACAACTGGCTGCAACTCGGCAAAACTCAATTTGACCGAGTTCTGCGCGACGGCGGCATCTGGCATTTGTATGGTCATTCCTGGGAAATTGAAAAACTTAATTTGTGGCCCCAGGTGCGCGAGATGTTTGCCTATGTCGGCAATCACGGCGGCGTGCAATACGTCACAAATGGACAGTTGCTTGGCTTGATGAAGGGCAAAACGAAAGTCGATAGCAATCCCGCGAAGACCTCAGCGCAAAGCGCGACTCATTAGCGATGGCGGAAACTGTAGTGATTTCGAATCAGAAGCGCAAACTGCTGGAGCAGTATCTACAGCAGCGCTCCGAAAAACCCGGCATTGCTGTGACAATTCCGCGGCGCGATCCCGGAGTTGTAATCCCGCTAACCTCCGCGCAGCAGCAGGTTTGGCTACATGCGCAACTCGCTCCCGAACTTCCGCTTTATAACGAACCCTTCACGGTGCATCGCCATGGGCCGCTTGATGTAAGCGCTCTGGAATGGAGCCTCAACGAAATCATTCGCCGCCACGAGGCTTGGCGTACAGCGTTCGCGATTGTCGATGGCCAACCTGTGCAGGTGGTGCATCCGCCATTCGCAGTCGAACTTCCGTTTAACGACCTTAGGAATCTTTCCGAATCCGAGCGCAGTGCAGCGGCGTTACGGCTTGCGTCTGACGATGCGCTTCAGCCTTTCGATCTGGCGAAGCTGCCTTTGCTTCGCGCCCGCCTGGTGAGACTGGCTGACGAGGAATACCAGCTCTTCGTGAATTGCCACCATCTTATTTTTGATGGCATTACTGGATATCAGGTATTTCTGCCCGAATTAGTGCGCTTGTACGAGGATTTCTCCAATTCCAAAACCTCTTCGCTTCCGGAACCGCCTTTTCAATACGCCGATTATGCTGTTTGGCAGCGCAAGCGCGCGCATGACGAAGATGCGCAGCGGCAAATGGAGTATTGGCGACGGCATCTGAGCGGTTCCCTGCCGGTGCTACAACTGCCCACGGACCGGCTGCGCGCGGGGGCTGAAACTTTTCGCGGCGCCATGCAGCCTTTCGAACTATCGCACGAGCTTAGCGAGAGCTTGCGCTCGTTGAGCCGGCAACAAGGCGTCACGCTGTTCATGACGTTATTGGCTGCGCTCGATACGCTGCTTTACCGGCACTCGGGGCAGGAAGATATTCTCGTAGGAAGCATCACTGCGGGGCGCAATCATCCCGGGACCGAGAAGTTGCTGGGATTTTTTTTGAACACCATTATTCTGCGAACCGATCTCAGCGGAAACCCCACCTTTCGTGAGTTGTTGGATCGAGTGCGCACTACCGCTGTCGGCGCGTTGTCGAATGACAACGTGCCTCTGGATCAGATACTGAAAGAGGTTCATCCCGACCGCGCTCTTGGCGGAAATCCGCTGTTCCGTGTGCTTCTATCGCTGGAGCCGTCACGTGCAGAGGTCGATCGCGGATGGGATCTCACGGCGATTGACGTCGAGACGCGAACCTCGAAATTCGATCTGTGTCTGGTGCTCGACGATCGCAGCGAAGGCTTGTCAGGCCGGATTATTTACAGCGCGGATCTTTTTGATGCCCCGACCATTTCGAATTTTGTGGAATGCTGGCGGGCGCTGTTGCAATCCGTGGTAGCCGATGCGGAAGCGAACATCAGCAGTATTTCCATTCTTCCTGAGCACGAGCGGCGCGAGCTGCTGGTCGAGTTCAATCAGACTGAAAAAGTTTTTCCATTCACTTTCACGCATAAGCTTTTCGAGTTGGAAGCACAAAAAAATCCTAACGCAATTGCTGCGAAGTGTGGAGGTAACCAGATCACCTATCGCGAACTTGATTCTCGCGCGAACCAACTTGCGAATTATTTACAAAAAATCGGTGTCGACCCCGAATCGCTGGTTGCGCTGAGTGTTGAGCGCACTCTGGAAATGGTGGTTGGAATTATAGGAATTTTGAAATCGGGAGGGGCCTATGTGCCACTCGATCCCGCATACCCGGGCGAACGGCTGGAGTTCATGCTCAACGACTGCGGAGCTGCGATTCTTTTAACTCAATCACATTTGCCCCGGATCCGCGGCGCTTCAGAAAATATCCACGTCGTTCGTCTGGACTCGGACTGGAACGAAATTGAAAAAGAGTCCGCGTCGGCTCCAGTGGTGAATCTTGCTCCAGAAAACCTTGCTTATGTGATTTACACCTCGGGGTCGACTGGCGGTCCCAAGGGAGTGGAGGTTATACATCGTAATCTGGCGAATTCAACCGGCGCGCGCCTCGATTATTACGACGCTACGGGCAGTAAATTCCTCCTGCTCTCTTCGTTTGCTTTTGATAGTTCTATCGCGTCGATCTTTCATTCGCTTTGTTTGGGAGCAAGCCTGGTTCTGCCAGGCGCGGACTTTAATTGGGAAGCGCACCAGATCGCCGAACTGATTTCCGAGAATCAGATTACGAATATCTTGTCCATCCCTTCGTTGTATGGCGAGCTGCTTCGGGAGGCCGATACCAGCCGGTTGTCATCGCTGCAAATCGTAATTCTGGCGGGCGAGGCGTGCTCGCAACAGTTGGTTGATCTGCATTACAAGCTGTTGCCGAGTGTGCAACTCTTCAACGAGTACGGGCCCACAGAGGCGACGGTGTGGAGTACGGTATATCGCTGCGATCCGCAGAGCCGGTCCACTTCCGTTCCTATCGGCCGTCCCATCGCAAATACGCAGGTGTATGTTCTGGATCGCAATCTGCAACCTGTCCCGAGCGGCGTTTCCGGCGAGCTTTTCATTGCGGGTGAAAGTGTGGTCCGCGGCTATTTGAATCGTCCAGAGCTGACGCTGCAAAAATTTCTGCCCGTACCGTTTGCGGAGAATTCGAATTCAAAGATGTATCGCAGCGGAGATCAGGTTCGCTATCTCCCCGACGGCAATCTGCAATTCCTGGGGCGTATGGACGAGCAAGTGAAGATTCGCGGCATGCGAATCGAACTCGGAGAAATTGAGCTGGCACTCGGCGCTCATCCGGATGTAAAAGAAGCAGTGGTAACGGTTGGAGAAGAGCAGCGTTTAGAGGCACATGTTGTGGCGGGCGAACAATTCGCGACCTCGGCGGCTGAGCTGGCTGCATTCCTCAAAGCACGGCTGCCGAACTATATGGTTCCTGCGGTTTTCACATTCGTTTCCGAGTTGCCGCGCACTGCGAATGGAAAAATCGATCGACTGGCTTTGTCTCAGCATTTTGAAGTTCCGGCGGAAGTTCACACTGGGCCGGTCGCTCCACGCGACACTATTGAAAGCAAGCTGCTGGCGATCTGGAAAGAAGTGCTAGGAACCGAGAGCACCGACGTCACGCAAGACTTTTTCCATTTGGGAGGACATTCACTGCTCGCAGCCAAGTTGCTGTACCTCATCGAGCAGGAATTTCATCAGCCTCTCTCGCTGGCCTTCATATTTCAGGCGCCTACCATAGAAATGATGGCGGATTGGCTGCGCAGCCCCAATCAGGGATTGCGGGCGCGGACCATTATTGAGATTCAACCTAAGGGATTGCAGCCGCCCTTGTTTTGGGTGCGCGCAGGTCCGCGGTTTCGCCTTCTCGCCGAGAAGTTGGGAACCGATCAGCCTTTTCTTGGCCTTGACATTCCATTTTCCGACGCAATCAAACTTCCCACGCCGTACCGTATTGAGGACATTGCCGCGTTTCTGATCAAAGCCATGCGCGAGGTTCAGCCGCATGGACCTTATTTCCTGGCTGGACTTTGCGTCAATGCAGTCATCGCTTACGAGATGGCGCGCCAACTGCAGGCACAGAAAGAAGAAGTGGCGCTGCTTGCCATGCTCGACGCGCACAATCAGGCGTATTACAAAAATCCTCTGCGCGACGGCCGCTATACCGGGCGGATCAAGTATCACCTTGCGAACATCGTCAATTCCGATCTGCGCGGCGGGTCGGCTTATGTTCGTGATCGTTTGGAGGAAGCGCGGCGAAAACTGGAGAGAACAATTTGGCAGTTAACCTCGGATCAGGGCAACAATACCAGAGCCGGCAAAATGCATAATGCCGATGCTGTCGTGCATCCGGCTTTTCATCGTTATGAACCCGAGACCTATGAAGGCAAAATCGTTCTTCTGCAATCGAGCGACTGGCCCACGGGTGATTATTTTGATTTCGCGCTCGGATGGAAAGGCATGGTTCGAGGCATCGAGTTCCATCGAATCGCCGGCGATCATCCGTCGATGTTTACCGAGCCGAATGTGAACTCAGTGGCTGGAGTTTTGGGGAAATATTTGAAAATATCCAATGAAAGGTAATCAGTGGCCGAACGCAAGTTTCCTAATTGAAACAGTAGCCTAGCCCCCCAATTTGATGTGACGGTTGAAGGCCCTTTTGATAAATACTTTAGGCTCTATTAAAGTCAGAGCCTTTAATCTCTATTGGTAACCACCCATAATGGCCATTAGTAACTAATGCCTTTGGCCCCTTGCAAGAATCTGTAATCCCGGATAACCTCACTACAGTCATATTGACCACACACCCGCGGTGTTGTGGTTTCCTCCCCAAGGCATAGCAACATCAACGTTCTGACGAAAATCACCGGCAGTCGAATCGCAATCGATTCGTTGCCCGCCCGTCTTGCGGAACTTTTCAAAAGATGGGACCCAAGGGGCGGAGCCGTATCCCGGCCAAGAGATATCGCTCGAAATTGTGAGCGCGCAGCGAGGAAATCTTCATGATGAAACGGATGTTAGGGCTGTCGATTCTGTTGTTGGCAATCGCAACGTTCAGCGTGGCGCAGAATGTGACGCAGCCGTCGGTCATAAACGCCAGCGTTGCCTCGACTACAGACACGAAGAGCGACACGCAGTTTCAAACTCGAAACCCGCGTTACGCTATATGCGCCGGCGACACCTTCGATGTGAACTTCGAACTGAGTCCTGAGTTCAATCAGACCGTTACGGTGCAGCCCGATGGCTTCATCACATTGAAGGGCGTGGGCGATGTGCATGTAGCTGGCGAGACCGTGCCCGAGCTTACACAGACCCTGCGCAGTTCCTACGACAAAATTCTGAACGATCCGCTGATTTCAGTGGTGTTGAAAGACTTCGAAAAGCCCTATTTCACGGCCAGCGGACAGTTTATGCGCCCGGGAAAATACGATTTGCGCGGCAATGTGACGCTGACCGAAGCCATTGCGATGGCGGGCGGATTTAACGAGACCGCGAAACACTCCCAGGTATTGTTGTTCCGGCGCGTAAACGATCAATGGCTCGAGGCCAAAATTTTCAACGTCAAGCAGATGATGAAGGATGGCAAGCTCGGAGAAGATCCGACGCTTCGTCCCGGCGATCAGCTATTTGTGCCGAAAAACATGCTGTCCAAGATCAAGCCCTTTATTCCGAACGCGGGTGTGGGAGCTTACGGGAACATTGCCCCGTAGTGGCTGGAAGGTTTCCTTCGGACGTTCGCTTCATGGAGACGACGAATTTATGACGAATCACGACTTCACTCCGGCAAAAGGCACTGGGCCCTTCGCCTTTACCATGCGGGACATTCTGGCCATTGGTTTCCGCCACAAGCGCGTCCTGGTTCTATGCTTTGGCGGAGTGCTGCTGGGCACATTACTGGCCGCCCTATTCACCCCGCCGAACTATCGCGCCGAAACCCGCATTCTGGTGAAGCATGAGCGCGTCGATCCCGTGGTCTCGGCGGAACAGAGCGCGCCGACCTCGCAGGCCCGCAACGACGAAGTGACCGAAGAGCAGTTGAATTCGGAAGCCGCCCTGGTTACGAGCGACGATGTGCTGCGCCAGACCGTAGTCGCTTGTGGTTTACAGCATCACAAAAGCTTGACTGGCTGGTTGTTCGGCCGCACGGAAGAGCAGAAGATCGCCAAAGCGGTGGATGCTCTCAAGACGAACCTGAAAGTAGAGCCGGTCCGGAAGAGCAACCTGATCAGCGTCAGCTACGAGTCGAGCGATCCCAAGCAGGCCGCAGCCGTGCTGACCACGCTCTCGAAGGGCTACATCGATAAGCACCTTGAAGTTCATCGCCCACCGGGACAGTTGAAATTCTTCGAGCAGGAAACCGAACTTTACCGCCAGGATCTCGACAACGCAGAGAACCAGCTCAAGCAGTTCGCGCAGGGGCAGGGCGGCGTGGCGCCGATGTTAGCCCGCGACATCACGCTGCAGAAGCTGAACGATTTCAATGCCAGCTTGCAGCAGACGAAGGCGGATCTGGCTTCGACCGAGCAGCGGATTCATGATCTCGAGAAACAAGCCGGTACTACTCCGGAGCGCCTCACCACGCAGGTGAAAGAGTCCGACGATGCTAGCGTGCTACAGGGCTTGAAGAGCGCTCTGCTGACCCTTGAATTGAAGCGCACCGAACTGCTGACCAAATATCAGCCGACCTATCGCCTGGTGCAGGAAGTAGACAAGCAAATCCAGGACACGCGCGCTTCGATTGTGACGGAAGAAAGCAAGCCGTTGCGCGATGTTGTCACCGACCAGAATTCGGCTTATTCCTGGATTGGAACTGAGCTCGTCAAAGCCCGTGCCGACTACAGCGGGTTGCAGGCCCGCGAAGCCGCTACTCAGGCCATCGTGGCCATGTACCAGGGAAATGCACGCGATCTGGAAGAAAAAGACCTGGCGCAGCACGATCTGGCCCGCACTGCCAAAGCGGACGAAGACAATTATCTGCTCTACCTGCGCAAGCGCGAAGAAGCCCGCATGGCGGATGCGTTGGACGAGCAGCGCATTTTGAACGTCGCTATCGTCGACAATCCGGCGGTGCCTTCGCTGCCTACCGGGAACCGGATGCAATTTGCCGTGATCGGTCTTCTTCTGGCCGCCACGTTGAGTGTGGGAGTTGTATTCACCATCGAGTATCTCGATCCGTCGTTGCGAACGCCGTCTGAAGTCATGTCGGAGTTGAATATTCCGGTGCTGGCGGCCGTTCCGCAAAGACTTAGCCCCTTCGCCAAATTCGGTGCGGGACATGGTGGAAACGGGAACGGGAATGGCAACGGCCGGAATGGGAGTAATGGATCCCATTCCCAAGCTGCAGCCGGAACCATGACCGCGCTTATGGATTCGCAGGACGACCAAAGGTAATCGCTCTTTCGTCCTATTTGCTCAGGAAGTTTTTTCTCGCATGATAGTTATTGCGATCCCCCTAATCTGCACCATCGCAACAGATTTTGGAGGTTTTCCGAGTTGGGTACCGATCAGCGAAAAACACTCTCGAACTTAGTCAAGATCATCGACATTCTTGTCGTTCTGCTGTGCTTTGGCGTGGCCAGCATGACTGTGTCGCACATCTTCAGCAAGCGGGTGACTTTTGGAGAGTTCCTGGAGTTGAGAATCAAGATTGGGAACTTCCTTATATTTTCGTGGATCCTGCTGTGCTGGCATTACGTATTCCGGTTTTTTGACATGTACGAATCGCGGCGTCTTTCGCGCAAGCGCGATGAATTGATCGACATCGTCAAAGCAACCTCAGCGGGAACGCTTCTGATGTATGCCACCGCGCTTGCCTTCCATGCGGAAATGGTCAATTACATCTTCGCGGGAGTCTTCTGGGCGTCCTTGACATTCCTGACCGCGGTCGATCGCCTCGGAGTGCGTGTGGTGCTGCGCCGGCTCCGGATGAAAGGCAAAAATCAACGCAACATTGTCATCGTGGGCAGCAACGATGCGGCGGTTCAATTCGCCCGCAAGATCGAGCAAAGTCCGTGGCTGGGTTATCGCATCGCGGCTTTCGTGGATGAAGAATGGCCGGGGCTGGTGAAATTCAAGGAGCAGGGCTATGCGGTCAGTTGCGATTTCGCGCAACTTCGCAGCTTCCTCCGCAAGAATGTAGTCGACGAAGTGGTCGTGACCCTGCCGATGCGCTCGCTCCATTCTTATGCATCGGAAATCGCGGAACTTTGCGAAGAGCAGGGAATTCTGGTGCGCGTCGTTTCCAATATCTTTGACTTGAAGCGATCCCGCTCCAAAGCGGAAGACTTCGAGGGCGATTCGCATATCACGCACACCACAGGAACCGTGGTTGCGGGCTGGGAAGCGATGATCAAGTGGGCGTTCGATTTCACCGTCTCCTTGATTCTGGTGGTTTTCCTGTCGCCGCTCTTCCTGGTTGTGGCCCTGCTGATTAAGCTCACTTCGCCCGGTCCGGTTTTCTTCCTGCAGGAGCGCCTCGGCTTAAACAAGCGCCGCTTCAAAATTTATAAGTTCCGGACCATGGCCGCGGATGCGGAAAGCAGGATGAAAGACATCGAGCATTTGAACGAAGTCAGCGGCCCGGTGTTCAAGATCAAGAACGACCCGCGCATCACAACGATTGGGAAATTCCTGCGCAGCACGAGCATCGACGAATTGCCGCAGCTGTTCAACGTTTTGAAAGGCGACATGAGCCTGGTCGGGCCGCGGCCGATGGCGGTGCGCGATTACGAGGGTTTCAACGAAGACTGGCAGCGCCGCCGCTTCAGCGTGCGTCCCGGAATCACCTGTCTCTGGCAGGTTCTGGGAAGGAATTGCATTCCTTTCGAGCAGTGGATGGAGCTGGATCTGCAATATATCGACGGCTGGTCTCTGTGGCTCGATCTGCAAATCCTGATGAAAACCATTCCAGCGGTCTTGAAGGGGTCGGGCGCCAGTTAAAATCCGGGTGCTGTTTTTTCTCGCTGGTTCGGCATTCCTGCTTTTGGGTCCTGTTTTTGGTTTAACGATGAATTCGGTACCGACAAAATTTCCGGTTCCAGCAAAATCCGGCTTGCGCCGTGGCGCGCTTGCGGTGGTGATCGCGCTTGCCCTGGGTACCGTGATTTTATTTACGGTTGCAAAAGAGTTCCTCGCCGACCCGAGCACGGCAACGGTGATCGTTGCCGCTTTTGTCTTCTTCGCGATGCTGGTATTTGCGGTGGGTTATGGCCGGGCGCAGCATCGGCCGGCAAAATGGCTCGCCTTTATTCTCTGGTGGGGGCTGCTGGTATCCGAGGAAGTGTTTTCTTATCGCAGCGACATCAGCAGCGTAGTCGGAGCCAACTTCGCCTCGCAGGCCTACGATCAGGCTGTGCTATGGGTGATTGCACTGATCGCGCTCCTGGTTTTTGTTTTCAAATATCCCACTTCGTTACGGGGAATGTTTCAGGGCGACTACAAGTGGGTCAGCTGGATCACGCTATTCAGCGTTTTGTCCTGCGCCTATTCACCGAATCCGGCATTTTCTTTAGCGTGGGCATTCAAGCTGACGCTGGTCGTTGTAGTAATTCACATCTGCGCGCAGCAGATTGACGATGTGGAAGATCTCAAATCGTTCATAAATGTCACGATCTGGGGTTTTGTTTTTCTTACCGTGTTGCCGACTCTGCGCTCCATCTTCGTTCCGGATCCTACGGGCGAATACGGATCGGGCGCGCTTGAACAGCGCTTCCGCGAGGCTCCAACGGAAATTTCCGGTATCGCCGGATTGCTGGCGATTCTCTGCCTGATGGTTTACTGGAAGGGCAAACCCAAGTGGGCAATCTGGGTTGCGGCTGCAGGGCTGTTCGTCATGGTGATGGCGGGCGGGAAAACAGGTATTTTGGCCGGTCTGATTTCCGGCGTCTTGTTCTATGGCCTGCAAAAGCGCTTCAAGGCTGTGCTCGGATTTGTTGCCGGCACCGCAGTTATTCTTGGGATTGCATTGAAGTACACCGCGCTCGCCCAGTACGCAGCCGGTTATATGCAGCTGGAGCAGGCATCGAGCTTCACCGGACGCACCGATCTATGGGCGTTCGTGATGCCCTTTATCCTGCAGCACCCGATTCTTGGCCAGGGATTCATCGCCTCGCGCTTCATCGCCGTTATCCATCCCGACACTCCTTTCAGCAGCAGCCACATGCACAACAGCTATATCGAGACGCTGTACAACAACGGCATTGTCGGGTTGATATTGATACTGATCATCAATTACGTGATCGTGCGCAATCTGTGGCGGGCGGTTCGCGATACGCAGTTGCCGGAGATTCGATATCTGGCGGTCGGCGCGATGGCCGCTTTCATCAATCTCGTCATCAATGCGATGTGCAACGCGACCTTCGGAGGCCGCCCCGACGCTTCTTACCTGATGTTGATCGCAATGGTCATTATCAGCACGCAGGTGCTGAGGCTGTCGCATTCACCGGCGCCGGTGCGAGTCGCGCGGAGCGAAGAACATTTTGTTCCGCGAACTGCCGTCGCGGTACCGGCTTCGTCGTTAAGTAGAGTTCGCTGGCTCAACTAATGCTGGCTGAACTAAATAGAAGTTGAATTCATAAAGCTAAATTAAAAAACTCATGCTCATCCTTCGCAAAGTCCGTCACAAGATTGCCAAAAGCCCTGTGCACCAGCCGCTAACCTGGTACCGCCATCGCGGTCTTCGCCCGTCGGATGTGTTTGTCGCTTCCTATCCCCGATCCGGCAACACCTGGCTGCGTTTCATGCTCTACGAAATTCTGGTGGGGCAATCTTCCAGCTTTAAAAACGTGCATTCGCTGGTTCCCGACATTGGCAAGCAGGGAAGCGCGTTGCCCGTTCTGGGCGATCAAGGGCGATTGATCAAAACGCATGAGCCTTTTCTTCCGATTTATCGAAATCACAAAGCCATCTACCTGGTGCGGGATGCGCGCGACGTCGCGCTTTCGGAGTTCGCCTATCAGAAGGCGTTGGGTCTGGCCGAAGACAATTTCGGAACTTATCTGCCGCGCTTTCTTCGCGGCCGGGTGAATCCGTTTGGTTCGTGGACGGCTCATGTAGATTCCTGGATGGAAGCCAAAGATAAAGGGTATTCCGACATTCTTCTTGTCCGTTTTGACGCGATGCGCAGCCAGCCGGAAGATTCGCTGGCGGGTATGATGGAATTCCTGAACGTGCCGGTGGAGCGGGAGGTGATTCGCCGCGCCATCGCGAATAACTCCGTCGAGAAAATGCGCGACAAGGAAAAAGTGAACCCGCAAAAAGCTTCGGCCAAAGGACGTTTCATCCGCAGCGGCGCGGTTGGCGGCTGGCGTGAAAGATTTACCGAAACGCAGACCGCACTGGTTGATCGATATGCGGGAAATATTTTGGCTCGTTTGGGATTTGTAGGGGCTGAAACCGTAAGTCAGTAAGACACGCAGAACTGCAGTCGGGCCCTGGCAATCTCCCCTGGATAGTCGTCGAGCAGGTAAGACCCAGATTCTAAAAATAAAAGATTTTTGTGGAGGTTTCGTGAACACTCACTTCTCTTTGTCTTCCCGCCGGTCTCTGAGCGTAATTTTTGCCGGCATCGGCTTCTCCGTGCTTTGCCTGGCTCTTGCGCCGGCAATCGCATTGGCGCAAAACACAATCAGCACCTACGCCGGCGGGGGCTCGTACGGCACTACTCCCACTACTCTCGATTTGCCCGCGCCTAGTGCGGCGATTCGTGATACCGCGGGAAACACCTACATCGCTGCACCGTTTTCGACGGAAGTTTTCAAGGCGAATGCGACCACGGTAACCACCTTTGCCGGCCTCGGCTACGAGACGTATAGCGGCGACGGCGGTCTTGCTACTAAAGCCGGCCTCGACCTGCCTGGAGCGCTCGCTATCGACACCAAGGGCAACATCTATATCTCCGATCCCGGCGGGTCGCGCATTCGCGAAGTGGCGTTCTCGACTGGAAAAATTCAGACGGTAGTCGGCAGCGGTACCAAGTGCGAACCCTCGACTGCGACTTGCGGTGACGGCGGCAGCGCAACTTCCACCAATGTTGGGTTGAATATGCCCAACGCGCTCGCTATCGATGCCAACGGCAACATCTATATTGCCGACTCTGTCGACCAGCGCATTCGCGTCGTCAACCGAACGACGAAGACGATTACGATTGCCGGTGTCAGCATTCCGGCTGGCGATATTCAAACCATCGCAGGCAACGGCAATATGTGCTCTTCGCCCACCAGCAAATGCGGCGACGGCGGAGCGCCAACTTCGGCGAACCTGAACTTCCCCGATGGCATCGCTGTCGATTCCAACGGAAACATCTACATCGCCGATAGCCGGGACAACCGCATCCGTGAAATCGCCAACACTACTCCGGCGACGATCACTACCATTGCCGGCTCTGGTCTCGGTTGCAATTCGGCGCAAAGCCCCTCTTGCGGCGACGGCGGCCCGCTGCTCTCCGCGCAATTCCGTGTGCCCGAGGGTTTGTTCGTCGACCCGAACAACAATCTGTACATCGCCGATACCTTTGACCAGGAAATTCGCTTCATCAACTTCACGAACGGTTCCATCAGCACGGTCGCAGGCACTGGGGTCGAAGGCTTCAGCGGCGATGGCGCGGCTGCAACCAGCGCGGAACTGAATAATCCGACCAGCGTTTTTCTGGATAGCGCGGGGAACCTGGTGATTTCCGATACCGGCAACCAGCGCGTTCGCGTCGTCACCGCAGTCGCCGCGGGCAATGGGAATATAGCGACATTCGCCGGCGGCGGGACTGGCGGCGACGGTGGTCCGGCTACCTCTGCGACTTTCGCCGATCCTTACAACGTTGCCGAAGACAGCGCGGGCAATCTCTACGTTGCCGATAGCGCCAACAACCGAATCCGTAAAATCACTCCGGGTGGAGCTTCAATCTCTACGGTGGCCGGCAACGGCATCGCCGGCTACAGCGGCGACGGCGGCCCGGCAACCAGCGCTACGCTGGATGCTCCCACGATGGTCATCCTTAATTCGGCCGGCAATCTCTTCATCGCTGATGCGGGCAACGGCGTAATCCGAGAAGTGAACACTTCCACAGGCGTGATCTCGACCTACGCGGGCAATGGCACTCCCTGCAACGCACTTCCTCCCGGGTGCGGTGATGGAGGTGCGGCGACCTCAGCCAGTCTTTCCGATCCGATTGCGATCGCTTTCGATACCCAGGGCAACCTTTATATTTCCGATTACACAGCCCTGCGAATCCGTGAAGTATTCGCCGCCAGCGGAAGTATCACAACGTTCGCCGGCAGCGGGAACGATTGCGACAATCCTGTCGGCAAGTGCGGCGACTTTGGTCCACCGACTAAAGCGGGGCTTGATCATCCGGCCGGCATCGCGGTTGACCAAAACAATGATGTTTTTATCGATGACAGCCAAAACAATCGCGTTCGCTGGGTGCCAACGAGCACAGTCGGCAACTGCCTGAGCGGCGAGATCTGCCCATATGCGCTTAACGGCGCAGCTCACCTGCAAGGCGATGGCGGACCGGCGCTTCAGGGCGGGATGTGGAATCCGCAGGAACTGGCGGTCGATCCTTCCGGCAATGTGTATATCGGCGGGGGCAATGAGAGCGTCATTCAACGCATCGATACCAGCTCCTACACAATTGGAACCGTGGCGGGATTCCTGCCTAACGGCGTCGGCGGTTTCAGCGGCGACGGCGGCCCGGCAACGTCGGCAAAACTTTCCAACTACGGTTTGTTCGTCGACGCTGGCTCGAACCTCTACATTGCCGATGCGGGCAACAACCGCGTGCGGACAGTTCACCTGACGCCCGCGGGAACTCCGACCCCGGCAACGCTGGTGTTCCCGGCGACTCCGCTGCACCAGGGCAGCACGCCGATGGCTGTGACGTTTGAGAGCACGGGTGGCGTGGATCTGAACCTGACCAGCATCAGCTTTACGGGAAAAGATCCGAGCGACTTCAGCGAAACGGACAACTGCACCAGCCTGGTCAACCTGGGCGTGGACGTGACCTGCACAGTCAACGTCACATTCACACCGCTCAGCTATGATCTGCGGGTAGCGACCCTGTCGTTCAACGACAACGGTCCCGGCGGAGCGCAGACGGTTTCGTTGAGTGGATACGGTCCGTATTTCACTCCCACGATGTCGCCCACTTCCATCACCGTGAACCCGGGCGCAACTGGGACATCGACCGTGACCGTTACTCCTTACGGGGATTTCAACGGCGCGATCGGACTCAGCTGCAAGGGTGCGCCGGCCAACTCGACCTGCTCAATCTCGCCAACTTCGGTGACCTTGAATGGCTCGGGAGCGCCGCAAACTGCCACGCTCTCGTTGGTGACTACGTCCTCAACTCCGGCAGGCAGCTACACGTTGACGATTACGGCTCTGTTCTCTCAGAAGGGTGGACAGATTCAGTTCTCGACAACGTTGCCGGTTACGATTCCGTAACGAAGGGCAGCGGCGTGGGGCAATTACAATAGTCCAAGGCGGGGGAAGATCAAATTGCCCCGCCTTGAACTTTCTGTAGCAAATGCGGTTACTGTAGTAACACAAGTTGATTTTATGGCTGTTGGGATGAGTCTATTTAGCGGGAGCTGGGCGCAAGTTAGAGCAGAACGACTCCTTGACACTAGCTGGGGGCGCTGGCATATTGGTAAGCATTGCTTGGGTTTGTTTTCTCCTCCTCGCAGAATTGAACTCACGTTTCGTCTCAGCGTTTACGCGGTAATTTCCTCAAAAGAGGGATTCAGTCAAATTTAACCCCCCAACTACTGCCAGCGGCAGAGCTATCGTTTTAGATTCGATTTGCTAAAGCAGGGGATGAAATTTACGAGGCGGAACCGGCCGGATCGATTCAAAAATCTAGCGAAATTTACAGGGTCATGATGCCGTTGCAAGTGGAACCCACAATTCAATCTTCTGCGATTTCCTGGCAGAAGAAGGTCGTCTTCACCTTGATCTTGTGGGTGTTTTTGATGTTCTGCCTGGCTTGCGCCGGCGAAATTTTTCTGCGCGTAATGCCGATGGGCAAGTTTTCGAGCTCACCCTTCCGCGAATATGACCCGAATATCGGAATTGCATTAATTCCAAACAAGACGGTTCACCACAACAAAGATTGCTTTCATGGGCTGGTGGAGACTAACAACTTCGGCATGCGCGACCGCGAACGGACACTAGCGAAACCTCCCGGCACATTCCGCATCGCGATGCTCGGAGACTCGGTGGTGGAAGGTGTTCACGTGCAGCCCGACGAAGTAGTCAACATTCAGCTGGAGAAAATTCTTCGCGCCCACGGGTACAACGCGGAGGTGCTGAATTTCGGAGTTGAAGGGATTGGCACTACGCAGGAACTTTTGATGTACGAGAACAAGGTTCGCCAGTTCCATCCCGATCTGGTTCTGCTGACTTTTACTTCGAACGATGTGATGAATAATTCGTCCATCATTCAGCCGGAAGTCTACGGAATTCAGACTTGGTATGCCCCGTACTACAACCTGGGGCCTGACGGAAATCTGGTCTTGCAGCCGGTTCAGAAGAGATGGTTCAACGGGCCGCGCACCTGGCTGGAGAATCATTCTTTACTGCTCTACTACCTGGAACGGATTTGGTTCAGCATCGATTACTCTCCCACGAAATGGGATGGGATTCCGGTTTTCTACGGATCGTACGGCGATCCACTGAGCCCGGATTGGTCGAAGGCGTGGCAGGTGACCGACAAGGTAATGGGGCTCACCAAGAATACGGTTGAGGCCGATGGCGCCAAGTTCATGGCCATCACGTGGGCGGATTTCTGGGAAGTCGATCCGGAGTGGCGTCCCCGGCTGGAAAAACAGATTCACACGAAGCTTCCGCCGGAGTTCGTTCCGCAGAAAGAACACGAGCGGCTGGAACAGATTTATCAAAAGAACGGCGTGACGTACGATTTTCTTACCACGTACATGCAGAACTACCGCGACGCGAATCATCTGCAGTGGCCGTATTTTGGGCTGGTGTGTAATCCGCACTTCAGCGCTCTGGGTCACCAGGTCGCGGCGGAAGGAATTTTCGAAAAATTGCAGCAGCATGGGATGCTTCCGCCGCAACCCGGCGCGGCATCCGTGGCAATGACCCATTAAACGAGTTTGATCAGATTTTGTAAGGAGAGAAGTGATGAAATTCATACAAAATACGGTTCGGCGCTTCGGCATCGCGGGCGAACTATTTTCATTTTTTGTAGGGAACAAGCGCTGGTGGCTGCTCCCGGTAATTTTTAGCCTCTTCTTGTTGGGAGCGCTAATCGTGGTCGCGCAAAGTTCGGCGATCGCCCCGTTCATCTACACGCTGTTCTAGGAGAAAGTATGTGGAATGCTTTAAAGCGTCTGTGGGAAGGCTGGAAGAAGATTGCGCACATCATCGGCAATTTTCAGGCTCGCGTCCTGCTGACGATTTTCTACGCGGTGCTGGTTCTTCCTTTTGGAATAGCCGCCCGCCTCTTTTCGGATCCGCTGCGCATCAAGCAGCGTCCGACCCAATGGCTTGACCATCCTGATGAGGCCACTGATATGCAGTGGGCCAGAAAGCAATAACCACTTGTATATTCTAGGAATCTCTTGTTACTACCACGACGCGGCGGCGGTGCTGCTGCGCGACGGCCAGCTCGTGGCGGCCGCGGAAGAAGAGCGCTTCACGCGGATCAAACACGACTTTAACTATCCGAAGCAGGCGATTCAGTTCTGCCTCGATCAGGCCGGCATCCAGGGCGGCGATCTCGATTACGTTGTCTTCTTCGAGAAGCCGTTTCGCAAACTGGATCGCATTCTCATGTCGGTGCTGCAAACCTACCCGCAATCATGGAAAGTTTTCCGCGAGTCGATGGTCACCTGGATCATCGACAAGCTGTGGGTTGCGTCTACGTTACAGACGGAGTTGGGCGTCAGCAAGGAAAAAGTTCTTTTCAGCGAGCATCACCTTTCGCACGCGGCCAGCGCATTTTTATGCTCGCCCTTCGATGAAGCGGCCATTCTTACGGTCGATGGCGTCGGCGAGTGGATTACTGCAACCTACGGAGTAGGACGCGGAACCGATATCAAGCTGCAAAAGCAGATCGACTTCCCGCACTCCATCGGATTGCTGTACAGCGCGTTTACCGCTTTCCTCGGCTTCGAGGTGAATGAAGGCGAGTACAAAGTCATGGGCATGGCCTCCTACGGTCAGCCCAAGTACGTCGATAAAGTGTGGAAAGTCGTCCATCAGAATCAGGACGGTTCGTTCGCCCTGGACATGGATTACTTCAGCTTTCATCATTCCACCGAGAGAACGTACAGCAGAAAATTCGCGGCACTATTCGGCGAGCCGCGTCCGCCGAAGATGCTGTTCTTTACCGAAGGCACGGGCTTCCCGCAATACTTCGGAACTCCGCCGGCAAATTTCAAAGAGCTTTCGGATCAGAACCAGCACTATGCCGACATTGCGGCCAGCATTCAGAAAGTTACCGAAGAGCTGATGCTGGGCATGGCGAGAAACCTCCACAAAACCACCGGCCTGAAGAAGCTATGCATGGCTGGCGGCGTGGCTCTCAATAGCGTAGCCAATACCCGCATCCTGAATGAAACGCCGTTTGAAGAGATCTACATTCAACCGGCGGCGGGCGATGGCGGCGGAGCGCTGGGTGCTGCGCTGTGGGTGCACAACACGTTGCTCGGCAATCCGCGAAACTTTAAGATGCAGCACGCGTATTGGGGGCGGTCGAACTCCGAGGGGGAAATCGGAGACTTCCTCAAGCAGAGCAATATCCCGCACACGCACTATGACAACCAGGATGCGCTGCTCGATCAGGTTGTGGAACGCCTGACCAGCGGCAAAGTTGTCGGCTGGGCGCAGGGTCGATTTGAGTGGGGACCACGCGCATTGGGCAGCCGCTCGATTCTTGCCGATCCTCGCAATCCCAACATGAAAGACATCGTGAACTCGAAGATCAAGTTCCGCGAGCCTTACCGTCCATTTGCGCCGTCGGTGCTGGCCGAGCACGCGGAAAAATATTTCGAGTTGCCGGGTGCAGCGGAAAAAGATCCGGCACGCTACATGTTATTCGTGGTGCCGGTGAGAGAAGAGCAGAAGACCACTCTGCCCGCGATCACGCACGTGGATGGCACCGGCCGCCTGCAGACCGTTTTCCGCGAGCATAGCCCGCGCTATTACTCGTTGATCGAGCGCTTCGGACAGGCCACCGGCGTTCCCATCGTGCTCAATACTTCGTTCAACTTGAAGGGTGAGCCGATCGTGAACACTCCGGCGAACGCGTTCAGCACTTTCTCCAAGAGCGGCATGGATTCGTTGATTTTGGAGAATTTTATTCTCGATAAAACAGAAGTCTAGTTGTTCACTCCCCCGCAGTAGGAAAGACGACCCTAGAATGGTTACGACAGAAAAAGCCGAGTTGAAGCAGCGCAAGTCTGGTACTCCTACTTTTCGTGTACTGGGAGTCCGGGTGAACGCGGTGCAGATTCCCGACATTATCGAAGTGATGGAGAAGTGGATCAGCGACCGCTCCGCCACCAACTATGTTGCGGTGACCGGCATGCATGGCGTGGCTGAATCCAGGACCGATCCCTACTTTCGCGGAATTCTCGATGCGGCAGGCCTGGTGATTCCCGACGGCATGCCTTTGGTTTGGCTCGGACGCTTGCAGGGCCACGGCGAAGTGAAGCGGCGCACTCCCGGCGCGGAGGTGATGGAGGCATTTTTCCAGGCCACCGGTTCGAAATATAGCCACTTCTTCTACGGAGGAGTGCCCGGTATCGCCGATCTGCTGGCGAAAACCGAGCATGAGAAGCACGGCATTCGTATCGCCGGAACGTACTGCCCGCCATTCCGTCCTCTTAATGCTGCGGAAGAGGAAGAAGTGAAGAAGTTAGTTGAGGAGACGAAGCCCGACATTCTCTGGGTCGGCCTCAGCACGCCGAAGCAGGAAAAATGGATGTATGAACACCGCGACAAAATTAATGTGCCCGTGATGTTAGGCGTGGGAGCCGCGTTCGATATGAATACGGGCCGGCTGAAGCGCGCTCCGGTGTGGATGCAGGATCGCGGCCTCGAATGGCTCTTCCGTCTGATTCTCGAACCGCGCAGGTTGTGGCGCAGATATTTGGTGGTGGGCTCCAGTTTTGTTTGGGCTGTTTGGCGGGAGCACATCGTTCCTTCGATATTCAAGAGGCAGGTAACGGCTCCAGCGGTACCAGAATGATCGCAAGAAATTTCAGTAAAAAGTTCGATTCAGATTTCTCAAATTAACCAGGAGGCTACGAGGTATGGGCAAGCAGAAACGAATTTTAGTCACGGGTGCGGGAGGTTTTATTGGGCATCACCTCGTGAAGAGACTTAAGAAAGACGGCCATTGGGTACGCGGCGCCGACCTTAAGCTGCCTGAGTACGAAACCAGTCCCGCCGATGAGATGGAAGTGCTCGATCTCCGCCGGATCGAAGACTGCCTGCTCGCCACGCGCGGTGGCATCGACGAGGTTTACAACCTCGCTGCCGATATGGGCGGCATCGGCTACATCACAGCCAATCACGCCGATATCAGCCGCAACAACATTCTCATCAATGCCCACATGCTCGACGCCAGCTATAAGAATGGCGTAAAGCGCTTCCTGTTTTCTTCCTCCGCCTGCGTGTACAACCAGGCCAAGCAGAAGGATCCGAATGTGACCGCGCTGAAGGAAGAAGACGCGTATCCCGCCGATCCCGAGCCGGGTTACGGCTGGGAGAAGCTCTTTGCCGAAGAGCTCTGCCGTTATTACTATAAAGATTTCGCTTTCGAAACCCGCATCGTGCGCTTCCATAACGTCTACGGGCCGCTCGGCACCTACGAAGGCGGAAAAGAAAAAGCCCCGGCTGCGATCTCCCGCAAGGTCGCTCTTTGCGAAGACGGTGGCGATATCGAAATCTGGGGCGACGGCGAGCAGACCCGCTCGTTCATGTATGTCGATGATTGCGTGGAAGGCCTGATCCGTCTGATGGCTTCGGATCATCGCGACGCGCTCAACCTCGGCACAGACGAACTGACCACTATCAACAACCTGGTGGATATCATCTCGCGCATCGCCGGCAAGAAGCTGGTGAAGCGCCACAACCTTACCGGTCCGCAGGGCGTGCGTGGCCGCAACAGCGACAATACGCTTCTGCGCAAAGTACTGGGCTGGGAGCCTTCCATCTCGCTCGACGCCGGCCTGCGCAAGACTTATCCGTGGATTCGCTCGCAGGTGACGGCGGATGTGCCGGAACTCGCCAGCGTCGACGGAGACTAAACCAAGGGTACCCCACCCTTGTCGCGCAGTGACAGGGTGGGGAATTTAACTTCGCTAGCGATGTGCAAATAATTAAAAAGCAATGACGAACAAACCATCCTCGGGACCCACATTTGTAATCGGCATCTGGCGCTCCGGCACGTCGTTGCTCTACACGCTGCTCAACCAGCATCCTCAGATCGCCCTCATGTACGAGGGCGATTTGCTTTTGCTGCGTCCGCTTTTTTCCAGTAAAAGCAGCAAACGTGACTGGCAGACGCGGTGGGAGTTCTGGAACTCGGCTCTTTCCCGCCATGACATTTCGGCCGGCAGTATTTCCGTGGACATGCCCGATCTTCCCACCGCCGCAACGGCTGTATGGAAGGAATATGCGGGGGATGCAAGCGTGTTCGGGGAAAAGTCGCCCGATTATTTCGACTCGTTGCAGAAGGTGGCACGGGAATTTCCCGGCGCACAGTTCATTATTATCTGGAGGGATCCTGCCGCCATTTGCCGCAGTATCATCCGCGCTAGCCGTGCCGCCACATTCTTCGCCAAGCCCGGAATTGAACACCGGGCAGTGATTGGCACGCATAAGCTCAAACAGGAATGCGATGCGCTGCTTCGTCAAGGCATTCCGGTTCACCAGATTCAATACGAAGAAATGGTGAGCGACTCGACCCGGGTGATGACGGGGATCTGCGACTTTCTCGGAATACCGTTCGACCCGAAGATGTGTTCTTTGCAGGGTTCCGACCGCTCCGCAATTTATGAAGGCTCGCACCATGAATTCGTCAAAGCGGAAACCATCGTGTCTTCCACGGAGCGCGCGGAAGTTCTGCCTGCAAAACTGAAGCGGAAAATCGATCGCTACGTCAGCTACTGGAAGAAGCGCTATAGCGGCGAATGGCCGCGATATCCGGAAGAAGCAGCGGCTTCCGATCACCCGGGCGCAGGCGAAAGGTTCCTGGACGATGCGCTCTATCGCAGCCTGCGTATACTGGATGGGTTTACGGCGTTCGTTTATTGTTACGCACCCCTCAGTTGGCTGAACAGCTATCGTGCGTTCAAGAATCGCCGGCATCAGAAAGCTAACGCAGAGCCGGCGCAGGCACGTCCGGCCAAAACGCCTGCCAAGGCAGAGGCTTTGCGGCGCGTGGAAATATCTGAATTGAAGTAGATCGTCACTAGCTTATGCGCATCCTCGGTTTATCGTCGTTTACGCACGACACCTCAGCCGCATTGCTTGAGGATGGCGTAGTGCGCGCGGCCGTGGAAGAAAGCAAGCTCTCGCGCTCCAAGAACACCAGCGGCGTGCCCGATGCCGCCATTCTATTCTGCCTCAAAAGCGCCGGAGTGAGCTGGGGCGACCTCGACTATGTTGCCGTTTCCAGCCGTCCATTGCAAGGCTGGCTGCGCAGATCGTGGGCGGGAACAAGAATTATTCCAGCATCACCCATCGCCGCCGCTTATTGGCAGGTCGGCGAAGCCGGCCGTTTTGCGAGTGAATTGGGCAACTTTAGAGTTCTCGGGCACCCCGATAAACCGCAATCCACCAGAATTGTTCAATTCGAGCACCATCTCTGCCACGCCGCCAATGCTTTTTTCCTGTCGCCATTTGAGCGCGCCTTGATCCTCACAATGGACGAAGAAGGTGACGGCACATCGGCGATGTTAGCGGTGGGCGAAGGCAACCGCATTCGTCCGGTTCGTACCGTTCCATATCCGCATTCGCTGGCCTGGCTCTATTCGAAGGTGACGGGGATCCTGGGATTCACTCCGCATGTTGACGAGCATAAGACGCAGTGGCTCAGTCTCGAAGGCAAGCCGGAATATCAGGACGTATTTAGTGACATACTGCGCAGGAATTCCGATGGCCTGCCGCGCATTGATCGCAGCTACTTGAGCCATAGCGATGGCGGCCATTTTGTGTTGGCGCAGAAGTTTTACAACCGGATTGGAATTGCTGATCATAGCCAATCTCTGACGGACGAGCAAAAGCGCGCACTGGCAGCAAGCATTCAGCAAGTTTGCACCGAGATCGTGGTCGAAACCATCGAGGCATTTCAAAAACGGCAGGGAATCGATACAGTTTGTTTATCCGGCGGTTTATTTCAGAATCCGTTGCTTGTTCACGCGATCGAACGGCATTTCGGATTCAACCAGGTGTTTGTTCCCCCAGCGGCCGGCAATGCGGGATGTTCCGTAGGCGCAGCGTTGCTGATGCATCGTGAAACCCTCGGAGCCGCATCCGGAGAAAACAGCAACAGCGTATATCTTGGACCGGCATACTCACGGCACGAGATCAAAGACATTTTGGAGAACTGCAAAGCCCGGGCTTCGCTGCAAACTACGGAAGAGCGCCGATCCGACACCGTCGTTCAGCTTCTCCAGGCGGGCAAGATCATCGCGTGGTTCCAGGGCGCGGCTGAGTTTGGCCCACGCGCGCTGGGCAACCGCAGCGTGCTGGCTTCTCCGTGGGCGCCCTACGTAAAAGAAAATCTCAACGACTTCATCAAGCACCGGGAATGGTTCCGGCCCTTTGCGCTCTCCATCCCCGAAGAGGACGCTCCCAGATATTTCGAGTGCTCGCAGCTTTGCCGCTCGATGAGCTCCATGGCGCGCGTACGCCCGGATGTGGAATGTTTGCCGGAAGCCTTCGTTCTGCCGGGGAATGTTGTCCGCCTGCATCTCGTGGAAAAGCGCGTCAATCCTGAGCTTTGGGCCTTGCTCAAGCATTTCGGCCTGTACGCTCCCGCGCCGATCCTGATTAACACGTCGTTCAATCTTTTCGGCGAACCCCTGGTGGTCAGCCCGCTCGATGCGATCCGAAGTTATTATTGCTCGGGCATCGACGCCTTGATGATCAACAATTTCCTTCTCTCCAAAGTTCCTTTCCAGAATCGACCTTTCGCAGCTGAGTACTCTGCCGCAAAAGTCTCCTCGTAGAAATCCTGCCTTTCGCTTCACTGTAAATCCACCCACGCTTTCTCTCGTCCACTCATTCTCCCGGGGCGAATTTCTCCATTCCAAAAAATCTGGGACAATCCAGGCCCCTGGTGCGGCCTGAATTGTCCCGAAGTGATGGATGAGGAGGAATAGAGTTATTGGTTTGATAGCAGGATCGGCTTGAGGCCAATCTGCACCGTTGAGCCGTTGGTCTGGGTTTTCACGCCCGCGATGGTCGTGGAGTAGTCATAGCCTGCGGGAATGGTGAACTTGGAATAAGTGCACACTGAATTGTTGCAGCTCTGCGACGTATCCCATACCGCGATGCTCTTATAGCCGCCCGGCCGCGTATAGCCGCACTGCCAGACGGTTCCGACGGCGGAGCAAGGCGAGCTCAAAGTTGCTCCCACCAGCCAGGCGGTCATTTCATTGTAGGTGGTGCCGCCGATGTCGACGCCGGTCGTCGGATACCAGAACGGCGTTGTGGCTCCGTCCCATGCGTACCAGTAAGACCGCGCCACATTGATCGACTGCATCAGGAGCACGAAGCGCGCGATCCAAGCCGTTTCCTGATCGGTATCGGTGATGAGAACCTTCGCACCGTAACCGCCCTCGGTGCTGAACAGCGGCTTATTTCCCTGGCCCGCCGTAGCCAGAACATTCTGCAACGGCGCGGCGTCGGTCACGGCGTCCTCCGGCGGCGCCGGCCATTGTACGTATCCGTGATAGGAAATTACGTCAACGTACTGGCCGCCTCCGGCTGAGAGATACTCGTTCATCGCCGTAGCCACGTTAATTCCGGTGTCGGTCACATAGGCCGGAGTTGTAATCTGCGCGGAAGGATCGATCGCTTTCTGCGTGTAGGTGCTCAGCGGGCTGCATCCCGTGCCGATGATGATGCAACGCGCGTCCTGCGTCATTCTCACAAGTTGCGCGGTGGTGCCCTGCCACATGATGGGCGCTGTTGGCTCGTTCCAGATCTCGTAGAACTTGATCTCGCCTTTGTAGCGCGTGGCCAGAGCCGTTACCCAATCGATCCAGTGCTGGTTCGCGCCGGTGCCATCCACGTTGAGGTCGCCGGGCGGGTAGCATTGTCCCGGACCGCCCTGCCAGCCGCCCTGGTTGTAGCTGTTGCAAACCGAATCGCCCTGGCCGGAGCCGCAGGAGGTGTCATTGCCTGCGCACTGTGCCCATGGTGGGGTACGCGCCAGATCGAACAAAATATCGACGTGGTTGGCGAGCGCGGCGTTAATGCGGGTGTCCGTCATGGTCCAGTCCCAAACGCCGGAAGCGGTGTTGATTTGCGCCCATGCGGTGTCGCTGTCCCAGAAGCGCTGCGCGCCGAAGGAGATCGTGGGCCACGGCGTGCCTACATAATCGATATGCAAGCCAAAATTGGTGAGCGGAATGGTCTGTCCTTTTGCCGAGCCGCTGATCGTCAGTTGCAGGCTTTGCCGGCTGTTGTGATTGCCGGAATCGGTGACTTCAAACGTAAGTGGGAAGTTTCCGATTTGCGTCGGTACGCCAGAGAGCGATCCGTTCGAGTTGAGCGTCAATCCTGTGGGCAGCGGGCCGGAAAGCAGAGTCCACGTATACGGAGTGAAACCTCCGGTGGCGCTCATTGCGACCGGATAGGTGGAGTTCACCGGAATAATCGGCAACGCCGAAGTGGTGATCGTCAGTGGAGGCTCGCTTGGCGGTGTGACTGTCACTTTTGAGTGGGCTGCCTGGTTGGGATCTTCCACGCTGGTTGCGGTAATGGTGGCCCAGGTTTGCACGTCAGTTTGCGGCGCAGTGAACATGCCCGTGCCGGAGATAGTTCCAGCTGTCGTTGTCCAGGTTACTGCCGGGTTCGTCGAGTTCTGGGTGGTTCCATTGAACTGCTGCTTGGTGGCTGAAGTTACTGTCGCTGTTCCCGGAGTGAGAGAAACGCTAATCGGCGGCATTACCGTGACGGTCGCCGTGGCCGACTTGGTTGGATCTTCCACGCTCGTCGCGGTGATGCGAACCATCGTGTTTTGCGTTACGTTCGGCGAGGTAAACATGCCTCCACCGGAAATTGTTCCATCCGTCGCGGTCCAGGTCACGCGCGTTACATCGGTGTTGTTCACAGTCGCGGTAAATGCCTGCTGTTTTTCCGCGTTCATGGTCACGCTCGTCGGGCTAACGGAAACGCTCACCGGCGGCGTTACAGTTACAGTCGCAGTCGCGGAATCGCTCGGGTCAGCCTGGCTCTTCGCGGTGATAGTGACGGTCGTATCCGTGCTCACGGATGGGGCGGTAAAAAGCCCAGAACTATTGATCGATCCCTGCGTTGTGGACCAGGTCACCGCTGTGTCGGTTGAGTTCGTCACCTTCGAGGTGAACTGCTGCGTCAGCCGCGAAGGGACGCTGGCGGTGTTGGGAGTGATATAGACGTGAATCGTTTGAGCGGCGCTGGCAAGGTTCTTTCCCATCGCTAAAAACGCACAAAGAATGAAAGCGATGGTTAAAGAATTGAACTTGCGGTTGTAAAGGCCCTTCTGGCTGGCCTGAAGAATAGTCACGGGGGACATGGCACTCCTCAAGTGGACGATTTGTTGAACTACTCGCTTACTCTAGGGATTACAGGGGTTTGGAGCTAGGTGCCGAAGGGACACGTTTAAGCGTGTCCTGAGGTACATCAGCTCAAAATGGGAAGGGCTTAAGACCCATGGGTGCGCTTGGGGGCTGTGGAAATCTGGGGGAAAAATTAAGCCGACGCTTTAGCGTCGGCTCTATGAAAGCAAAAGCTGTCTGTTTAGCCAATAATCGGCTATTGCAACCAGACCGGTTCGATTCCGATGGGAATTGAGCCGGAAATCGCCTGCGACGGATCTCCTTGCAGATCGCTATATTTGGTATACGGAGAACCGGGGGTAAAAGTAGTGTTGAAGGTGCAGACTTCGCTTCCGCTGGAATTGCTGCATGTCTGCGCCGAATCCCAAACAGCCTCGGCGGGCGCACCGCCGGTCAAGGTGAAACCGCAGGTCCAAACGGTGCCGGAGGACGTGCATGGGCCAGTCGGAGTCGCGCCAACGAGCCAGCTGTAAAGCACGCTGTAATCTTCACCAGCAGTATTCAGACCGGTTCCCGGAATATAAAGAGTTCCAACGTTCGTTGCGCCGTATTCAAACCAATCCACGTTTACAATTCCCAGCCCAGCTTGCAGTAGGTAAGCTCTTGCAAGCCAACTCGCCTGAGTATAAGGATCGGTGATGATAGTTGGTGAAAAACCGATTTCCGTATCCCAAACCTGCTTGGACGCAGACCCTGTGCCCGGCAGGGCTTGCAGGATCGATTGCGCGACGCCAACCACTCCCTCGGCCTGCCCATTGTCATTATTGGAGTTGTTTGCCACGTAGCCGTGGAAATCGATGATGTCGGCGTACTGATCGCCACCGGCCGCTATATATGCGGCTAGCCATCCGCCGTCGGAGTTCAGCGACGTATTGCTTTCATCGCTGGAGGTAACCGGCGGAGGAGACAACATCATTCCGCCGGAGATAACACCTCTCGCAGGATAAGTAGTCAGCGAGTTGCAGTTGGTATTTTCAATGACGCATTGGGCGTCCTGCGCCATTCGGGCCAATTGAGGGAGGGTGCCATTCCAGAACGTGGTGTCATTCGGCTCATTCCAGACCTCCCAATACTTGATCGGGACACTCTGGCTCTGAACGTGTTGCGCTACAGCCGCCACAAAATTGGTGAAACTCGCATCCGTTCCCGTTCCATCCGAGCAAACGTCGGCGGGAGGATCGCATGAACCCGCACTATGACCACTGGTATTTCCGGCAAAAACGCAGGCATCGGTCGGGTTGCTCGAAATATAGCTGGGAGTGGAATAGAGAACGAAGATGATGTTCAAAGGCTGATGCGATGAATAAATGTTGAGCCATTGATCGAGCATGGTGAAGTCATAATTGCCATCGCCTTGATCGATGTCTGACCACCGGGTCTCGGTTGACATCATTCGAAGGGTTCCAAACGGAAATGTAGGCCATGGCAGCGGCGGATTTCCGCCGGGCAGCGCTTGTACATCGACCTGCATGCCAAAAAATGCCGGGGACAGCGCCGAAAGAGCCTGAGGTGTAGCGGCTGCGGCATGGGCGGTGGCAGGCCTCAAAACCGGCGACGCTATGGCTGGGCTATTGCAATTTGGAGGAGTAGGACCTGTCGGGCTGGTGCTTTCGGATGAGGGTGATGATCCGCCTCCGCAGGCCGTCATAATGGCCGCGAGGGTGATCCCGACAGCAATCTGCACATAATTTGTAACTGTGATGCGAGACCATTGACGGAACCCGCTCAAGCTCATATGTTGCCCCTTAGTTGATGTGCGAATACGCACACTCCCGAGATACATCCGATCCTAATCTGAAGTGGATTGCTCCAGAGCATACCAACCCGCCATAGAGCCAAAAGTTTCGCTTGAAATTTCCCGATTTTGCAGGCAAAAGGCCTACGAGGGCTCGCCAACTTTGTAGCACAAATGGGTGAGCTGCCAGAGTCTTAGAGAAGGAACGTGCAGGAGAACGTTATCGGCGAGCCGATGCCGCCTCGATCATAATCGGTATTTCGCCCACCTCTAAGCCACCTGCGCCGCACGCAGATTTTTCTCCGGAAAGCTTGATGCAGCTTTGTACCTGCCAGGCCTTGGGCACGTCGAATGTCACTTTGTGATCTTCATTCCACAGTATCCATGCCGCGGTGGATGATTCTTTGGTCAGCTTACACACCCAGGTGCGGTCTTCGTTGTTCTGGCATGAGTCCACGCGCGAGCCAACCAGCCATTTTTGAACTTCCCCGTAAGCGCGGGCCGAGATCGTAGCCGTCGCCTGATCTTCCTCGGTAAAAGGGATGCTGTCGCCACCATCATCGTCCCACGCATACCAGTAGAAGCGCTGTACGCCAGCCGCCCAGTTCAAGATATACGCGCGTGCGGCCCATCCCGGAGCCTGTGACATCAGATCGATGTGCTCAGTGCGCGGATTGTTGATCCAGCCGGCTTCCGTGTTCCATAGCGGTTTGTCGGCCACGCCATGTTTCTTCATCACTTCTTCCACTGGCAGAATGATATTCAACATACTCTCCGGCCGTGTGCGCACGTAGAAATGGTAGCCGATAATGTCGGCGTATTGTCCGCCGCCAATCTCAAGATAACGATCCAGCCACTCGATTCCGTTTCGATCCACGGGCGATGGAGAGATAACCTTAATATTGGGGTCGACCTGCTTCAACGTGGTGTAGGCTTCCTTCGCCAGCACCAGCATTCGCTCGGGAGTTCCAATAATGCGGTTCTCCGGAAGATTAGGCTCGTTCCAGATTTCGTAATATTGAATCCGTCCCTTGTAGCGCAGCGCCTGCGTACGGATGTAGTTTCGCCAATCTTCCAGATCGGCGATGTCGCCCACCACTTCGTGACGTCCTCCGCCGGGATGAAAGCGGCTCAGCGCTGTCTGAGCGGGCGAGGCCGAGGCCCAATCGGGCGTGAAGCCGAACGGCAGCAAAAGGTCGACGTGATGTTTTTCGGCAAGATCGACTTCGCGGTCGAGAATGGTCCAATCAAATCGGTTCTTCGCGGTCTCCACTTGCGGCCAATGCACCTTGGCATCCCACAAGCGCCAACTGCCGAATGGAACCGGAGGCCACGGCGTGGTCGAGAAAGCGCGATGAATATGCAGGCCAAAATACTCCCGGGGAACAGGAGTTGCTGATGGATTCAAGGTGAGATGATCGGACGATTGCGCGGACGACCACCGCCCGGGAAAAAATGATACTGAAAGAGTCGCGACAAATGCCGCGATTACTGTTATCCGGAGGAGTTTTAATTTGAGCTTGGGGGGATACATAGGTTACTGCTCAATGTATATCAACCGTGCCGGTAAAAGCAGCGCACATCAAATCGCAGTTTTATGATTCTCCACGGCGCGGCGGTAAATTTCCATCAGCTGAGGATAGTTCTTCTCCGCCGTGTACTTTGCTTCATATTCCTTCCGCGCCGCGATTCCCATATCCCGCATTTCATCGCGATGGCTCCACGCCCAGTCCACCTTGCTGGCTAAATCTTCGGAATCGGCGGGGGTGAAATGAAGGCCGGTCCGCCGGTCATCCACGAGTTCCTGCATCACTCCCATGCGGCTGCAAATCACGGGAGTGCTGCACGCGAAAGATTCGGCTATCGCCAGACAAAAAGTCTCATACCATTCGCTGGGAATAATCGTAAAACGCGCGTTGTTGATGGCGGCGAGCGTTTGCTCGCGTGGCATCTGTCCCTTAAATTCAATGGGAAGTTTCGCGCTGGCGGCTTGAGCCTTCAATTCTTCCAAATCCGGCCCACCTCCAATAATGATAAGAGGCACAGGAGCGGTAAGCTTTTTCCATGCGGCCACAATCGTCCGTACACCTTTTTCCGGAGAGAGCCGTCCCACGAATAAAGCGTAATCGCCAATGCCGGTTCGCGCTCCGGGGTCGGGCGAAATAAAATTTGATTTGACGAAAATTCTTTCTCCGGGCAGCCCGCCTTCCATAAATTTTCTGCGGGCAAATTCACTCAAGGCGATAAAACTGGCAATTTCTCTCTTCCAGGTGTCGCGAAGGCGATGATAGGCCAGCATCATGGCCACCACCGCGGTTGCCGTATAAGAATCGTGGTAGCAGGAGTGCTCTACACCCCGCCACAGCGAACTTTGCAGGCACTCTTCGCACAGCTTGCCATCGCGAAAAAATGTCCCGGTCGGACAGAGCAAGCGGTAATTATGGAGGGTCTGTACGACCGGCACCCCAGCTTCCTGGCAGGCCGAGTAAATCGAGGGCGAGATCATCACAAAGGTGTTGTGAACGTGAACTACTTCCGGTTTTTCCTTTTGCAGCAGCTTTAAAAAATCCCGCCGCGAATCGGAAGCCCAAATGGTTCGTTTTGCCAGGCCGATGCGGTGCAGGCCGCGATAACTGTCCGTGTCCCAGTTCGTGCGGCAGTAGGCGACAACCTCGTTGCCCGCGTTTTCGAGCATCTTGCGTTCCTGCGCGAAAACCGCGTCTTCACCTCCAGCTTGCTGATAGGCGTTATGAACTAAAGCGATCTTCACAAATCCCGGGGTTTCTTTCTCACCCGTTTCTGGGTGTGAACTGCCACTCTGCTTCAACGATTCAATTGTTAAGTTCTAATCTGGTACAGGGCTGAGACGGGAGCTTACCGTGCCCAAAATGCTATGTTGTCGGCTTTCACCTCGTCAAGCTGAAGCAATTTGCAGCCAGCCGTGAAACCCGACGCCATCCTGCGCGAGCGTTTTTTGATTACCAAGGATCTGGGGCGGACCTGCGTGATGCGCCGCATATTTTTCGGCGCAATAACGTGCGTTTGCTCGCTTGCGTATGCAACTGCGTTACAACCCGTTATCTGACCATTTGATGCGCCCGTTCATAAATTTTCATGAGTTGCGGGTAATTTTTCTCCGCCGTATACTTCGCTTCGTACTCCGAACGCGCTTGTAATCCCATAACCCGCATCTGATCGGGATGATTCCATGCCCATTCCACTTTAGCAGCCAAATCTTCAGGATCGCCGGGATTGAAGTGCAGCCCGGTGCGCCCGTCGCTGACGATTTCCTCCATGGCGCCAAGGCGGCTGCAAATGACAGGAGTGCTACAGGCAAAAGATTCGGCAATGGTGACGGGAAAATTTTCGTACCACTCGCTGGCGAAGACCAGAAAGCGCGCATGATTGATGGCGGCCAGCGTCTCTTCGCGCGGCAACTGTCCTTTGAAGTGCACATTGCTCAACCCCTGTCGAGCCACTTCGGCTCGCAACAGCTCGCGCTGCGAGCTATCGCCTACGATGTGCAGAGGAATCGGCAGCGAGAGCCGCTTCCATGCCGCCAGCATCGTATCGATCCGCTTGCGCGGCGAAAGCCTGCCCGCAAATAAAGCATAGTCGCCAACCACGGTGCGCGCTCCGGGATCGGGATAAACGAAGTTGGGCTTGACGAAGATTTTTTCCGCTGGCAAGCCACCTTCAACGAACTTATTGCGGGCAAATTCGCTGAGAGCAATAAATGAGGAGACTTCGCGATCCCAGGTTTGCCGCACGCGATGCGAAGTGAGCATGGTGGCGACCACTGCGGAAGCGGAATACGAATCCCGGTAACAAGCGTGCCGCACTCCCGGCCACAAAGATCTTCCCAGGCATTCCTCGCAAACTTTTCCGTCGCGGAAGAAATTCGCCGCCAGGCAAAGCAGGCGGTAGTTGTGGAGGGTTTGCACCACCGGCACACGGGCTTGCGAACAGGCCGAGTAGATCGATGGCGAGATCATCACGAATGTATTGTGTACGTGGACGAGATCGGGCTTTTCCTGGCGCAATAGCTCCTGGAAATCACGGCGCGAATCGGACGCCCAGATGGTTCGTTTGGCGAGCCCCAGCAGTTTAATTCGGTGGAAGGCTTCGGCGTCCCAGTTACTGCGGCGGTAGGCAACCACCTGATGCCCGGCCCGCTCCAGCATCCCGCATTCCTGCTCAAAAACAACGTCTTCTCCCCCAGGCTGCTGATACGCGTTATGCACCAGTATGATTTTCACGGGGGTTCGTGCGGGCGATTATGTCATCGCAACGCCAGGTATGGATGCCCGGCAATTGCGCGCTCAGCCTCCCTAAGATTTTTGAAAACGTTACGATGCAGGGTTTTCGAAATGCTATGTCGCAAAAATGGTTCAGTCAAGCTATCGCTGCGACACGGAGACGGTCTGTCTCTGGGGGAGACGCGTCGTATGTACCAAAAACACAACCGGTAGTGAGACTCTGGATGAAGCGGCCTCACTACCGGAATCTAACAGAACTGCTGCAATCGCGCTAGCAACCGGATCCCTTTTCGCAAGTGAAAATCCTCGAAGCCCAGGTGCAGCCGGGTCGGGTTGGACTGGAAGCGGCACAACCGCTGGTTTGATTACCCTTAATGTATTCGTCCACCGCCCAAAATGTCATATCGTCGTTCGGATCGGAACTCACGCTGACATACTCACCCCAGTACTCGTCGGTTTCATCCTGGCCTGTGCTGCCACTATTGGGCAGAATCGCCGCCGGCGTACCTTGCACGCCAGTGGAGCTCACGGTGACGAAGTAGGGCGAAGGGTCGTAGTTCTGGGTGCTGCTATGCGTGGTATTTCCGGTTACGGTGTAGGTGATGCCAAGATCGCCATTGGCATCCATGGCCACGCTGGGCGCGGAATAGAAGAAGTAATTCGTTGTGTCCTGAAGATCGCCGAGGAAAACGGTAGAAGGAGTCTTGCCAGCCTTAATCTTGTAATAACGCACTCCAGTGCGGCGTGTGCTGGCGGCTTCCTGCACCGTGCTGGTAACGGCAAGGTACTCGCCTACCGATCCGGTAGTCATGTAGCGATACGCCAGGCGGGACATCAACCGGTCGCCGATGCTGTCGATAAACTTGCCATACGGCTCGGGAACACAATAGGTGTTGGCTGGGTTTTTAGGTGTATAACACCCCGGCGTATAGGCATGATATTTGACAAGCAATGATGTCGGCCCAGCGCCGCTGGTCAATCCGGACCAGGTCCAGAAGGCGAGTTCGTTTGAAGTGCAAGGCGAAGCCGAGCAGGGATTATTGGTTCCTGCATTGCTCGGATTTACCTGCGCCAGAAAATATTCGCCCGCCGTGGTCGAGGGGATTGGGTTATCGCCTTCGAAGTCGGCCGGCAGAATCGTGTGAATCAAACTGATGTCAGTTCCGCTCGCACCCACGACGTAGCTGGGAATGTAGGTGTAGCATTGCGGCGCGTTCGTGGAGAGGCCGGCGATCATGTCGTTCTTGTCGAGTTTGCAGGCTTCGAATCCAACGATGTTGTAATTGTGCGCCGGATCTTCCAAATCCCAGGTTACATAAAATCCATCCGACCAGGTTCCATATCTCATGTAGTCGGGAAAATAAGACGTGCCCGCCGCATTCTTCGGCAGCGCGGGAGAAACATCATAGCTGTACACGTTCCAGTAACTTTTCCCATTCGCGCCTTCGAGATTACTTGCCGGTACTGAGCCAGAAGCTGCGCTTACGCCCACGCACAGGTAGTAAACCGTCGGTGATCCATTCTTGAAAAGATTGCCCACGACAAAAACATCGTCGAGGCGGTCGTAACTGGCGAAGCCGTCAAAGGAGGGATTGATGCAGTACTTGGAGCCGCCTGGGGAGAACAAACTGGTAATCGTTTGAGGAGCCACGGTTCCATTCGCATTGTTGGAGAAAATGCCGTTTCCTGTGGCCCGGTCGAAGGCCTGCACGTAGCTGCCGGCGAACTGGAGATACTGACCCACGCCGCTCGAATTTGTCGGCCCTACTGCGCCGTAAGGATCAGCCTGCGCTCCCGGCTGCGATCCCGCAGCCAGAATGCTGGCTGCGTCCAGGCCCTCGAACTGGTCAGACCACGATCCTGCCGCCGGGGCAGTTGTATCGAAACCCACAAATTGCGTGCCGCCCGCGCAGGTGCTGGCGCTGTTATTGCCGGCGCACCAAATTTGCGTGGGCGCAGATGGCGCTGCGCACGTTCCGTAGGCGGGCGATCCGTTGCAATTGTTCTGGGCCGCGGAAGCCATGCCGCTGGCGACAAGGAATGAGACGATCCACAAGAAACCTCGGCTTGTCATACCTTCTCTCGAATCTTTAGACGATGTGGAGGGAGTTGCCTATACAGTCGCACGCGCCCCGCCACTCTCGATCTAAAACTGGTCGGCTTAACTGCTCATTTCAAAAAACTTACGGCTAAAGCGAAAAGCGAGCCCATAACTCAAAGTGCATTCTTTTGCAGGCTTGGAACAAATACCAAAGGGGAGGAAGAAATCTAGGCAGCAAACAGCCAGAAACAAAAGCGTATACGCTGCCACAACTTTCAGCAAGGGGTCGAAAGACCATATCAATCTGCAAGGCGAACGCCGCAAGTACCTAGTTTTCAACAGTGTGCAAGTCCTTTCATCTTGACATTCATTCCCATAACAGACAAACTACTTCGCCATAGGCGACGTTCTCCCCCTTTCGCAAATAAAACGTCCGCCCCTTGTACTCGCAGGCACATAACGTTGAAGCAATCGATCACTCTTCGCTCAAACAGTTGGCATTTTGTTTTTGTAGCGTTCCCTGTAATTCCCCCGCAGTAAAACGGCAAGGCAGAAAAATTCAGGGGCTGAGGCATCCATCGCCATTGGCTTCCTAAAAATGAGGGTTTGAAACATGTTCTCTCGTTCTCTCCGGCTAGGAGTGTGGGTGCGCTGTTTGCTTTTCGCGCTGGTGTCGCTTGCGGGAATTTGTAATGCCGCGGCGCAAAGTTGTCTTGCCCTTATCCCTGCGAACAATCAGATCAATTTCGGAATGCACGCGGTGGGAACTACAACCTTGACGCAGGATGTCGAGGTTACCAACCTGTGCAGCACGGTCATGCAGGTCACGAGTTTTAGCATGCAGCCATCCGCATTTGTGTTCATCGGGGGATGGGCGCCGATCAGCTTGGGTGAGGGACAAAATATGATCTTCGAGATCAGATTTGCCCCCGAAGCGGCGCAAGCCTATACCGGAACAGCCACCGTCAATGTGACGGGATACGCTCCCATCGTCGTCAACATGACCGGCACCGGCTTCCTCGCCGATGCCACTCCGAGCTGGAGCGCTTCTTCTCTTACCTTCAGCAGCATTCCTGCGGGATCCGCTTCCACGCAAAACGTTACATTAAAGAACACCGGAACGAAGGGCGTGACTATATCGTCGGTCTATACGGATCCGCCGTTTTCCGTTTCCGGCTGGACCGTGAATCAAACGCTTAAGGCAGGCGCGTCGCTTACGCTGCCCGTGACGTACACTCCCACTGCCGTCGGCAGCAATACTGGAACCCTGGTGGTAACCACGAATAACCTGCCGGCAACGGGCGTAAGTCTGAATGGCACCTCTGTCGCGCCAACGTCGTTGGCGATCACCAGCTTTCCAAATATGCCGCCGGTAACGCAGGGAGCGGCCTATCTTGCCAGTCTTCAATCCATGAATGGAGTTGGGGCGGTTGCATGGAATCTGGCTGCGGGATCGACCCTGCCCTCGGGCTTGAGTTTATCCAGTAGCGGCAGCATTACAGGCACGGTGGCTTCAACGGTGCCGGTGGGAACGTATCCTTTCAGCATTACAGCTACCGATTCAAGCTCGAACACCGCGACTACGCAGTTCAAGCTGACTGTGGAAGCGCCTACTGGTGCGGAGTGCAATAACATCACCTGGGACGTTGCGGGAACGACAACCCCGATTTTGCCATTGACGGATTTAGGAACTGGAACGTATCTCGGCACGGAAGGCGGTCTCTACGAAAACGGCAGCAACATCATGCCGGCGAGCCACGATTCGGATGGCGTGACTTTCGGGCAGTCCATTCAGCCGCTCGACGTGAACGGAAATCCTTCACCTACCGGCAAGATTGGCCTTATGTCGATGGGGATGTCGGTCACCTTCGATACCTTCCAAAGATTTATGCAGAACGCGGCGGCCGATCCCTCGGTCAATCCAGCCCTGGTTTTTGTCCCTGCGGCACAGCCTCGCCTCGGTGCTATCAATTGGACCGTTCTCAATAGCCCCGCCTGGGTAGATACCTTCCAATATTTCCTGCCTCAAGCCGGCGTAACCCCGGAGCAGGTGCAGGTGATGTGGGTAGAGGACGTAGATGCCAATCCGCATGGCACTTTCCCCAAGGACATGGTTTCGCTGCAAGCCGAGTTTGAAACCACGGCGCAGCTCATGCACACGCAGTTCCCCAACTTGAAGCTGGCGTTCTTTTCCAGCAGGGAATATGCAGCCTACGAGAATGGCCTGCCACACGCGGGTGATAAAGAGCCATACGCTTACGAATCGGCGTTCGCCGTGAGAGGAATGATTGAAGATCAGCTCAATGGCGTCGCTGACATGAACTACAACGCAGCCAATGGCCCGGTAATGGCGCCTTGGGTAGCGTGGGGTCCATACTTCTGGGCAAACGGTCTTCTCGCACGCAGCGACGGATTGACATGGCCCTGCTATTACTTTGAGAGCGACGGTCAACACCCTGATTTGAAGACTGGCGGCTCGGAGCAGGATGCGAGTATGCTCATGAACTTCTTGAAGACCGACGACGCGACCGCGCCCTGGTTCCTGGCGCCAGTACCGCGCGGGAAGTAAGAATACCTCTATCGTGCTGGAGAAGTGTGGGTGGCTTTTATGGGAGCCTTCCGCACTTCCAGCGTGATAATTCTTCCGTCGGTTCTCACGCCAATCAAAGTGATCTTCCCCGATTTCTGAAGCCGAACCGGCGTCAGAGACGCGAGTTCGGGGAACGGGGATTTAGCGCCTTGCGTTTTTCCACTTGCTCCTGAATACAGAGTGACTTGCGCCAGTCCAAATTGCCCATGATTGTTGGCGATGTAATGCCAGTCGCCATTGTTATCCGCCATGAGCATGTCGTCGTAGCCATCTCCCTTGAGATCGGCCGTAATGCCGTGAAAGCCGAAGGCGCGGTTGGCGGCAAACACGATCGGAAAAGTTTCCGCCTGCTCCAGTTTGCCATCGCCCTGATTCATCAAAACTTGATTGCCTATGGTGGACCACAGTGCTAGGTCGACCTTGCCATCGTGGTCAAAATCGGCAAGCTGGCCGTCGAGGTAGGCGTATTTCCAGTCATCCTCGCCCGCCTTCCAGGTTGCATCTTCAAACTTGGCATTCCCGGTATTTCGAAACAGCACCGGAGGTTTGTTGTCGCGGAGCATCAACAGATCCACGTGGCCGCTGTGGGTGAAATCGGCCGCCAACGCTATGTGCGTGCGCCCCGGATTCTCGTTCAAGCCGGAATCGGCGCTGATCTCGCGGAAGGTTCCGTCGCCCTGGTTATGGTAAAGATGGCTGTTTGCGCTGGCGAAATTGTTAGGAAATAAGAAGGACGGCTTTGAGGGTGGAGCATTCAAATCCGTGTAGGTAGTGATCAAAAGATCTAAACCTCCATTTCCCTCCGCATCAAACAGCAATGCCGATGTCGCCAGCTCTCCCGGCGTTTTCTTGATTCCAGCTTTCTCTGTAACGTCGGTAAAAGTGCCATCTCCGTTATTGTGATACACCCTGACGCCATCCAGTCCCGCAACAAAAAGACTGGCATGGCCGGAGTGGTCATAATCGCCAAAGGTTGCGGAAAGATCGCTGCCCGTGCCCGCTAATCCCGCTTTGCTGGTTACATCCGCAAAAGCTCCGTTGTGCAGGTTATGAAAAAAGTGGTTCGAGCCTCCCGGCACCACGACATACAAATCGGAGTATCCGCTGCCGTCGAGGTCCGCGGCGGCGACTGAACCGCCAATGGCAGGAATCAGCACATTGCGCGCGAACTCAAGCGAATACTCGCTTGGAGTGATCTGCTTCAACAAAGTCTGCGCATTCTGGGGATGCTCGATCGCCGGCAACGTCAGATGCAGTTTTGCCGTGATATCGGTCAGCGTAATTCCAGGCGGAAGAATTTTTGGTGGCGGCGGAGGCGGAGTTTTCTTCTCCCACTGCGGCCAGCAGGGAATTGTGATGAAGAAAAGGGCAGCCAGAAAAAATATCTGGCGCAAAGAAAAACGCGGTGTATTAGATCGAGTCATCTGCCTCTCTAGCTTAAGGACGCAACAATATCCGCAAGTATAGAGGACAGTTTATTTGCAAACCATGTTACTTTCCGGTGCCAGTAAGCGAAAGTGTCAGCGCTCCGCCGACAGCATTGTCGTTGATCTGCAGATACGCCTGTTGCGGAATAGTAGCGATGCTGGGGGTAAAGACGATATTGATCTTGCAGCTTGCTCCCAGCGCCAACGAACTGCCACAGGTAGTGGTTTCCGAGAACTCGCTCGGATTGATCCCCTGGAAAGATATTCCGCTGATCGTAAGGGCTCCTGGGCCCAGGTTGGTCAGCACCGTCGATTGCGCTTTACTTGCCGTACCCACCGGTTGGCTGGGGAAAGAAAAGCATGGAGTCGACAAGGAAGGCAACGGAGCCGAGGGCTTGTTCGCCAGGAGCCCAAAAACGTCGATTTCATTCTCTGTTGCGACATATACCTTGCCATTGGCAACGGTCGGAGTCTGAAACTTATTGGCGCAACCCATCTGATCTCTAACCGCATTGCCGACCTTGGTTTGCGCGCTGGTGTAGAGCGTTTTGGCAACGTTCGTCCCCAGGTATGCGTAGAGGGTAGCCGTCTGGTTGCCCGGACTCGCTGAGAGCAGGTCCTTGCGTTGCATCGCCCACACGATGCCGTTCTGCGTGCCGTTGGCTGAAATAGAAGGTGTGCTGCCGATGGGGAATACGTTCGCCGTTTGCTCGATAGGCGCGGAAGAAACCACGCCGTCGGTAATGGTGTATTGCTTCAGGTAATCGCCGCCGCCGTTGCCCTCGCTGGTGACGCCCGAATAATAAATGTAAGAAGCTGCAGGTCCCTGCCAAAACGCCGGATTGCTCCAATAGCCGTGAACGGTACCTTCGACGGTCTGAATGTCCGCATCTTGGGTTGCGTTGTAACCTCCCATGCTGTCGCGGTTCACCAGATAAATGGGCACTGCGTAATTGCCGTCAGGAAATAGATCACAGGGATAACCGCCTTTGCCCGCCGTAATGATTTCGTCTGGAAAGTTGCCGCCTTGGGTCGGCAGAATCATCGGTCCGCCGGAACCTAAATCCAGGTCGGTGCCGATAGGTGCGCGGCACGCCTGATCGCTGGGCGTGAAGTAATCCAACACTTGCAACGTCGGGCTGAGCTTGAGCAGAGTGTCGCCGTAATCGGAGCCGCCGGTGTTGGCGTCGAAAGGGCCGTCTCCTGTGGAGGCATAGATGTTTCCATCGGAATCCACTGCTAAGCCATTGCCGGTCGCCCAAACTCCTCCCAGGCTGCCGTTTGGTGTGCTGCAGAACGCTCCCACTTGCGCGAGCGTTTGCGCGTTGTAGGCCAAAATCCAGCCGTGCGCGCTGCCCGCGTATGCGATGTAGATGGTGTTGTTGGCGAGGGTCAATCCGGGGCGATGATTTTCGTGCAGCGAATTGAATGTCACCACGCCGTGAGCGCTTCCCACGCCAGTGCCTTTTACCGAAGCGGTGATCACCACCGGCCCCCCCAGCATCTCAGCGCCAGTTGTGATGTTCAATGCGTGCAACCGCTGTACGTAGTTGATCACTCCAGCCGTGGTTTCCGCGGTCCGCACCAATACGTACATCGTGTTGGTCGTAGGATCAATCACGGGAGTTCCAGTAATGCCAGTGTTGGGATAAACCCCGCATTGCAGGCCGCTCAAAATGCAGGAAATAATGTTGACGCCATTCGCGGGATTAGTGAAGTTCGACGACCACAGCACAGTCGGACTCAAGCCATCGGCGTCGAACGCGAAAATGCTGTCGCCCTCGGTCACAACATAGAGAACATTGTGCGTGCCCTGGCCCGGAATCGATACGTTCGGAACATATAAGGGCTGGCCGTATACCTGGTTGTCGACGGGATACGAGAACAGCTTGCCGAAGGTTGTACTCCTGACGTTGGCCGTAGTCAGCGTGGTTTCGTTCAGATTTTGCCCGCTGCGACTGAGGTCGTTGTGCTGGGTGAAAGTGCCGGCAAATCCCTGTGCCATGGAGGCAGGCGTCAGGATGGAAAGAATCAACGCGGGCAGAATAGCCTGCCGCAACGTGCACATTCTCGTGAGCATACTTCCTCCAGATGTTTCCGCTTGCCGGCCTTCGCTAGGCTTACTCTGTTTTAAGGATGGAAGAAAATCAAGCGAATCGCCGCTCTCATTATGGGCCCAAACTTCTACTTGCCAGTGCCTCCGACCTCAATCGTCAACGCGCCGCCAATCGCGTTGTCGTTAATTTGCAGGTACGCCTGCTGTGGAATCGTCGCGATTGTCGGCGTAAAGGTGATGCCGAAGGTGCAACTCGCTCCCACCGCTAAAGAAGTGCCGCAGGTAGTGGTTTGTGAGAACTCGCTGGGATCGATTCCGTGAAACGAAATGCTGCCGATGGTTAATGCGCCCGGACCAAGATTGGTCAATGTCGACAACTGGGCCTTGCTGGTTGTACCCACAGGCTGATTGGCGAAGAAGAAACATGGTGCAGAAAGCGTGGGCTGAGGAGCGGACGGACTGGTCGGCAGCAAACCGAAAACATCGATTTCATTCTGCGTTCCAACGTAGACTTTGCCGTTCGCAATGGTCGGCGTCTGGAATTTGTTGCCACAACCCATCTGATCGCGGATGTGTCCGTCCACCTTCGTTACCGCGCTGCTGTAGAGAGTTCGCGCTACGTTGCTGCCCAAATAGGCATACAGGATCGCCGGCTGGCTTCCCGGCGCGACAGAAAGTAGATCCTTGCGTTCCACTGCCCACACGACGCCATTGTGAGTGCCGTTGGCCGAGACGGATGGAGTTGCGCCCACCGGGAATATATTTGCCGATTGCGCGGTCGGCGCGGTGGATATAACGCCGTGCGTTATCGTGTATTGCTTGAGGTAATCGCCGCCGCCGTTGCCTCCGCTCACCATTCCCGCGTAATAGACATATCCGATGCTTCCTGGCGCCGTCCAATAGGCGGGACTACTCCAGTAGCCGCGCACCGCGCCTTCAATAGTTTGGATATCGGCGTCCTGATTGGGATTGTAGCCTCCCATATTGGCCGCATTGACAAGGTAAATGGGAGAAGCGTAAGTACTGCCAAACAGGTCGCAAGGGTAACCACCTTTGCCCGACACGATGAGCTCGTTGGGATAAGTGCCGCCTTGCGTAGGCAGGAGCATGGGCCCGCCCGATCCCAAGTCCAGATCAACCGTGATCGGCTCACGGCAGGCTTGATCCATGGGCGTGAAGTAATCAATCACTTCCAGCATCGGACTGAGCTTGATCACGCTATCGCCGTAATCCGGACCGCCCGTGTTCGCGTCAAAGGTTCCGTCGCCCGTGGCCGCGTAGAGATTTCCACTTGCATCTACAGCCAGAGCATTGCCGGTCGCCCAAAGACCGCCCAGGTTGCCGTTCGGCGTGGTGCAGAGAATCGCGACTTGCGCCAGCGTCTGCCCGTTGTACGCCATGATCCAGCCATGCGTGCTGCCAGACCAGGCAATGTAAACCATGTTGTTGGCCAGCACAATTCCGGGCTTGGTATTTTCCTGCAAGGGGTTGAATGTAACCACGCCGTTCAGACTTGCGGCGCCCGTCCCCGGAACTGATCCCGTGATGACTACCGGACTCCCCGCCATCTCGGCGCCCGTAGCGATGTTGAGGGCATGCAATCGCTGTACGTAATTCGTGACCTCGCCCGAAGTCTCTGCGGTCCGCACCAGCACGTACATGGTTTGGGTGGCAGAATCAATGGCCGGAGTACTGGTGATTCCAGTGCTTGGATATACCGCGCACGCTAAACCGGTTTGCACGCAGTTAATAACATTGACACCGTTGGCGGGGTTTGTGAAATTCACTGTCCAGAGCAGGCCGGGCGCGAGTCCATCGGCATCGTATGCGAAAACGCTGTCACCTTCTGTTACAACATACAGCACGTTGTGGGTGCCTTGGCCCGGAATGGATACACTCGGCACATACAATGGCTGGGCGTAAATTTGGTTATCCACCGGATAGGAAAATAACTTGCCGAAGCTCTTGGCCGTCACGTTGGTGGGAGTCAGAATAGTTTCGTGAAGATTCTGCCCGGTGCGGCCGAGATCGTTATGCTGCATCAGAACCTGTGCCAGAGCGGCTGGCGCGAGGATTGCAAAGATCGTAGCGCATAGCAAAACCCGTCGCAGCATGAACAGTCTCGGCATCATCATTTCCCCGAATTAGTGATTTTGTATCTACTTAGGTGAGGGCGCCAGAAACCATGGCGCCGTCGCGTCATCCGTCTTCATGAAGTTCATGAGCTGGTTGGCAACTTTTTCAGTGCCACCAGTCTTCGACGAAGTATGCACGCCATCGTTCTCGTAGTTCTGGCACGACCAGGTAAGTCCATCGCTGCGCGGAATCAAGCCATTCGCCCAGGTGTACGGTCCCCAGGCAACCCATGGCGCCTTCACCGGCCCGTTCGCGGCAATATAGTTCATGGCAGGCGAGCCGTTGAGCTGATCCTGAATCATTCCTCTCACGGCAAACGCGGATTCGTAGGCGTAAGGTTCGGGATCGGTTCCCGTGCCCAGACCGTTTGAATACGCTCCATATTCGCGCGAGGTAAAGAACACCATCTTGATGCTCGGAAATTCGGTATGAAGGTTCTGCGCGATACTTATCATCTGTGACTGCAGTCCGGTCATGTCAGCAGGGAAGGTACCCGATGGTTGACTATCGACGACTTCCACCCAGGCCACCACTACTTGCTGCGGAGTGACGCCGGATTGCGGCAGGAAGTAATCGAAGATGTCGGTCCATGCCGGATGACTGAGGCTTGCCCATTGCACCGCGCCTACGCGTGGCTGTGCTCCCGGAACAAGCACGAGCGCTTTATTCACGGAAGGATCGGCCGCGGCATCGGTCATGAATGTCTGGAAGTTGTCGTACGCGATCGACATGCCGATCGACAGCAGCGCGAACTTGCCATTGGGGTCGGGGTTTCCATTCGAGTCCAAAGGCTGAATGGATTGAGCCAGGCTCACGCCATCGGCATCATGGCTGGATGGCATTACGTTGCTGCCATTCAGATAAAGACCGCCTTCAGCCCCTAAATAAGTTCCGGTTCCCAAATCTGTCAACGGAACGATCGGTGTTGTGGTACCTCCGACATCCCAACTGATGTTGTTGCACTCAGCCCCAGTCGGCACAGCCACGGGCAACGTGAATGGCGCGGTCGTAGTGTTCAAACTCGAATCGGTCGCCGTTACATCAAAGGAATAGTTTCCTACGGGAACGCTGGAAGCGATCGTGCCGCTAATGGTGCCTGCGCTGGACAAACTCAAGCCGGAGGGAAGAGCGGATCCTGTGGCCAGACTCCAATTCACCGTCCCGGCTCCATTGATCGATTGAAGTGGCGCTAAATAGGCTGCTCCCTGCGTACCCGCCGGCAGGCCTGGGAAGGTTGTGATGGCTAATGAGGTGGGTTGTACCGAGGTTCCCGTGAGAGTTGCCCCGAACGCAGGCAGATTATTTGTGGTCACAACCAGAGCGCTATTGAAAGATCCTGCAAACGATGGCGAGAACGTAACTGGAAGTGTTATCGAGGCGCCGGCCTTGACCACTTCATTCACCGTAAACCCCGTTACCGCAAACGGCGGATCGGTATAAATACTTTCGATCGTCATACCTTTGGTTCCGGTGTTTTGTAAAACGACATTCTGCGGCGCGCTGGTTGTGCCGAGCGGAACGTTGCTAAAGCTAAGAGAAGTGCTGCTTAAACTGCCGATGGCCCCCGGCAGCGTGCCGGTGCCGGTCATTGCAACTACGACAGGCGCGAATCCGTCTACGTTGACTGTGAAGTTGCCCGAATAAGTCTGCGCAGCAGTTGGTGCGAAGACGACTTCGAACGTCATGTTCTGCCCTTTAGTGAGCGGGAAGGGCGCCCATCCTGCGAGCAGCTTAAAGGCCGACGGGCCAAAGCTGAAGCTGCTGATATTCATTTTAGCGGCGCAGGTATTGGTGACAACCACGTCCTGCACCAGGCTCTGGGTGTTGATCGCTCTCGCGGGAAAGTTAATTTGCAGATTCGCAGGCACCACGGTCATGCAGTTCTGCGCGCCGGCCGCCGGCACAGTCAACAGCATTGAAGTCACGAGGGAGACGAATAAAAGTTCGAACGACTTGGAGCGCGAGAACATGCTGGAATCCCTTTCGGCGATTAGAAATTCTGATGCGGCCCAGAGTAAAACTCAAGGCCTGTTGACTACGTTTCTTTCCGTTTACCGTTCAGAGAGAATGCGAACGATTGTCTGCAAGCGATTTGCCGCATTCGCTCTGCCAAAGCCTGAATTGGGGGATTGTCCCGGGGGAGCCAAATGTTGCACTGGGCATAGTCTGCCTTTCAAATGTTGAGGTGTCAAGATGAAAGAACTTGCAATCGCGCAGAAACTCAAACGCCTGTATTCCTAGAGTGAAAAGGCTCTGGAGACTAATCTCTTCGGGTTAAACATCCCACTTTCTTCCTATAGGAAAGCGCATATGGCGCTTGACAAAGCCCTACGCGCAGCCCAATATACCAAGAAGAATTTCCTTCCCCCACGTCGTCTGAAATTCGCTTGCGATCAGGTTTAGTCTCCGCAAATTTAAATCCCGTTTGTATGTAATTTCGAAGAAGGGTAGAAATGAACCTTAGGGCGCGTTCTTTATTTTCCTCCATCATACTTATTGTTCTCGGGACCACTTTTGCCAGCAGCCAGACCAATGTTGTGACATGGCACAACGACAATTTGCGCGATGGCCTGAATTCCACGGAAACCATCCTGAACCAGACCAACGTCACTCCTACTCAGTTCGGGAAGTTGTGTTCAGCTATTTTCGATGGCCAAGTCTACGGCCAGCCTCTGGTAGTTTCGAACGCAGGCGTGAACACGATTTATGTGGCCACCCAAAATGATTCCGTCTACGCCATTAACGGCTCAAATTGCACGCCGATCGCGAACGTATCTTTGCTTCAAGCCAATGAAGAGGCCGTGCAATGCACGGATGTGGGTGGCGGAAAATGCCACACGGTCAACCCTATTATTGGAATTCTGGGAACTCCTGTAATCGACATTTCCACGAACACGATTTATCTGATCAGCGAAAGCGAATCGACCGCGGGCACATGCGGAACTCTGAAAAAGAAGGCTGCCTCTTGCTTCGTGCATCGCTTTCACGCGCTCGACCTGACCACATTGACGGAAAAATTTAACGGCCCGGTCGCAATCGCCGGTACTTATCAGGGAGTTGTTTTTTCCGCTAATACAGAAATTCAACGTCCCGGACTGCTCGAGTTGAGCGGAGTCATGGCCAACGGCGATAACGGAATCTATGTTGGATTTTCAGAAATTGATGGGGCCGGAACTCCCGGCGTGAGCGTACCGCACGGTTGGGTATTCGCTTTCGATGCTCTAAACCTGGCGACGGCGCCCCTTGTATGGAGCACCACCCCGGATGGCGAAGGCGGCGGACTGTGGGCAAGCGGCGCGGGATTGGCGGCGGGACCGGACACGCCGGCCGGATCGACGTATATTTACGCAGTTACCGGCGATGGCGACTTTACCGCGAACACTGGTGGCGCCGATTACGGAGACAGTTTCGTTAAATTAACCACTGGCCTGGTTCCGAGCGCCTATTTCACACCTTACGCGCAGGCTTGCATGAACATATCCGATCAGGATTTCGGCTCCGGTGGGGTGATGCTGACCGCCAACACCGGTTCCACATACTATGCCGTGGCTGCCGGCAAGCAGGGAACCATCTTCGCCATGAATCTCGCGAATCCGGGCGGATACACTGCGCCTACGAATACCACCTGCCCGGCCACCGGAACCAATGCGAATATCCAGTCTTTCACGGGATCGACGCACCCGTACTTCACCACGCCTGCATCCTGGAAGTCGCAGATTTATTACCTCCCGATGTTTGGCGCGATCTCTCGCTACAACCTGAATCTTACCACTCCGCCCACCTGCCTCTTGCGGCCCATCTGCACCGGCACGGCGGTAAAGTCCACCGTCACTTTTCAGTACGGAACCAATATTTCTATTTCCGCATCGGGTACAACCACGGGTACCGCGGTTCTTTGGGCCGCGAAGAGTAGCGGCTGGCCTTCGACCAACATTTTGCAGCCGGCTACCTTATACGCTTTCGATGCGGAGCACACGGTTTCCAAAGCGATTCCGGAATTATGGGACAGCACCAAGTGTCCTACGCGCGACCAGACCGGAAACGCCATCAAGTTTGTTTTACCGACCATTGCTAACGGGGCTGTATATCTGGGGACCATGGATCGCACCGATCCGACCAATACTCGGGGGGAACTGGATGTGTTCGGTTTAACCAGCGCTGCATGCAACTGAGGGGTTCATTTCATTAATGCTCGGCTTTGCCGAGTAATAGGGTTTCCGCCAGAAGTAACAGTTGCAATTGGCAGTAAGGTATTCTCGTAACTGCATTCCAATTCCTGCTCGAATTGGTATTTTGAGGAGGAACCATGCGGGCTTTCGGGCGTCAGCTACTTTCTCTTGGGTTTGCCCTTTGCGCGACGACTTTCGCGGCCAGTCAAACCAATGTGCTTACCTGGCACAACGATAATTGGCGGGATGGACTCAACTCCACCGAAACAATTTTGAATCAGTCGAATGTGAATCCGACCCAGTTCGGAAAATTGTGCACCGCTGTGGTCGATGGCCAGATATTCGGCCAGCCGCTGGTGGTTTCGGCAAACGGTTTGAACACAGTGTATGTGGCCACACAGAATGACAGCGTTTATTCGATCAACGGATCGAACTGCGCGGTGATTAACAGCGTTTCGCTTTTGCAGGCCACCGAAGAGGCGGCGCAGTGCGCGGATGTTGGCGGCCGCAACTGCCACACCGTTGCTCCCATCATCGGAATTCTCGGTACGCCTGTGATTGATCCGGTGACGAATACGATTTATCTCGTAAGCGAGCATGAACTAACCACTGGCACCTGCCAGGCTACGACGAAACGAAAACCGAATTCCTGCTTTTTTCACCGGTTGCACGCCCTGGACCTTACCACGTTTGCCGAGAAATTCAACGGCCCGGTAGAGATCGCCGCCAACTTTCAGACGGTGACATTTGGTTCGTTTAATCACATTCAACGTCCAGGGTTGCTCTTGTTGAACAGTGTCATGCCGAACGGCGACAACGGACTTTACCTCGGTTTTTCGGAAATGGATGGCGCTGGAAACCCTGGGGTATCCATCCCATCCGGATGGGTTTTGGGTTACGACGCGCAAAATCTTACCGCTCCTCCCTATAGCTGGGATACCACTCCCGACGGGCAAGGCGGCGGGGTGTGGGGGAGCGGCGCAGGTTTAGCCGCGGGATACGATTCTTCCGGAGGCGATTTGTATATCTATGTGGAAACCGGCGATGGCGATTTCACCGCCAACACCGGCGGCTTGGATTATGGCGACAGCTTCGTGAAGCTGACCCCCAACCTCGCGGTGAACTCCTATTTCACGCCGTTCTCACAGAACTGCTTGAATCCCGAAGATATGGACTTCGGTTCCAGCGGCGTGATGCTGGTTCCGGATAGCGGTGCGACTTACTTCGCTATTGCGCCCAGCAAGCAAGGCGTAATTTACGGGATTAATCGCGCGGCCCTGGGCGGATACACAGCCCCGACAAACTCCACTTGCCCCGCAACCGGAACGAACCCATCGGTCGAGTATTTCGAGGGGTCGTCTCACCACTACTACACCACGGCTGCTTCCTGGAATTCGCAGGTCTACTTCATTCCCATGTTTCAGCCGCTAGCCAAGTATCAGCTCAATCTCAGCGGCAATAAAAATAAGATGAAAGGCGAAACTCCGTCCGGCTGTGTTCTCTCGCCGATCTGTACCGGAAGCGTGGTAAAAAGCTCGATCAACTTTCAATACGGAACCAATCTCTCGATTTCCTCTTCGGGCACCACTACCGGGACGGCGATTGCCTGGGTATCCAGCGGAAACGGCTGGCCGACAAACGCGTTGGCGCCGGGAATCCTATACGCCATGGATGCCGAGCACACAGTTTCCAAAGTGATTCCCGAGCTATGGGATAACACTATGTGCCCCACCCGCGATCAGCGCGGGAACGCAACCAAGTTCGTTTTGCCCACAATCGCCAATGGATCGGTTTACGTGAGCGCCATGGACCCAACCGACACCACCAGCACGCGAGGGCAGCTTGAGGTGTTCGGATTAACCAATGCGCCGTGCCAGTAAGCGTTGCAGAATTACGTGAGATCAGCGATGGATGCCGCGCTGTATCCATCCATGAATTAAGCAGCATCAGTTAAGTAGCATCAGGTAAGCAGTAAGACCGCCAGGTAATCGCAATCCCCACAGTGTTAATTGCAAGTCAATCATTCATGTCTTCGTCAACATCTTGTAATTTGTCGTGGATATAACTCGGATGTGAATGATGCGATCGGTAGGGGTCAGTAGAAAAAGCTGCTTTGTTTTAGTTGAGCTGTTTGAGGAGCGATATCCAGATGTCACGCCGCTACGTCTTCATCCTTCTTGTTTTCGCCGCATGCATTACAACGCTGCTGAACAGCCAGACGAGCGTGCTCACCTGGCATAACAATAATTGGCGTGACGGCCTGAACTCCACCGAGACCGTTCTGAATCAGACCAATGTGACTCCGAAGCAATTTGGTAAGCTTTGCTCCGCCGTGTTCGACGGGCAGGTATATGGGCAGCCATTGGTGGTATCTTCCGGCGCCAGCAGCACGGTTTATGTGGCTACGATGAATGACAGCGTGTACTCAGTAAACGGCACCAACTGTCAGATCATCAACCACGTTTCCTTGCTCGAGTCCGGCGAAGAAGCGATGCAATGCACCGATGTGGGCGGCGGGCAGTGCCATATGATGAGCCCCACTCTGGGCGTTCTGGGAACGCCGGTTATCGATCCAACCACAAATACGATTTATGTAGTGAGCGAAGCGGAATCGAACTCCGGCCAGTGCGCCGCAGGTCCAGCGAAGAAGCCGCCTTCCTGCTACGTGGATCGCATACATGCTCTGGATCTGACTACGCTTGCGGAAAAATTTAGCGGACCGGTGGTGATTGCCGGCTCCTTCGGAAAAACTTCTTATACGGCCTTCAATCACAATCAACGCCCGGGATTGCTCTTGTTGGAAGGCGCTATGGCGAATGGCGACAGCGGCGTTTACGTTGGACTTTCTTCCATCGGCGGCAGCGGCGCGCCCGGTGTGAATGTTCCCTCCGGTTGGGTGTTCGGATATGACGCGCAAAATCTGGGAGCTACACCCTATTCCTGGATCGCTACTCTTGACGGCGAAGGCGGCGGAGTATGGGCCAGCGGCGCTGGAATCGCAGCCGGACTCGACTCGCCCGGAGGATCTACTTATCTTTACCTTGTCACCGGCGACGGCGACTTCAATGCCAATACCGGGGGGATGGACTACGGAGACAGCTTCGTAAAGCTGACCGCGAATCTTCAGCCCAGTTCGTATTTCACTCCCTTCGCGCAAGCGTGTATGAATCCGGAGGACGATGATTTCGGTTCCGGCGGCGCGATGCTGATTCCGGATAGCGGTTCAACCTATTTCGCCGTTGCCACCAGCAAGCCCGGAGTCGTCTACGCGATGAATCGAGCCAACCCGGGCGGCTATAAGCCTCCTCGAAATTCCACTTGTCCTGCGGTGGGCAAGAATTTGGACCTCGAATATTTCCTGGGTTCGACGCATCAGTATTACACCACGCCGGTAACTTGGAATTCCCAGATGTACACGGTTGCCATGTACGACCAGATTGCCAAGTATCAACTCAACCTGGGAACCGCGGTATGCCACTCTGCGCCCATCTGCACGAATAATATCGCGAAGACTTCGGTCATTCTCCAGTACGGCACGAATCTTTCGCTTTCTTCCTCCGGTGTGACCACTGGAACAGCCATTCTGTGGGCCGCCGCCGGCAATGGCTGGCCCACTGCCACGGCCCCTGCCTCCGCGATCCTGTATGCCTTCGATGCGGAGCATGTCACTGCAAGCACAATTCCCGAATTGTGGGACAGCACGAAATGTCCCACGCGGGACAAGCCCGGCAACGGCACCAAGTTTGTTCTGCCCACGATCGCGAACGGCTTCGTCTATCTTGGATCGATGGACCCCACCGATACCACGAACACACGCGGCGAACTCGACGTGTTTGGATTGACGACCGCCACCTGCAACTAAAGTTGGCGCTTCGGCAGACACTGCTGTAATCGGACCTGAACCAGGTGCTGGAATGAAGTGCTGTAGCAGCGGCAGTGGCAAGCCTTTCTATTTTATCGATTGGAATCGTCGGCACACTTGAAGATTCTCAAACAATGCAAACGAGCACTCTTTAGGGTGCTGTCGCGGACCTGTCTTGCCGTTTATTCTCGAGTACCAATTTTTGGTTATCTTCGCGCAGCGGTGGCAATCATCCGTAAAGACGATCTGCTACTGGTTATCGATCGCAGCGATGGCCGCGGATTTTCATTTCCCGGCGGGCTGTTATGGCCGTGGGAAAACTCCAAGCAGGCTATGAAACGGGAAGTGTTGGAAGAAACCGGACTGCTGGTCGAACAATCGAGATTGCTTTTCGAATATCGAACTTCCGCTGACATTCTTTGCATCATCGCCGTGTTTGAAGCCGAAGCCGGCGGCGGCTTGAAAGACTCGTGGGAAGGCTCGCCTCGCTGGCTCGCTCCGGACCAGATCCAGCCATCGCTGCTGCCCAGCCAGAAAGAAATCATAGACCGGATTTCCGATTTGCACTGAACGGCAAAGCAGCGAAAATTTGCAAGAATGACGGGAACGCCCGAATGAGGATCGCGCCGTATGATTTATGTTTAATTTGCAAGAACTTCTTCTTCCCGCTTCCATGCCGTGATGCCAGCCGCTCCTTGCGCCAGTCGGCCCAGGCTTGCGAATGTCGAAGGCGCGTTTTCGGGCAGGGAAGAAACCACGCCGCCAACATTGCTCGCCGCGTCTGGCCCGCTGGTTTGGCCGGTTATGACGAAGTGATTGGGGGTGGTGTCGTAAGCGTAACCACTCAGCGTGGCTTGGATGTGCGCGCCATGAGTGTCAACCACCTTAATCCTCGCCCAGCCATAATGAACCTCGCCACTGATCAGGAATTTGAAACCGAGATAGGCGGTCAGCCCTGCCCTGTTCCCGCCCCCCATAAACGAAATTAGACCCGCCGCTGATGGCGAACACGCGAATCACATTGTTGCCTGCCGGGAATTCGCCAGGAGGGCCAACGCGCTTGTTAATGCGGAGTGCCGCTGCATAATTTGATGTTCAAAACACCTGATTACCTGCGACCGATCCGTAAACTGCAAGTTTGCCATCTCTGGCGAGAACCTAACTTTCGACTCTACGCATTGCTCAGTTGTGAGGATATCCAAGCCAGTGTGAATATCAACGATGCAAGCTAGTATCCGCAAGGCGGAATTCTGCGTGCAACTTTTTCGCTGCATCCCATCAAAAGCCTTGTTCCGCGCAGCTTCTGCCGCTACTGGTACTTTCTTCTCCATTGCATTCAAGGGTGTCCCGGGTATAGACTCCGCGAGCGGTTTTGCTCTCGGCAAAATCGGCTTCTTGTCTTGGCAGAAAAACCCAGAGGAGGAATATAGTGAAAACAACGCTTTCCGCAGTAGCGTTAACAGTAGCGCTCAGCCTCACGGCGGTGGCAGCGAACACGAAAAAGCCAGCGACGTCGCAGCACCTTGATGGGGATCCTTCAATCCCGCTTAAGGCGCCAAAAGCCCTTCCCAACGCAACCCCACCTTCACTTTGCAGTCCGTGCTTGTTCTACGGTGGCGATCTGAATACCGGCGATCCTAATGCCGCGGGCATGTCGGATGAGAACACTCTTCTCATCACCGGCGGTTCGAGCACTTATAGCGCCGTCAACATTCCTAGCGGAGTTACTGCTACGGTCTACGGAATCGTCTACAACATCCAGGCTGACGCTGCATTCGATCCTCTGACTGCGACCTATGACGTTCGCACCGGCGTTTCGGAAGGCAACGGTGGAACCAGCATCGCTTCCGGTACCGGCTCCGCTGTCGTGGTGCCCACCGGCCGCAACTTCATCGGCCTCAACGAGTACACCGTCGCGGTTTCGTGGTCCACGCCTTTGACCCTGACCACCGGCGAATATTGGTTCAACGTCACTCCCCAGTGCCTGAATACCAACGATGGCAGCTGCAGCGCCTTCCGTCAGTTCTATTCGAACACGACGCAGGGAGCCAACGACATTCACGGCAACTGGCAACCGGCTCACGAACTGTTCCTGAATTCTTCGTTCTTCGGGTTCACTTGGGCTAATTGGTGCGATTCCAGCCTCGGCTTCAACGCGAATCAATGCGGCTACGGCTCGTTTGGTTTGCGCGGCTCCGAGTAACGAGTGAATTCAGTTGAATTTTTTGACATTGCCAAGAACGGTTCCAGCGCCTTAACGAGAACCGTTGATCTGAAGCAGACAGCGAAAAAATTGAACAGGAGGAATCGAGTGAAAACAACGCTTTTGGCAGCAGCTTTAGTGGTAACCCTTACCCTATCGGCGGCGGCGGGCACGACGAAGAAGCCGGCGCCCTCGCAACACCTTGCCGGTAGCACCGTTCAGAAGCAAGGTACCATCAGTGTCCCACCCGCGCTTTGCGATCCATGCTTGTTCTACTCGGGCGATCTTGATCCGGCCAGCTTGAACGCTGCCGGCATGTCCGACGAAAACACGCTTCTCATCCTCGGCGGCAGCTCCACCTATGCCTCCTTCACCCTCACCGGAATTTCGGCGACCGTCACCGGAATTCTTTTCAACGTGCAGGCGGATGCCAACTTCGATCCGCAAACTGCCAGCTATGACGTCCGTACCGGCGTCAGTGAAGGCGACGGTGGCACCAGCATTGCGAACGGAACCGCTGCCATTCAAGTAGCTCCGACAGGTCGCAATTTTATCGGCCTGAACGAGTTCTCCGTGGCTGTGAATCTGAGCACCCCGCTAGTACTCTCACCGGGGCAATACTGGTTCAATATCACTCCGAACTGCACTAACGGTACGCAAGACGGAAGCTGCAGCGTCGGTAGAATCTTCTTCTCCAACACCACCAACCGCGCCAATGGCGTGAACGGCGAAGCTCAAACCGAAGGTCAACTGTACTTGAATTCGGGCTTCTTCGGATTCACGTGGGCAAACTGGTGCGACTCCTCGCTCGGCTTTAACAAAATCCAGTGCGCGGGCGGGTCGTACGGTCTGATGGGCGCAGCTGGCGGTAACTAGTAGATTCGATTTTTTTACAGAGGAAGCCAATGAAAATTGGCTTCCTCATTTTTATTTGTAGTAAAAGCTGCGGCTTAAAGGAAAACTGTCATGCTGAGCGGAACGATGAGGAGCGCAGCGAGCTCATTGCGGAGTCGAAGCATCCCTTACCACTTGAGTTAACTGAGTCTAGTTGGGCGGTCACCGCGCTTAGAAGCCCTTTATCCGAAGGCCAGCTCCTTCGCCCTCTGTGCGGCTTTCACCACAGCTTTAATAAGCGTCACACGCAGTTTCCCCTCTTCCAATTCCAGAATCCCGTCAATCGTACATCCGGCCGGAGTCGTAACCGCGTCCTTCAGCAGTGCAGGATGATCGCCCGTCTCGAGCACCACTGTAGCCGCACCCAACGTCGTCTGTGCCGCGAGCAGAGTTGCCACATCCCGCGGCAATCCAACTTTCACGCCGGCTTCCGCCAGCGATTCCAGGATGATGTAGATGTATGCCGGGCCGCTGCCGGAAAGAGCAGTGACGGCGTCCATATGTTTTTCGTCGACTATAACGGTCCTTCCTCCCACTGCAAACAGAGCGCTCGCCATCTCCAGATGTTTTGCGTTGGCAAATTTTCCGCGGCAAATGGCTGTGATGCCAACTCCCAAAAGGCACGGCGTATTCGGCATTCCTCTAATTACGGCAACGTCATGTCCGAGAGCGCGTTCGATATGTCCTGTAGGAACCGACGCTGCCACAGAAATGAAAAGCTGTTCGCGCGTGACCACTGGCTGAACTTGCGTGGCGACTTCCTCTACCATTTGCGGCTTCACGCCAATCAAAATAATGTCGGCATTGCGCACCGCCGCCACATTATCGGTTCCCACAGCAATGCCCAGCTTCTCGCTCAGGCTGCGGGCGCGATCTTCATGCGCCACGGTAGCGCAGGTCAATTCTGGCCGCAGCAATCCTTTTTCAAGGAGCGCTTTCAGCAGAATCCCGCCCATTTTCCCCGCGCCCAATACAGCGACCCGCTTTCCCGCTAAATCAAATCCCATGTTTTGGTCTCCGTGATTTCTACTTTCTTAGCCGGTCACGTTTGCAGTTTGCCGCTGCATCCACTTCCATGCCGTCGCTACGATCTGTTCGAGCGATCGCTCCGCTTTCCAATGAAGTAAAGATTCGGCCCGGCGAGGATCTGCCACCAGGGCCGGAGGATCACCGGGGCGCCGCGGCCCATAACGCCTCGGAACCGGCTTGCCGGCAATCTTCTCAACTGCTTCGAGAATTTCTTTAACGGACGTTCCTCGGCCGGTGCCTAAATTCACGGCAATCGATTTTGCCTCTGGATTCAGGTATTCGAGAGCGGCGACGTGCGCCTCCGCAAGATCATTGACGTGAACGTAGTCGCGAATACAGGTCCCATCGGGCGTCGGATAATCCGTGCCGAAAATTTCCAGTTCGGCGCGCGCACCCATCGCGGCTTGCATAGCCAATGGAATCAAATGGGCCTCGGGCTGATGCATTTCGCCAATCTCGCCGCTTTCGTCCGCCCCCGCGGCGTTGAAATAGCGCAGACTGGCAAAGCGTAAATCGTATGCTCGATCGTAGGCTTCAAGTGCCTGCTCGAAAAATAACTTGGAAACGCCGTAAGGATTGACGGGAGCGCAGGGGGTATCTTCGGAAATAGGAACTTTCGCTGGAACTCCGTAAATAGCGCAGGTCGAAGAAAAGATGAGCTTGTGCACTCCGCAGTCGATGCAGGCATTCAAAAGCGCGAGACCTAGTTCGACATTGTTGCGAAAATATTTTCGCGGATTTTGCACCGACTCGCCCACATAGGCATGAGCCGCGAAGTGCATGACGGCCTCCACTCGCCGCAGCGCCGCATTGAGTTTTTCGGAGTCGGCAATATCCGCCTGAATCAGTTCAAAACCATCGGCCAGCCGGGCAAAACCAGTGCAGAGATTGTCGTAAATAATCGCTTCATGACCGTGCCTTCTCAAGGCTCGCGCGGCATGGCTGCCAACGTATCCTGCACCACCTATTACTAAAACAATCAATGTCTTTCCCTTTGCATTCAGTGAGCGACACGATCACATATTGCTGCTGTAGTCTCGCTTTTATTTTGGAGTATCCCGGTGACGGTCTGAACGAGTCTATCAAAACCTGTCGGTTCGATCTTTAAGCGGAGATTCTGTCCGCCGAGGGAGAGAGCGCTCGAACCGCCGGGTCCTGCGCCGGAACTATCGGCATTGTTTCCCGGAGAATTCGATCCGGGCAAAACCATTCGAGCAGTGGCGTAGCCATGAAAGTTGTGACCAGCGCCATGATCACCATCATGGAAAAAAGCGCCGGAGAAATTACCTTGATGTCGAGGCCGATGTCGAGAATAACCAACTCCATCAGTCCGCGCGTGTTCATGAGCGTGCCGAGGCCGGCGGCTTCCCGCACAGGCATGCCTGTCAGCCAGGAAGCTAAAGTCGATCCGCCAAGTTTGCCGACTGTAGCCACCAGCACGATCAACCCGCAGTACATCCACATTTCCGAACCTTTTACTAGGGCAATATTTGTGCGCAGGCCGGTGAATGCGAAAAACAGAGGCAGCAGCAGCGTAACCGTGACGGTTTCAAACCGGTCGAGCACGTACTGAACAAATTTTGGCTCTTTGGGCATGATCGCGCCCATCATGAATGCGCCAAACAGCAGATGCAGTCCCAGCCACTCCGTGCACAACGCGGCGCCGAAAACCAACAAAAGCATGAATGCCAGGCGGTTTTCGCTCAACCCTCCCCATTTCTGGTAAGAGGTTTCCATTCCGCCCAGCAGCCGCTGCACGCCATAGATCATGATGAGGGCAAATACAACGATGCCGCCAATCGTCATCCAGATCGATGTGCCGCTGTGCGCCGAGCGGGTGAGCACGACAATGTAAGCGAGAATGCACCAGCCAGTTACATCATCGACCGCGGCCGATGCAATGGCGACTGTGCCTAATCGGCTTTGCAGCAATCCGCGTTCAATCAAAATTCGCGCTAGAACCGGGAACGCCGTGACGCTCATGGCCGATCCCATGAACAAAGCGAAACTGGTGAAAGCTACGCTGTCATCGGAGAGCCGGGGATAAAGATACAATGCGAGAAATGCCGCCAACACGAACGGCATCGTGATGCTGACATGGCTTGTCAGCACAGCTGCATGGCCGTGATTCTTCAGTTCCTTGGGGTTGATTCCGAGGCCAACGAGGAACATGAAGACGACCACCCCGATTTGGGCGAGCGCATTCAAAAATCCCAAACTTGCAGGTGGAAACAGATACGCCGAAACGCCCGGCAAAATCCACCCGAGCAAAGAAGGCCCAAGTAAAATACCGGCGAACATTTCGCCCACGACTCTGGGCTGGCCGAACTTGCGGAAGAGGCTGCCTACAACCCGGCACACGGCAAGAATGACAGTAAGCTGTAACACGAGCTTGAAGAGATCGAGGCTCAATGCGTTGTTTTCCTCGCCGGAGGAGTCTGCCGCACCGCACGAATCTCTACTGCATCACAAGAAGGACAGTTGTCGATCGAAAGCTGGCCTGTAAGGGTTCGAGGATCTGCTTTCGTATCGACGGTGGCTATCAGTGAAAGCTCGCGGTCGTTTCCACAGCCGCTCTGCGCAGACCAATCCGCGGATGGATCAATGGATGCCTTGAGCGCGGTGCCATCTATCGCTCCCGAAGCTATGGATTTCGGGCCGTTAGAAAGCGTGAGAGTAAAGTTCCTGCCGGACTGCGAAATGGCCAGCGCCGTATCCGGAGATTCAGCCAGCGCTTTGCCGCAGGGCAGAGCTGCCAGGCGGTTGCTATCCACTTGCAGATGCCAGAGACCGTCGACGGAAACCGGCGCGGTCAGCTTGCGTCCGCTTTTCAAAACCACAACCAGACCGGCGAGGGGCAGTCCCACGAGCAGGATATAGGCAAGGACGAAATTCCTGTTGTTGTGGGACATCGGGCCCTCAATCTGCGGGGAGTGTTTTGCGAAACTAAAACCGGCGCCGCAGTTACGAATCCTGCAATCCTGAAAAAGCAGGCCTCCAATGGAAGCCTAGCCTCAAGAATTTACTCGCACAGCCCAACGTAAGCAAGCGTCAATGATCTTAAGTGGTCGCAGACGCAAATGCGTTCGCGGTCAGGTCACCCAGCAGCTTGTGCCACGGGTGCTTTTCATTCTGTTCCACTTCGGTGACCATCTTACGCATTTTTTCGAGCACCGGCGGAGTCGCATCGTCGTAAACATCACCTTGGAGCAGTTTGAGGACGTCCAGACGATAGCGGTGATCGTTGATGAAGTAGGTAAACAGCACGTTCAGCCGGTAGTAAACGGTGATGAAGTCGTACCAATTCTTGGTTCCGCGACGCAGAGTGTCTTCGTAGGTGGAGAAACTTGCCCGCGAGAACTCATTCTTTTCCAGCGCGCCCAGAATATCCTTGTGCGCAAAGCGCGAGCTGTTCAATGCAATACTCACACCGGTCGAGAAAATGGGATCGACAAAGCGCCCGGCATCGCCAACCATCAGGAAGCGGTCGCCTGCGAGTTGCTTCATAGCGTAGCTGTAATCGCCTTCATCTTTGAAGGGACGAATACGGTTTGCCTTGCGTAGCGTCTCTTCGATCATCGGACGCGTGCCCACCGAACTCCAGAAGAACTTCTCGCGGTCTTCTTTCGACTTGGCGAAGTTTTTCTTCTGGGTCACCACACCAAGGCTGGTCACGCTGTCGGAGATCGGAATCTGCCAGATCCAGGTATTCGAAATCGGCAGGAAATGGATGTAAATGTAGTCGAGGTTCGTATCCCGCTTGGCAAATACCGTGCGGTCGTAATTATCGAACCAGGAGTGAATCGCATACTGATCGAAAACCTGATCCTGAACCTTGAGCTTCATCTGATTGCCCAGGAAAGTATTGCGCCCGCTGGCATCGACCACCATTCTCGCGCTGACGTTCATTTCCTTCGGGCCCATATTGAAGCGGATGAGCGGCTCTTTCGGCCCAAAGTCGACGGCGCTGACCTTGATGCCGTCGTAAACCGTCGCGCCCAGCTTATTAGCGTGCTGCAACAGCATCAAATCGAATTTGCCGCGGTCCACGTGGTAGGTGTGGTTTTTGTCCACGCCGGGCTGCTGGCGCTCGTCGAAGCGGATATCGACGTTGCAATCGGGAGCCAGACCCTCGAGGTCATGCACGTACGGCGTTTTCTTATCGTCCGTAGTCCAGACGGCGCCGTACTTGTGCGGAAACTTGGCGGCTTCCATCTGCGGCAGGAAGTCAAGATCTTTGAAGACGCGCGTGGAAGAGGGAACGAGCGACTCGCCCACGTGCGGCCGCGGAAATAGTTCCCGCTCGAAAACCACGCAGCTTACTCCCGCTTTGGCCAGGTAAGCGGCCATGGACGATCCTGCCGGGCCCCCGCCAATAATGGCAACATCAAAATCTGGCTTTGTGATAACCAACGCTTCCTCCTGAATCTGCTTAACTGAATTTTGTTGCCGTTATTGGCTGGCTTGCTTGAACGCGTCCACCGTCATATCGCCGAGCAGCTTGTGCCAGGGATGTTTGGTATTCTGCTCGACATCGGAAACCATCTTCTTCATCTTTTCAAGAACCGGCGGCGCGGCATCGTCGTAAACGTCGCCTTGCAGCAGCTTTAAAACGTCCAGACGATAGCGCGGGTCGCCGACGAAGTAGGTGAACAGCACATTCAAACGGTAGTAAACCGAGATGAACTCGTACCAGTTCTTCGTGCCCAGACGCAGTTTGGTTTCGTAGTCGGAGAAGCTCTCGCGAGTGAAGTCGTTCTTTTCAAGCGCGCGCAGCACATTGGTGTGAGCGAAACGGGCGCTGTTCAAAGCGATACTCACGCCGGTGGAGAAGATTGGATCGACGAAGCGTCCCGCATCGCCGACCAGCATGAAGCGGTCACCGCACAGTTGCTTCATGGCGTAGCTGTAATCGCCTTCGTCTTTCAAACCGTGCATCTGATCGGCCTGCTTCAGCTTTTCCCGCAGCAGCGGGCGCGTGCCCACCGCATTCCAGAAAAAGTCTTCGCGGCCCTGGCGCGACTTGGCAAAATTTTTCTTTTGCGTGACCACGCCAATGCTTGTAACCGAATCGGTAATAGGGATCTGCCAGATCCAGGTGTTCGAGATGGGCAGGAAGTGGATGAAGATGAAATCGAGCTGCGCATCTTTCTTGGCGAAGGCCCGGCGGTCATAGCCGTCGAACCAGGTGTGGATGGCGTATTGATCGAAAACCGGATCTTTAATCTTCAGCTTCATCTGGTTGCCGAGGAAGGTATTGCGTCCGCTGCAATCGATCACCATCCTTGCACTGACGCCCATTTCCTTCGATCCCATATTGAAGCGCACGATCGGCTCTTTCGGACCAAAATCCACATCCTTAACCTTCACGCCTTCATAAACCGCCGCGCCCAGCTTGTTGGCGTGTTGCAGCAGCATCAGGTCGAACTTGCTGCGGTCTACGTGATAGGTGTATTCGCGGTCCACGCCTTCCTGCTGGCGTTCGTTAAAACGGATGTCCACGTAAGACTCGGGGTTGATCTGATCGCCCTTGTCTTTGAATCCGCCCTGAAAGTTCATCTCATAAGCGCCCTGGTCTTCGGCTGTCCAGGCTGCGCCGAACTTGCGGGGAAACTTGGCTTCTTCCATCTGCCCGAGAAAATCAAGGTCGCGGAAAACCCGCATCGCCGAGGGTACAAGCGACTCGCCTACGTGGGGGCGCGGAAACAACTCGCGCTCGAAAACCACGCAGTTCACGCCCGCTTTGGCCAGGTAAGCGCCCATGGAACCGCCTGCGGGTCCACCGCCAATAATGGCAACATCAAAATCTGGCTTAGTAAGAACCAAGGTGACTGCTCCTTTTTGATAATGACTTTAGTAGATGGGGTGCTGCGAAAGCTTGCTTACTCGGGGGGTACACCAGCGCACGCCGTTGTTTCGTCACTATGACGGTTATTTGGCTGCCCTGTCAAGAGACCTTCTACTCCATTGTCGCCATCCCTATGAAGGTAACCTCAATCCTGTTACCATTGTGTACGCGGTTTCCGCGTTACTGGCCGCAAGCCTGACCCCTGCCATTCCCGGCCTTTGTATAGCACGGAAGTGCCATTTACCCAGGGGATGCTCCGAGACTAAAGTCTCTCTAACGATGTGCTCAAAACGGGATATGTTGCGGTAAGTCCATCCCGTTATTGAATTCAGAGCGTTCCCCACTTCGTCATCCGAGTTTCTCTGCGCCACGAATTTAGTGCGTGAACTGCGACCGATCAAACTACCTGGGGGGGAAAACAAATGGCTCAACATGCAGTTCCATTGGCTGAAAATCTAAACAAAATTAAAGTGCTCGCGGCAGAAAGCACTCGCATGAACAGCCAATTGCTGGCTGATGCATTGGCCCAGGACGGCCAGTTGGAAGTAACCGGAATTGAGCCGAAACAGGCATCGATACTGGCGGCGGTGGTTCAGCAAAAACCTCATGTAGTTCTTATCAGTTCGGCGCTGGAAGATTCTGGTACGCAAGGTTACGATCTGGCGCGTCAGATTTCAGCGAATCATCCCGGCACGCGCGTCATTCTTCTGATGGACACCTCGAATCCCACTGCGGTCGTGCAGGGATTTCGCTGTGGAGCGCACGGAATTTTTTCTCGTACCGAATCTTCAAAGAATCTGGCGAAATGCATTCATTGCGTTCACGCCGGGCAGGTGTGGGCCAACAGCGAGGAGTTGCGCTACGTACTTGAAGCGTTGCGCGAATCCGAACCGATGCGTCTGGTGGATTCCGGTGGAGAAGCTCTGCTCTCGAAACGAGAGCAAGATGTGGTTCGCTGCGTGGCGGAAGGATTATCGAACCGCGAAATTGCCACTACTCTGGGACTCACGGAACATACGGTAAAGAATTATCTGTTCCGCATCTTTGATAAGCTTGGCGTTTCCAGCCGGGTGGAAGTCGTGCTGTATGTCTTCCGTTTCCGCCAGGGTGGATCAAACGCTCCCATGAACCCCCGCCCTGCCGACCAATTGAGGGGACCGAAGCTTCTTTCACGTTCCGGAAAGCCAGCCAGCCGCGCTCAACGTGAGGAAGAGCCATCGGCTGTGGCTGGGATCTAACGCGCGTTTGGAAATCCAAAGCTAACGCCATCGGAATTTCTCGGGGCCGTTACACAACTTACTGCACGATTAACGTCACCGACGATCCAGCCGGCTGGCTGAGGCTGGCTGGCGTCCCGGTGACGGTGATTGTGTAGGTTCCGGGAAGCGTCCCTCCTTCCGAACTGCCGCCCGGAGTGCTTCCGCCGTTGCTGCCTCCGCCGCACGAAATTGATACCAGCAAAAGAGCGAAGACAACGCCCGCACGATGAATACGTCTACGCGTAGGCGTAGCGTCGTAGAAGATGATCGACAGAACAGCAAGCCAAACTACACAAACCCAGGAACCCGTTTTCCAGCCGCGAAGAAATATCCAGGAACTTGCAGTCTGCGTCGTGACCGTCATAACAACGGAACTCGCAGTGCCATTGTTCAGTGGTCCCACCAGGTTTGGAGAAAAGGTGCATGCTCCCGCAAATATCGGAACGATAGTGCATGTGAGTGTGACCTGGTTGCCGTACGCGGCGCCCACGGGAACAACATTCAGGTTGTAGGTAACAGATTGTCCTACACTGATGGGGCCGTTCTGCGAAAAGTCGCCGATGCTGTAATCCTGCACCACCGTGAGCGGCAATGTCACCGTCTGGCTGGGCTGCCCCGAAGAATCGGCCACCGTCATGCTGGCGTTGTACGCATTGGATGCCTGTGGTGCGGCGCTATTCGGAATATTCACGGTAAGCGTCAGGATCGTCGCCTTGCGAGTAGAAATCGACACTGGATTTTCCGGTGTCACGCTGCACTGGCCAGCAAATGCGCTGGCATCGCAGCTGGCTGTGACTGAGCCGCTGTAGTTTGACGTTACACTCACCTTCGCGCTCGTCTGCGCACCCGGATACTCAGCTGCCGGAAAAGCCTGAGTAGTGGCAAGTTGGAAGGCGTTGGAAGTGCCGGTTCCAATGCTCGCGGGGACAGTTACGCCAATCGTCAGGCTGTGATTGGGATTGCCCGATGTGTCTTGCGTCGCGACCGTCATGTTGTACAAGCCCGGTGCTGCGCCGCTTGCTACTGTGATTGTCACGGAGATTGGAACCGCAACCCCTGCATTCACCAAAAGCGGATTCGCTGGCGAAACGTTGCAGCTCGCGTCCGCAAGCGCGCTGGCATCGCAACTCGCATTGACAGATCCAACATAAAAAGTGGTAGGCGTGATGGTGAGATTCGCCGTTCCCTGAGCGCCGGCATTTATCGTCAGCGATTGTGTACCTGTGAGTTGATAGTCCGCAACATTGAACGGAACCACCATGTTGCTTGTGATAGATCCCGAAGTTGCCTGCACAGACAGTTGATAGCTTCCAGCCGCGAGGTTCGCGGCATTTACGATTGCATTGGCTGTCGCCGTTGCCGTGAGCGGCGGCAAATTAACCAACGGTGGATTCATACTGCAACTGCCGTTTCCCGAAGCCAGCGAGCATGTCAGATTGATGCTGCCGTTAAATCCATTAGCCGACGTGATGGTGATTGACCCCTGTGTGTTCGAGCTTCCGGCATTCACGGTCGGAAAGGGAATCGGCTCAGAGAGGCAGAAGTCAGGCACGCCGCTGCTTAAGGGCAGAACGAATTCCCAAATTCCGCGGCCGTACGTGGAAGCGCGCAAGAGTTTCTGACAGCCCGAGGTAAAAATGGATAAAGCCGTGACCGGCACGTCCGGCAGAAAACCCGTTGCGGTCAAGCTGGGAGCCGGGCCAACTTCAGTCCATGACGGGCTGGATGTGAAACTCTGAAACACTCCAACGTCCGTACCCACATAAATAATGTGCGTAGCCGGATCGACGACCACCGTATTTACCGGATCATCCGGGAGCGGATTTGCGCTTCCTGCGCCGGTGAAGTCGGTCCAACCTGCGCCACCACTTGTGGTTTGCCACACAAGCCCTGGCCCACCCGTGAATCCCGTCACCGTTACATAAGCTGTATTGCCCGTGGAATCCGATGTATCGAGGGCAACGCTGGAAATTGGAAATTGATTCGGATTAATGCTGCTGCCACCAGGTCCGTTAAGCGTTGTGTTGGAGAAAGTAGAACTGGTACCGGACACCGCCATTGCATTCGTAGTAACCCACACATTCCCGCCGGTTGGAGAACCGAGATTGCTGGGACCGGGGCCATCGGTGGTTGCATAAATCACTTGTGATCCATTTGCATTGGCAGGGCCTCCGGCAGCCAGAGCGCGAATCACATTCACCTCTTCACCCGTACATGTTCCGGTGCCGAAAGTATCGAAATTCAAGCTTAGTTCGGTGAACTGCCCGCCGGTTCGCGGCCCGCTCCACACGCGGCAGGTTCCGATCAGCATGGTGCTGTTTGATTGTGGATCGAGAATGTAAGGAAAATAAAACGCTCCATCATCGCCGCCCAGGTCGCTGCTGCTGACGACTACATTGAAGAGGCTATCGTCGCAATCGATACCCGAAGAGCACTCTTGAATATTCAAGCTGCCCAATCCCGTATCCGGATTTGAGGCGAACGAATCGCCAGTGTTCGGATCGATGGCGTTATAGCCACCGTCGCCGCTCAACACATTTCCCCAGGCAAGATTAGTCGGTGATCCGGTTGCAGTCGCCGGCGAGCCGGTGCCCTGCGTTCCTCCCAGAAGTATTTGCGCGTTGCTGGGGCCTTGCGAAAAGCTGACGAACTGAGTCATCGAGCCCAGATTTTGATTGAGATCGTCGAATGCGTTCGCGCCGGAGCAAGAACCGGTTGTGAGTCCCGTAAACCCGTCCAGTGCGCGGTAGATTCCGCCGTCATTTGCGAAATACATCAAGTCAGTAGCCGAACTCGACCCCGAGTTCACCATGGAAAAGGCGAGCGCATGTTGCGCCGGATTCACATGCGCCGGCGCTCCGAGCGGATCGCATCCGTAGGCATGCGTGAGATTTAAAAATGGCGCGGCGGCGCAAGTAGGATTAATCGAGATGATCGAACATTTATAAATATTGACTGCGCCCGCATAGAGATCCGTTGGATTGCCCGGGCAGGTTTGCGTGCCGTTAAGACAGTCCGGGACCGCGAGCAGCTCCAGATTGTAAGCTCCATTCTCTACGCCACAGCCATCAAGGTCGCCGCAGTTGATGATGCCGCTGTCATTGATCGACACCCACGAAGCCCCGCCGTTGAAGCTCTGCCAAATGCCTTGATCGACAGGATTATTATTCACGTCGAGAGAAATGAACCAGGCATACATCTCATTCCGCCCCGGGACCACGGTGATTTCCCCGCGATAGATCGGGCAGGTCGTAACATAATTTTGCGGACACGCTGTCGTACTCAGCAACCCGGGTGCACCCGGTTGCGCGGAGAGTCGAGTCCAAGTCAAACCGTCAGGCGAAGAGAAAAAGCCCTGATAGCGTACGGCTGCGAAGAACAATCCCGCCGCTGCGTTGTAAATCACCGAAGTTGCCGAGGTCGCCTCGCTCGTTCCCCCGGAAGAAAGTGCATCGTAGGTCCAGGACTGCCCGGCATTGGTCGAAGTGTAGAGACCGGGATAGCTGTTCGCCGTCAACGCGCCATCGACAATACCAACATTTGTTGTCGCCATGGCCGCAACCACGGTGTTCGGAGTTGTGGTGCTGAATGCCATCCGCGTTCCACCCAAACCGCTGAATGAATACGCGCCGCCGTTGGCTGTGGAAATCAGCGTCCACGTATTTCCGGCATCGGTAGATTGCAAAATGCCCAGGCCAAAGTACGAATCCGCAGCATTGTCCGCTTCGCCGGTAGCTGCCAGAATCACGCTTGCGTTAGGATTCGTATTTCCCGGCTGAATCGCAATTGCGCCGATTGAGAGCGTAGGTTGGTCGTCGGTAAGAGGTGTCCACGTTACATCGTTTGCCGATGGCGTCGCCGCATTTGCCGACTTCCAAATTCCACCTTGCGCCCCGGCGACATAAACCATGTTTCCGGTTGGATCGGCCGGATCAATCGCCACTGCCGTCGCGCGCCCCGAAACCTGGTGATAATCCTGAAAGCCATCGCCGGTCGCGTCGGAAGCTAAAGGTACGGGGCCAAGCGGCATCCAGCCACCGGATGAAGTCGGTTCCGCCGAGTCCGCATGCATGGAGCGCGCACGAGCCAGTCGCACAGCTCGTGCCTGCATCTTGGCTTGATAGGCGTGACGCCGTAACTCAGCCGCCGATTTGCTGGGAACGACGCGTCCACGCAGGAACCATTCCGCCCATCCTTTCTCGCGGCCCCCACCTGGATCGGCAAATCGCATTCCCTGCGAAATCTTCGCAGCATCTTGTCCACGTGCCGCGAACGAGGCAAATTGCAGCAGCACGAGCAGGCCGATACGTATTAAGCGGCAGAACCTGGTGCGGATCATGATTGCTTAACAGTGACGCCAGTATCCAAGCGGCCAACAGCGCGGTCAATGCTCGCAAGCAGATAAAGTGTGAGTTGACCCGTTCTGGGAGGCCATTCTGGGAATTGAGCAGTCTGCGGTGAAGTTGATCGGCCACGTTGCGGTTTGTGTGCGGCTCTCCGCTCAGGTCGCGAGCGCGATAGAAGTGCCTGTACAATCTCTTCGAAGCGCGAATCGATCACAAATTATCGAGGCATTTTTCAATGACGCGCCGTCTCGTATTACGCAGTTTTATCGCTTGTCTGCTTTTTTGCCGAATCTCCGCGCCATCAGCGCGCGCCGCCGATCGCGATCTCAACGTGGCAGCTGCGGCGGATTTGAGCTCTGCTCTTCAGGAAGTTGCCAACAACTATCAAAAGCGTACCGGCGTTACGATGAAGCTCTCCTTCGGCGCATCCGGCGCATTGACCCAGCAAATCCAGAACGGCGCTCCCTTTGATGTTTTTTTCTCCGCCGATATGGATTACCCGCGCCAATTAATTGCCGCCGGCGAAGCCGATGGCACAACGCTTTTTCGGTATGCCGTTGGCCGCCTGGTGCTTTGGGTTCCAAAGGATTCACCACTGGATGTCGAACACAAAGGAATCGATGTTCTGCTCGATCCCTCGGTCAATAAAATTTCCATTGCCAATCCGCAGCACGCTCCTTACGGACGCGCCGCCGCAGCGGCGCTAAAGCACTACGGTTTGTATGACAAGCTAAGCGACCGTCTCGTTCTCGGAGAAAATATTTCCCAAGCCGCGCAATTCGTCGAATCCGGCAATGCACAGGCTGGTTTTGTGGCTTTGGCACATGCCACCGCGCCAGCCATGCAGGGCAAAGGGAAATACTGGATGGTGCCCGCAGAGGCCTATCCGCCGCTGGATCAAGGCGTGGTAGTGATCTCGCACTCGCCCCATAAACAGGATGCCATGGCATTTCTGGATTATGTGAAGACTCCGGAAGCGATTGCAATATTGCAGCGCTATGGCTTCAGTTTGCCCGATCAGAAGAAGTGAGAAAGCAATTAAGAAATGTCCATTGACTGGCAGGCGTTTCAGCTCACCATAGAATTAGCGGTGATGGTTTCGGCCATCCTCTTAATATTAGGTCTGCCATTAGCGTATTGGATTGCCTTTTCCCGCTGGCGCTGGAAATTTCTGGCGGAGGCGATTGTGGCTTTGCCCATCGTGCTCCCGCCCACGGTTTTGGGATTTTATCTGCTCGTCGCGCTGGGCTCGCAAAGTCCGCTGGGGCGCTGGTGGCAATCCCTAACCGGACATACTCTCGCGTTTACCTTCACGGGATTGGTGATTGGCTCAATTTTTTACAGCCTGCCCTTTGCCGTGCAGCCCTTTGCCTCTTCTTTTTCTGCCGTCGATCGCAAGCTGCTGGCGGCCTCGGCTACGCTCGGGGCCTCACCGTTGCGCACATTTTTTCGCGTGACCATTCCACTCTCTACATCCGGACTGGTCACTGGCATCGCGCTGGCCTTCGCCCACACCATGGGAGAGTTCGGAGTTGTGCTGATGGTTGGAGGCAATATTCCCGGCGTCACACGCACGGTTTCCATCGGTATTTACGATCAGGTGCAGGCTTCTAACTATGCTTCAGCGAATGCGATGGCGTTACTGCTGCTGATTTTCTCTTTCGCTGCGCTAACAATCGTTTACGGACTGAATCGCAAGGGTCAGTATCAGAGGACTTTATTCCCCGGATCAACCGGGTCTTAGAGCTAGACAGACTGTAAAGTCAAAATTGCGAATGCGCGAATCAGCGGAGTCCAAATCGTCCAATTCATCGCTGACGGCCCGCGTGCGCAAGAATTTTTTCGATGGCCAGCGCTCGTTTTCTCTCGACGTAGAATTCCACGCCACGCCCGGATTCACCATATTGTTCGGCCCCTCCGGCTCAGGCAAAACCACTCTGCTGGATTGCGTGGCAGGGCTGACCACGCCAAATGCCGGCAAAATTGCTATCGGCGAACGGGTGCTGTTCGATGCGAATACATCAATGAACATTCCCGTTGCCAAACGCAGCATTGGATACGTCTTGCAGGATCTCGCATTATTTCCACATCTAACAGTCGAGCAGAACGTTGAATTCGGCCTGACACATATCCCGCGCACGTTCCGCAAACAGAAAGCTGCGGCTATCTTGCAGCAATTCCGCATCGAGCATCTGCGCCAGCAGCGCCCCGGCGAAATTTCTGGTGGGGAAGCGCAACGCGTAGCGCTGGCACGCGCTTTGGTGACCAATCCTTGCATCCTCCTGCTCGACGAACCTCTCGCCGCGCTCGACGCTCCAACCAAGGGAAAGATTCTAGATGAACTGCGGCGCTGGAACGAAGAGCATCTCATCCCCATTCTTTACGTCACGCATAGCCGCGAAGAGGTGATAGCGCTCGGCGAGCGTGTGCTCGTCATGGAAATGGGACGCATCATCGCACAAGGCACGCCGCATGAAGTTCTGCGTGCGCCGCTTCAGGAGAGCGTGGCTCAGTTGGCAGGTTTTGAAAATATTTTCGATGCCCTGGTTGAATCGGTGCACGAAGACCGAGGCACGATGTTCTGTAATCTGCAAAGCGGCGAGCCGGGAAACGATGTTCTGCTGGAAACGCCGCTCATTCATGCCAGCGTGGGTACGTCCCTGCGCATCGGAATTCGCGCCGGAGATATTCTTCTGGCAACCGTGAAGCCCGAAGGGTTAAGCGCTCGAAATGTAATTGTGGGAAAGCTGGTTTCTCTGGAACGTCGCGATACGATCGTTGCCGCTCGCGTGAATTGTGGCGTTGAAATGGAAGTCTATCTCACTCTCGCAGCCCGCGATGCTTTGCAACTCGAAGCCAGACGCGAAGTCTGGCTGGTCATCAAAACCCACTCCTGCCATTTAATGCATAAGTGAGAATTCGGAAGTAAGAAGCTAAAAAAGCGAGAAAAATCAAGTTCTTACTTCTGCATTCTAAGCTCTGCATTCTGCATCTGATCCGGCTCCAGTTCGATGACAGAGATCCATTGCCCCTGGCGCTGTTCGGAAAATACGATGCTGCCTCCTAAAATATGGGCCGCCGCAGCTGGTGGCAGATCGTGATGGAAACCGAAAAACCGCATCTTCAGTGCAGTCCATGCTTTCCAGCCATCCCATCGCGCAGGCGCTGGCTCGTATTTCGTTGAGAAAATTAAAGCCACTTCGTAATTCGACCGAAAATCAGCCGCGGAAAGCATTTCATCCAGCGAGAAATCTTCAATGCGCACCACGCGCATGGGTCGGGTTGTATAACCGAGCCAGGGACGCGTCAATTCATCCGAAGCCGGCCATGCAGTCAAGACCCGGGCCATGGGATATCGCGCCTCCAGGAAACGTTCGCCATCCTCATGCAGCGAAATGTAATCGCGGTAAGCCAGATTATCCTCAGGTGAAAACCCGTAAGGAGGATTCCAGAACCACGCGGCCACGAACGCGACCGCAACCCATGCTATCGCCATGCTCGAATAAGGCAATCGGCGCCAAAGCGTGGAAACCGAAACAATGATGATGAGCGGAACAGCCGGAAGCATATATCGCGCCAGCACCGCGCCGCCGATCAAAGCCATCGCCAACACGTACGTAACGATCACAACATAAAAGGCCATCTGCGCAGCAACACTGATTCGAGGCCGGTCAGCATTTGTTACAGCATCGCGCTGCGGCGGCAGCATCCACATCGCAACCAGCGTCGGTACAGTCAAAAACCACAGGTGCAGATAGCCGCCGGCTTGCCACAATCGCATCGCCAACGCCAAAAGAAAGCGTGTGGGATTCAGGGTTGCAGCCACGTTGTAACGAAAAAACTCAGGATTGCCAAAGACGTATCCGGTTCGCGCATAGTGGTAGACATACCAAAAAGCAAGCGGTAAGGCCGAGAGAAGTAGCAAAGCAAATCGAAATCGGTGATGCGATCTCGCATCTAAAGCCTCATCTTCATCGTCTCTGAGCCAAAGCTTTCCAAGCGTGCCTTTGCGCGCAAAGCAACCAACCGCTTCCCATCCCGCCAACGCCAGCGGTGCCAGAATGGCGGTTTCCTTCGCCAGCGCCGCGAGCGCGAAGAAGAGAAATGTGGATATCGCTCGTCCCTCCACATAGCCTGCCAGGCCCCAAAAGATAAATCCCGCCGCAGCGAGGTCCACCTGCCCGAGAGAGCTTTGCGCGAAAAATACCGGATACACTGCCGTGCACAGCGTGGCAGCGATTGCGACTCGAGTATTGGCAACGCACTCCGCCAGACGGAACACACCCAGAAGAGAAAACGCACTCACTACCAACATGGCTGTGCGCGTTACCACGGGTGCGTAGCCCACCACTTTCCACCACAGCGCAAGCCATGCCATCACCAATGGCGGGTGCGCGTTTGAAACCGTCGTGTGCGGAATGAGACTTCCCGTCAGCAGAATGTCGCGCGCGGCGGGAATATAGTAGCCGGCTTCGTCCCAAAAATAAGGCAAATGCAACAGCGGAATATGAAGCAGGAAAACGAATAAAAAGATGGCCGCAAATACAAGGGCGGGATAACGACTCGACCATCGCGCCAGCAGGCGCTGGCCGGATTGAGAATCTCTCAGAAGGTTTCTCCTGGCGGCGCATGAGAAAGAACCGCCATAGTGCAGGAATAAATCATGCTCATGCTCCTAAAGAATGAATGCACATGTCTTGCACGCGCCTTAATGTACCTGCCCCCCCGGACTCATCCGCGGATCGAGTTTAATTTCTCCAAAGGCGCTTTCGTAGCCGCTCACGTTTTGCTGCAGCAGCCCGAGCAGGGCCTTGGCCTGTTGCGGGCTCAGATAGATGCCCTGAAAGTTGCGGATCTCGACTTGCGTTTCGGTCTGTTGTTGCAGTGTGCCAAATGCGAGAAAGAAATCCCAGACGTTGACCCGCATTTGCACGCTGTTCGCGTAGGTTTCCCGGTATTCGGGCGCATTGATAAGCTTTACATTCGGTTGTGGAGGAAGGCTCATAGAAAAGCAGTGTAATAAGTTTTTGGCCGGAAAGGGAAGCGTTAGTAGCCGAAATTAAAAGGAATTACAATCTATGGATACGAGATTAAATACTTTCAATCTGCGCTGACAAAAATTGTCAGCTCGCTTACAAGTTTATGGCTAGTTTGCCTTTTCCAAGCTTGCCGCAAAAGGCCATGAACGTAAGCTACTTTGCTGAAATGAAAGGGGTTGTAGGATGTCATTACATCCCCCATCTGGCGGTCAAAGTGCGAAGCTGAGTAGTGGTGTTGCCAAAATCGAATCGAGCGAGATTTCTATGACCCACAAGCCTGAAGATGCGGCTGTCGAAGAAGAGATCATTCTCCCTGAGAACTTATTGCCTCTCGGATCTGTGCTGGGGGAAGGCGTCACGCCGTTGGACGTCAGTATGGTTCTGGCGAAGGTCTTCCGCGTTCAATATGCCGAAGTCGCCTTGCTGAAGCTGGAAGGCGGCCTGCTGAAGTTCATTTTTCCCGAACACCTTCGCACTACGGGTGCGATTCCGATTTCCAGCAAGGCCATCGCCGCCCACACCGCTTTGAGCAAGAAAGCAGAAATCTTCAACAATTTTGCCCGTGTAAAACATGCAAGCATCTTCGAAACCATCAAGCCGATCGGCTCTGAAGAGGAGTTATCGTCCGTTCCCGAGCCGATTCAGAAACTGATGTCCGTGCCGATTCTTGATTCGCAATTGACCGTGCTGGGCGTGCTGCAAATCTCACGCAAAGGTCTTGACCCGCGCTACACGCAGGATTTTAGCCGCGAAGACCTGCACGATCTCGAACTTGCCGCCGGATTGCTCGCCTCTTCGCCTGTGATGCGGAACAGTTGACTCGGGGCGGTTCAAAGAAAGCCTCGGAGGGAAACCAAAGAAACCGCCCAGTCGTAGCGTGGTATACGCTTGATATACTGACGAGCAACATCTGCTCGCGACCGGCGGGGTTGGCGGAATTGGCAGACGCGATGGCCTTAGGAGCCATTGGCCGCAAGGCTGTGCAGGTTCAAGTCCTGTACCCCGCACCAGCTAATCAATAGAGATTTCGCTACTTCGACTTGATCCCCTTAATATCCGATGTTGATATCGATCCAACCGAAGCGTTGGCGAAGTTCGCGGCGCGTCGGCGTGTCAGTCTGGGAAGGTGCTTTGCGGACGTATTCTTCTGCACGCTGATGGTGCTTTTTTTGGTGAAGACTGGCAAGCCACGAAATTGCATCTGCCTGGGAGAACGTGACCCGGCTCTCGATTTTCCAGGATAGATTTGTCCACATCACCATATCGATGTCTTTTTCTTTTTGACACAGCCACGTGGAAATGATCTTATCGACATCATTAACAGGTGACCACACGTGCCCGTTCCTAACAGGAAGATAGGCAATTCGATCAAGAGGGCAATTCTCCCTTTCTCTCAGATTCTCGCGCGCATCTTTGAGATTGGTTAATAGCGAAAGCGTCCAATAGGTTTGAACCTTCTCCTCCATCGGATAAAGAACGAGCGAGAGATAAGGCTGCAGTGAGGGTGTCTGTGTGCCCGATGTTCGCGCGAACTCGATTGGTAGAAAAGGGCCGTCTTTGTTCCAAGGCTCTTTTATTTTAAGACCGCGAGGATCCCAAAGCAGAGATCCCCATCCCAGGATCGCAAGCCGTGCCATGGAGGCCTCCTACTGAAACTGGAGAATTTCCTCGAACGCAAAGAGTTTACAGCCGATTGATCAGCGACGCCACATATCCCGCGCCAAACCCGTTATCAATATTCACCACGCTTACATTCGAAGCGCAGGAGTTCAACATGCCCAGCAGCGCTGTCAATCCTTTAAACGATGCCCCATAGCCAACGCTCGTGGGCACGGCAATCACCGGCACGCCGACAAGGCCCCCAACCACGCTGGGCAGCGCCCCTTCCATCCCGGCGCAGACAATCACAACCCGTGCCTTGGTGAGGGCCTCGCGGTTGGCCAGCAGCCGGTGAATGCCCGCCACTCCCACATCGTAAAAATGTTCCACTGGATTCCCCATCAATTCGGCGGTTACGACCGCTTCCTCCGCCACAGGTATGTCGCTGGTTCCCGCCGAAACCACGGCCACCGTTCCCTTGCCATAAGTGTGCCGATCGCGCGTTAACACAATGGCCCGCGCCAGTTCACGGTACTCTGCCGCGCGGATTTTTTTCTTTACTGCGGCAAACTGATTTTTGTCGGCACGCGTGGCCAACACGTTGCCACCCTGTTTCGCCAGCCGCACGAAAATCTGCGCCAGATGCGACGGGCTCTTGCCTTGTCCGAAGATCACTTCCGGCATGCCCGCCCGCAAAGCGCGATGATGATCCACTTTCGCGAAACCCAGGTCTTCGAATGGCAAATGGCGCAGGCGGTCCACAGCCTCGTCAGGCGAAAGTTTCCCGCGGCGTACCTGCTCGAATAATTTGCGGATGGATTCGGCGTTCACGTCGGCTCAGTCAACCGATCCAGATTAGCATTGATCGGAAGGCCGACCGTTAATGCCGCGTTCCGCGTGCACTCGCCCGTAATCTGGCAATCACAGCGGTGCATACCTTACGGGCGAGGCCCGGTTGATCCAGATGAGCTAGGAACAGCCGCCGTAAGCCGCTTGGCTTTACGCGTCCGGCCAGATAAGTAGCGTAGATATGGCTGCCCAGAAAATAGCCCCACTCCCGTGCACTCGCTTCGAACGTTTCGGCATCCGCGCGGAGCGCCGCTTGCGCGGCTTTTTCACAAGCGGCGCGCGATAGAGCAAGGGAATCTTCACTTTCCGCCCCCTGTCGCGACGGATACAGCACCCGTGACCCGAAATACGCGACAGCATACTCGATCACGCGCCTATAGAAAGAATCGATATCCGGAATGCCGCTATTTTCTTTGCCGCTTACACCGTGTCCATTCAGGCGCAACGGCAAACCGCGGCAGGCATGATGCAAAAAGCTTGTCGCATCTTCAGCAGCGTGCATCATTTGAAATTCGCGGAAGTAGAACGCATTGACTTCGGGAACGTAGGCGCTCCCTCGTTCTTCCACGCTGGCCAGCATCTCTTGCAGTTGTTGCTCCCCGATTCCCTTGCGCAACAGCAATCGCCGCAGCATTGCATCCGAAGAGTGGCCGTGAACCTCGGGCAGCATATCGATCAGGAACTTGGGTTGCGTGCCGTTGTGTGGCGAGTAACGGTTGATCTCCAAAAAACTGGCCAGGCTGTCGATCAGGTTATAGATCGTGGGCGCAAAGTCGGGAGCGGTGTCGCACCGGCTCCATTGGTCGAGAAATAGACGGTAGCTTTCGTATTTTTCAAGAGGCGTGGCGTTGAATACGCAGAGAACATCATCCGCGACCCGCACCGCATCCACCTTTTCGGCACGCTCGCCGGCGGCTCGCCAATACAGCGCATCCACGTTTTGCAGCACGGTAAGAAGTTTGGCATCGGGTAATTCTTTGTGCAATACGCGGGGCAAATGCCCGGGAGCCAGGTGTGATTCGCCGAACAGAACGAATATGGCCGCATTGGGATGGCGCTGGCGAATCTCGGCAATTTTTGCGGCGGCGTGCCGGTCGCGCGCTCCGATCTTTCGCAAATTCTCCCGAGGCATGCAATCGAGGCCGTAAATACCTTCCCCGTGATCTCGCGCCGCAACCAACAATTCATAAAACGGCGCCCAATCGTATCCCCAATCCAGATCGAAACGGATGCGTTGCCGCAGTTCTACTTCGTCAATTTCTCGCCGCCACCATTCCTCGAGGATGTGCTGGTCGCGGGCGAATATCGTTTCCATTCCAAGGACGACCGGACGATCTCCCATAAGCGCGCGCTGCTCCACCAGCGATGCTGCATAGCGCTGGGCAGCGGGCAGTGCGTGGTAGTCGCCGATCAAAACAATATCGGCGGTGCGCAGGGAATCCTGAAGTTGTTGAGTATCCAGAACGGAGTCGTAGCTGCGGAACGCTTCCGTAAATTCGCGCAGATATTTGCGGCGCCCGTGCGAATCCTGCGCGTGGATTTCGCGCTCCACCCCCGCTAGCGCATGGAGCTGCACCGCGCTGCGCCGGGATCGCAAATTGGCAGTAGTCGCCATAAAAGCAGCTTTTAGCTGTTAGCCTTGCCAGCTCCGGGGCTTTTTCGCATTCTGATCACAGCTTCTTGACTCCAGTTCCGCAACTCCCTATGCTCCAAAGTTCGAAGCCCTCGTCACTCACGGAGAACTTTTGCCTAACCATCCGCCGCAAATCTTGACCATCGCGACCACCGGCGCCAGCGGATCAATCTTTCTGCGGCAACTACTTCTTGCCGCCGTGCCAGACGAGCGCATCACGGCCATCAACTTCATCGCCTCCGATAGCGCCCTCCGCGTGCTCGCCGAGGAGTTGGGCCTGAAAGGCCGGTCCAATCTCATCGGTCAAATTCTCGGTGCTTCTGTCGGACGTTCCGCCCGTAAGATTCAGGTGCAATCGAATGCCGACATCGGCGCTAACGTAGCCAGCGGTTCTTATCCCTCCGACGCCATGCTGGTGCTTCCATGCAGCGTGGGCACTCTTGGCCGCATCGCTAACGGCATGGCTTTGCGCCTTATCGAGCGCGCCGCCGATGTCTGCCTGAAAGAGAAACGCCCCCTCGTCCTCTGCGTCCGCGAAACCCCACTCAACAAAATTCATATCCGCAACATGTACCGGGCCGCCGATGCTGGAGCCACCATTTTCCCGCTCATTCCAGCCTTTTATTACCGACCGGCTAGCTTAGATGACATGGCCCGCGAGTTCGCTTACCGCGTGCTCACTCATCTTGGTCTGGAACAGCCCAATGCGTTCCGCTGGAAAGGTTGAGATCTCAGCGGCTTGGCTGCCTACATGAAAAACATCTTCGGCCTACGGAGAAAATCGGCCAAGACCGGGGGAAAGTTCAGTTTAAAAAGCCTTCCGTGCCAGTCCCAGATACCCGGCGGTCATGTACGAGGGATATACATCTAAGGTTGGGCGGTTACCAAGTCGAATCGTGATGGAGCCAATTCAAACCCGATGCTGCATCGCCGGCGGAGGTCCCGCTGGAATGATGTTGGGTTTTCTTCTCGCCCGCGCAGGCGTGGACATAGTCGTCCTCGAGAAACACCCCGATTTTCTGCGCGATTTTCGCGGCGATACCATTCATCCCTCCACGCTCGAACTGATGTACGAGCTAGGCTTATTAGATGAATTTCTAAAACGGCCTCATCAGGAAGTGCGCGAGGCTCGCGGCCAGATTGGCCAGGATAAGCTCACGCTAGTCGACTTTACCCATCTTCCCACTCACTGCAAGTTTCTGGCGCTCATGCCGCAGTGGGATTTTCTCAACTTCCTCGTCGAACAGGGCAAGCGCTATCCCGGCTTTCAAGTAAAGATGCAAGCGGAAGCGACAGATCTTATAGAACAGAACGGTCACATTGCTGGGGTAAAAGCGAAAACTCCGAAAGGCACAATCGAGATTCGCGCGCCGCTAGCCATCGGCGCTGATGGCAGACACTCCGTTATTCGCGACCGTGCTGGTCTACAGGTCATCGACCTCGGCGCGCCCATGGATGTTTTATGGATGCAGATCAGCCGCCAGCCCACCGATCCCAGCGAAGCTCTCGGCCATGTCGAAGCCGGGAAAATGTTCGTCATGATCGACCGCAAAGATTACTGGCAGTGCGGATTCATCATTGCCAAAGGCGCAGCCGACGAAGTGCGCAAGCGTGGCATCGAGAGTTTTCGCGAAGAAATCGTCCGCCTTGAACCTTTTCTGCGCGATCGCGTCTCCGAACTTCGCGACTGGAATGATGTAAGCCTGCTTACGGTGAAAGTAGATCGCTTGCAACAGTGGTCGCGTCCCGGTCTGCTATGCATCGGCGATGCCGCCCATGCCATGTCGCCGGTCGGAGGCGTGGGAATCAACCTGGCAATTCAGGACGCCGTAGCTGCCGCCAATATTCTGGCGGCAAAACTAGCTGCGGGAAATCTCACCGATGCCGACCTGCAAGCGGTTCAGCGGCGCAGGGAATTTCCTACGCGAGCCACCCAGCGTCTGCAAATCTTTATACAAAACGGCGTGATCAAACGCATCCTCTCTAGCGATCATCCGCTGACCGCTCCGTGGCCAATAAAGTTGCTGCAGCGTTGGCCGCGATTGCGCCGCATTCCTGCCCGCGTGATTGGAATGGGCTTCCGCCCGGAGCACGTACGAACCCCGGACAAGTCTCGGCCAGATGCGCTAAACATTTGTGACAAGGAAACCGATGCTGATTAGCAGCGCCAAGGCGATCCTGATCATTCTTTCCCTCCTGACCGCCCTCCTCGCGAACGATCCTTTCGCCGCCGCTGCTCGCTGGCCTTGATTATTTCGTTCATGTCCCCCACGGGCCGAATTTCGAAAATGCTGCCATACTTCAGGGCTGGATGCTGCGCGATGAGCTGTTGAGCATGATTCATGTCCCGCGCCTCCAGGATGAGAATGCCGCCGAGTTGTTCCTTGGTTTCCGCATAGGGACCGTCGGTAGTAGCGACTTTGCCGTTCTTCCAATACAGCGTCAAGGCGGTTTCCGTACCCTGAAGCGCTTCTCCGCCACCCCAGTGCCCGTTGGCGCGAAGATGGTCGTCGTACTCAAAGCAGGCGTCGAACATCGCGTTTTGCTCGCCTTCGCTCATGCTGTCGAATTTGTTTTTGTCGTAGTAGCCCAAACAGATGTATTTCATCCATTCCTCCTTGTTTGTTGTGACTCCTTGTTTCCTATGACTCGGAGCCGTAGCTCATCGTTCTGTTATCAAATAGTCGTCCGGGAGGCCGAAAATCGACAGGCGGGTGGCTGCCTTTAACAATCTTTGCGTGCATCGTTCCCACTCGGGGTGCCCCACCCTTACTTTTTTTTGCAAAGGTGGGCGGCGATGCTGCGTGTGCTATTTGATTTTGTTGTGGACACGTGATCACACCCACATCGCGCCGGCATTTCCGACTCCCGCCCTTCGCAAAAAAACGCGAAGGAACGGGGCACCCGCTGCTTGGTAGACGCCGATAAGATCAAAAACCTGGGCTACCCCGCTCCGAGCCAGCCTTTTCGGATGCTGACCGCATTGGGCCAATTGGCGTATTCTACGACGCAATGTCTACAGAATCCTTGCGAAGGGTGAAGACGCAGGCCAAGAGCGAATATGTTCAAAAAATTGATCGGGTCATCGACTATCTTCGCGGGAATCTTGATCGCCCGGTAAAGCTGGCTGAGCTTGCCGATGTCGCTTGCTTCTCGGAATTTCACTTCCACCGGATTTTTACAGCGGTTTCTGGCGAAACCCTGAATAGTTTTACGAATCGGCTTCGCCTGGAAAAGGCCGCTCGTCTGCTTCGTTATTCCGAAAAGAGCCTGACCGAGATCGCCTTAGATTGCGGTTTTTCGTCGTCGGCCACGTTTTCACGCGCCTTCCGGTCCGGTTACGATACTTCGCCAAGTCAGTTTCGAAAAAGCGGCGAGATCAAAAAAAGCAAGATTTGCAAAGAACTCTTCCCGAAAGATGAATATGGTCTCCCCATGAGCGCGGCGGAAAAGCGGGCCGCGTTCCCAGTGAGATTGATCGACCTTCCCGAAAGGCAAGTCGCCTATATTCGGGTTACGAATGCCTTCGAAATGGAAAGAGTACTGGCCACCCTTAAGACCGTGATCGAATGGGCCAAGTCCCAGGATGTTTTTTCGCAGGGCATTCTTTTCGGAATGTCGGTGGACGATCCACACGTGACGCCAAAACATCTTTATCGATATGAGGTCTGTCTTGCGTCGTCTCTTCCCTTCAGGTGCAGGGAAGGAATGTCGAAATTGAAAATGCCGGCCATGCGATACGCGGTCATAAAGGTTTCCGGCGATATCCATAAAGTAGCTACGGCATGGGACTACCTTTACAGAGATTGGCTTATCAACAGTGCCTACGAGCCCGAGCATGCGCCGGCACTTGAAGTTTTCCTGGACAAAGAAAGCGCTACGGATTGGTCGCACTTTGAATTGGAACTATGCCTGCCGGTTCGGAAACCGGCGGAGATATAAATAGACATATAAATTAAGGAGTGGGGAGAAATTCATGATCGACGGAATTGGCGGCGTTTTTCTATTTTCTAACGATACAAAGAGATTGGCGGCTTGGTATCGCGACTGCCTCGGAATCGAAGCTGCGGGCCAGGACGCCGAGTGCAATTCAGTCTACGCAACGTTTGACTCTCGGGATGTTGAAAATCCAGAGATCAAGCGAACAATGGCGTGGGCAATTATGCCTGCGGATCAAGACATCAAGGATAAGCCACGCACGGGTCAGATTAACTATCGAGTGAAGAGCATGAAACATGTCCTTAGCCATCTTAAGAGTAAATGGGTGGAAATCGAAAAGACCGCGGAATATCCCGACTACGGAAACTTCGCGTGGGTCAGAGATCCGGATGGTAATAAGATCGAGCTTTGGGAGCCATCCGAGAGTGTATAGAAATATCTATTTTGTGAGGGCGGTTGGTGGCCCACTCAAGCCCGGTTTTCTTCGAATGGTTCTGAGTTAACAATGCCCGCACATCCCGACCGCCAAGGGATCCCCCCCGAAGCGATTGACCCGCAAAACAAACGCCTTATAGCAGTGGGCGTTAGCTCTCTTCGGGTCGTTATCCAGAATTCCGCCGGTGGCTGAAGCAAAGAACAGATGTAGCGATTCGTGGATGATCGTTCCGGCGCGGCGGTCTACATCAGGAAGTCCGGGTCGATGCAGGTCCGTAAAGAACTGGGGGCACAGACCTATGGTAGAAGTCTCGGGAACGCTGCGGGCATTCTCTTCTCCAGTACCACAGCAGTGAGGACTACCGTCAGCGCAATCAGCGAGCGCGGGAAGGCACTCGAAAAAGATCGTTCGTCCTCCGCCCAGCTCCTTCGCTACCGAGCGGAGCCGCCTGGCAACGTTAAGACCGGAAAGTACGTTGCCGGGCACCGGAACCTTCCGCGATGGGTCGTGACAGAAGAAGGCCCGGAATAACCGCGCCGTTTCTTTCGCATCCTGGTTTTCCGGAAGCTCACGCTCCCGGGAGCTGAGCACACTAGCAACCTCGAGCTTGCCAGCCGCCGCGTTTGCCAAATGAATCGCCTCAAACACCGCGCTCCGCACTACAGACTCGCAGTTTGCACATCCCCCGCAGTGCACTACAACCCGGGGTAGACTGCCGGAACTGCTGGGTTCGGGTGTAAACCATTCGCTCTCACCAGGGACTCGACCAACCCGCCTTCTAACGGAGGGCAGGTCATCCCATTCGAATTCCGACTCCGCTTCGTCAAACTCCCGGTCCAGCTCCCGAAAAAAATCATATTTGCCCGAAGCCATCGCGCGATCTCCTTTGAGAAATTCGTTACGTGCATTTCTTGCACTTACCTCGCAATACCAAGAGACCATTGACTCGCATTACAAAACTTTCATAACAATCGGCGATTCCTCTCTTCGGTCCCATGTCCAGGATTCCCCGCTCACTTTTTGTTGACCCAAACAGAAAGTGCAGCATTTCGTGGATGAGGAATCCAGCGCGCTGGTCCACCGTCGCAAGATCGTCGAACTCCGATTCCTTCCAGAAGTTTTCGCACAGGGCAATCGGCTCTCCCTTCTGCACCACAGCGATCTGGTCCGGGCAGCAGGTAGACTCCGTGCAAGGAAACAGCGTGGGCAGGCACTTGAAGGGCATTTTTCTTCCTCCGCCAAGCTCTTTCGCAACCGCCCGGAGACGCTTGACAATGCTCACACCGGAAGCTTCGCCGCCGGCCCACGGAATTGGCAGCAACGGGTCGTGGCAAAAGAATTCCATGAATTGCTGCGCCGTTTTACGGGCGTCCGGACCACGTTGATCGCGCTCCACGCTGATGGTAGCCTCAAGTTTATCGGCGGCGTTGAGGGCCAGTTTGATTGCCTTGCGCATCGCTTGACGCAACTGAGGGCCGCAGTCCGCAACCGGGCATCCCGTGCAATTTAGATCGAAGATCGGTTCGCCCTCGAAATCGGCGCCGTCCGTCCCTTCAATGCGGCGTCCAAACCGCTTTCTCCGGGAAAAGAGAAGGCCCAGTTCCCGCCCCAGCGCCTCTTCTTCTCGTTCCTCGTCCAGCGCGCCAAAATCGAATTCGTCGGAAACGGGCATGCGCCGGAACTCCTTTTCCAGAATCGGACGACAACACCCGACACACAATAAGTCATGCAATTCTCCTGCGCTAGTCGCATCTTCGTGGGAACGCGTCTGCGTGACTTGGAAGTAGGGATTAAACCGCGGACAGGAAGCTGGGAAGAAATCGTTTTTGTGGGGTATTTCGGGCGGTGGTCCAGCCTTGATTTGACGAAAGACGGAGCAAGGGCGGGGGCTGGCCGATCTTTGCTGGCACTACCAACTGTAGGCTACCCCAGCTTTCCAACAGAAGGAAAGCTGGGGGCAGCCTTTCTCATAGCTACGCCACACAAAAAAGCAAAGCTGGGCCAGCGCCCCGAACGCCACGATTTCGCTGTGACCGATGAACATGCCAGGGAGAGCTCGCGGCAGCCCACCCGTGAAACTTGTCGAGTCCCAAGACATACTTTACATTTTGTCCCATGGGACTGAACAACTCCACGGGTGGGGACTCCCGTGCCGTGTGAGAGTGCGGTTGGACCAGCCCCCTGTGCCACTCGCCCAAGGTGAGCAATTTTGAACAGACACGCGCTGCTTAGGAGGTTTTTATTAGTGGGACGTGCTTCAAGGACCGGAACTCAAGTATGTGTGGGGCTCCGGGAAGTCGAAAGAAGTCAAAACGGAAATTCCGGTTTCACTTTGCAACCCGGACCGATCTTTGTGCTTTCGATCGGTTCCAATCCGCTAAGCCCCAGCTCGCGCCGAGATTCGCCAGGTACGAACGAAGGAATCGGAAAGCACAACTGTAACTTCGTGAACCTGGATATACTTCACCCCGAAGTTTTCCCATCGACCGTTCAACCGAGGAGACCTACCGATGAATCTGATCAAGATGCCCGAAGACATCAACCATCCGCGCCGCCACTTCCTCAGCACGGCGGCAATGGCGGTTACCGCCGCCCAATTCGGAATGCTAAGTTCCGCGAAAGCCGAAGCCCCGAGTGAAATAGCTACAGAAACCCCCGTGGTAAAGCCGGGGACAAACACGTCATTCAGCTCAATGAAGCAGATCGATGCCGGTCTGCTTAATGTTGGATACGCCGAAGCTGGCCCCGCCGATGGTCCGGCAGTTATTCTTCTCCATGGCTGGCCCTACGACATTTACAGCTTTGTCGATGTCGCGCCTTTGTTGGCTGCGGCAGGCTACAGGGTAATCGTTCCCTATCTGCGCGGCTACGGTACGACGCGCTTTCTCTCCAGCGAAACGATGCGGAATGCCCAGCAGTCTGCCGTTGGCCTCGACATCATCGCTCTCATGGATGCACTCAAAATTCAGAAAGCTACCGTCGCCGGCTTTGACTGGGGCGCGCGCACAGCGGACGTCATGGCGGTACTATGGCCGGAACGCTGCAAGGCAATCGTTTCCGTCGGCGGCTATCTGATCAGCAGCCCGGAAGGCAACCAG
>DATHMV010000043.1:0-9243 GCA_035486715.1 Candidatus Aquilonibacter sp.
CTCCTCCTAATGTGCCGCGACGTGACCAGACAAGTCTCTCGATAGCGATGCGCCAGGAGCGCTAAGGAGTGACTCGCGAACTGCCTTCCGGGCTCTGGCTAGACGTGACATCACGGTCCCCATCGGGATCGTCAATATTTCGGCGATCTCCTGATACGACATTTCCTCCACCTCACAAAGAAGCAGAGCCTCCCTGTAATGCACCGGCAAGTCTTCGATAGCACGCTGCACCAGTTTGGAATTAAAGCGATTCATTAGAATCGTTTCGGGAGTTTCCGTGTCAACCGCCAGTTCAGGTCCGTCCTCCTCCGAGTCCATCGCAACGGTCATGCGGCGCTCGAGTTTCGAGCACGAACTTAGAAAGTTGTTTCTCAGAATTCGAAACATCCAAGCCCGGAAATTGGTGCCTGACTGAAACGATGCGAAACTGCGTAAAGCCTTAAGATAGGTCTCTTGTACAAGATCCTCGGCGTCGTGCGAATCGTGCACCAGCCAGCGCGCGAAGTTATAAAGAGCATCGAAAAGCGGCAAGGCCAACTCTTCGAACCCTGTCGACGGCTGATCGTCCTTGGAGGACCAAGCCCCGAATCGGACCATCTCTTCTGAGTCAAGTCCAACAAACCTCATTGGCCTTCTCCTAAAACCAAGCTCGAACCCCGGTCGCAGCTCAATCTGACGCACGACTCGTCCAGCGTCAATTGACTGAACACTTTTTCCACATATCCAACTCATTACCCCCTAACGAATTGGTAGCTAATGAGTTAGCTCCTCATATATCTTGAATCCGGAAGCCTCACGGGTGCGAAGTGCTAGACTTCTGTGCGAACCCAAGTCCGCCATGGAACCCTCAAGACCCAACTCCGTCTTACGATTCGGAACCTATGAGGTTTCCTTCCAGTCGGGCGAAGTGCGCAAGGCGGGTCTGCGGATCAGAGTGCAGCAGCAGCCGCTGAAACTGTTGGAGATCCTGCTGGAACATCCGGGGCAGGTCATCACCCGTGAGGAATTGCGCAGCCGAGTCTGGCCTGACGAAAGTTTCGGTGATTTCGATCAGGCTCTCAACATAGCCATCGGGAAGGTGCGGAGTGCTTTGGGGGACTCGGCTGAAAACCCGCGATTCATCGAGACTCTTCCAAAACGGGGGTATCGTTTTATTGCGGATGTGACGATCGTCGATGCAGACGCCCGCTCAAAAAGGCAAGAACCTGCGGCCGGAGATCAGCCAGCTACGGACCCTGGAGATAAGATCCCAGATGCCGGGCTAGCGGTTGGGCCCAACCGCCGAGTGTGGGCGACGCGTTGGGTCATCGGCGTCTTGGCACTCGTCATTGCTAGTTTGTCGATCCTCTCTGTTTGGCGATTTCGTTCGCGGGCTCCTGCTTCCACGGGCATCCGATCCATAGCGGTGCTTCCGCTGGAGAACCTTTCTGGCGACGCTTCCCAGAATTACTTCGCTGACGGAATGACCGATGCGTTGATCACTGACTTGGCGCAGATCAGCGCCTTACGCGTAATCTCCCGCACCTCCGTGATGGTATATAAAGGAGCGCGCAAGCCTCTGCCGCAAATCGCTCGCGAACTGAACGTGGATGCCGTGGTGGAGGGCACCGTGCTCCGCTCCGGTGACCAGGTCCGTATCACGGCGCAGTTGATCGAGGCCTCTACGGACAAGCACATATGGTCCCAGAGCTATGAGGGTGAGTTGCGTGACACCTTGGCTCTCCAGAACCGCGTGGCCGGGGCCATTGCAGATCAAATTCGGATCAACTTGACTCCGCGGGAACAAGCCGCCCTCAAGAACGTAAAGGTTGTTAACCCGGACGCTTACGAGTCCTATCTCAAAGGGCGCTACTTCTGGAATAAGCGAACGGCGGATGGTTTGAAGGTTGCCCTGGCTTATTTCAAGCAGGCAATCGACGAGGATCCGAAATACGCCCAGGCTTATTCCGGCTTAGCCGACACGTATGCTTTGTTGGGAGACTGGCAGTATGCCGTGATGACTCCCAAAGAAGCGTTCCCCAAAGCAAAGGCTGCGGCCATCAAAGCCCTGGAGTTGGACAGCACGCTCGGCGAAGCCCACAACTCTCTTGCATTCGTCCTCGAAGGCTTCGACTGGGATTTTGACTCCGCCGGGAAGGAATTTCAGCGGGCCATTGAACTGAATCCGGGTTACGCCACCGCTCACCATTGGTATGCATGGCACTTGAGTCTGGTGGGTCGATTTGACGAAGCGATTGCGGAAATGAGAAAGGCGGAAAATCTTGATCCGCTATCTCTTATCATTAACGCCGATTTGGCGGAACTCCTTGGCCTCGCGCACTCGTATGACGAATCCATACGACAGAGTCGCAAGACGATCGAAATGGACCCTAATTTCGCTCTCGCCCACAATCAACTCGCCCAGGCGTACCTGCAGAAACAGATGTACGATGAAGCCGTCGCAGAACTCCAAGAAGCGGTGAAGCTTTCTGGGGGTGGCCCGACATGCATCGCCAATCTTGCTCGCGCCTACGTCGCGTCTGGAAAGAGGAAAGAGGCGGTAAAACTGTTGAGCGACCTGAAGAGGCGGTCAAACCCTGGTTATTCGAATGCTGCAGAGATTGCTATGATCTACGCATCTCTCGGAGATACGGATCAAGCCATGAATTGGCTTGAAAAGGGCTACGAAGAGCGATTTAACCCCGGCGTCCTGCTGCGCCCGGGCTTCGATCCTGTCCGCTCGGACTCGCGCTTCCAGAACCTTGTACACCGCATTGGCCTACCCGGGTGATTTCCGGCCCAAGCATCCGTGCATTCTTTCGCGTAAATCTGAGCGTCATAGCGTCTATGAGTGTTATGGCCATGTCACGCCGACGAAGCCCGGAATGACACAAACGTTGACCGACGTACACCCCATATTTCACGGTCCCGCTTTTGATTTCATAACGAGAGTCAAAGTAGTAAACACCACGACTGTGAATCGAGAGGACACTGGAGGAAGGGGGCAGAGGGAGTATATCTGTCATGCAGTCGAGCAGCCGCTCGTCCTATATTCTTCACAGTAGTGTAAGAATAGCGGCAAAGACAAGAAAGTTTATCGACCGGCTCGGAACCTGGGTCTTGGTGCTAGCTCTGGCGGCTAGCTTGATAATCGTGGTGTTCTGGCTGGTCGCGTGGTTTGAGAATTCAATTTCCCTCGCGGCAGCGCAGAAAACTCCGGTGCCACATGTGGCGCTTGGCGTTGTATCGCACAGCGAAGGCGAAAGCGATGCCTTCGGTTTTGTTATCGAATCACAGGTCGCTGTTCCATTTCTTTCCGCTGCAATTTCGAACAAGCGAAGTGAGACATCGACTCCCACGACCCTTTGTGCATCAAAAGCTGTCTCCAACACGAATTCTTGAGTTCCCGGATTATTCACGTCTGGAATGCATCGATTTGGCATATCGCAATAGCAATGAGATTCGCCACGGTTGAGAATGTAGTTTCACCATTTCGGAGTGGGGGAGTGGTGAGGCTAGAACAGAAGCGATCAGCAAACTATAGTATAGGGAACGGTCGTGAAAGATGAGGTCGGCTGCATGCAACCGCTGAAACTGCTCGTGGTAGAGGATCACATCCCAAGCCTGGAACTGATGACCGAGGTCTTCACGTCTCTAAAGGCTGAGGTGCGCCCCATCAGCGAAAGCGAAAAAGCGGTCGCAATGGTCAATCAGGAGAAGTTCGACGGAATTTTCCTGGACTTGGAAATGCCAAAGCTGAATGGGTTCGACCTTGCGCGCCTCGTCCGCAAGTCGTCGTGGAACAAGTCAACTCCCATCATCATCGTGACCGGACGCGATGAGAGACAAACAATGCAGGATGCGTTTGCGATTGGAGCAACCTTTTTTCTCCAGAAGCCGGTTGACCGGCAGAAGCTAAGCGCCTTGTTTCGAATGGTGACTGGCGGGATGTTGGAGAACAGGCGCAAGTCTGCCCGCATACCGATCCAGACCGAGGTCGCCTGCACTGTGGGTTCTCGAACCGCGCGCGGGACGAGTTGGAACCTCAGTCAGGGGGGAATGCAGGTAGAAGTGGATGGCCTGAAGCCGAGAGACGCCGTCCGATTGTCGTTCAAACTTCCGGTTTCTGGTGTGGTCATTGATGCCGCTGGCGTCGTTGTGTGGGCAAAGGAGAGCCGGCAAGGAATTCAATTCACCGCTGTAAGTGCGCAGTGCCAGCAGTCGATTCGGCAATTCATGGCCGAGATTGAAAACATGGAACGCTAAGGCCGACGCGTTACCCACTCTAACCGCCGCTGCCACTTGTATCCGCGGACTGGTATTTCCTCCCCCGTTGATCCGCAAAGCCCTGATCTTGCTGTGCGGACTGAGCACTCTTAGTTAGGAGACGATCAAGCTCCGCGGTAAGAGAGGAAGGGTTAAGCGGTTTCGACAAGTAGCCATCAAATCCTGAGCTGAGGATTTTTTCTCGGTCGCCTCGCATGGCATACGCGGTGACCGCCACGACGGGTAACATCGCTAAGCGAGGATTCTCGCGAATTCTGCGGATAACCGCGAATCCATCCAGTACCGGCATGCCGATATCCAGCAACAGCAGTTCTGGTAGAGAGCGTTCAATCATTTGAAGCGCCTCTTGACCGTTGCGCGCTTCAAGAACTGTATACCCGCGCGATTCCAGCAACTCGCGGAGTAGTTCACGGTTTACGGCATTGTCTTCGGCAACAAGAATTCGGATCATGACTGCCCCGCAGATTTCGCCCGCTGACGGCCTTGGGTTACTCTGTCGACTTCAGCGATGAGTTGTTGTTTCCAGGAGCCATTCTTTTGTAGGAGGCCTTGTGTCTCCCGGTTCAGGAGAGCGATCTCTTCCCGGCTCAGGTTCTTGGCGGTCATGACGACTATGGGCAAATCCTTTAAGGCCGGCTCCTGCCGGACATGGCGAATGACTTGAAAACCATCCATCCCAGGCATCAACAGATCGAGTAGGATTGCGCCCACGACTTTATTAGCCAGCACCTCCAAGGCTCGGTCTCCACTGCGCACGCTTTGAACCTCATATCCGGCTGAGCGCAGGGCCTCCTGCAGCAGTTCCAAAGCTTTGGGGTCGTCGTCCACCAGCAAAATGGACGAGTCCTCGTCGGCGGGTGCCGGCACATGCCTGCGAATCGTTTCCAGCAACATTGGCTTGCGAACTGGTTTGATGAGATAGTCGGTCGCACCCAGGGCGAAACCTACCTGCTTTTGATCCACGATAGAGAGGATGATCACCGGGATGTCAGCCGTTGCGGGGTTCTTCCGGAGTGCGACCAGGGTCTCGAAGCCATCGCTGCCAGGCATCATCACGTCTAGGGTGATGGCATCGGGCCGCAATCGTTGAGCCTCTTTAAGAGCTTCGACGCCAGACTCGGCCATTGCTACCCTGTATTCTGGTTCGAGGTAGCTGGCCAGAAGCTCACGCGCCGGAACTTCGTCATCAACGATGAGCACGAGCGGCGTGAGACGGCCCGAATCTATCGTAACGGAGGCTCTTGTTGGCTCTTCAACCGCGTGGACTTCGGCTCTAGGCTCCACGGCAGGAAGGCAGAAGGTGAAACAACTCCCTTTTCCAAACTCGCTTTGCAATGTAATCCGTCCACCTTGTTGCTCAACCAGCCGTCTCGTGATGGCAAGCCCCAATCCTGTCCCTTCATGGACGCCATCCGCCGTCCCTTCGCCCTGCCGGAATTCGTCAAAGATGACTTCTTGATCTTCGGGCCGGATGCCGGTCCCGGTGTCAGTTACCGAGACGCGGACGAAGTCCCAGTCGTCGAGGCAATCGATGCTGATCCGGCCGCCCTTCGGCGTGAACTTGACCGCGTTGCTGAGCAGGTTGTAGAGGATCTGTTTAAAGCGCACCCGATCGGCTTTCACTAAAGATTTGCTCTCCAGCTTATGCTCCAACCGGATGTTCTTGGCCATGGCCAGCGGATCAATGGTGGAAAGTACTTCTGGTAGAGCGTCCTGCACAAGAAACTCTTCGGTATGCAGCTCCAGTTGACCCGCCTCGATCTTGGAGAGGTCGAGGATGTCATTGATCAACTGTAGCAGGTGGGCTGAACCTTGCTTGATGTGATCCACGAATCGCTTCTGTTTGCTGTTAAGTGCACCAGAAGTTCCTTCCGCAAGAAGGTCTGAAAACCCCACGATCGCATTCAGCGGGGTGCGCAATTCGTGGCTCATGCTGGCGAGAAACTTGCTCTTCATCTGCGTAGCTCGTTCCACCTCGCGGTTGCGAAGACCGAGCTCTTGATTGGTTGCGGCCAGGCTATCCATAATTTCGCGCTTTTCTGCTTCGTCGCGCTTTCTCTGCGTAATGTCGACCACCACAACCACTCGCGCGGCTCGGCCCAGAAAGTTCAGAGCGTAGGAGGTGTTCTCTGTGTCGATGATGGTTCCGTCCTTAAGTCGGTGCCGCCAGGCGCCGCTGCTCTCATTTCCCTCTCCGAGAGCTTTTACAGTTTCGAGCAGCGCGGGAACATCCTCGGGCGGACGAATGTCTTTGAGGGTCATGGCCAGGAATTCATCCCTGGAATAGCCATACTTGTGCACCGCGGCGTCGTTTACTGCAAGAAAGCGCAGCGTCTCCCGGTCGAAGACCCAGGTCGGATGTGGATTGTTGTCAAACAATTTGCGGTGCCGCTCTTCGCTCGCCCGGAGCAATTCTTCCGTCCGCCGACGCTCAGTAATATCGCGGGAGATCTTAGAGAATCCACGCAGCTTGCCAGCCCCGTCTGACAGCGCTGTAATAATCACGTCGCCCCAATATCGTGATCCATCCTTTCGTGTCCGCCAGCCTTCCTCTTCATAGCGGCCTTCGGCAGCCGCTATCTGGAGTTCGCGCTCTGGCTTGCCAGTCTGCACGTCTTCGATAGGATAGAAACACGAGAAATGGCGGCCTATGATTTCATCAGGTTTGTAGCCCTTAATGCGTTCCGCTCCTTGATTCCAGCTTGTCACTTTCCCGAAAGGATCGAGCATAAAAATGGCATAATCCTTGACGCTGTCTAGCAGCAGACGAAGCTGCTCTCTGCTATCCCTCAATGCTTCTTCGGCCCGCTTACGCTCGGTAATGTCACGCGCCACTGCGTAGATAACTTCTTGCTCGGGTACGGAAACAGCGTTCCACAACAGCCACTTGTAAGAGCCGTCTTTGCGCAAATAACGGTTTTCAAATGCAAAAGTGACTTTCCCTTCTGCTAACCCATCCTTTTCGACGACTGTCGCCGGGCGATCGTCCGGATGTATGAACTCCAGGTAAGGCCTCGCCATAAGTTCTTTCGTGGTGAAGCCCAGTGTCTTTTCGAACGAAGGGTTCAGGTTTTTGAAAAACCCGTCGAAACCGGCAACGCAAAACAGATCCACCGATAGATCCATGAAACGATTTCCGGTTTCCAGCTTGGAATAGAGCGAGCCCATGAAACGGTTTATCAAGAGCCCCACAACCACGGCGACGAGCAGGGAGACTAGCAATACAGCAACGACGATTAGAGCGTAGCTCCTCAGCCGGTCGTTCATCGCTCCTAAGTCACAGTTGATATAAACAGTTCCCGTTGGTTTGCCCTGAAAAACGATCGCGCGCGCCATGCCCAGATGCCCATCTTTAAACCCGTAGCTTTGGGTTTGGCCGGCAGGAATAACGGGGAAGGCCCTGGTCTCGCCTACGCGATCACGCCAGTATCCTGCGAAAGGCTGGCCATCATGCGTGTAAATCTGGGCGTATATGAGGTTTGGATTGGCCCGCAATGCCGACAGCGTCTTCTCTGCGGATTGCGGATCATTGAACACCAGCGCAGAAATAGTGTTGTCCCCAATAATCTGAGCTTGCATGGAGACATTGCGCACCAGGGCCAGGCGAAAGCTGTACAGGTCGTAGGCGCAAAAGCCGCCGCTTGCCAGAAGCAAGGCCACAGCGCTCACCACAACGTTCATCAAGGTGAGCTTCCTGGAGATCGAAGATTGTTGGGTTTTAGACATGATGGTATCAGTCTCCCGGCTGAGGGCTCTTTCTAACGGCGGTTGCCACCTTCAGCAGTTCGGAACTCAACGTCAGGCCCGCGTGTTGGGTTGCGGTCAGGTTGACCTCGAAGCGGATTCGATTTTCTTCCATAACAAACTGGATCATGCCTTGACGCTGCGAGAATTGCGGGATATCACTGACTGTCAGGACCGCATTCTTGTTCAATGCCTCGATGATTTTGTTGAGCCGGTTCGCCTCCGATGAACTTATGAACAGGATCTGGCAGTCGGACGCCGTCTGCGGACTCGAGATTCGCCGCGCCGTCACTTTCTGGTTTCCGATCGTTTCTCCTGCGAGCGTCGCATCCAGAGCTTGCCCAAATGGATCCTCGCCCAGGACGCAGATGGTGAATGAGTTGCTCTGGGGGAACGCGGTTTTCGCGGGCCATTCGACGAATCGGCTGAAGTTGTACAAGTAGGCCGCTTCGACCTGATATGCACTCGGCCTTTGTTGCCCAAGAGCGATTGAACCGGCGAAGAATAGGTACATAAGCGCAGCAATCGCGCATTGCAGCCAGACGCCGCGATCAAGCGCCAACCCTCGATATTCTTCGGCGGCAGCAGCTTTCTGACTCTCGAGCTTCATGGGGATTGCTTCGCTACCTCGCCCAGTAGTTCCGCGTCCTGAGACTGGAGGATTTACCGCGCGACCAACGTAGCTCGCGTCGGATGGCTTGCTAATTGAGCTTCGCTTTCTTCCGTCGTGATTTTGGAGCCAGAAGATCGTCACGAGCGTCACTTTTCACCGAATCGCCAGACGAGCTTCGCGTAAACGCTCCTCTTGACTTCAACCGGTCCGCCGGGATCGCCTCCGAACTGAGCAAAATGCGGTTGCAACAGATTCTGACCGCCAACCGACAACTCCAATTCCGGGTTGATATGCCAGCCGAACCTCGTATCCATCGTCTGATAGCTGGCAACGGTTTGGGCGGCCAGGTCGCTGACGTAACGATACGTCTGGTCAAACTCCAGTTTTCTTGGCAGCTTTATAAAGGACTGAAGCACTACTTGATGGCGCGGGCTCGATCCGTTATATGCGGCAGCGGTGCCTGGATCGTTGCTTGTTGCCTTGTTTTCCAACTCCATATCCAAGTAGGAATAGGAGGCTCTCAGTTCCCAGCTGTTCACCGGTTTCCAATCTGGCGACACTTCGAATCCTTTGGTGTTGCCATGGATTCCGTTGCTTGTGAGCACTGGAATCACCAGAGC
>DATHMV010000044.1:0-108357 GCA_035486715.1 Candidatus Aquilonibacter sp.
GTCCCAGCCAAGCACGATCTGCATGACTTTCGCCATGGCAAACATGTTCACGCCGCTCATGAGCACGGTCATGAAGGCGAACGAAACGGCGGAGAGCGCGCGGCTGGGCTCGCCGAAGCGCAGCTGCAGATATCCCGGCACTGAATGCGTTTTTGAAATGTAGTAGAACGGCATCATGACCAGCGCGAGAAACAGCATGGCCGGTATGGCGCCGATCCAGTACCAGTGCGTGGCCAGAATGCCGTACTGGTAGGCCGATCCCGCCCACCCCATGAGTTCGAGCGCGCCCAGATTGGCGGAAAGAAAACTCAGGCCGGCGACCCACGCCGTCATCTCCCGCCCCGCCATGAAGAAGTCTTCGCCGGTATTTGCCCGCCCCTTCAGATACCAGCCGATCGACAGCACCAAAGCAAAATAAAACACCACGATCACCACATCGACCGCGGATAAGTGCACCAACTGGGCTGGAAGAGCGAGCGCCGGTAACATGGGCGTCATCGGGAGTCCTTCATTATTTCCGGGAGTATGGAGCGAAACGTATTCTTACCGAACACCCAACAGCAGATCAACCGTCAACTGATCAAGGCGTTCGTATGGCAATCGCCTTTTAAGGATTTCGTCTTTATCAAAAGTACGGGCCAGCAATTGAGCGGCGCCATCTTTCGAATAATGGCTGGGCTTGCCGTTACCATTTCCGTGATTCGAAAGCTCGCTGAGAATTCCCTGGATTTCTTTGTCCTGATTCCAGCGCTGCGCTTTTTCTTTCAGGATCAAATATGTTCTCATGCAGCCGCGGGCGAAATCCTTTACGCCTTCGTAGTCTTCTGTGCGATAAGCATGGGCGTCGAAATGCCGCGGCCCGGAATAACCAACATCCTCAAGAAATTTCACCAACCAAAACGCCGACTTCAAATTTGACGACCCAAAACGAAGATCCTGGTCAAAGCGGCCTGGCATCTGATCGTTCAAATCGATGTGAAAGAGTTTGCTCGCTTCCCAGGCTTGAGCCACGGCATGCATAAAGTTGAGCCCCGATATCTGTTCATGCGCCACTTCAGGGTTCACGCCGACCATCTCGGGGTGATCGAGGGTGGGAATGAATCCGAGATATTGACCAGTAGTCGCCATGTAAATGTCGGCTCGCGGCTCGTTGGGCTTGGCTTCCAGCGCGAACTTCATGCCGTAACCGCACTCAATGTTGTATTCGCAGAGATAATTGATGGCTTGGCGCAGGCGCTTGATGGCATCATCGGCACGGCGGCAGGCGTCGGTCTCAACGCCTTCGCGGCCACCCCACAATACAAAAATCTTTGCGCCCAACTCCGCTCCCAGATCCATTGCGCGCATGGTCTTCTGCAAGGCGTAGGCGCGAACGTCGGCATCGTTGGCGGTGAATGCGCCATCGCGGAAGATGGGATGAAAGAATAGCGAGACGGTCGCCATGGGAACGACAATTCCATTCGACTCGCATGCCTTCTTGAATGAGCGCACGATGCAGTCGCGCTCGGCGGGTGTGGCGTCGATGGGAACCAGATCGTTATCGTGCAAATTAACGCCCCATGCGCCCACTTCGGCAAGCATGGAGACTATTTCTACCGGCGAAATAGCCGGCCGCACCGCATCGCCAAATGCATCCCGCCCGCGGTTGCCGACTGTCCAAAGCCCAAACGAGAACTTATGTTCCGCGCAGGGCTGGTAGCCGTTCATACTCGTCATAAATCATTCTCCGTGCTTCCAAAGTCTTAATTCAGTACAGACTTCATCGCCGGATACATACGCCGATAGGCGGAATAAGCTTTCTGCATCGTCGGCGAATCTTTCGAACTCGGTTCCGTCTTCCCTGCCACGCGCACCACAGCCTGGCAAGCGGCGTCCACTGACGGCCACACTTTCACACCAACTGCTGCCAATATTGCAGCGCCGTAGGCAGCGCCTTCTTCCGCCGCTACGGTTTCTACTGCACCGCCATAAATGTCGGCCTGAATCTGCCGCCAAAGCTGGGATCTCGCACCGCCGCCGCCCAGGCGGATCGTCTTTACCGGGACTTTGATTTCTTTAAAAATCGTGAAGGTATCTTGCAAGCTGAAGGCAACACCTTCGAGAATTGCGCGAATCAGGTGGGCTCGCGTATGGGAAGCGGTTAATCCCACCAACATACCGCGCGCCTCGGGGTCAAGATAAGGTGTGCGTTCGCCCATTAAATATGGAGCCCACAATAGGCCATCGCAGCCCGACGGAGCCCTGGCCGCTTCGACCATCAGGCTTTCATAGGACTCAAGGCTGCCATTCTCGCGGCCAAACTGATCGCGAAACCAGCGCAGAGAAAGGCCTGCCGCCTGGGTTACGCCCATCACCAGCCAGCGTCCGGGGGATGCATGACAAAACGTGTGCAATCTTCCTCCGGGATCTAGCGCGGGGCGGTCGGTTGCGGCAAGGACAACTCCCGAAGTTCCGATGGTTGCGCTCACTGCTCCGGGAGCATTGACGCCGATTCCCGTTGAGCCTGCGGCCTGATCTCCGGCTCCTGCTACTACGGGTGTACCCTTCTTCAATCCTGTCGCGGCCGCGCCGGTTTCGGAAACTTGTCCGCAGATGTCCGGCGACTCATATAGCGCCGGGAGCAGCGATTCATCCATCTGCACCAGCTGAAGCATCTCTTTTGACCAACGGCGATGGGCAACGTCGAACAGCAGCGTGCCGGAAGCGTCCGCCACATCGGTGGCGCGTTCGCCGGTCAATTGCAGTCGCACATAATCTTTGGGCAGCATCAGCGAGCGCACCCGGTCCCAGTTCTCCGGTTCGTTCTCGCGAACCCACAAACATTTGGTGAGGGTGAAATTGGTCAGCGCGGGATTGCAGGTGAGATCGATTAATTTCGCAGCGCCGATTTTGGCGGTTAACTCCTGGCTTTGCTTTTCGGTCCGGACATCGCACCAGATCAGCGCCGGCCGCACCACACGATTTTTTTCGTCAAGCAGAACCGCACCATGCATCTGTCCCGATAAACCAACGCAAGCGATCTGCTCGCCGTGCAAGTTGCCATTGGCTAGTGCTTTGCGCACAGCTATACCGCAGACCCGCCACCAGTCTTCGGGATTTTGCTCGGCCCAGCCGATTTGAGGAGATGCGAAAGGCTGGTGATCTTCCGTAGCGGAAGCAACGACAGCACCTTTGGCATCGATGATGAGCGCGCGCGTACCACCCGTTCCTATGTCGATTCCCAGAAGGTACATGCCCACCGGTTGCCGCCCGCCATCCGATTGGAAGATATTAAATTCGTGCAGTTTTCTTTACGTGTACGTTAACGACAACGTATCTTATCTCATGGTTATGACCGATTACAAGCAAAGATACCCCGAAAATGAGGGATTTTGAGACCCCTATTCGCTCGTTTTCGAACACAGCCGATTGGACAAGATTGTACGATTCCAGGCTAATTTCGCGGCATAAGGTCGCCGTTGGCGAGGACATACATCGTAATCTTATCGAGTTTGATCGTGCCATGATTCGACGTAAGGATAACCGCTCCGTCACCCGTGGTGGTCGACTCGATATTCTTCATCAGAATGCGGCGTTTCGAAATACTCGAGGCCGCGGGGGGCGATGCGGGTGAATCGTGCCCTTGATCACGGCCGGGAAAAGGCTGCGAAGCCGGATTGTTCTGGTCGGGATATGTGCCAGCTCCATTCCAGTTCCTGGGACTCTTCGCCGCATCCGCCGGCTCATAGGAAAGGTCTTGATTCGACATGGTCACCTCTGGGTAATACCACGCTGTCAAGTAAGCCTTGATGGGCGCCGATCCATTCTTCCACTGTGCAGAATCCATGCGTATGGCAAGGCGTGATGGTTCAGCCGCGGATTTTGCCACCGACTCGGTAACTTCACCGGATAAGAGGGCACCCCTGGGGATCACAACGCCGTTGACAAGCGTTGCCACCAGGAGCTTGGCTTCCACCTTTGTACCGATAGGCATGGTGCCGGCAGAAATTTTTTCCCGCATGATCACGGGAAACTCACGTAATTGAGAAGCATTTGTGGCAACGGGCGCTTGTTGGCCGAACAGTTGGACGCAGCCCAGTAAAATCAACCCCGTAATCTTTTCGCCTGTGGTTCCTTTCCCCAACATATTTGCCTCCTTGCATTAGTGCTGGGAAGATTCCAGCAACTCTTTCAAATATTGCTGCCATACCTCCGCCTGGCTATGCGTACCGTGACCGAGGGTTTGGTCGGAGATGGGAATCAGCACGAACTGGCCATTCTTCACTCGTTTGATCTCGCGCTCGGCAATTCCAAGCTCCGGAGGATTGATAAAATCGTCCGCCGAATTTATGTACATCACCTTCGCGGTAATTTTCTCAAGCTGTGCGGAAGGATCGTAGTCGCGCGAAGCGTTGAAAGCGTAAAGCAAGTCGTTGGCGTCGTGAGCAGCAATGAAACCTTTGGCAAAATTGTCTTCGGCCACATCAGTCGCATCGCGGGTGGTCATGCTTTTCTGCATCTGCAAAGCGGAGCCTGCGGCGACCTCGAACATTGCCGCCGTGATTTCCATTGCCTCTCGAGGCTGCGCTGCGTAGTCGCCGCCCTTCCAATCGGGATCGTGGCGAATGCCATCCATAACCAGCTTGCGCCAAACTCGATTCCGTCCTGTGATCTGCACCGGAAGACACGCCAGAGGCATCATTGCATCCATAAAATCAGGATATGTTTCGCCCCAGATCCAGGAATGCATGCAGCCCATGGAGGTTCCCAGAATCAGGCGCAGATGGTTTACATTCAGCCCTTTTTCCAGTAATTCGTGCTGCAGGCTTACCATGTCATCATAGTCGTATTGGGGAAAATGGGCGTGCATTCCGTCGCTGGGCTTGCTGGATTTTCCATGGCCGATATTGTCGGGCAGAATCACATAATAATGACTCACATCAAGGGGCTGTCCGGGCCCGAATAGCACGCCCGCGAACTGCGGCGCGAGGAACTGTTCGCCCGAACCACTGGTGCCGTGCAGGAGCAGCACGGCATTTGTGATCTGCCCTTTCGCATCGCGCACTGGGGTGCCGAACGTGGCATAGTGCAGGCGAACCCCAGGCAAAGCTTCTCCCGACTTGAAATGAAAATTGTGGGCAGTGTAGTCACCCTCGGCCGGCTTGGGTAACGGGCTTGATTGCCGCCCAGTTTGAGCTGACAAATAAAGAGAGAGCAAAACCACTACGAAAATAAAGTTGGGGAGTCGAGTGTAGGCACGCACGTTGGACCTCGCTTCCGCGGCAGGTTATCACAGGAGAGGACGTGGATGCCTGTGATCGTAATAAAACAAAATTCAACGATGCGTAAATCGTTGTACGGCTATATGAGACTCCCTGTTATCCACTTAGCCTGCAACTCGTCGGCTGCGCCCTGATATTGATCGCGATCGCAAGGGCCGACGCCATCCACGTCATAAGGAGGATTGCCGTGGTGGCCGTCGGTATATTGCCAAAGAGTCCAGCTGGCCCAATTCGAGGAGATGATGGGGGCTGGGCCGTACTGCGACCACCAGAGCCAGCAGGCTTGTAGCTGCTCGTCCGCGGTGTTGCCAAGTTGCTCTTTCAGATAAGCGCCTCCGTATAAACCCGGGGCAAATCCTGTAGCAGCCTGCACGGTTGAGATGAAGGTGCGCGCCTGGTCGAGGCCCATGCTGTTGCTGGCATTTGCGGGATTGGTTTCGAAATCTAAAACGACAAGATCCTGAGGCACAGGGCTGGCGGTCTTTAGGAAAAATCGCGCCTGCGCAACAGGGTCGGCGGATGTTCCGAAGTGATACGCGCCCCACAGCAAGCCTGCATTTTTAGCGGCCTGGCGGCGCGCGGCATAAGCAGGGTCGGCGAAACCGCTACCCTGAGTAGCTTTGTGGATTACGCCGAGAACTCCATTGGCCTGCGCTTTGACGAAATCCACGTTCCCATTGTTATGGGAGAGATCGATAACCACGTTGCAGGCGGCCATGTTCCTCCTTAGAGTGTCTAACACCCCCCCACTCCGGCAGCTTACATGCGCTCACTGCAGCTTCGCGTACTAGGCTTGCTTCAGGATGTTGGTGTCGAAATAGGCGTGTTCGTTGCAATACTACTATCGACTTGTCAATGAGCGAAGTAGTTGGTTACAAGAATTGAGCGTCGGATCTGGTCCGTCATTGATTCACCCAAATGCATAGTTTCCATGTTCCTGAAGTATCGTGCGGTCGTCTACCGCCCGGCCGTTTCTTAGTCCTCGCTTAAAGCGCTTCCGAAGATTGGCTGTCCGCCCAGGGAGACCAAGAATCCGTAGATCAGCACTCCGAGTGGAAGGATGAGCGGGATGATGGCGAGTCCGGCGTACCACTGCGAAAAGACCAGAGGCGGACCCAATAACGTGCCGACCAATGCAAAAGCAACCGTGGCAAGCAGCCCGACCCGAGTGAGGACGAAGAGAAAGAGGGCGGCAATCAAGGCTGTCGCTACAAAGTGTCGCACATCTAGTTCCGGACTAAAAAGCATGAACAGAGCTCCGGTTGCCAGCATTCCAATCCACCGCCGGCGGAACAAGCCGGTCAGGGCCGAAAGTATTGCCAGGAAGACAAGGGCCAGGAAACACGAATTAAACACGCTAAAGGGAACCCAGCTTGACGATGCCAAGGCTCCCGACCCGAACACTGCCTGCACGTGATAGGAGTTCGCTGAGTTCGCAAGCGCGGCCATCGACCCAGCAAGAGTCCCCAGCACCAGATCGCGGCCAATCAAAGGATCGCGCAGACGCCCGTTCAGAAAGCGCTGCCAGGAAATCATGACCTGTGGCCACATCCGCCGCGAATACGGCTCAACTGCCATATATCCAACCCAGGCAAGCAATGACCCTAGAATGGGGACCCCCAGCGCGAGGAACTGAAACCAGATGCGTTCTGGAACGAAGATGAAATGATTCACAAGCACGTGCGCAGCGCACCAACAAAAAGTCAGGCCAACACCGAGGCGCACCGCCCCCTTAACATCAGCGCGTCCCCGGCGAACATTTCTGCGTGCGAAGAAGCACGTCCCGATAACATACCCGAGCAGGAGGATCGTCGTGACCGCGGCAACGGTCTTTGAAGAAGATATGACCGAACCAGGGGGAGTGTCCTGCCAAGGCTTGTCCCAAGGGGCTATTACCTGGAAATACACAGGCTTCCCGCGCCATGCCGCGGCAGTGACGTGCAAAGGAAGATCGCTGTGTCCGGCCACGTGGCCATCCCAATCGGCCGAAGCGTCGAAACGATCGGGCGGAGCCCATTTTGGAGCGCCGGGCACGAACTGAGATTTGTCGAGACCCGCTTCGGCAAACAGCAGGTTCCAGTCCGGTTGGCGACCTGTTTGGGCTACCTCGACCTGGGGTGGAATCGCCCTGAGAAAGAGCAATCTGCCGAGAACATCCAGCTTGAGCGTCGCCATGCCGGAAGTCTCGTAAGGCGGGTTCAGACTAGTCACTCTCAGGACGCCGCCCCCCGGAGCCGGCGTCATCCATTGCGGACTCTGCCGGAACCAAAAAGCCATGGCGGACGGCCATGCCTGCCCTTCGGAGGTGCGTTCCCAGTTCTTTCCCGAAGCATCGTGGGAAACGTAGTCGAGATAATCCTGGTCCGATCCGATCCAGTACGCCCGATCAATGGCATCGGGATAACCCAACTTTTGCGCGAATTCCTGGGCGCGATCCGCCAGGATCTCCGGCGATTTGGGCATGGGGGTGCGTCCCCAGTCGCTGCTTCGTGGAGCAAGAACCGTGACTGCTACTAGGATCAGGGCAATCGAGGCAAGCAAGCAGGCCCAAGCGACCGCCGGCCGGAGCGAGCCTTGCGGGCCCGCGGCTGCAATCATGTCGGGCGAGGGAGTCTCGCCAGCGGCCAGTGCCGCCGCCAGCGGATCGCCGCCGGGGAGGGCTGCGGCAACACTTTGAGCGGAGCGTGGACGCTGAGTGGGATCGCGGTCCAGGCAGCGCAAGATTGCACGTTCCACTGCCGGATCAAAATTCCTGACCAGGTTGGAAGGTGGAGTAGGGTTGGTTTCCGATTGCCTGCGGTAGAGTTCGGCGAGGTTAGGAGCCTCGAAGGCTCTCTTTCCGGTAAAGACTTCGTACAGCACCAAACCAAGCGCGTACAAATCGCTCTGCACCGTCGGAGGCGCGCCTCCGAATAACTCTGGTGCCATATAACCGGGCGTGCCCGCAGGCCGTTCGCTGCTGGCATTAGAAGCGGCCACTGCCAGTCCGAAGTCGGTGATGCGGGCGCGGCCTTTTCCGTCGAGCATGACGTTCGACGGTTTCAGGTCGCGATGCAGCACTCCAGCACCGTGCGCGGCGGCGAGCCCAGCACAGAGTTGTTGTGCAACTTCCACAGCCTTGTTGTCAGGCAGGCGTCCAATGCGGCGCAGCAGCGAGGCGAGGTCTTCGCCGTCGACGAACTCCATCGAAAGAAAAAGCCGCCCGTCGCTCTCGCCAATGTCATAGACGCGGCAGACGTTGGGATGAGAGATTTGCCGGGCGATGCGGACTTCGGCGTAGAACTGGTCGCGCCAGTTTGAGTCCGCCGCCCGATTTGCCGGAAGGAATTTCAGCGCGACGCGCTGGCCCAGCTTCAGATCATCCGCGCCGTAAACCTCGCCCATACCTCCGCTGCCAAGTAAAGAAGCAACGCGGTAGCGGTCGCCGATCATGCTGCCGGGCGCAAAACCGCGCGAGTACGAACCAGCAGGCGCGGCCGTCGGTCCAGTATGACCCGGTGCCGGCTTCGAGGAGATCGACACGGTTGGAGACCTGAGAGCGTCGCCACACCGCTGGCACACATCGACGCCTTCTTGGTTCTGTGCCCCGCAAACTTGGCAGCTGGTCACAAACTCCGTCTCCGAAGAACAGGATTACCTCACATCACGAATCAGCACCTCGGTCCTCGGCCTTGTATAACACACACATGCCGCCGCCGAGTTTTTCGACGATACGGTAGTTCGAGATGGACCGACCGATTATGAGTGGCGCAGGAACTCAGGATGCAATCTTAGGGATGGCAAGAAGCAGAAGTCAATGAGGGATACTGAGTTTCAACCTACAGACCAATCGACTCGCAGGAAGCGCCAGCAGATCAGAGCGCACCCCAAGGACAAGAATGCTTCGTGAATGTCCGCCCACTTTTCGTATCGAACTCGCAACCGCCTGAACTGATTCAGCCAAGCGAAGGTCCGTTCGACCACCAGCGCCATCGCCCCAGGCCGCTGCCATGCTCGGTATTGCGTTGCGCTAGCAACGGGATGATGCCTCTGTCACGCAGACCTTGCCGGATCGATTCAGCATCGTAACCACGGTCGCCCAACACGCAATCAGGACGATGGCGCGGACGTCCTCGCTCTCCCTGCAGGCTTGGGATGGCGTCAACCAGTGCAAGGGCTTGCTGCGAGTCGTTACGGTTGGCCCCGGTCAGTTGAATGGCGAGAGGAACCCCGCGACCATCGCAGATCAGATGGCGCTTACTGCCCAGCTTGGCCCGATCAGTAGGGTTCGGTCCCGTCTGTCGCCCCCAAAAACCGCCCGGATCGAACTACCGTCCACGACGGCCCGCGACCAATCAATCTCCGCGCAACGCGCCAGCCAGTCCGGCAAAGAGAAATGGATCAATCGCCAGATGCCTGCCTCTTGCCAGTCACGTAATCGGCGCCAGCAGGTCATCCCCGAACCGCAGCCCAGTTCCTGCGGCACCCTGCGAATGGTAAGGAGTGGGTTTTGTTAGGCTGTCTTATGAATGAGCGGTAAGTAACAGGGCCGGGCTGATGTTCAGACGTACCTACGTGCTTGTCCGTTGGTTATCTGGTGAGGACATTCCCTACTTAGTAAATTCCCACTTAGCAACAAAGGCAAGAATTTTCGCAAACATCCTTTCTGCTTTTTAAGAGGCTCAGACAATGCATGACTGGTCCCCCGGCCTTGCGCGGTACGTGTGCGTGCATGGAACCCGCATCCGCCTTACGGCCCTCGGTTGTATGCTGTTCGCGCTGGTTTGGTTGAGCGCCTGTTCAAGCAATTCTCTTCCGGGCAGCACTGCTCCGGTTACGAATTCAAATTCCACTTTTACCGTTTCCAGTTCGCTTCCGCCCGCAACAGTCAATGTCACTTACAATACGGCGCTCGCTATCACCGGTGGAACTGCACCTTACACATTTTCTATGGCGTCGGGACAACTGCCCGCGGGCGTGGCTCTTGCCGATAATTCAGGGACGATTGCCGGAACACCCACCGCGGCTGGAAGCTTCAATTTTGCCGTCACAGTTTCCGATTCCAAGGGAGTTTCGGAACAACAGCCGTTGCAAATAACGGTTGCCAATAAATCGACCACCACTACCGGTGGTGGAACCAGCAGTGGAAATTCATTTTCGAGCGTGCAGCATAGCGGCGGCTGGGGTGAGTACGGGCAGGGGCCGCCAACCTTTATCGACTGCTCACCTTCTTCTTGCGATGGAATCTCTTACTGGATGGTGCAAGGAGTAAGTTCTCCATCGATGAGCGGAGAAGCTTCGGAATTTAATGTAGGTGGAACCGCCGTTTACTCTGACGCGTTATTCAATAACCATTTGATCGGGCCTTTTTCTTCGCAAGGCATGCCTGACTCCAATCAAACGCTGGTTCCCACGCTGCATAACTTCACTTACGACGTGTACTTCTATGGAACGAACCTGGACCTTTCGCAGGCTGTGGAGTTTGACATCAATCAGTTTTTCGGCAATATGGGTTTCATCTGGGGCCATGAATGCCGCGTTGCCGGCGGCAACGAATGGGATGTGTGGGATAACGTAAACGCGCACTGGACGCCCACCGGCATTGCCTGCTACCCAAACAGCAATGCATGGAACCATCTTACGATTCAGGTGCAGCGAACCTCGAGTAATGAGTTGCTATATCAATCCATCACGCTCAACGGAGTGACTAGCGACCTGAACTGGACCTTTCCACATGGCTCCGCGCCGAACTGGTATGGCGTAACCATCAACTACCAGATGGACGGAAATTATCAGCAGGATTCTTACAACGTGTATCTCGACAATCTAACCTTCTCTTATCAATGAAAGCGATCGCGAGCTACTTAGCTGGCGAATCACTTTAAATTTTCGGGAGCAGTTGCTCCAAGGACATCGTACAGGGGTTGGGCCGGTTTTACCTCCGGATTTTCTTCAGCCACCGACATGGCAAGGATTTTGATCTTGCTGTTGTTGGGAAGAGTAATCGAACGAACTCCTGCTGGCAGGTCGATGGGATACGCAAAAAGATAAGAGTAGCGGTAAGTGACGTTCTGGCCTGCAGCGTCGTGATGGTGCGAGCAGTACCAGGCGAGGTCGGCGCGTTTGATGTAGCCGGGTGTAATGCCGATCATTTTGCCGTAGTTATCGTTGGCAGCGTCGACTGAACTCCACCTCCGGTCATCCCATTGGCCGATGAATCCGCCCCAGTCCTGAATATTCAGATCGACCTTCTTGCCGCCGACAGCGAAAGCGGCTTCCTGCTCTCCTTCCGATGAAGCAGCGATCAGGTAGACGCGGTTGTAGTTTCCCGCGGGAAGTTCAATTGTCTGTCCTTTGGCGATGAGGGCGTTGCGAGTGCCTGTTTTAGCGGCAGCTAGTTGAAACTGCACGTCGTTAAAGGTGATTTGTGAAGGCAACATTTCTGCCGGCAGAGCATTGCCCTTGCTGTCGAATCCACCGATGGAATGCGCGCCATCATTGCTGGCTGTCGCGAGGTCGTAACGCAGCGCGACAGGCTGAGAATGCGCTGCCGCGACTTTCGCTTGCGGCGCGGCGAAACGAACCGCAAACGTACGCGGCTGGTAGGCGGAGAACGATGTAACCAGAGCGCCGTTATCCAAGGTTGTCGCTCCGACTGCTTGTTCCTGGCCATTGATTTCGCGTGCTGCGGTAATTGGGGTGGCGAAGGTTACGCGCACATCCGGCTGCGGTTTGCCATCGAGTTCAACCAGCCGCACGACGACCTCATCGCTCTGTTCCGCTTTCTTGGCAGCCAGAACTCGAATGCGGGGATTGCTGATCTTCAGCAGAGAAAATTCGCGCCCGAGATCGCCGGCATGGTTTGTAACTGAAAAAGCGATGAGCGGATCGTTCAGCCGCTGCGCTTGCCAATCCGTTTGCGATTCGCGCCAGCCGACGGCATGTCCCACAATGCCGTATATAAATTCGTGATGCCCGATATCCTGCGTACCCTGATCCGCATAACCTCCGCGCGTTCCCGGCGTGCGAATCAGCGTGAGGCGAATCGTGTGATCGTTGGGCTTGTCCGATCCATTCTTACAATCGGTGAGTATGGTTGCGCCAAACTCGCCGTTCATGTCGGTCAGGTCGATCCACTGATGCGATGGCACCTCGAATTTTTTCGGAGTGGCAGTCGTGCGTTCGATGGTGCCGATATCCCAGTTATAAGTGGCATTTTCGTTCGATGCCGTTAAAGGAAAAGTGGCTTTCAGATTCGATTCTTTCGTGTTCCAGTCAACTACGTTGCTGAATTCCACGCGCTTTCCCGCATCGCCCCCGGAGAGACGGATGGTCTGCACGAATTTTGACCCGGCGGTCTCCCTCGAAACTTCGATCGCCACGCTTGCCGGACCGTTCTCGACAATGCGGATTTTCGCCGGACCGCTTACATATGCTTTGGGTTCGGCCTGCTCCTGATCCCAATCCATGTTCCACGCGGGCCATTGCTGAGGATTGTCGTAGGAAATCGCCAGCCGCGCCGGCGCAGAGAGCAGTTCTCGATTGATCGATTTATCGAAGATGCTGGCAACGTCGCCGTCGGCGTTCAGCTTCACCTGGTAGTAATCATTCTCCAGAGAGTTCTCTGAAACTTTAAGCGCCGAAGACACATTCGCGCTCGCGCCAGCTTGCACATCGTAAACGGCGTATCCAACCGATGGCGTCTTCGCCAGGAAGATGACTTTTCCATCCGCAATTTGCGATGACACTTCTTTTCCATCCGGAGCCGTGACATGCACGGCTTTCGGCATTCCACCCGGAAAGTTCACCGTTGCTTTCACCAAGTCTTCGCGAGCAACGTTCAGGGGATTGAAAACCACAAGAGGTATGCCACTTGTTCGCGTATCCAGCGCGGCGGAAACAGCCTCCATAGCATTGGTCAGAACACCCGCGAACTGATTCATCGCGATCACATCGTCGTTCCAAGCGAATTCGTAAGCGCGGGGGGTTGCGGTGCCAGCGGCTATGTCGTGAAAGTGGCCGCCCATAGCCAGTGTCCACGCATCATTCAGGCGCTGCTGTGGATACGGATGCGCGCCCAGCCACTCCGCGACGATGGAAGATTTTTCCGCTGCATCGGCGAGCAACTCTTCTTTTCGAATCCAGCGTTTCTGGTAAGCCTGTGAAGTCAGCGAGCCGGCAGAGTGATTCGTGAGTTCCATTTCGCCGGTATAGCGCGGCAATCCAGCAGCGTCGGCGGGAGTGATGTCGAGATACATCTGTTCGGCATTGGCCGAGATCACACGAACTGGACCATCGCCGACCTGCACCGGAGATCCGCCATTCAGCCTTTCACCAGACGAGAGTTCACTTTGCGGAGGCAGACTCGCTGTGCCGCGCGTGATGATCGCTTCCAGCCGCTTCACATCTTCTTCACGCGGCGCGCCACCAATGTCGCCGGTGCCGTAGTAATGGTAGTCAGTGAACACCCCGCCAACTTTGCCGTTCAGATCAACTCGGGATGCCCAATCGAGTTGGTGATGCTCCAGCGCTCGATTTCGATCAATCCTCGTGAAGGCTTGCAGCTCGCTGCGCAGGCGGATGGATTCTTCAATATCGTTCGGATCCGAGGCGCGTCCGTTGTTCTGCTCCTGGTCAAGCTTTTCGCGGAGGGCTTGAAATTTTTTCTGAATGTTCTGGAGTGCGGTATCCGCGGGCAATGGAGATAATGGCTTGGTTAGATCGGTTTCAATTCCGCCATCGTAGGGGCCGGGATTCAGTCCGGCCAACACGCTCTCGCCGTCCGGGCCCACCCATACGCCAACATTGAATGGAGTACCCTCGGGAGTCTTCTCCAACGATTCCGGACCACCGGCAGGAGCGGAAGATCCCCATACCAGCTTCTGTGTCGAAAATCCTTTTACGCCGGAGTGCGCAAGGATTGTGGGCAACGAAGACGGAAAACCAAAGCAGTCAGGCAACATGTATTCTGCGCTGGCCTTGCCCAGTTCTTTGCGGAACCAGTCATTGCCATAAAGAACTTGACGGATAATGCCTTCAGCGCTGGGCGCATTGACGTCGCCTTCTTCCATCGATGATCCCGTGGGGAACCAGCGGCCTTCGTCCACATACTTTTTCAACCGGGCGAAGTCGGCGGGGAAATATTCCTTCATGAAACGATAACGATTGGCCCCGCTGAAGTTGAAGACGTAATGAGGATACTTGTCGATCAGCTTGAAATTGTCCTCCATCGTCTTGCGGATATATTCGTCGATCACCTGCGGGTATTCCCATCGCCACTCGGTATCGAGGTGGGCATAGCCGACCACGTAAAGCGTAGGCTGCTTGCTCAAATCGGGCTTGCCGGTGGTTTGCGCACGAACTACGGTGAGTGAAATTGTGCAGAGAAATACCGTAGCTAAAAGAACTGGGAAAAATCGCCGCATCAGAACTCTCCAAAGGCGTTCCTCGTGGAACGGTCTCTTTCGTGTCAGCTATTGTTACATGATTCATTTACGGTTGCGCTTACAGTAGCCAACTGAATCTGTCCCAGCCATAGCCGATCCTGAAGTGGATACTTTGCGGGTGCTAGCTCCTGCCCCCTAAGGCGCTGGGCAGTGGCTAAAGCCATCCTTTTCTCGAAGCCAAGAATGGCATCGCTAAAGCTATGCCCCTATTAGTCCGCTACCCGAACTGCCTCCTTAGATCTGATTTCTGCCGTCGAGTACAATGGATTTCTGCCTGCGGTGACATGGATGCCCCCTACCCAAAAAGCTAACGCAATCCTTGGCGTCGCTATTGCCCTGCTGCTTGTGAGCAGCCTCGCGGCATGCGTTGCACTTTTTCGTTTTCGTGCCGGCGAAAGCTGGGTCCGCCATACGCGGGATGTGCAGAGCACATTGGCTCAATTTGATATGAGCGCCTCACGGACATGGCGGCTATCGCTGGAATATTTGAGTTCCGGTGACGATACCATACTCCGGCAGGAAGCCGATCTAACCCGCGACATGAGAAGCAGTATTGCCTCGGTGCGCCACCTTACCGCCGACAATAATCAACAACAATCGAATTGCGCGCTGCTCGAAGATGCGACCGAAAAGAGCATTTCACTTGTCGATCGCGAGATCGAACTCAAGAGATCAGGAAAATTAGACGGAGCGGCACAGCGGATGTTTATCGCGCAGGTCGTGGCGGCCGCGGCCGAGGTGGATAATTTGGTGCAGCGTATGTACGTGGGCGAAGAACAATTACTGACCGAGCGCCGGAAGCGGGTGACCGATTCATTTGCATGGAGCATCGCAATCTTAATTATTAGCCTGCTTTCCGCCATGCTCATGTTTGTTGTGCACAACCACCTGCTTACGAGGGAGGTGCGAGCGCGGACGCAGGCTGAAGCTTCCCAGCGGTCGTTGAGCGCAAGACTCCTGATTGTTCAGGATGAAGAGCGGCGGAGATTCGCTCGCGAACTGCACGACTCCGTGGGGCAGAATCTAGCGGCGCTGAAAATGGTATTGTCCGGCGTGCGGGCGCAATTACCGGGGAATTATACGGTTGAAGACTGCCTCAAGATGCTCGATGATTCGCTCTCGGAAACGCGGACGATTTCTCATCTCCTGCATCCGCCACTGCTCGACGAGATCGGCCTGAAATCGGCGTCCCGCTGGTTTGTGGAGGGTTTTGCGAAACGCAGTGGCATTGCCACGAAGCTGGATATCGCCGACGGAGCGGAGCGTTTACCAGATTTGATGGAACTTGTGTTATTCAGAGTGCTGCAAGAGGGCCTCACAAATGTGCATCATCATTCCGGCGCTGCGAAGGCTGAAGTGAGTCTTGCCGAGGTGGAAGGCAATGTAGTGCTGAGAATAAGAGATTACGGGAAGGGCCTGCCGCAGGATGTTTTGGAAAATATGCGAGAAGGCGGCCAACCCCGTGGAGTGGGCCTGGCAAGTATGACAGAACGTTTGCGCGAAATCGGCGGACGTTTGGAAGTAAATTCTGCCGAAGATGGAGCCGAAATTGTAGCGCGAGTACCGCTGGACCGTAGATGGTTAAGCCAAGAGCGAGTCTTGGAGAACCGAGTTATGGAAAACAAGGAGACGAGGGGATGAGCTGGAAAAAGGTGTTTGTGCTTTGCGGATTAATATTTCTGCTGCAAATGGCGAGCGCTTGCTCGCGGCATCGTTCCGGGCCTGAGGTAATCGTAGAAATTCCCGCAGGTTTCAGTGGAAATTTTGAACTTAAAATGGGCGTGAATAATACCCCTGCTTTGACGCAGCTGGGAAGTTCCTACGTTGTCACAGTCCCTAAAAGCGGAAATTTATCCACGTCGACGCTTTTGCAAAACCCTCACACTGTTTTCAAGAATTTCAGCGGTACCGACGTTTGGGGTTATTCGAATTCGATCTTTACAACCGGGGATGGCATTCCGGTGGGTGGAAAAATCGAATTCTTCGTCGGTACTCAAAAAGACTATGAGGCGTTCCAGGACAAGAAAAATCACTCCAACGAATTTTTAAGGCTTAAAGGATTGCCCGCGGCTGCCTAGTGATTTCATGGCAACTTTATCCAAAAAATTATTTGGTGAAACGCGACTGTTCTGGGGTATGCTTAACGCGTTAAAAGCGCGGGTTACATAATGTCAGTTCGTCAATATACGAGGGCGTGCGGTGCACCCCGGCGGTACGCGCGCTAACCTTTTCCGACTTTCGCCCGCCCATTCCTCTCTTCATTCAGTCAACCAAGTAGATCAGGTTTATAGAGTTTGCCTTGCGTATTTTCCTGCACTGATTTTTCTCCTGTTGCTTTACTCCCCGGGACAAGCTGAGACCGAAGATGGACATGCGCCTGCGCAATACGCGGTTACCGTTCAACAGTTACTGGTTCCCGCCAAAGTGCGCGGGCATCTTTATAAAGCGGAACTGCAATTCCGTAAGATGCGGTATGCGGCCGCCGAAATGGAAATTGACAGAGCGCTGCACATCGATCCGGCGTGCGCGCAAGCTTTTACGATGAAGGCATTGATAGAACTGGCTTCGCATGATTTCAGCGAGGCGCTGGCAGATGCAACTCATGCAACGACGCTCGATCCCAACGACGGCATCTCCCTGCTGGCCCTGGCGACTGCCTATAATACGCGCGAGAATTTCGAGCAGGCCGAGGCTGCCGCGCGGCATGCTCTGAAATTGCGCCCTGACTTATGGCAGGCGCATTTGGAGATGGCCAAGGCTCTTTATGGCCAGCAACGATTCGCGCCGGCGCTGCGCGTGTTGGACGCGCTGAAGGCCGACTTCGCCGATATTCATCTGGTCCGGGGGGATGTTCTCATGCGACTCGGGCGCAACCATGAAGGAGCGGCAGAGTTCGCCACCTTCCTGAATGAGGCGCCTGGTGATCCGCGAGGCGGACAGATCAAGCAGATCGTAGCCCGCGTCGCACCGCCACCCGCGCAATTCTAAATTCCACAGAAATTCGACTCTACCTGCTGGAATATTTTCCAGACTTACGACTCAAATCGCGCTCGCAGCAAGGCATTTCGAGATTTTCGAGACAAATAAACTCGAAAATTGTTGACAAATGTACAGTAAACAAGTAGACATACTGGTGATGGTTGCGCGGATTCGTTAAAGCAACCGATTCCGCAGCCGCAGCCATGGGAATTTTCGATGCCGAGCCCCCGCGCCATCGCGCAGTGTTGAAGCACAACAGCATGCTTTGTACCGTCAAAGCGTGTGGGCAAGTGGATCGCTCGGGCCTAGGCCAGGACGCCTAAGAATTTCGAGAATCTTAAGCCCACGTTGGCGACGTGGGCTTTTGTGCATTTTCGCATTCCGATTACAACTATATCCATAGACGTACAGTACATTGTAGAAAATGAGGATTTTATGAAGCAACTGGGGCGTGTTCTGTTGATTGCGGGGTTCGTTACAGCGCTGGTGGCCACTCTGATGGCTCCGGCACTTCAAGCGCAGATCGTCGAAACCGGAACGATCACCGGTGTGGTAAGGGACAAGTCGGGCGCGGTAATCGCACAAGCCGGCGTAAACATTCGAAACACCGCAACTGGCCTCACGAATAATACAGCCACGGACTCGCAGGGACTTTTCGTCTCGCCGCCGCTCGATCCCGGAGATTACATCGTCGAGTTTGACGCCGCCGGCTTTGGCAAGGTGCAGGAGCATGTGAGGCTGGAAGTAGGCCAGCGCGTCGCCGCGGACGCAGTTCTTGTGGTTGGCCAGGCCTCGCAGACCGTAACGGTCGAAGCTACCAACCAGCTATTGGATACGGAGACCTCGACAGTCTCCAATCTTCGTACGGAAGAAGCGGTTAAGGATCTTCCGCTCAACGGTCGCAACTTTGCGGAACTGCTGGGACTGGGCGCAGGCGTCGTGCCCGCACAAACTCAGATCGTGAGTATCCCGTACACCCAGCAGCGCGGCCCGTCCTCTTACGCTTTCAACGGCCTTCGCTATCAGGAAAACCGGTTGTTGCTCGATGGCATCGGCGACAACGAAAACCATAATGGCCTCGCCGTAGTTATCTTTCCGCCCATCGATGCGGTACAGGAATTCTCGGAAGAGACCAGCGACGCCGACGCGCGTTACGGCCGCGGAAACGCCGGAACGATCAATCTGGTTTACAAGTCCGGCACCAATCGCTATCACGGAGAAGTGTTCGAATTTCTGCGCAACTCGGCTCTGGACGCCAGAAATTACTTTGACACCGCCGCGAAACCCGGTTTCCGAATGAACGAGTTCGGCGCGACCTTTGGCGGTCCGCTCTTTCACAGGGACAATCCGAAGACGTTCTTTTTCGCCGATTACTCAGGACAACGCACTCGCCAGGGTTTGACTTACGTCGATACCGTGCCGGATTTTGCTCTGACCCCGACAGGCTACGATTTTTCCGCATACTCGCAAACCATCAAGAACCCGGTGACAGGGCTTCCCTACGCCAACAATTTCATCCCTCTGAGCGACGTGAACACTACTGGCGCAAACATTCTGAATTTGTATCAGAAGTACGCATCGCCCAATATTGCAGGCACCACGACGGCGAACAACTTCCTGTTCAACCCAACCCGTGGGGTAACCGAAGACGCTTTTGACGTAAAGGTCGACCATCGCTTCTCCGATATCGACAGCGCCTTCATCCGTTACAGTCAGGCTCGAGATAACATCTCGCAGCCCGGCATTCTACCGGTGCCGCTGGTAGGAACGGTCATCTGCGGTCCCGCACAGGATCCTGCGCATCAAGCGGTAATCGGCGAAACTCACATCTTCTCGCCGACCACGATCAACTCGGCGCGCTTCGGCTGGTCTCGCTTCTTCGTTTACGCGGAGAACTGGGATGCAGGACTGAATCTTCCGACGCAGCTCGGCATTCCGGGCGTAGACATCACCGGCGATCGAAACTCCGATGGCTTACCCGTGATGAACTTCGCAGGTTCCACTGCAATCGGAGATGCCGGCAACAGTCCCACGCACATCGGAACCAACAATTATCAGTTCGATGACAACATCAACCTGGTGCGCGGGAAGCACTCGCTCGATATCGGTGTCGAATTGGTCAAGCTGCAATACAACATGTTCCAGACCGGAGACGAGCACGGCGCGTTTACATTCGGCACGGTCTACAGCGGGCTAACGTGGACTGATGCTCTCTTCGGAGCCCCGAAGACCGGGGTCTATGCATTCCTAAATAATGGAGGATTCGGATTCCGGCAGACGGACCTGTCGTTTTATGGACAGGACAACTACAAGGTCTCGAGCAGGCTTACGTTAAACCTGGGCGTACGCTACGAGAACTTCCTGGGATGGCCATGGACCGAAGTCGAGAATCGCATGTACAACTTCGTCCCCAGCCTCTCGACGACTCAGCTCTTCCAGGTGGGCACGCACGGAGTGCCGGCAAGCGGCGTAAGCGGCAACAATGCGAACTTTATGCCGCGCGTGGGATTTGCTTACAAGTTAACAGGTAGGACAGTCCTCCATGCGGGGTATGGACTGTATTATTCGGCGCCTAACGTCACGAATTCAAGCGGCCTTTCCAACAATGCGCCGGCGATCAATTACTGGGCTTTTAACAACTCGTCGGTTTACGGTGCGAATGCCACAAACGGTACACCTTTCAACTTCGCGTCCGATGGATTTGTTCACACTCCAGCAGCGGACGCCAGCAACCTTCCGGCGGGTCTGCCGGTCTATGCCCAGGACCCTCATGCCAAGACGCCTTATAGCGAACAGTGGCATGCGACCATTCAGCAACAGGTCCTGCCTTCAACCACGGTTAGCGTTGCTTACGTCGGAACGCGTGGAATTCATCTCGACACTTTGGACGACATCAACGCCGGTTCGCCGGGAACTACAAACATCACAGTGAATCGTCCTTATCCGTTCTTTGCGCAGATAAACCAGCTTCAGACAGATCAGCTCTCCAGCTACAACGCGGTGCAGGTTACGGCCGAGCGGCGCGCGCGCGGGTTGAGCTTTCTTGCTTCTTACACCTACAGCCACGCGCTCGACGAAAACACCAGCAGCCCGGGCGCGGTGGTGAATCCGTACGACATCCACGCCGATTACGGCAATTCCGACCTTGATGTTCCCAATCGCTTTGTCGCCAGCGCGAACTATGAACTTCCCTTCAAAACTTCGGGAAGGCTGAACCACGCAGTAGGAGGATGGCAGGTGAACGCGATTCTGCAATACTTCGACGGAATACCGTTTTCCGTTACTTCCGCGAACGGAGTGGGCGATGGCCTGACACCGCGCGCAGAATTTATCGGCGGGAGCGGAAACGGCTCCTTGTCGCCTGACAAGCGGAACATTCACGAGTGGTTCAACACGTCAGACTTCGTCAGCATTCCGCTGACGGGGCCGCTCGCCAACGGACAATGGGGTAATTCCGGGCGCAATATTCTGCAAGGCCCGGGAACGAAGAACGTCGATTTCTCGGTCTTCAAAAATTTCCAGGTAGCCGAATCGAAGGCGCTGCAATTCCGCGCCGAGTTCTTCAACCTCTTTAATACGCCACAGTTCAACAATCCGTCGGCAGTTGCACCCTCACCGGCGCCGACAAGCACCACACTTGTACCCAACATCGCTTCGTCGCCGGCTTTTGGGACGATCGCTTCGGCAGGTTCCCCGACGACCTTCCAGCGAATTTCGCGGGAGATCCAGTTGGCGGCGAAGTTCACGTTCTAACACCCCAGGCGCGCAGGCTTAAGCGGCCTGCGCGCGCTGTCGGCGGAAGAACTGGAAAAAGGGCGAACGATGAATTCACTCATGTATCGACTGACGAGCAGATTTCGAGTGTCGGCTATGTCCGTCCTTTTATTTGCGCTGGTTGCTCTGGGATGGTTTGTGGCGTTGGAAGCGCACGACCAGCAGGCAAAAGACGAGCAGTACCAGCAGCTGAACGCTAACGATTCTGGAGGAGAAGACGCTTGGCTTTCGTCGCTGACTCACTAGACTCGGCTTTGCCCACAACAACCCGAGGGGTGGCACGGGCTCTTGATCGTTGGCCCGATTTGACAATCCTTTTAACCGAATTATCTCTGAATGACTAAGGCCAACAGGGGCGATATGAACAAGAAAAACGTATTGATGGTGTTGACATCGGCCTTCATGCTCGCATCGAGTGCGGGACTGGCACTGCATGCTCAAGAGGTACAGCCATATCAAGGAACAGTTGGCAGGACTCTGGCTGAGTCAAAAGAATGGTGGCCGGAGCCTGTGAAAGCTCCGGCCGGTGCCCCAAACGTAGTGTGGATACTGATCGATGATGTGGGCTATGGAGCCGCCGGCACATTTGGCGGATTGATCCAGACGCCCACGTTCGACAGTCTAGCCGCCAATGGATTGCGCTATACGAACTTCCATACGGCCGCGATCTGCGCTCCTACCCGCTCCGCGCTTCTGACTGGCCGCAATAGTGCGTCGGTGCATGAATCTGGATTCTCACACGTTGGCTCGTCCGCCGGTTTTCCTGGCTGGGACGGCCGCGTGCCTGCCACGGCCGGGACCATCGCAGAAATTCTTCGCGACAATGGCTATAACACATTCGCCGTTGGCAAATATGGCGTAACCCCAGACGAAGAGGCAACCGATGCCGGCCCATTCGATCACTGGCCGACCGGCAAGGGCTTTGACCACTTCTTCGGATTCCTTGGTTCGGCGACCGACCAATACAAACCGGACCTGGTGGAAGATCAGGCGCACGTGACCCCTGACGGCCGCCATCTGAGCGACCAGATCACCGATAAGGCGATTTTCTATATCGACCGCCAGAAGAAGGCCGCGCCGGACAAGCCCTTTTTCCTCTACTACGCGCCCGCCGCCACGCACGCCCCCCACATGGTCGACAGATACTGGAGCGATCAGTACAAGGGTAAGTTCGACAAAGGCTGGGACGCTTATCGTCAGGAGGTTTTTGATCGTCAGAAGAAGCTTGGTGTCATTCCTGCGAATGCGATACTTCCTGATCGCAATCCGAACATTAAGGCCTGGGACAAGCTGACGCCAGACGAGAAGAAGCTCTATGCGCGCTTCATGGAAGTGTATGCGGGCTATCTCACCTATACGGACTTTGAGGTCGGCCGCCTGGTCAACCATTTGAAGGAGATCGGACAGCTCGACAACACGCTGATCTTCATCTCCATTGGCGATAACGGCGCCAGCAAGGAGGGATCGCTAGAAGGCGCCATCGATCGTTCCATTCAGCGCAAGGAGATCAGCGAGGAGCAGAACATCGCCTATAACCTGGCCAAGATCGACAAGATCGGCACGCCCGATTCCAGGAATGGCAACTATCCGCTGGGCTGGGCACAAGCGTGCGACACTCCGTTCAAGCACTGGAAATCCGATGCCAACAGCGAAGGCGGAACGCACAATCCTCTCATCGTCTACTGGCCGAAGCACATCAAGGATAAGGGCGGCATTCGCACCCAGTATAGCCATGTGATCGATCTTCTTCCCACCACACTTGACCTGATTGGCATCAAGGCCCCGGAAGAAATTCGCGGCATCAAACAGCAGCCGATTGAAGGAACGTCTCTGGCCTACTCGATTAACGACGCCAATGCGCCCAACCGCCACACGCTGCAGTATTACTACATCTTTGGTTCGCGCTCGATCTACGACAACGGATGGAAGGCCGAGTTGGCGTATCCCAACGACGTCCTCACCAAACATGTGGTCAGCAATCCGCCCCTGGATGAAAACGCGTGGGAACTCTACAACCTGAACGACGATCCGACCGAGCGCATCGATTTGGCCAGGAAATATCCAGAGAAGCTGGCGCAGTTGAAGGCCGAATACGAAGAGCAGGCCAAGTCGCATCACCTCTATCCCTATATCACCTTTGACGATATGTACAACGAGCGCATTCATCACACCTACCTGCCCGAGTGGTACATCGAGCGGGAAAAGGAGCGGAAAAAGGAACGGGAAAAAGAGCAGGCGCAGAGTAGTAACAATAAGTGAATGTTGAGAAATCCAGACTTTGCATCAGCCAGAGTGTTCATCGTCGGCTTGTTTCGGTTGCCGAATGCGTGGGCATCAGGCCGCCAAGTTATCTCTGAATGACTGAATCGAAAAGGAGCTTTGTGAACGAGAAACGCATATTGAAGGTGTTGACGTCGGTATTAATACTTGCATTGGGCACTGGACCCGGACTCAATGCGCAGGACGCGCAGCCCTATCAGGGAACCATCGGTAGGACGCTTGCCGAGTCCAAAGAATGGTGGCCGGAACCGGTAAAAGCGCCTGCCGGCGCTCCCAACGTAGTGTGGATCCTTTTGGATGATGTGGGCTTTGGCGCTACCGCCCCATTCGGTGGGATCATCAATACTCCCACATTCGATACTCTGGCCGCCAATGGTTTGCGCTATACGAATTTTCATACTACTGCCATCTGCGCCCCCACCCGCTCCGCACTGTTGACTGGCCGTAACAGCGCCTCGGTACACGTTTCTGGATTTTCACACACTGTTATGTCCGCCGGATTTCCCGGCTGGGATGGCAGATTGCCTGCCACGGCGGGAACCATTGCAGAAATCCTTCGCGACAATGGCTACAACACATTTGCGGTTGGCAAATATGGCGTAACCCCTGATGAAGAGGCGACCGATGCCGGCCCGTTCGATCATTGGCCGACAGGAAAAGGCTTTGATCACTTCCTCGGATTCCTTGGTTCGCAGACCGACCAATACAAACCGGACCTGGTGGAAGATCAGGCGCATGCCCGTCCCGATGGCCGTCACTTGAGCGCGCAGATCACCGATAAAGCCATCTTCTATATCGACCGCCAGAAGAAGGCCGCTCCGGACAAGCCGTTCTTCCTTTATTACGCACCCGGCGCTACTCATGCTCCGCACCAGGTCGACAAATATTGGAGCGATCAATACAAGGGAAAATTCGACAAGGGCTGGGATGCTTTCCGCGAAGAGGTTTTCGCACGCCAGAAGAAGCTTGGCATTATCCCTGCCAACGCAATACTTCCCGATCGCAACCCGAACATCAAGGCCTGGGATCAGTTGTCAGCGGACGAGAAAAAGCTTTATGCACGCTTCATGGAAATCTATGCCGGTTATCTGACCTACACGGATTATGAAGTCGGCCGCTTGATCAATCATCTGAAAGAGATCAATCAACTAGACAACACGCTTGTCTTCGTCATGCTCGGCGACAACGGCGCAAGCAAGGAAGGCACGTTGAACGGAGTCATCGATCAGGGTTTCGTGCGCAAGCCTGCAACCGAAGAAGAAACCATTTCTTACAACCTGAATAAGATTGGCGAAATCGGCACGTCTGACGCCACCAATGGAAACTATCCGCTGGGCTGGGCGCAGGCCGCGAATACACCTTTCAAGTTCTGGAAACAGGATGCGAACAGTGAAGGCGGCACGCGCAACGGGCTCATCGTCTACTGGCCGAAAAGGGTTAAGGATAAAGGTGGCATTCGCACTCAGTACAGCCACGTAATCGACGTCCTTCCGACCACCCTCGAACTCGTGGGTCTCAAGGCGCCCGATCAGATCCGGGGCATCAAGCAGCAGGAGATTGAAGGAACTTCATTCGCCTATTCGATTGACGACGCCAAGACGCCAACCCGCCACACCGTGCAGTATTACTACATCTTTGGCGCGAGATCGATTTACAAGGACGGCTGGAAAGCTGAATTGGCTTACCCAAGCAGCTTTATCACCGGAAACTTCCAAAGCAAAGCGCCTTTCGATGAAAACGCCTGGGAGCTATACAACCTTAACGAAGACTTCACAGAGCGCATTGACTTAGCCAAAAAATATCCCGAAAAACTGGCTGAACTCAAAGCTCTGTTCGAAGAGCAGGCCAAATCCCATCATCTCTATCCTTACATCACGTGGGACGACGTGTTCAATGCACGAATTCATCGCACCCCCGGCTCCAAGTCGTTCTTCGATGCCGTGAAAGATGTAACCAAGAGCGGTGACGACAACAAGTAGCTTTGGCCGCTTGCCTGATTTGCCTGCAAATCGGGTAAGCGTCTGTATATGACGGGAGAACAATGAAACGCTATTTTCTAATCGGGTTGTTTCTGGCCAGTTTTCTTTCTTATGGATTTGCGCAAAGCAATAATCAACTTCCCAAGCCCGCGTTCAACGGCAAAATCGGCGCATCGCGCGATGACTCGAAACCCGACTGGCCGCAACATCCCAAGGCTCACGCAGGTGCACCCAACGTCATCCTGATTCTCCTTGATGACGTAGGCTTCGGCGCGGCCAGCGTTTTTGGCGGTCCCATCGATACTCCCGCGCTGCAAAAGCTCGCCGACGGCGGACTTCGCTACAATCGCTTCCACGTCAACGCCATGTGCTCGCCCACGCGCGCTGCTTTGCTATCCGGACGCAATAGCCACCAGATGGCTTTCGGCAACATCGCCGAGTTGGCATCCGGTTATCCCGGATACACCTCATTGTGGCCGAAAGAGTCGGCATCCGTAGCTGAAGTGCTGAAAGAAAACGGCTACAGCACGGCTGCCTTCGGAAAATGGCACAACACGCCCATGTGGGAGATTAACGCCGCCGGCCCATTTGACCGCTGGCCCACGGGACTCGGCTTCGAATACTTCTACGGATTTCTGAGCGCGCAGACCAGCCAGTGGGAGCCGACTCTTTATCGCAACACACTGCCGGTTGATCCTTTGCTTGCCCGTCGCGCCGGAGATCATTTAACGACCGACCTGGTCGATGACGCCATCGGCTGGGTGAATCGTCATGATGCGGTCGCACCCGAAAAACCTTTCTTCCTCTATTTCGCTACCGGCGCAACCCACGTTCCACACCACGTTCCGCAAGAATGGATCGCAAAATACAAAGGGAAATTTGACGAAGGCTGGGACGTCCTGCGCGAGCGCTCATTCGAGCGGCAGAAGCAGTTGGGCATCATTCCCGCGAATACCGAACTCACTCCGCGCCCCAAAGAAATTCCCGCATGGGACTCGCTAACCGCCGACCAGAAAAAACTGCTTACGCGGCAAATGGAAGTCTACGCGGCCTTCCTGGCGCAAACCGATTACGAAGTCGGACGTCTTCTCGACAGCGTTCATGCCGATGGCCACAATGAAGATACGGCAGTTTTCTATATCGTCGGCGATAACGGATCGAGCGCCGAAGGCACTGCTGATGGCCACGACGCGGTTAATGTCGATGGCAAATCCCCGAGCGTTGCCGCTCGCCTGGAAAATATCGACGATCTCGGCAGTGAAATCTTCCTGAACCACTTCGCGACGGCGTGGGCATGGTCGCTCAATACGCCATTCCAGTGGGCCAAGGAAGTAGCCTCTCACCTCGGCGGAACACGCGATCCGCTCATCGTCTCCTGGCCCGGCCACATCAAGCAGACGGGTGGTGTGCGCAGCCAGTTCACTCACATCAACGATGTCACTCCAACCATTTACGAACTAGCCTCGATTACCCCTCCAACCGAAGTCAACGGCATCAAGCAGACCCAATTCGAAGGCGTAAGCTTCGCCTACACCTTCGACCATCCCGATGCTCCAGGACGCCACCAGCAGCAGTACTTCGAAATGCTGGGCAGCCGCGGCATTTACAAGGACGGCTGGTGGGCAGGTTCCTTCAATCATCTCCCGTGGCCTACAGACAGATCCCCGTTCAACGCTGGTTCCGAGTCGAGGCCCTGGGAGCTTTATCATCTCGACGAAGACTTCAGCCAGGCGCACGACCTTGCCGCACAATATCCGGACAAGCTGAAAGAACTGGAGGATCTCTTCGACGCGGAAGCCAAGCGGAATCATGTCTACCCGCTCGAACCGCAGCGCACCGGCGTTCCTTTCATCACCAACAACAAAACTTCGTTCGTCTACCGCTCCGGCCAGCAGCCCATTCCATCGGCTTCCGCGCCGCGCGTAAATCAGCGTGCGCACACCATCACCGCCGATCTCGATATTCCGACAGGCGGAGCCACGGGCGCCATCGTTGCTTCGGGTGGCCGTTATGGCGGCTTCACGCTCTACGCCAAGAATGGAAATCTTATTTACGAAAGCAACATCAACGGACATCGCGTGGGCGAGATCGCTTCTTCCGAAGTGCTGCCGGCCGGCAAAGTAACAGTCGCAGTAGAATTCGCGCCCGACAATCAGGCTCCCCCACAGCCCACCGCTTCCTTCGCTCCGGCAGCATTGGTAAGTGGAACCATCACGCTTTCCATCAACGGAAAGAAAGTCGGCTCCGGCCACGTCCCAGGCATCGGCAATAACAGCGATACGTTCGACATCGGTTACGACCGCGGTTCGCCGGTTTCAGCCAGCTACACAAGTCCGTTCGTGTTTACTGGGAAAGTCGAGAGCGTGCGCGTGGAACTGAAATGAGACAACGCAATAAGTGGGAGTCTTTAGCCGTGAATATGCTGGAAAAAACTCGACGATCAAAATTCTTCGTGGGACGCGTATTGCTATTAAGCCTGGGGATTTGCGGGATCGTGCAAAATCGCGCTCGCGCGGCTCAGGACGCGACACCGCAGAGTACCCCAATGCAGTGCGACACCGGAGTTTCTCGCCATTCATTGCACGCGGCGGCCTTGGTCGACACAACGGACGTTGTCGCCAACAAGTCTGATGATCACGATTCTCGCACGGGCATGGTCTGGATTCCCGGCGGACGCTTCTGGATGGGAACCGATCACATGGAGGATGCCCAGCCTGTCCATCAGGTAGAGGTAAAAGGTTTCTGGATGGATCGCACCGATGTCACGAACGAAGAATTCGCGCGATTCGTTAAAGCCACCGGATACGTGACCATTGCCGAACGTCCACTCGACCCGAAAGAGTTTCCTAATCTTGCGCCCAACGAGTTAGCTGCCGGCTCGGTTGTATTCACGCCTCCGGCCAACCCTATATCGCTCGACAATCCGCTGGCATGGTGGAAATTTGTAAGAGGGGCGAACTGGCGACATCCGCAGGGGCCTAACAGTGATCTCACCGGCAAAGAAAAATATCCCGTGGTGCATATCGCATGGCCCGATGCGGCGGCTTATGCGAAATGGGCGGGTAAGCGCCTTCCCACCGAGGCCGAGTGGGAGTTTGCTTCGCGCGGCGGCCGGGATCGACAGAACTATCCTTGGGGCAACGAACTCAATCCCAAGGGTAAATGGATGGCCAATACATTCCAAGGACATTTTCCCGATCACAATACTTCCGCGGATGGATACGCAGGTGTAGCACCGGTCGCATCGTTTCCGCCGAATGATTTTGGACTGTACGATATGTCGGGAAATGTCTGGCAATGGGTTTCCGACTGGTATCGCCCCGACTACTACGCACAGCTTCGCGGCGCCGACGTGGCGATCAATCCGCAAGGACCATCCGACAGCTTCGATCCACAGGAGCCTGGTGTGCATAAACGCGTACAGAAGGGCGGATCGTTTCTTTGCACGGACCAATATTGTGAACGCTACATGCCGGGCGCGCGCGGCAAAGGAGATCCGGAGACTGGTACAAACCATCTCGGCTTCCGCTGCGTGCGTGGCAATAAATCAAGCGAAACGGAGCAATAAAATGCGACTCAGCGATGCATGGCTTCTTTGGAAAAAGATATTGGTTGGTTTGATTGTGACAATTGTGCCGCTTGCTATTCTGGCGAGCGGGTTGTGGATCACGCAAAGATTCGCCGGCAGCCACGCGCGATCGAAACAAGATTCTACTAAGCAGGTGACCTATGCAAATTGACCCCGTAGTCCGCAAAAGCATCTTCAAGGGTATCTTGCTGAGCGTATTGCTCTACGCGCTACCGGTCGCATTGTTATTTCTCAGCTTTTCCCTGAGGGGTGAGAGTCCGTGGCGAAACCCGCTTTCGTCCAATCAAACATGGCTGCTGCACCGCTGGAATGACTATGGAGTCTCGGCGTTCATCCTTCTATTGGGAGTCGTCGAGTTCGTGTTGGGCCTTTACGATCGCGACCGCTGGGACGGCAACGAGAAGCTGACCGACATCGTTTGCTTCGCGTTTCCGCTGATCATTGTGCGGCCGTTCTTCACCTATTTTGGGCTGAAGGTGCTTCCCTTTTTACTTCCCGGCCACAAAAACATCTTCGCCTGGGTGCCGTTCTGGTGGGGGTTCTTCATCATCTGCATCGCCGACGATCTTACACAGTACTGGTATCACCGTCTGCATCACCAGCTTCCGTGGCTCTGGCGCTTTCATCGCACGCATCACTCCGCACCGTACATGGGAATGTCGATGGCCAGCCGCCAGAATGCTTTCTACACAATTTTCTTTTCGCAAACCTATCTAACTTCTGCGCTTGTGTATCTCGGGCTAGGGCCATCGGCGCTGATCGTGCACGCCACCAAAAGCATGATTACCACCATGGCGCACTCCAGCATTACGTGGGACAAGCCTTTGTATAAATACAGAATTCTTCATCCGGTTGCCTGGGTGCTGGAACGGCTAATTTCCACGCCCGCCACGCATCACGCGCATCACGCAGCTTCTACCAATGACGGTATCGGCTATTACAAAGGCAATTTTGGCAACATGTTTTTTCTTTGGGATGTGATGTTCGGCACAGCCCACATCTCGCGCCAATATCCCGCCGCATACGGCATTTCGCACTACGAGCGTGATCCGTGGTACGCGCAGTTTCTCTGGCCGGTTCTAAAGTCCAAGGTCGAAGGCAGCGAACTCGCCGCCAGTGGACCGATCGTGAAAGAGGACAAGGTGCAGGAGCTGAATGCTCCAGAACCGACGCCTGGGAATGAAGTTTTTGCGTGAGGACGCGCCACCCACTAAATAGCAAAACAATTCAAAGCACAATCGCTTCACTGACAGTGTTGTACATAATTTGTGTACACAGATCCCGTCGGTGAAGCGGTTGGCGTGCGTATTCCCTCGTAGGCGAGTGTGAGTGCATCCTACCGGTTGGGGCGGAATTCCATCCTTATTAATATTCCTAATAATATTCCGGAAGATATTTACAGCCGTGATCAATAAACCCTCAGCGGAAGTGTGCCTGGTTACGTTCGCACCCGTACAGATAAATTCAAACAAACGTGATAGAACTGGGGACGCGAAAAGATCCTGCGTTTCTTCCTACAGGAAATGCTGTATTGATGCATCAGGGTTTTTTGCACAAATTGATAGTGGTTCTCAGGGCAAGATATTCCAACTAGATACCATTTAAAGTTCGCAGTTTCAGATGATTCTTAGGCTGCCGGGCTTCTCGAGTAGATGAGACGGAAGCTATGGTCAGGCCTTTTTGCCCCACGCACATGCACTGTCAAAAATTGCGCAGCTTAGAACATTAGAAAACAGGACTATTCCGCAATGAGGTCACGTTAATGAGCGCTATTCCGTCGGACAAGGGAGTGAACAAGGCCAAGGGCGTCGCCACGTTAATCGCCCGGCACGAGGAAGCCATACTGGCCGAGTGGATTCGGGAAATGACCGGCACGGTGCGGCGCAGCGACCTGATCAAGGAATCAGAGCTGCGAGCACAATGCGCGCAATTTATTCGACTGTTACAAGAAGGCCTGGAGAGCGGGGATATCAGCTTTCAATCGGCCAACTGGGACAAAACCCGCGAGATGCTCGCCGAGGTCTCTCGTTTGCGTGCGCTGCAGGGGTTTACCCCGGCGGAAACGGCGGCTTTTGTGTTTTCGGTAAAGCGCCCGCTGCTCACGCAAATTCGTGGGGAGAACAATAACGATGCCGGATTGCTGGCCGATCAGATGTTAATCGCGGACGAACTTCTCGACACGATGGGCCTGTACACCACCGAGGTGTATCAAAAGTCGCGAGAAGAGGTAATTCGCCGCCAGCAGGAAGAACTACTCGAGCTTTCCACTCCGGTCGTAAAGCTGTGGGATGGGGTTTTGGCGCTTCCCATCATCGGCACACTCGATAGCGCCCGCACGCAGGTAGTAATGGAGTCTTTGCTGCAAGCCATTGTGCAGACCAACTCCCGCGTGGCCATCATCGACATCACAGGCGTTCCCACGGTCGATACCGTGGTTGCGCAGCATCTTTTAAAGACGGTGACTGCGGCGCGGCTCATGGGCGCCGATTGCATAATCAGCGGGGTGCGGCCGCAGATTGCGCAAACCATCGTTCATCTGGGCATCAATTTGCTCGATGTCACCACCAAGTCCAACCTTGCGGCGGCCTTCGCGGTTGCGCTGCAGCGGCTGGGTTTGACTTTAGTTCGCGACATGCAAAAAAGCTAGGAGCATCCTTGGAAAAAATTCCAATTTTGAAGATGGGCGATTTCCTGCTGGTCACCATTCAAGTGGACATGCATGACCGGCTGGCCCTGAGTTTGCAGGACGATCTGACGAAAACCATCAGCGAAACCGAAGCGCGCGGCGTGCTGATCGATATTTCGAGCCTGGATATCGTGGATTCTTTCATTGGGCGCATGCTCTCGAATATCGCCAGCATGTCGCGCGTGCTCGACGCGCAGACCGTGGTTGTAGGCATGCAACCAGCCGTAGCGATCACCCTGGTCGAACTGGGGTTATCGCTTCCTGGAGTGCGCACCGCCTTGAATGTGGATGCGGGCATGGAAGTTCTGCGGGCATCGGTGAACGAGTCGAATGGAGTTAAGGGCAGGTATGGCAGTCACATCCTCTGAAAGCCTGCCATTGCAGTCGGAGCCCGACATTGTTGCCATCCGGCGGCGGGTGCGCGAAGTCTCGTCGCAACTGGGCTTTAGCCTGGTGGATCAAACCAAGGTGGTTACGGCGGCCAGCGAATTGGCCCGCAACACCATTATTTATGGCGGCGGCGGCATGATGCAGATGGAAAAGCTCAACGGCCCGCGTACAGGACTCCGGCTGGTTTTTGAAGACAAGGGCCCCGGCATTCCAGATATCGAACTCGCGTTGCGCAACGGCTTCACGACCGGCACAGGAATGGGGCTGGGACTTGGTGGCGCCAAGCGGCTGGTCAATGACTTCGATATTGTCTCCCGGGTAGGGGAAGGAACAAAAATTACCATCACCCGCTGGAAGTAGGGCCCTATGCTCATTCAAGTTTCGGAAGCGAGCCAGACGGGGGAGGTACGGCGCAAGGCCATGGCTTTTGCCGAAGCGTTAGAAATGGACGAGTCCCGTCGCGGCAGGGTTGCGCTGGCTGCGACCGAAATGGCTACAAACCTGGTAAAACATGCGGGCAGCGGGCACATTCTGGTGCAGCGGCTGCAAGAAAATGGAAACTCCGGCCTGCGCATCATGAGCGTGGACAAAGGGCCGGGTATTGCGGATATCAGCCGGGCGCTCTCCGATGGACACTCCACAGCGGGTTCGATGGGAACGGGGTTGGGGGCCGTTCAACGGCTTTCCGATTCGTTCAAGATATATACGAATCCTGGATCGGGCACAGTCGTCAGCGCTGAGTTTTGGTTACGAACACACACACGTTCCATCCATGGACCGCTTCAGATTGCAGTTATTTCCGAGCCGATTCCGGGCGAAGAGGAATGTGGAGATGGGTGGGGAGTTCGACTCACGGCCGATACTACAATATTGATGGTGGTGGATGGTTTAGGCCATGGGATTCTCGCGGCGGAAGCCGCGCGGGAGGCGGAACGAATTCTGGCGGAAGCCAGAAAAGATTCGCTGCCGGAAATCCTGCTGGATACACACGACGCATTGAGAAAGACCCGGGGGGCGGCATTTGCTCTTGTCAAAATCGACATGGAGAAAAGCCTTCTGGCATTTACCGGAGTCGGCAACATCTCGGCTTCGATTGTTGCGCCCGGATCGAGCCGCAGCATGGCTTCTCATAATGGAATCGTGGGCCAGCAAATGAAGCAATCGCAGGAATTCAGTTACCCCTGGAATAAAGACAACGTTTTGGTCATGCATTCTGACGGCCTTGCCACACGCTGGGATCTCGACCGCTATCCGGGAATATGGAATAAACCGCCGTGCATGATCGCGGCCATTCTGCACAGGGATTTTAATCGCGGGCGCGACGACGTGACAGTATTGGTCGCAAAGGCGGCAGAGGCAAAATTTTGAATTTCTCATGAATCTGCTTACGATTCAGATCCGGTTTGAGAATGATGTCGTACTGGCGCGCCAAAAATCGCGTGCCATTGCTTCTGCCTTGAAGTTCGATCCGCAGGATCAAATCCGCATTGCCACCGCGGTTTCTGAAATCGCGCGCAACACCTTTCAATATGCGGGTGGGGGAATGGTTGAATTCCGCATCGACGAGAGCCCGGAGAAAGTTCTGATTGTCACCGTCCGCGACAAGGGCAAAGGCATTCCCAATCTGGATGAGATCATCGACGGGAAATATGTATCTCAAACCGGAATGGGATTGGGAATTCTGGGCGCGAAGCGCCTGATGGATCACTTTCATGTAGAAACTAATCCCGGACGCGGAACAACCGTTGTTTTGGGGAAAAAGATCTCGCCGCGTTTTCCGCGCCTGGTTCCTGCCGAACTCAATAAAGTGCTGGCCAGCATTGAGCACGCTTCCAAGGACGATCCTTACGAGGAACTCAAGCACCAGAACAAAGAGCTGATGGACACTTTGGAGCAGTTGCGCGCCAAACAAGAAGAACTGGCGCAATTAAACCGGGAACTCGACGAAACCAACCGCGGTGTTGTGGCTCTCTACGCCGAACTGAACGAGCGAGCCGATTTCCTGCAACATGCCTCGGAGTTGAAGACCCGCTTTCTTTCCAACATGAGCCATGAGTTCCGGACGCCCCTGAATTCGATCACGGCTCTAAGTCAAATTTTGCTCGATCGCCTGGATGGAGATTTATTGCCGGAGCAGGAGAAACAGGTGCGGTACATCTCCAACTCCGCGAGAGATCTGACTGAACTGGTAAACGATTTACTGGATTTGGCCAAGGTTGAGGCAGGCAAGGTAACCATTCATCCCACACAATTCAGCGTGGAGAGTCTTTTTGCCGCTCTGCGCGGCATGTTGCGGCCATTATTGAGTCAGAATTCTTCCGTCACATTGACGTTTGAAGATCCGGAGGGTTGCCCCGAACTTTATAGCGATGAAGCAAAGGTGTCGCAGATTCTCAGGAACTTCATCAGCAATGCCTTGAAGTTTACCGAGCGAGGGGAAGTGCGGGTATCGGCCACGCGCGGCCAGGCGGATACAGTCATATTCACCGTAGCGGACACCGGAATTGGAATTAGTCCGGAGGATCAGGATCGTATTTTTCAGGAGTGGACTCAGATCGACGGCAAATTGCAACGCACGGTAAAAGGAACCGGCCTCGGGCTTCCGCTATCGAAAAAATTTGCGCAGTTGCTCGGCGGGGATGCGCAGGTGAGAAGTCAGCTGGGCACGGGTTCTACCTTTTTTGCCGTTATTCCCATCCATTTCTCTGGTGAAACTGAAATTGTTTTTGCTCCCGAGCTCAAACGCGAGATCGATTCCACCAAGTTTTCGGTGTTGGTTGTAGAGGATAATCCGGAAGCCCTTTTCATTTATGAGAAATATCTAAAGGGGACCAGATTCCAACCTATTCCCGCGAAAAGCATCAAAGAAGCGCGCCAGGCGTTGCGCGATTTCCGGCCTCTGGCCGTGATTCTGGATGTGCTGCTGCAAGGAGAACACTCGTGGGATTTGCTGCAGGAGATGAAGCACGATGCTTCGACTTCCGACATGCCGGTGTTCGTGGTGACAGTCATCGATAACCGGGAGAAGGCGCTGGCGCTGGGGGCAGACGGATTTCATGCCAAGCCCGTGGACCGCAACTGGCTGATGCAGCAACTGGAAAATGCCGTCAGAAAGACGGCCAGCAAGAAAGTCCTGCTGATTGACGATGATGAAGTATCCCGCTATGTGGTGAAAACGGTGCTTGGACAAATCAACCTGCGAATCAGCGAAGCCAGCGGCGGAGCCGACGGACTGCAAAAAGCCGCGGAAGAGCGGCCGGACATGATCATTCTCGATTTGTCCATGCCCGACATTTCCGGAGTAGAAGTATTGCGAAAGTTAAAAGAGAATCCACGGACTAAAACCATTCCCGTCATCATTCACACATCCCGGGTTCTCGATGCCGCCGAGCGGCAGTCACTGAGCGCTGCGATCACTATTATTTCCAAGGAAAGCGAATCTCGAGACCGCTTGCTGGAGCTTTTTACGGATGCCTTTAATAAGGCTGGAGTTTCCACCGGGCCGATTAAAGAGGAGCAACATGTTTGATCCGATGCAGGCAAGACTTAACGCCCGGTGGGAAAGCTTCAATCCGGCAACGATCGATAACAGTGCCATCAAAATTCTTACGGTGGATGACAACGAAGCGCTGCGCTATTCGCTGGCGAGATCTTTGCGGGAAGCGGGATATCAGGTAACCGAAGCCAGAACGGGCGAGGAAGCGATTGCGCTTGCCGACGAATATCCCGATCTGATTACCCTCGACATCAATTTGCCGGATATGTCGGGCTTTCAAGTGTGTCATAGGATCAAGAGCGAACCGCGGACTGCACATATTCCCATCCTTCACATCTCTTCAACGTTTGTAGATCCGGAGTCGCGAGTGCGTGGCCTGGCGGGGGGCGCCGACGCCTACCTTGCGGAACCCATCGATCGTGCCGAGTTGGTTGCCACAGTCGCCGCGCTTTTACGGCTTAAGAATGCGGAGATGATGGCGCGCCAGCAGGCAGCGGCAGCAGAAGCTGCGCGGGAGGAGCTGGCGATATTGAATGCCACCCTGGAAAGCCGGGTAAAAGAACGCACCGCTGAATTGAAAGCGGCGAATGACAACCTGCGAGAGCTCTCGACACGCCTGTTCAAAATACAAGACGATGAACGCAGGCATATTTCGCGGGAGTTGCACGACAGTGTTGGCCAGCTTCTAGCCGGCATTACGATGAATCAGGCGGTGGTGGCCGAGGAGTTGGATAAATTAAGCCCCGAAGCGCGCAGAGCATTTGGCGATAACCGTGCGATGGTGCAGGAAATTTTGCGCGGCATCCGCACGATTTCACACTTGCTTCACCCGCCGCTTCTCGATGAAGCCGGCCTGCCCTCGGCTCTCCGATGGTACGTGGAAGAGTTCGGGCAACGCAGCGGCATCAAAGTGACTCTGGAATGTCCAGACCGGATACCGCGCTTCTCCAGAGAGATGGAAACTGCCATCTTCCGGATTGTTCAGGAGTGCCTGGGGAATGTACACCGACATTCGGGAAGCAGCACGGCGATCATTCATCTGGAACTGAACGATGACAACGTTTACGTTGAAATCAGCGACCAGGGGCACGGAATTTCTCCCGAACGCCAGCGTGAAATAAAATCCGGCAGCCGCAGCGGCGTTGGACTCCGCGGCATCCGCGAGCGCATCACTCAATTCGGCGGAGAACTCGAAATACATTCCAGCGGTGCGGGAACATCTATCGTAGCCACAATTCCCTGCCGCGTCCTAACCGAAGAATCAGGCGACGAAGTTGCTTGATTTGTTAGCGGCCATTCAAAATCTCTACATCAAAACCGCATCGCCAATGCAGCAGGCTATTCCTGACCGGAGTGACAAACCATCCCACATCCCCGGAAGGCACAGGACGTGGAAGTCGATAAACTCAGCCGTACAGATGTCAAAGAGTTGCAGCGATCCAATCTATTTTTAACCGACAATACCGGCTATCTCCCGAGATCACAACGATTCACTCCTCAACTTTGCCCTTACTGACAGTGATATCCTGCGGAAAAACCTTTGTTAGTTGGGCCGAAATTTACAACCATTCCACATTCAGACTTGAAAGCGGGAAAAACTAAGATTTCTGGCGGAGCGCGCAGTCCGGCGCTAACTCTCAGACTCAGAACATAACGATGAAAATCGATGCTCTATTTAATTGTGCGGTTGGTTCGGGAAGCCTGACGCGGCGACAGCTTTTAAGAAGCGCCGGACGATTTGCGGTCGCGAGCGCTGCTGCGGGTTTGATGCCTCCAAATGTGCGGCGCATGTTGGCTCTGCAACCGCCGGCAGCGAGTTCGCTGCGCGATGTAAAACATGTCGTCATGCTCATGCAGGAAAATCGCTCGTTCGATCATTACTTTGGAACCATGGCCGGAGTACGTGGCTTCGACGACCCTAACGCTCTCAAGCTGCGGGGCGGAAGATCTGTTTTCTATCAACCGGACGAGGAGAATCCCAAGGGGTACCTATTGCCTTTTCATCTCGATACGCACGCGACCAGTGCGCAGAAGATTCCTTCCACCAGCCACGCCTGGGCGGTCCAGCACGAAGCCTGGAATGGCGGAAAAATGGATCGGTGGCTCTGGGCTCACCGTAAAGCCGACGGTATTAATGGGCCGTATTGCATGGGATATTACGCGCGCGAAGATATTCCGTTCCAGTTCGCTCTGGCCGAAGCTTTCACTTTGTGCGACGCCTACCACTGTTCAGTGATGGGTCCAACCTGGCCGAATCGCATGTATTGGATGACCGGCACAATCGACCCTGATCGACTGAACGGCGGACCGATCATCAATAACAAAGCGCCAAAAGATGGTTACAGCTGGACAACCTATGCCGAGCGGCTGGAGAAGGCAGGCATCAGCTGGAAGGTTTATCAACAAGAGGACAACTACGGTTGCAATCTCCTGGAAACCTTCAAAATTTTCCGGGAAGCGCGTAAAGGATCTGCGCTTTATGACAAGGGTATGTTGCGTAGCCCGGAGGGCCAGTTCGAGTACGACGCGGTCAATGACAAGTTACCAGCGGTCTCCTGGGTTATTCCTACCAGTTATCAATCGGAGCATCCGGACTACATGCCTGCTGATGGAGCGGCATTTGTCGCCAGCAAGATCGACGCGATTGCCGCAAATCCCGACGTGTGGGCAAAAACCGTTTTTATTCTCAACTACGACGAGAACGATGGCATCTTCGATCACGTAACGCCACCAGTGCCGCCTGGCGGCACACCTCATGAGTTCGTGGAGGGACTTCCCATCGGCGCAGGTTTCCGCGTGCCCTGCATAATTGTATCGCCCTGGACCGCAGGAGGCTGGGTGTGCAGCCACCCATTCGATCACACTTCAGTGCTGCAATTCTTAGAGGCGTTCACCGGAGTCCGCGAGCCGAACCTCAGCGACTGGCGCCGTAGCACATTTGGCAATTTGACCCCGGCTTTGCGATTTCAACATAAGGGAACAAGAGCGCCGGTGTTGCCCGACACTAGCGGTCCTTTGCGTCTCGCAAAATATGAGTCTGCCATGCTGCCCAAACCTGCGCTTCCCAGTGGAGACCAGCAGGTTCCTAAACAGGAGAAAAGCAAGGGCAATACCTAGCGAATACCAGAGATTTATCCTGTTGCAGATATCGCGGATTTCGAGGTTTGATCCAAAGTGGCGGAAGTCGATTGCAGCGGGAAAGCGACAGAGAAGGAAGCCCCTTTGCCGAGACGGCTTTGAACCGTGATCGATCCTCGATGCTGCTGCACAATCCACTCGGCGATTGCGAGACCAATGCCAGCGCCGCCAAGCTCACGACTTCTCGCTTTGTCGACGCGATAAAAACGTTCGAAGATTTTGCTTTGTTCTGACTCGGCAATTCCGATTCCTGAATCACGGACCGTGATCACGGCCATATCCTCTTGCGTATCCAGTTCCATCTCTATGGCCCCGGGCGGCGGCGTGTACTTGACAGCGTTGTCGAGCAAGATGGCCAGCAGTCGTTGCACGGCGCTGCGGTCGGCTAATACGGGAAGCTCGCGATCCGCGAACTGTTGGCTGAATTTCAGATTTCGAGCTTCGATCAGGGAGCACCATTCATTCGCAATTTCCGCAATCACCGGACGCAGATCGATCAAGGTCAAATGCAGGCTCTCGCGGCCGGAATCAGCGCGAGCCAGCGAGAGAAGTTCTTCCACGAGTGTCGAAGTTCGCTCCGCCTCCAACAGAATGTGCCGCAGAGCCTCGCGATATTCAGCATCGCCTCTCGACTTGCGGAGGGCGATTTCGGCTTCCGTGCGGATGAGAGAGATGGGCGTACGCAACTCGTGGGAAGCGTCCGCCGTGAATTGCGTTACGCGTAGAAAGGCGCTTTCAAGGCGCGCCAACATTTCGTTCAAGGTGTCAGACAAACGTTGCAACTCGTCGCCTGTCGTTAGTTTTTCGAGGCGATCACTTAGGTTGTTCCCGCCGATGTTTCTTGCGGTTCGAGTGATCGCATCTACCGGCGCCAAGGCTTTGTGGCTCAACCAGTATCCGCCGCCGGCGGCGGCAAGCAGCAACACGGGCGCCAGCATTAGAAGATAACGCCGGAACAGAGACAGCGTGGCGACGATCTGATCGGCGGGAACGCCGGTCTGCACCGTATAGAAGCGGCCATTTACCTCAATCTTTTGCGTAATAAAGCGGAAGGGTTGGTTCGCCAGCTGTAGGTTTTGAAACGTCCGGTGTTTGGTCGCAGCGAGGGACGGAGGTGCAAATTGGTTTTTCTCCAGCGCAGGCGCGCGGAAGATCCAGTTGCCATCCTGGTCGTAAATCTGCAAGAAGTCCCCGGAGTGCTCCAGATCGTAGGATTCGGAAGCTTCTTCCCGAAGCTTGGGAAGCGTCATGTTTTTTTTCTTCTGCGACTTTATAAAATTTGTCAGGTCTTCGACTTGGGCTTTCAATGCGCCGTCGGCGACAGCGTAAAGTTCCTGCCGCAGAACTACCCACATAGCCAGGCCAAACAAAAGCTGTGCAGCGGCAAAAATCGCCAGATACCAGACGGTGAGTCGAGAGCCGATGGAGAGTTTTCTCACGATTGCCAATCCAAAGCGATAACATAGCCCCGGCCGCGCACGGTATGAATCAACTTACGCGTGTGATCACAGTCAATTTTCTGTCGCAGCAGCCGCACAAAGGCGTCCAACGAATTGCTGCCCATTTCACGCCCGGAAGACGCAATGAGTTTCTCGCGCGGAACGAGTTCGCCGGCGTGAAGCATCAACTGTTCCAACAGTTGATATTCAGTGCGGGTCAGGCTGATCCGCTCGCCGTTGCGACTAACTTCGCGGGTGGAAACATTCAATAACAAATCCGCGACCTGAAGCTGGGTTTTCCGGGGAATAGCGACGGCTCGACGCACCGCCCGCAGACGCAGCAACAGTTCGTCGAAGGAGAACGGCTTCGTCATGTAGTCATCGGCGCCGATTTCCAAGCCATGCACGATGTCAGGAACGGAATCTTTCGCCGTCAGCATCAATATGGGCGTGCCATCGTTCTCGCTTCGCATGCGCTCGGCGAATTCAAACCCGTTCATCTTTGGCATCATCACGTCGAGTATGACCACATCGAACTGGTGATCTCGAAGCACTTGCAGCCCCTCGGCGCCATCTGCGGCGCACGAGACTGTGTGCCCTTCTTCACTCAGCCCCTTGCTGAGTAGTTCCAACATTCGGCGTTCATCTTCCACTACAAGGAGATTCATCCAGCAACCCTGATATTGGCTCCAAATGCGTCCGCAAAACTTGGATTAGGGTAAACCCCGGACGGCTTAGAGAATGGAACCTGAAAAAAATTAATCGTCCTTTCATAACGGCGTTACACCATCGACCTACCATCGCTCTTCACTTCAATCGGCCAGAACTTCTGCCCCAGAGAGCGCAGACTCCTGAGCAAGTTGCTTTTCCGGACCGGTCGTGAGGATAAATCATGAACCTGAAGCGATCCTGTGGCGACATCACCTCTCTCCTGAGAAAGCCAGCTTTGTTGACTTTGTGTGTAGCTTTAACATGCTCGGTCCACGCACAGACTGGGAAAGGCAGTGTTCTTGGCCGTGCCGCAGACACTGCAGGAGCTATGCTGCCGGGCGCGAAAGTGCGAGTCGAGCCGGGCAATGTTTCCGTGGCTACGGACCAGGTTGGAGAATTTACCGTGATCGACCTTGTGCCCGGCGATTACAAGGTTACGATTTCCTACGTAGGTTTTGCCTCTTACGAAGCGGACATCAAGGTGGTTGCGGGTAGAGCCACGCGCGTGGATGCCGTGCTCAAGGTGGTTTCGAAAGGAGAAGCGGTAACTGTGGTTGGTGACGCACTCGGCGTAGAAGAGGACATTAACATCCAGCGCACCTCCGACAATATCGTCGACGTAATGTCGTCCGGCGTCATTCAGAGCCTGCCAAACGAAAACATTGCTGACGTAGTTGGCCGGATGCCGGGAGTGAGCCTGGAGCGCGACGAAGGCGAAGGCAAATACGTGCAGGTCCGCGGCACCGAACCACGGCTGAATAACACGACGGTGGATGGAGTTGAACTTCCCGCGCCCGAGGACAACGTTCGGCAGTTCAAACTCGACACTATCCCGTCGGACATTGTCGAGTCGGTCGAAGTGAACAAGACTCTGGCGGCCAATCAGGATGCCGACGCCATCGGTGGAACGGTTAATTTGGTGACCAAGAAGGCTGGGGATTCGCCTACTCTGATTTTGGAGGGGATCGGCGGATTCACTCCTATCGTAGATACGCGCTATATCGGGTTGGTAACTGGGACCGCAGGCATGCGGTTTGGCCACGACAAACGTTTTGGGGCACTCTTCTCCGGTAGCTATGACTACAACGGCCGCGGAATTGACGACATCGAACCGCAACCGAACGATACGGCGATTCCTTCATACGGCAGCATGGATATCAGAGAATACAGGTATCAGCGCAAGCGCTATGGATTTGGCGGTTTGCTCGACTACAAGCTAAAAGATCCGGCCTCCGGCCTCTACCTGCATTACTTCCTTTCCGATTTCAAAGATTATGGCAATAAGTGGGTCTACTCTTTGAGCGATGGAGGCGCACCTCAATTCTCTACCTCCAGTCGCGTGCCGGATTACGGAGCCGCTAGTCTGGCCATTGGCGGCAAACATGTCTTTAGCGGATCCTGGTTGAGCTGGGAACTTTCGGCGGCGCGGTCACGGGAGTTGGGTGCCGCTGGCAATCCGGGAGCGACATTCAGTCCGATCCCAGGTAGTCCTCTGAGCAATCTCACAAGTTGCGTCAACGTACCCGGTCCGGACTTCCACTTACCACAGTGGTCGGCATCTTGCTTCGGCCCTCCGACTTACGATCCGAGCCAATATACTTTGACCGAGTTCGATGGCACCCAGGGCATAACTTCGCAAGTGAATCTGCAAGCCGCGACCTCATACGCCAGGAATTATCACTTGGGTTCGCACTTCTCGACTTTCGAGTTCGGCTTCAAGGTGCGCAATGCGCATAAAGGGCAAAATGCATATTCACCAACGTACGACCAGACCTTTATCGCGAACCCTAATAATCCGCCGGTCTCTCCCATGACCAACTACCTGAGCGGATTCACCAACACGAATTATTATTTCAATGCTTATCCGCTCGGGCCTGTCACCAACTACAATGCAATCGCCGGGAATCTGAATAATGCGATTGCTCAGGGCGTCCTCGCGCTCGACGAACCTTCCACGATCTTCGGTTCAGACCTGTCAAACTTTGATCTGACCGAACGGGTTTCGGCAGGGTACGCCATGAATACAATCGAGTTCGGGCGCTTCCGCCTGCAAACTGGTTTGCGCATCGAAGCCACGCAACTGGACATACTTGGCTTCGCAATAACCAACAATGCATCGAGCACGGCGGAAAATGTCGTGCCCCAACCGGCGAACACATGGTACTGGGATCCTTTGCCCAGCGTGCAACTCCGCTACCGGATCACCGATGACTCTGACATTCGCGCCGTCTACGGTAGAGGAATCTCCCGCCCAAACCCATACGATATGGTTCCGTACGTCACGCTTGATAACAGCACAAACCCGCTTACCGTCTCGGTTGGAAATCCCAATCTGAAGCCCGAGCACGCCAATGATTATGACGTGCTTTATGAGCACTACCTGAAACCGTATGGCGAGTTCCAGGCCGGTTTCTACTACAAGCAGTTGAGCCAGCCGATTTATTATCTGGCCGATCCCAACTACCAGGGAGCGCAATATCCGCAGTATGCGGGTGACATATTTTCTTACATCGCGAACGGAAACAACGCGAAACTTTACGGCGTGGAGTTCGCCTACATCCAGCATCTTGGATTCCTGCATGGCGCGTGGAGCGGTTTCGGCATTATGGCGAACGTCAGCAAGACAGGTTCGAGCGCCGGCACGCTTCCGCTTCGAAACGACAACCCAGCGTTGCAGCGCCAGACTCCGACAATGTGGAATCTAAGTCCCAGCTACGACCGGGGCCGCTTCTCCGCGCGGCTCGGTGCCACTTATAACAGCGCGAGTATTTATCAATATCAGTGGGAACAATGCACTGCCGCGGCGGCAGCGGGCGGCGGTTGTGAAGATCCAGCCAACCTTGGCCCAAAAGGACCGCTAGGCGACAACTATTTATATGCCCACTTGCAGCTCGATGCGCAGGCCAGCGTCCGCGTGCAGCGCAATCTGACCGTGCTCTGGCAGGGTCTCAATCTTACCAACGAAGTCTTTGGTTTTTACGATGGCAGTCCGTGGTACGTCACCCAGCGCGAATACTACAAGCCGACTTACTCGTTCGGCCTGCGCTGGGAGCCTAGAAGGGAAAACTGAGGCGACGGCCTACGATGGAATACTCAAAACCTGCGAACACCTTGCATGGAATTTCTATAGCTGCTTATGAGAAGGTTGGGTGAATGAATAAGCTATATCAGGGAACTGCGGTCTTAATCCTGGCTTTGAGTGTGGTGGCCAGTGCCGCTGGCGCGCAAAATGAATCCGCAAAAAAGAAACAAACTGGAGAGGCAAAGACTTCCGACCCGGTGTTCGTGGGAGCGGGTGATATTTCCAGCTGCGATGATCTTGCCGGTGCAGAGGCAACCGCCAAGCTGATCGATAAGATTCCGGGGACAGTTTTTGCGGCGGGAGATTTGGCGTACCCCGACGGTTCCGATGAGCAATTCGCGAAATGTTATAACCCGACCTGGGGCCGCTTCAAAGATCGTACGCGGCCCGTGCCGGGAAATCACGAATATCACAGCGACGGCGCATCGGGGTACGCGCGTTATTTCGGCGCGGCTGCGGGCGATCCAAAGAAGGGCTACTACAGCTACGATTTAGGCGCCTGGCACATCGTCGCCCTAAACAGCGAGTGCAGGCAGGTGGGAGGGTGCGGTACCGGATCCCCGCAGGGAGAGTGGTTGCGGCAGGATCTTGCGCAGCATTCAACAACCTGTACGCTCGCTTATTTTCATAAGCCGCTCTTCAGTTCCGGCGCCAGTCATGGCAATGATTCCGAAATGAAGCCCCTTTGGCAGACACTCTACGCTGCCAACGCGGATGTTGTGATCAACGGCCACGATCACGACTACGAGCGTTTTGCCCAGCAGGATCCTGAGGGCAACGCGGATCCGAAACGTGGCATTCGCGAATTCGTGGTCGGTACGGGTGGAAAAAATTCGCACCGGACCTTTGCGACGGCAAAACCCAATAGCGAGATACACCAAGCCGATACGTTCGGAGTGCTGAAGCTCACGTTGCACGCGTCGGGTTATGACTGGGAGTTTGTGCCGGAAGCAGGGAAAAGTTTCCACGATTCGGGTAGCGGCTCATGCCACTAGCATTTCGCAGGAGGATATTTTGAAAAGAGCAGTCGTTTGCTTATTGATCTGCCTGGTGGCATCGGCCTCGGCTGCGGATTATCGGATCACCAAAAAGATTTCCATCCCCGGCCAGGGCAGTTGGGATTACCTTACCGTCGATGAATCTGGGCGGCGGCTGTACGTTTCCCACGGTACCCAAGTTGAAGTGCTCGATGCAGATTCGGGAGCAATTGTCGGAAAGATTGAAAACACTCCTGGCGTGCACGGAATCGCAATCGCCCCGGAGTTGGGCCGGGGCTTTGTAAGCAATGGCCAGAATTCAACGGTCACGATCTTCGACTTGAAAACTCTGAAGAAGATCGCGGACGTCCCGGCCGGCAAGAAACCCGATGCGATCATTTACGATCCTGCAACCGCAAGAGTCTTCGCATTCAACGGTGAAAGCAACAGCGCCACTGCGATTCAGGCAGCGGACGGAAAAGTGGCAGGCATAGTCGAACTCGGCGGCGGTCCCGAATATGCCGTGGCGGATGGTTCTGGGTATGTCTACAACAACCTCGAAGACGCGAACGTGGTGCTGAAGATCAATGCGCGCTCCCTGAAAGTTGAACAGCGCTGGCCGACGGCTCCTTGCACGTCACCCTCAAGCATGGCGATGGACCGGGCGAACCGGCGATTGTTCATTGGTTGCCGCAGCAAGGTGATGGCGGTGATGAATGCCGACAATGGACAAGTGATCACGACGCTGCCCATCGGAGATCATGTAGATGCCACTGTTTTCGATTCTGAATCGCGGCTGGCTTTTAATTCTAATGGCGAAGGCACGATCACAGTGATTCATGAAAACAGCCCGGACAAATATTCCGTGGTGGAAACAGTGAAGACCGTGCCCAAGGCGAAGACCATGGCGCTCGATCCGAAAACCCATCAACTTTTCCTGTCAACGGCGGAAGCGGGACAGTTTGAAGTGCTGGTGGTGGGAAGATAAACAAAAGCTGGCAGTCCGTGCGCACTAAACGAGTAGAGACAAGATGTCCAAACAAAGCTGGCATTGGGAGGCGGCTCGAAAAGACAATGAGCGCTACCTCTTCACGGCGAGGCACGCCTCTCGCCATCAACCCGATACAGCGATGGTTCGGAAGGGGAAACTACAACGATGCAACGCTTTGTCGGTGTTAGCTTCTTCACACTGTCAGCGGGCAAGCTCCGTGATCACACTGGCACGCAATCTCTATTTCTTTGGATCCCGCTTCTTCACAGGCCTGACCGCAGTATTTATTACCTGCCTGCACGAAGCACCGGCATGGTACATGCGCGCAATTGATTGGCTCATTCGTGGTCATCCTACTTCTCCTTGTCCAAGCATTTTTTGTTTCTTTCTGATATTCGCGTGGAGCGATTGTGGCGGATGCTATCTACTCGCTACCGCAGAAATCTATATCGCGATGGTTCAGATCCGACCGAGAAGAACCAGAATCACAACGATAAAAAGCGCCAGACCTAGACCACCGGTCGGGGCATAGCCCCATTCCCTGCTATGCGACCAGCGTGGTAACGCACCCACAAGAGCTAAAACCAAAATTACCATCAATACAGTTCCAAGCATTTCTCGCTCCTTATCCTTGGTGACTCAGAATTGGTTATAGCCGTTACTCCGGTTTTCTTAATGGTCAAAACTACTCAGCGAACCAAGAAGTCCTCGGGGAGAAAATAAGGTGCGAGCTCAGAACAGAACCCGCACCAATTTTGCTTGAAAGCGCTAGAGTGTGACGTTAAGTACGAGGTTTACGCCCGGGTAAACCGGATTGCACAAGTAATACACGCCATCGATCTCGATCACATAAACGTCTTGCGTGTAAAGCCAGTTGCTGGGCCATGCGCCACCGAATCCGAACCAATAGCCGCCGTATTGGAAGCGGCCACTGCTGTAATCACCCTGGCTGACGCGAAACGGGTGCTGCCGCCCAAAGTTGGCCTTGTAACGATCAGCGGGAATGCGTCCAGCAGCGGCGTGCTGTTCCTGTCTTTCTGGTTTAGCTTCCGGAGCGCGTTGCTGCTCTTGCTTTGCGTTCTTCTCCTCGGGCTTGCCGTTCTTCTCCATCTGCCCGCTATTTTCCTCCGGCTTCGCAGGCTTCTCCGGTTGCGCTTTTTTCTCGTCCTGAGCAGGCTTTTCTTTTTGTTCTTCCTGATCGTGTTGCTCCTGCTGCGCATATGCCGGAGCCGCGAGGGTCAAAGACAGTACTGCTGTGCTGATAATTCCTATTAATTTCATGTGTGTTACCTCCGTATATCTTTTGATCGTATATCTACGCTCCTACCGCAAGCTTCCTGTTGTCGCATTGACGGGGCTGCCGATGGCATCGCCGGATACGAGAAGTTCCACTCGCCGGTTTTGCTGCCGTCCGGCGGAGTTGTCGTTGGAGGCTACCGGCAAAGTATTGCCGAAGCCCTTGGCGCTGACTGAGTTTGTCGATACGCCTTCTTGCACCAGATAGTCGCGCACCGATGCGGCGCGGTTCTCCGACAAGGTTTGATTCATGGCGTCGCCGCCGACGTTATCCGTATAGCCGCCGACTTCTACGTTCAGTCCAGGATAGGCAAGCAGAATGCCAGCGACTTTTGCCAGCTTCTCTCTCGCATCCGATTTCAACGAGAACTTCCCGGTATCGAACAACACATCTGACATGCTGACGATTAGACCGCGCGCGCTATCGCGGGTCTGAAGAATCGAATTCAACTGCTCAGATAACTTCGCGCGCATAGCGGCTTTGTCGGTGTCCGCCTGTTGTGCGTTCAACTGGGCCTGCTGTGCTGCCATGCGGGATTGATCCGCATCTGCCTGCGCGGATGAAAGGGCGATTGCAGATGCGGCCCGGGCGTCAGCGGCATCGGACCTAGTTTTTGCCGCATCCGACTCTGCCTGAGCCTTTGCCGCCTGCGCCTGCGCCGCTTCGGACTGGGCTTGCTCTTTCTGCCGGCGGGCATCATCCGCTTGCTGTTGCGATTGCGCCTGTGCGTCCGCCGAATTCTGGCGTTCGTTGGCCAGACGCATTTGATCCATCTTCGTGATTGCAATGGCACGCGCATCTTCCGCCGTCTGCACCGCTTCGCGGGAGGCCGCAATCAGCGGCTTCCGGTCCATGTGCTTCGCTATTGCATAACCATCGGCTCTATTCATTAATTCGACTGCATGCTTGTAGCTGTCGCTGGCATAAGTCTCCGCTCCCTCAGATTGAGCGATGCGCAATGCATTCCGCGCCTCGAAGAATTCCAAGGGCAACTTGGCATTCAGAACCACAGGATCAAACTTGAAGCCAGTGGGAATGTAGCCGCCACGCTCCATCAATTCATACTTTGCATTCACTGCTTCGCTGGTACCCTTGGTGTCTTGGCGAATCGCATTCTCAAGTACGACCAGATTGCTGGGCTGCCGAACCGCATAATAAGGCTCTGCCGTGACAATGAGTGCGAAGCCTTGAAGGTCCGTGGTCACGTGCAGCTTGCTTCGCTCGTTGCCACCAACTAATACTTCGCCCAAATTCACTGCACGGCCCTCGGGCGAAATCGCCCACAGAACGTAAGTCAGATATTCGTTGCCGAAAGTCGTGGGTCGTTGCAGGTTGCCGAATTCTGCTTCAATCTCAATGGATCCCCGCTTGCTGTTTACTTTGGCTTCGCCATTTGCCAGGAGCATCAGGTCGGTGCCAGCGAAGTCCAGCTTCGAACTGCCGCTGCGATGCTCGTAGTTGATGGCTTGCACGCTGCGGCTGATGACGACTACACGGAATGTAGGCGTTGAACTCATAGGTTCGACTTCCACAGCATTTTGAGAATTGGTTTGAGCCACAGCAGGTACACTCAGTACGATTGCGGCGGCGAACAAAAGCGTTTTCTTCACACTAATCTCCTTGTGGCAGTTATCTGCCGTATTGCTCGGTATCGATCTCGGTTTTCGCCTTGCAGGCGATTGGCTCTAGGTTCCAACCCGAATGTGCGAGAGTGAATGAAACAGCCCAAACACATTCAGCAGCCACAGAACCACGGCAATGACTACAACCCCGTTCAAAATGGACTTGATGGATGACTGCATGGGAATGAAGCGATTCACCAGCCACAGAAGAACACCCACCACGATGAGAACTTCCAGAAGTTGAATTAACGGCATGATCTTTTGACCTTTCTTTTACGGGCGAACACCTCTCATCCGCTTGAGGTGTTGCCCGAGTTTCGATGTTCGAAAACTTTTAGGGTCGAATCGTCCCCCGCCGCAGCTTCGCGACGTTCGGATGAAGAATGCCGATTGGCTGGATGTGGTCGCTTCGCTGTATCTCGACAGAACCCAGCCACGCAGCAACCTAAGAATGAAAGCTGCGAATCAGCGTCCGCCGCTCCGTCTACACACTCAGGAGAACAGAGGATGACAGAGATAGACTCTGGTGTCTGAGCACAATAGCTCACTCGCAGAAAAACCGTACAGCGGCATTACAAATCCTGGGCGCGCTGCCGGCGGTCGGAACCTGCGTTGGCATCGAGCCAACTAAGTAGAGACTGCACACTTGCGCGGGCCAGGGCAATCGCGCAGTCCGCGGCTCCGTAGTAGATGTTAAGGGTGTCACCATCGGCGTCCATGGTATATCCGCAGGGGAACACAACGTCGTCAACGTCGCCGTGGCGCTCGTACTCGGCTTCCGGCCCAAAGATCCATGAGTCGCCTCGCAGCAGGCATTTTTCCGGATTCTCCAATTCGAAAAGGGCCGCGCCCAATCGATAGAGACAGCCAGAAGGCGTGTGCCGTACTCCGTGATAGAGGACGAGCCAGCCCCTGGAAGTCTCGATGGGCGGCGGGGATAAGCCAATTTTGTTTGCGTCCCACCATGCTCCACGACGTGCCTCCAACATAAGCCGATGCCTGCCCCAATGCCGCAGATCGGGTGAGTAGGAAATCCACATGTGCGACCCCAGGGTCGTCATAGGCCGGTGAATCAGCGCCCAGTATCCGTTCATTCGTCGGGGAAAAAGAGCGGAGTCTTTATCGTCGGGCGGCATAATCACGCCATAGCGCTCGAAGGTACGGAAGTCTTTGGTAAGAGCCAGAGACACTCCAGGGCCGCCACGCGAGTAGGACGTATACGTGACCACGTATTGCTGTAATTCGGGCACGAATGTAATGCGCGGATCCTCGATGCCCCAGATTTCCTCGGGAAAGTCTTTTGGGCTGGGCATCAATGTCGGTTCATTGTCGATTTGCCATCCATCGACGCCGTTTGCGGAGCGTGCTGCACAGAGATGCGACAAGCCGCGTCGATCCTCCACGCGGCAAAGCAACAACGTAGTGCCATCCGCGAGTAACGTCGCGCCGGCATTAAACACGCTATTAATGGGATAAGGCCAATCCTTACTGGTCAGGATCGGGTTCGCGGGATGGCGGAGAAGCAATGGCTCGAAGCGAGTGCTCAACAGGCTCACTTGCTTTTCTGCGGGTACAGTCATGAAATGATTTCCTTTTGTTCAGGCACTTGCAGAGATCGCATTTCGAGGAGCGCCATCAAGAACGACAGCGTCGATTCCGCTCCCTGGTTTTCGTTGGCGCGGTCGGGATGCAGGCCGTCACGGCAACCGCCCGTTGCGGAATCATAAAGAGCAAGTTGCAGATCATTGTCGCCGAGGAACCAGTTGAAAGCCGACCAGGCTTCGCCGCGCCAGCGGCTGTCACCAGTAATGCGGTAGGCTTGCAGACACGCAGAGACCGCGCCGGCAGCCTCAAGCGGCTGTTGATCGAAGCGGGCCATCTTACCACCCTGGCGATAAAAACCTTGTGAACCGATCGGCACAAAGTGGCCGTTGGTTTCGCAGCGTTGCGCCGTTGAAAGCCAATCAAGCGATTCGAGGCCGGCAGAAATCATGAGATCATCCGAACAAGCCGCGCCTACGCGCAGCAGGGCTTGAGGCAATCGCGCGTTTCCGTAGGCCAGAACGTTCTCGAACCACTTCCAATCCGGACGCCGGATCGACTTATACATGTTGAGCAGTCTCTCAGCGAGTACCGATCTAACTTTCTGCGCGTCGCGATCCCCCGGATACGAATCGAGATATTCCTGAATTCCAAGAAGCGTATAGGCCCAGGCGCGAGGACTGGGGAATTCCACCGCTGCAGGAAGCGAGAACTCGAACAGCCGCCCCGCAGCGCTCCTCAATCCTTGATTATTGGATTGGCCCAGGACGCTTCCAATACTCCACAACGCGCGGCCATGGCAGTCTTCCGAGCCTACGGGTTCGTTCCACCGGCGATCATAGCCGAGAAAGTTTCGGAACCTGCCGTTCGCCGGATTAAATGCATGCTCGAGGAACGACAAATAGCGCGCTGAGAAATCCGCAATCGGAAGGCTTCCTTTCTCCTGCTCATCTTTAGCCGGGCGCTCCAGCATCACCGTTAAAATAAGTGCACGCGCGTTGTCGTCGGTGGTGTGACCCTCTCCTCGATTGGGGATGGTGAAGATTGCATGCTGCAGCATCCCCGTGTCATCGGTCAGCGCGTTGACATGGTCCAGTTTCAATTCCGGCAGCCGATCAAGCACTTTGGGGATAGCGCGCGCCGAAAACTGGACTCGCGGATTCTCCATACGGTCGCCTCGCACTCGTGCGAAACTTTCCATGTAACCTCGCGCCACTCTTTTCCAGACCATCTCGCGCGCAAACAGATAAGCGCGTTTGCGCATGGCGTGACGAATCGCCGGAGTGTCGAGAAGTTCAATGGTTTTTTGCGCGATTGCATCGGGATTTTGGAATGGGACCAGCGCGCCTCTGCGGTCGTCCAACAACTCGATTGCGTGCCAATATGGCGTCGAGATGATCGCCTTGCCCGCTCCTAACGCATAGGCAAGCGTGCCGGAAACTACCTGCGCTTCATGGCGATAGGGAGTGATGTAAATGTCTGCGGCGCCGATGAATTCAACCATTTCCTCGGGGCTGACGAAGCGGTTGTGGAAGATCACTTGCGATTCCACCCCCATTTCCTTGGCCAAAACCTGCAAACTGGCGCGATACTCATCACCCTCGTAACGAAGGATGTGAGGATGGGTCGCGCCCGCCACGATGTAAACCACATTCTTGTGTTGGGAAAGAATCTGCGGCAGGGCTTGAATTACGTTTTCGATTCCCTTGTTTGGTGAAAGCAGGCCGAATGTGAGAAGTACCGCCTTGCCTTCGATGCCAAAGCGGTCCTTGTAGAAATTCGGATCGAGGAATGGCAGGTCTGGAACTCCGTGCGGCACTATGTCGATCTTGCTAACAGGCACCTTGAAAATTTCCTGCAGGAACTGGGATGAGAGTTGGCTCATGACGACGAGCCGGTCCGATAGTTCAGCGATTTCTTCCATGACCATCAGTTGGTCCGGGTCTGGCTCGCGCAGGACAGTATGCAGCGTCGTTACCACAGGCATCTTCAGGCCGTGCAGCAGATGCAAAATATGGCTTCCGGCGCGGCCGCCGAAGATTCCGTACTCGTGCTGCAGACACACCATGTCGATGTTGTTGAAGTTCAAAAATTCAGCCGCTTCCTGATACGACTTCACCGAGTCCTGGGACAGCGACCATCTCACCCGCGCGGGATAGTCGTATCCTTCTTCGGTATCGTTGACCGGAAGCGCCAGCAGTCGTGCCGTCCCGTATTCTGCAGAAATGGCGGTGCACAGGTCGGTGGTAAACGTGGCGATTCCACATTGCCGCGGAAGATAATTCCCGATCACCGCAATTCGACTAGGCAAGGATGGTTTGGACTGAAATTGCACGCCGGCCGTCACGGTCCCGCCCATTAGGGGACGGGGGCCGACAACTTCTAATACTCGCTTGGGAAATGCAATGTTTGTCAGCGACATTTGTCCCTACTTCGATATAAATGGCCGCTGAAAGAGGCCATCTTCTGGATGGCGCACGCGATCACACGGATCTGATTGGAGTTTGCTCTAGTAAGTGTCCACGAAAATAGAACCAGCAACTGGTCAAAATTGATCAGATGAGCACATGGAATTTGCGCTCAGTTCAGAGATCTCGAAAGCGCGAAGAGTTAAGGGAAGGTAACTTGCTCGATTGGAAGTTAAGCTTGCGTGCAAGTGTTGTCAAACTTTAGCCCGAAGTGGTCACTATTGAACATCTTGTGGCCGGGCAACGATGCATTATCTGGCCATGAGAGTTACGGAAAAAGAAGTGCTCGCCGTAAGGTGCCCTACTTGTGGCGCCAAGCTGGGGGAGAAGTGCGAGCTTAGCACTGGTTTGCCCCGGACCGAACCTCATCGAGACCGGCGGCTAGCGGCGTCGGATAAGTAGTTGAATAGCGCAGCGGTATGGCGAATATTCAGCTCCAGAGAACAGAGAAGTAGATCAGCCCGAAAAATTCAGGCCAGCGCGGGTTCGGCGGAAGATTGATCCCATGCGCTCGAAGGCTTGGTTCACAAATGTAGCGGCATTCGTTCTCTCCTCCATCGTGGGTGTTGAAATCTGGAGCAACCCCTGTCGGCCAAGATTTAAGGAAGTGTGAACGCGTCCTGGTGCTGCATGACAAATCCCAGAATGTGCGCCAGTCCTTCGGAGTGGTATTCGTTGTCGAAGCGGACGCCAGTGCTGTGAAATGTACTAACGGACATCCAGTACTCGCAGGCCAGAAGCCAATGGCCTCGTGTTATGGATGATCATACCTTCAAATAGTCCAAGGTGCGGTCGGGAGCGAATCCATATTCAATATGAATCAAGCCGGCTTCGGCTCCGCGCATCAAGTCCGCCCACGATACAACAATTGCAGACTCAAGCATTTGGTCGAGGCTCTGATTTCCATTCTGCGTCATGCGTTCGCCTCCGTACTGTGAAGCGCGTTCAAGCTTTAGCCGATTCCCCGTTGTGCGCTGCTATGCGCCGCGACTCGATGCCATCCAGGTAACAACTCTGTTGTATATGGCGTGAGTACGCGGAGACGGTGACGTAGGGCACTCCCAGAAAATGTCCGGCAACGATTCCAGTTACTTCGAGGCCATTGAACTGTTGTTGTTTTACCTTCCCTAAAATTCGCCGCAACGCGCTTTGTATCTTCGCCGCTCCAAGAACACCAAAAAATCTCGCCTTGACTTCTGCCGCCATAAAAAAGAATTCCATCCCGCAGCATGGATCTTGCGGTCAAGAGAGATACCATCCAACGTCTTGACCAAGTTCCAGTTCCCAGAGCAGGGTTCACTTTCGAACGGGAACAGCCGCGCCATCACCGGACAGTCGTTCATCAGGATCGCGCCGACCTGAATTGTTGTTGGCATAAGCCTCCGGGAGAGAATCGCTCCAATCGACGTGACACTGCCGGGAACAACCTCTCAGTTTCAACCCTTCGTGCCCGACATACTGTGCAAAAGAGACCACTTTGCAGATTATTCGATCATCACGATTTATTCGATTTGAGCCTAATTCCGCGGACTATACTCAACTGACGATGAGTCCCACGGTGGCAGCCAAAAAGAACGGCAGTTTTGACTCCGATACCTTCCTCGCAACAATTGGGGATGGCAGGACGATTCTGTCCATTGCGAAGAAGGAAATGGTATTCGCACAAGGGGACCGGGCCGACGCGATCTTCTATGTTCAGAAAGGTAAAGTCAGGCTCACAGTCGTGTCTCAGGCCGGCAAGGAAGCGACTATCGGGATCGTAAGCGCGGGCAATTTTTTTGGTGAGGGTTCACTGGCAGGCCAGTTATTGCGTATGGGTTCCGCAGCCGCCATGACGGATTGCGAGATCCTACGTGTGGACAAGAAAACGATGATGGATGCGCTACACCGTGAACCCTCGTTTTCCGAGATGTTTGTGGCGTATTTGCTGGCTCGCAATATTCGTTACGAAGAAGATCTGGTCGACCAACTGTTCAACTCCAGCGAAAAAAGGCTGGCCCGTGTGCTCTTGTTGCTCGCTCATTTCGGCAAAGAGGGCATTCCGGAAACGGTCGTTCCCAAAATTAGCCAGGAGACTCTGGCGGAGATGGTTGGAACAACCCGTTCGCGAGTCAGTTTTTTTATGAACCGCTTCAGAAAGTTGGGCTTCATCCACTACGCCGGCGGCGCAGAAGGAGCTTTGCAGGTACACAGCTCGCTACTCAATGTAGTTCTGCACGATTAAGCCCTCGGCATAAGCCTTTTAAACATGGCCAGTACGGCTTGCGTTTACCGGATCCCATTCAATCGGCAGTAAATGACGGACGCGCGCCTCGCTGCCTACGCATTGGCGATGGCCGCATGAAAGGCAAAGCGCACCGACTTGCCGAATGTTAGTTTCTTTCGATATTTCATTCTCGCGCAGCGCAGTTGATCCGGCGATAACTGGCCCGGCACACAGGTCACACGCATAAGCAGACAGATGAAGATAATGTTTTCGCAATGAATTTCCTCCCGCAATATCTTGCCATCCTAGGTCTTTCGCAACGTGGCCGTCTGAGCAGTATCTCTCGCTCGGCGGCCTGAAATGCGCTCGACATCCAGCAGAGGCTGAATTCGAAGGTTGCGATTTAATCGTTCATCGTGCCGACGGAAGGACGGTTATGCTGGTTTGTGATCCGCTTGATGTAGCAATCCTCATGGACGGCTTTGCCGTTTTCATCGGTAAATAGATCGACGTTCAAATCAACTGCCTTGGCACAAATTATGCAGGGTATTTCGGGGAAAGGGTGACCACCCATAAATGCCTCCTTTGGACGGTCACAAGTAGCTTAGGTCAATAACAAAACCCATACTGGTCAATACAGATCAATCGGTGAATTCCTTCGGATGATTCCTTAGGCTAAAGGAAGTGTCGATTTTCCCGGCGGAAGAGAACTTTAGGTGGCACTCTCGAAGTAAAACAAGGCAAATGCAACACTACCGCTACCTTAGGTGGTCTGTGAGCAAATTTGAGCAGAATCGCAGAAAGCTTCTCGTTATAACTGGCAAGCATGGCTGCCAACAGTACGATTCTGTGCATACACCGCGACCCGAAGCAACTGCGTTCGTTGCAGGAAAATGGGTGCGAGCTGTTAACCGCGACCAATGGCCATGAGGGTCTCCGGCTTTTCGCATCGCGGCCCGTGGATGCAATTGTGCTCGAATACTATCTTGGTCTTTTGGATGGTTCCGTCATCGCGGCAGAAATCAAGAAACTCCGACCTGAGCTTCCCATTGTCATGCTGGCTGACGATCTGGATTTGCCTGACGGATCTTTGAAATCAGTCGACGCACTGGTGACCAAGTCCGACGGAGCTCACTTCCTGTGGGCAACCGTTCACTTCGTATTAAACGTCCAGCCGGCCCAGCTTCTTGAAGAAAAATTAAAACCGCAGATACCGGTACATCCGCATCGTCGTGGCAGGTCTTCGGGGCAAGCGCACGACTCGCAAATCGAAGAGTCCGGCTCAAAGGACGTGCCTTCTTTTTAGGTAAGAAAATGAAGCTAGCCGCTGCCGTGCGGATCGGAGATGCCGAACCTTCCTAAGCTTCGCAACTAACTAACCTCAGATCGAACTCTAAACGCTTTCGAACGATTTCCCGCACTCCAAACAAAATCGTCCGGCGCGCGGGATAATCAGCCTGCAGAATGGACACATCCTTTGCGATCCGAGACTTCGACTCGCCGGCTTCATTGTTTCAATCCACCTCGAAAATGACGCGGAGATGATCGCAACTTTCTTAACAATACGGCCGCGTATTCGATTGAATGCCATCGATCTACCTCTATTCTTTCGCCATTCACTTTCGCAACCCAACCCTGACAGACCATGGGCGTCAAGGCTGAGCCGGATTGCTCACAATCGAACAGAATGTTCGGATGGCATGTGAAGCTCGGTGAATGCGAAGCGTTAGCGTTCACAGTGCGCCCGGCATTCGCCATTTGATGCACGCCGATTTCCTTAAAAGCTACTCCTTTTGAGTTACTTGGACTTTCAAAGTCAGGAATTGAAAAATCTTTCACTCCGAATGGACGATGGGGAACGATCGTCGCGGGGAAGTGCCTGATTTAAGGCCTTTTTCGTCTCTGACAATTGGACTCCTAATTGCATGTCTATAAACAGAATAGACATTATATGATTACTTTGGGAGGGCAAGACTCGCTGATGAAGGGCACAGGCACGAATAAAGAAAATCTTTTGAAGATTGCCGTTGTCGGAGGCGGGTTCAGCGGCGCCTGTTTGGCTGGCGCGTTGCTGAGTGCGAGAGACCTGCGACTGTCGGTGGTCTTGATCGAGCGGGAGGGCGGGCCCGGCCGCGGAGTGGCTTATGGCACGCGATGCGGCGGCCATCTGCTGAATGTGAGTGCGCAGAACATGAGCGCTCGAGCGGACGATCCTCTGCATTTCCTGCGCTGGGCAAAAGAAAATTATGCCGCGAATGTGCAGGCTGGCGATTATGTGCCTCGTCGCGTCTACGGCCAATATGTGGAATCGATCCTTCGCGAAGCTGACGAGTTAAATCCTGGCAGGTTTGAGTGGAAACGGGATGAGGCGATCTCGATAAGGCAGATTGCCGGCAATGCAGAAATTTATCTCCGCAGTGGAAGTAGAGTTGTGGCCGATAAGATTGTTCTGGCGCTGGGTAATTTCCCGCCAGCCGATCCGAAATTTCCAGGACGAACCGAGTCGAGCCCAGGCTATGTATCCAATCCTTGGGCCGCGAATGCACTCGATGGCGCAGAAAAGGAGAAGGCCATCTTACTGATTGGCTCGGGCCTCACCGGCGTGGATGTGGCAATTGCCCTACGCGAGCGCGGGTTTGAGGGTAAGATCCACATGCTTTCCCGCCATGGATTGCTGTCGCAACAACATAAGCCGGGAGAACCGTGGCCAGCTTTTTGGAACAACCAATCTCCCCGCACAGCCCGTGGCATATTGGGGCTGATTCGACAACAATTATGCGCCGCGGGGCAGCAGAACAGGGATTGGCGTTCAGTGATCGATTCTCTGCGGCCGTTTGCGTCGAAAATATGGAGTTCGCTGTCGCTAAAAGAGCAGCGGCAATTCCTTCGCCATTTGCGCGCGTATTGGGACGTGCACCGGCATCGAGTGGCTCCGCAGATTGGAGAGATGCTAATGACCCAGATGAGCGAAGGCCAGATCGAAACCCATGCCGGGCGGGTTACTGAATATCGCGAAACTTCCGATGAAGTGGAAGTTTTTTACCGGGACCGCCACAGCGGCGAATTGAAAAAGCTCTCTGTTAATCGGGTAGTCAATTGTACCGGGCCGGATTCAGATGTTCGCCGGATTAACGATCCGTTGCTGAAAAATCTGCTGCATCAGAACCTAGTGCGTCCCGATTCTTTGTCGCTGGGATTGGACACTGCCGAAGACGGAGCTTTAATCGATGTTCGCGGCAGAGCGAGTGCGCTTCTCTACACGCTTGGACCACTCCGCAAAGGGAACTTGTGGGAAACTACGGCGGTTCCGGAAATTCGCGTGCAAGCATTTGGGCTAGCGTCGAAATTGCTCTCTGGATCTTACCGTTCATCGAAGCCGTCGGAAATTGAATCCTGGGACGTCAATGTACCTGCGCGGGCGTAGTAGCGCATCCTGACGCTCCATATTTTTCCGACCTATTTTGGGTGCACGCGCGGGATGAACATTTGCGATCCTCTCCGCCTGAGTATTTTTATTATTTTTGACATAACGCCCTCGTCCTGCTACTATCTCTATTGTTTTAGTAGTCTATAGACTGCACTTCCCCCAATAACGCAGCGTGGGCCAACCGCCTCGGTTCCGCGGCACCTTAACTCTCATGCCTTTGTCGGTACTTTCAAGACCGCTTCTCAGTTTCCCCGGGACGCCGAGTGTTCCATTGACGTTGCGGGCAACGGCGCTGGTTTTTGAAGACGTCAAGTCGAAGGCGTTGCTTGAGAGAATTCATTTGATTGGACCCAGCGCAGCGAATGTACTCGTCACTGGGGAGACCGGAACCGGCAAAGAGCTGATTGCAAGACATTTGCACGCCCTGAGCCGCCGTTCCGAAGCGCCTTTTCTGGCGGTCAATTGCGGGGCGTTTTCCGAAGGACTGGTCGAAAGTGAGCTTTTTGGCCACGAGCGCGGATCATTCACCGGCGCAAACGTAGCGCGCGCTGGATGGTTCGAGGCGGCTCGCGGTGGAACCTTATTTCTTGATGAAATTGGAGATCTGCCGCTTTCCATGCAGGTGAAATTACTGCGCGTTTTGCAGGAGCGGCAGGTGGTTCGGCTGGGCTCGCGAAGCGCGGTTCCTATCGATGTGCGCGTGGTGGCTGCGACTAATGTAAATCTTGAAGAAGCGGTGGCTGCCGGACGTTTTCGCGAGGACCTTTATTACCGCCTGCAAGTAGCGACGTTACACATCCATCCGCTGCGCGAGCGATTGGATGACATTGTTCCGCTGGCGCAATATTTCTTGCGAATCTACGGCGAGCGGCTTGGGCTAAAAGATCCTGTGTTGAGCACGGATGCAATTGATATTTTGATCCATCAACATTCCTGGCCCGGCAATATTCGCGAACTGGAAAACGTGATTCATCATGCGCTTCTCGTTTGCCGGGAAAATATCGTAAGGCCGGAAGACTTGCACCTGTCTTCTTTGCGCAGCCGGCCGGCGGCGAACGAGCATGAAGATGCCCACGGCGTATTGCGCAAGGCTTTGCTATCGCTTTTTGAAAGTGCGCGCCCTAATTTATATGCCACGATTGACGCCGCGGTGATTAAAGCAGCTTATGAGTTTTGCCATCGCAACCAACTGCAAACCGCGAAGCTGCTCGGCATCAGCCGAAACATCCTGCGCGCCCGGCTGATCGAGTATGGAGATCTGGCGAAGAGCAAGTAGCTCTTTACGGTTTCTTTTCCGCGGTTCTGTCGTAATTCAACTTTATTCCAATGTGCCGCGGGCGAAGAACTCGTCGAGCACGGATTTCCGGATTCTGCTGAATTCATGATCGGTGCGCTCGCGGGGATGGGGCAAGTCAACCGGCAAAACATTTTTGATTGTTCCCGGCTCTGATGACATCACCAGTACGCGGTCGGCAAGATAGACCGCCTCTTCAATATCGTGCGTCACCAGAACCACCGTGGTGCGCTCTGCTTGCCAGACGCGCAGGAGTTCTTCCTGCATACGAATGCGGGTGAGCGCGTCGAGCGATGCGAAGGGTTCATCCAGAAGCAATACCTCGGGGCAACCGGCGAGAGCGCGTGCAATGGCCACGCGTTGCGACATGCCGCCCGAGAGTTGATGTGGATATGCATACTGAAAATTCTTCAGGCCAACCAGATCCAAATAATGTTCGACTTTGCGGGTACGTTCCGCGGGAGCAAGGCGCGCGAGACCGAAAGCGACGTTATCGTGAACCGTAAGCCAGGGCAGAAGGCGATGCTCTTGAAAAACTACTCCGCGATTTAAGTCAGGGCCGGCGACGCCTCGTCCATCGAGGCGCACAGTGCCTGCGTAATCTGTCTCCAGGCCGGCGAGAATTCGCAGCAACGTAGTTTTGCCGCAACCGCTGCCCCCCACAATGCAGACGAACTCGCCGGGATCGATTGCCAATGAGATGTCATGCAAAACAGTAAGCAAGCCTTGCCGCGTAGCGAAGGTTTTGTGCGCGATAGAAATTTCGAGCGCTCCGCCGGTGGTTGCGGGATTGTTTAACGCGAGTTCATCGACCATCACAGCCATGAGCGCTCTCGATCAACGAGCCCTGTGGCCCAGAAGTTTTGCGCCGGTCGTGTTCATCGCCCAGTCCGTAGCTTTACCGCAGATTGCGAAGAGCAGTACGCTGCCTAAAATGATGGCTGCCCGGCCGGTCATCTGGCCATCGACCATGAGATATCCGAGGCCGCTGCTAGCGCCCAGAAGTTCGGCGGCGACTACGAACATCCACGCGAGACCAAGCCCGCTGCGCAGGCCGACCATATACTCGGGCAGCACGGCGGGCAGAATCAGCCTGCGAACCATTTGAAAACTATTCAGGCGATAGAGCTTTCCGACTTCCAGCAGTTTGGGATCGACATGGCGCATGGCGACCGAAAGATTCAGATAGACCGGGAAAAATGCGCCGAGTGAGATGAGCGCGATCTTGGATGTTTCCTGAATCCCCAACCACAGAAGAAAGAGCGGAACCCATGCGATCGATGGAACGCTGCGCAGGGATTGCAGCAGTGGATCGAGCAATTTTCGGGCGATCGGGAGATAGCCGGTGAGCGCTCCCAAGAAGGTTCCGGCAGCAGCAGCGATCAGAAAGCCGACGGCAACGCGCGCCACGGTAATGGCGACGTGGTGCCACAGATCTCCAGCGACCGCCATTTCGTAAATCGTCCGTGCGATTACAGAAGGCGCGGGAAGCCAGTTCGGCGCCAGTATTCCACCTCGCGCCAGAGCTTCCCAGATAAGAAGAATGCTCAGGGGAATAATCCAGCCGAGAAAGCGGTCTGCAACGTGTATATGACGTGAACGTTTTTCCGAGCGAAGCGATTCAGCCGTGGGTGTAGTGGATTCTTTCCGCGGGAGCCGGTGATTTTGTTCCGCCGTACTCATTTTTGCGCCACGCTCTTGCCGGTTGCGGTTGGCTCGTACCGAGGGTCGATCAGATTCTCGACGGTGGCATTTATATCCGCGCTGCTGCTGATCACATTGTTTTGCTTGAGCACGTCGCCGGCGGCGGTGATCACTTGTTTCTGCGCGTCTCCGATTACCGGATTGCTCAGATCTGTTCGCTCGAGAACTTTTATGACCACGGGATCGTCAAGTTTCGCGTCGGTGGCAAAAAGCTTACGGAAATCGTCCGGATTCTGGATCGCCCAGAGGCGCGCTTTCTCGTATGCCGCAAGCACGCGGCCAACATATGCCGGATATTGTTTTGCGAACTCCTCACGCACGTCGAGAACACCGTAGCTGTTGAAGTTCACGTTGCGATAGAAGAGTCGGGCGCCGGTCTGCAACTCGGTTTGCGCCATCATGGGATCGAGCCCAGCCCAGCCGTCTACGTCTCCCTTTTCCAACGCAATTCTTCCGTCCGCATGTTGGAGAACCACCATTTGGATATCTTTTTCGGTAAGTCCGGCTTCGTGAAGCGCGCGCAGCAGAAAAATGTGTGGATCGGTTCCGCGGGTTACGGCTACTTTCTTTCCTTTGAGATCTTCCACTTTCGTGATCGGCGAATCTTTACGCACAACCAAGGCGGTCCACTCCGGACCCGAATAAACGTAGATGGCCTTGATGGGATTGCCGTTTGCTTTTCCAATGAGCGCTGCGGCTCCGGCGGTCGATCCGAAGTCAACGCTCTTGCTGTTGAGCAGCTCCAACGCTTTGTTGCTGCCCAGGCTCTGCGCCCACTCTACCGAGATTCCGTCAGAGGCGAGATCCTGTTCCAGAAATTTCTTATCGCGAAGAACCAGACTCACTGGATTGTAGTAAGCGAAATCCAGCCGGATCGTCTTTGGCTTAGTGGACGCTTTACTACATCCAGTCGCGAACAGAGCGGCGAGGAGCAAAGCCGCGGTGCTGGCAACGATTGTTAATTTCCGTTTCACGAGTCCCCTCGGCGGAAGGCCGCCTTGATCGATTTTTTTAGCTCTGCTGTACAGCCTGCGCTTCAACTGCAGCCCTCTGCGGTGTGTATTCGTTGGCTACGAGTTCTCCAAACGGGCCAGTGACATTGCCGAATGCGGCTGTCGGCTTGGTAGCAAGCGGCAGGTGCGGGAACAGCAAATCGGCCACGCGGTACGCTTCTTCGAGGTGCGGATAGCCGGACAGAATGAAAGTTTCGATTCCGAGGTTCGAATACTCCTGCATTCGTTTCGCAACGGTAGCCGGATCGCCAACCAGCGCGGTTCCCGCGCCACCGCGAACCAAACCAACACCAGCCCACAGGTTCGGGCTCACTTCCAACTTGTCGCGGCTTCCGCCGTGCAGTTGCGCCATGCGGCGCTGGCCTTCGGAGTCGAAACGGGCAAATGCTTTTTGCGCCTTCGCGATCGTTTCATCATCCAGATAACGGATGAGACCTTCAGCCGCGTTCCACGCTTCGCGCTCGGTTTCACGCACAATCACATGCAGGCGAATGCCGAAGCGAACTACGCGGCCTTCTTTTTCAGCTAGGCGCCGAACGGCTTCGATCTTTTCTCCGACCTGCTGCGGCGGTTCGCCCCAAGTGAGATAGACATCGACCTGCCGCGCAGCCAAGTCATAGGCAACTTTGGAAGAGCCACCGAAATACAGCGGCGGGTGCGGCTTCTGAACCGCCGGATACAAGACGCGGGCATTTTCGACGCGCAGGTGTTTGCCATTCAAGGAAATCGGTCTTCCGGTTATGGCTTCGCGCCAGATCCGAAGAAACTCATCGGTGACTTCGTAACGCTCATCGTGCGTGAGAAACACGCCGTCGCCGAGAGCTTCGTCCGGGTCGCCGCCGGTTACAACGTTAATCAAGAGCCTTCCATTCGAGAGCCGATCGAAGGTTGCAGCCATGCGTGCGGCAGCGGTTGGGGACTGGATGCCGGGGCGAATCGCTACGAGGAACTTCAGTTTGGTCGTTACCGGCACAAGGGTGGAAGCGACAACCCAAGCGTCTTCGCAAGAGCGGCCCGTGGGCAAAAGCACACCATGAAACCCAAGCTCGTCGGCCGCTTGCGCAATTTGCTTCAGGTAGGCGTAGCTTACGCTACGGGCTTGTTCGGCGGTGCCAAGATAACGGCCATCTCCATGTGTAGGTAAGAACCAGAACACTTCCATAATTGCTTCCTCCGCGAGTACGAATTCGCAAATGAGTTTGGCAATTCTCGTGCCAACACAGAGGTGAGCGTATGTCGATGAATCTGCTGTTTTCACGGGGTTACAGCAAATCTGAATCGACGGAGCGCGCGGTGGAGTGTTGCTACAGCAACACTGAATCAACACAACTGTTGCCGGCGCAGCAATGCGCGGCACTGGAGAATGCAGGCTGAGATGGCTGATCACATGACCGGTCACTATGGCAAGGCAGTCGTACTTTCCATGTTGAACGATAAGTTGAACGATGGCGCCACGAACGTGAGCGCGCCGCCGCGGCAATACGCCTTCGAAATTGCCGATCAATTGTCGAAAACTTTTGCGCAAACCGCTGTTGAACGCGATAAGAAAGGCGGGTCCGCGAAGACGGAGCGGGATCTGTTGCGCAGGAGCGGACTGTTGAACGTAATCATTCCCTCCGAATTTGGCGGATGGGGCATGGATTGGCCGGACACGATGAAACTCGTGCGGCTCTTCGCTCGCGTCGATAGCTCGATTGCGCACCTATTCGGCTTTCAACATTTAATGCTGGCTTCGGTTTGGCTTTACGGTTCGCAGGAGCAGACAGAGCAATTATTTTCCGAAACCGTTCGCAATCGGTGGTTTTGGGGAAACGCGCTCAATCCCTTGGACAAGCGAACCAGCGCCGCTCCCGACGCGAGCGTCGGCTTCCTTATTAATGGGCGCAAGAGTTTTTGTTCCGGCGCAACCGATTCCGACATGTTGATTGTCTCTGCGATTCACTCCATCGATCAAAAATTTATGGTGGCGGCAATTCCTTCGGATCGCCCCGGAATTCGCATTCACGACGATTGGGACAGCATCGGCCAACGGCAAACCGATAGTGGAACGGTGGAGTTCAACGCGGTTCCGGCTGGGCACGAAGAGTTTCTAAGAACGCCGGGGCCGCTCGGCAGCATTCGTGCGTCGCTGCGTTCGTGCATCGCCCAGCTTATCCTCAGCAATGTTTTCCTCGGGCTCGCCGAAGGCGCCTTGGACGAAGCGCGGAACTATACGCAGGCGACTACCCGCCCTTGGGCGAATTCAATCGGGATCACAAGCGCGACCGAAGATCCATACATTCTCGCCAACTACGGCCGCTTCTTTGTCGATCTGCAAGCCGCGCAGGCGCTCACCGATATCGCTGCCGAATCTTTGCAGCGGGCGTGGGAGAGCGGAGATGCGATCAGCGAGAGCCTACGAGGAAAGTGTGCGCTCGATGTGGCGACTTCGAAGGTGATCACGACGAAGACGGGGATCGAGATTACGAGCCAGATGTTTGAAGTGATGGGAGCGCGTGCCGCGGCAGGCCCAGCGCGGCTGGATCGCTATTGGCGAAACTTGCGCACCCACACGCTGCACGATCCAGTCGACTATAAAACTCGCGAACTGGGCGATTGGGCGCTGAATCATAAGCTCCCCAAGCCGACGTTCTATTCGTAATGCAGATTATCGGCTGGGTGCGGAAATCAATTTATGAGTAATGATCTAACAGCGAAATTGCGGAAGGCGACGCTAGCTCTCTTTCTGATTCTCGGAACCGTCCGCACAGGTGCGTTTGCGCAAAAGGCGAATCCTTCCGACAACGTCATCCGCATCGGATATCAGAAGTACGGCACGCTCGTGTTGCTAAAGGCCCGAGGCAGTCTGGAAAAAAAGCTGGCGCCGATGCATGTTGAAGTGCAATGGACAGAATTTCCCGCCGGCCCACAATTGTTGGAAGGCCTTAACGTTGGCAGCATTGATTTCGGCACCGTAGGTGAAGCGCCCCCGATTTTCGCGCAGGCTGCGGGTGCGGATCTCATTTATGTGGGAAACGAACCGCCAGCCTCCGCCGGCGAAGCGATCGTCGTTCCTAAAAATTCCTCGATCAAGAGTCTGAGTGAACTTAAGGGTAAGAAGGTCGCGCTGAATAAAGGCTCGAATGTTCACTACCTGCTGGTGAAATTGCTGGAAAAAGGTGGCGTGAAGTACAGCGAGATCGACCCCATCTACCTGACCCCGGCAGACGCACGAGCCGCATTTGAGCGCGGCAGCGTGGATGCATGGGCCATTTGGGAGCCGTTTTTCGCAGCCGTGCAACAGCAAACAGGTGCGCGAATTCTCGCTGATGGCCAGGGCGTGGTCAGCAACCATCAATTTTTTGTCGCCTCTCGCGCATATGCTCAGAAGCGCGCCGATGTGGTTTCGGTGGTACTGAGCGAAGTGGCCGGAGTGGATGAGTGGGCAAAGTCCCATATCAAAGAAGCTGCTGCCGCTTTGCAGCCGCAGATTGGTTTGGATATGCCCACGCTTGAACTTGCGCTCTCGCGCGGAGGATATGGCGTAAAGCCCGTGACGGACACGGTAATGGGAGAACAGCAAAACATCGCCGACACTTTTTACAATCTTCGATTAATCCCCAAACATATCAACGTTCGCGACGCAACGCTTCCGGAAGCCCGCGCGCAGGCGAAACCGTGAGTGGGAATATTATGTCCGGGATTCAACGCCGCACCATCAAGACTCCACTTAGCTTCCAGGCAATTGTCGGCCACGCTTTGCCGTGGGTCGTGCCTATTGCTTTATTGGTTCTATGGCAGTGCGCATCGTCCCACGGAATGCTGCCAAGCCGTTTCTTGCCCGCGCCGAAGGCGGTCGTAAGTTCTTTTATCGAACTGAGTCGCTCCGGCGAGTTGTGGACACACGTGCGTGTGAGCACCATGCGCGCTTTATCGGGATTTGCCGTGGGCGGGGGATTGGGCCTGGTGCTGGGCCTGCTGACCGGCTCTTTTCGCTGGGCAGAAACGTTGCTGGATACAACTCTGCAAATGATCCGCAACATTCCAGCCCTGGCTCTGATTCCTCTCGTGATCTTGTGGTTTGGAATCGACGAGACAGCAAAACTTTTTTTGGTTTCGCTCGGTGTTTTCTTCCCGGTCTATATCAATACATTTCACGGTATTCAATCGGTGGATCGTGGACTACTCGAAATGGGCCGTACCTACGGCCTGTCACGCTGGGCGCTGTATCGCGAAATTATTCTTCCCGGAGCTCTGCCCTCGATTCTCGTCGGGGTTCGTTTCTCACTCGGCTTTATGTGGGTCATGTTGATCGTGGCGGAAACCATTTCCGCGCGCTCGGGCATCGGCTACATGACGATGAACGCGCGCGAGTTTATGCAAACTGATGTGATGGTAGTGGGCATCCTGTTGTATGCGCTGCTGGGAAAAGTTGCCGATCTTCTTTCCAAAGGGTTGGAGCGTTACTGGCTGCGCTGGCATCCCGCATATCAAGCGGCGCGATAAGGGGTTGTGATTTATGTCGACTGTTTTTGCTTCGCGAGAAGGATTGACACAAGAGGAATTGACGAGGCAGATGCTGGCCGAGGGAAGGCAATATTCGCGCGGCGTCGCGGTTTCGATGCGCGACGTCAGCATCGCCCTCGGTGGCCGCACGGTTCTCGAAAATTTTAATGTCGAAATTGCCGCGGGTGAGTTTGTCGCAATCGTAGGTCGTAGCGGCTGTGGCAAGAGCACGCTGTTGCGGTCAATCGTCGGCCTGGAGACTCCGCAAGCTGGAACCATTACGCTCGGAACCACGGCACAGGGCAAGCCGGACGTGCGGATCATGTTTCAGGATTCACGCCTGCTTCCATGGAAGCGCGTTCTTCAGAATGTAACTCTGGGATTAGAACCATCCTTTATTCCGCACGCAAAAAAAGTTCTCGCGCAGATCGGGCTGGATGATCGCGCTGATGACTGGCCAGCGATTCTATCCGGCGGCCAGCGCCAAAGAGTAGCGCTTGCAAGAGCGCTGGTACACGATCCTTCTTTGCTGCTTTTGGACGAACCGTTAGGCGCACTCGATGCGCTCACGCGCATCGAAATGCAGGAGCTTATCGAGAGCGTCTGGTGGAATCAGGGTTTTACCGCGGTCCTGGTCACGCACGATGTGGCGGAAGCGATTACGCTGGCGGACCGCGTCATTCTCATCGAGGGCGGACGTGTGGCGCTCGACGAACTTATCCATCTGCCTCGCCCTCGCGCGCGAGGCAGTTCACGCTTCGCGGCACTTGAAGACCGCATCCTGGAGCGGGTTTTGCAGCGCCGGTCCATCCAGATGAACGAGCATAAAACGCACGCGGCAAATGAGGATATTGATGCGCACTGATATTTCTGAGCTGACTGTTGCGGGCGAGCAGACATGCGAGTGTTCCATTCATCCGCTGCTGGCGCAGCGCCGCAGTTGGAAAGCTTTTTCTCCGAGAATAATCGAGCCGGAAACTTTCGCCCTTTTATTCGAAGCAGCGCGATGGGCTCCTTCCTGTATGAACGAGCAACCATGGAGTTTCATAGTAGCGACGAAACAGAATCCGCCCGAGTTCGAATGCCTGCTCGGCTGCCTGCATGAATTCAACGGCCGGTGGGCTCAACACGCGGCGGCGCTTCTGTTATCCGTTGCCCGGTTAACTTTTACGTCGAATGCGGAGCCAAACCGTCATGCTCTTCATGATGTAGGCCAGGCAATCGCCAATCTCACCTTTCAGGCGAGCGCATGCGGATTGATGGTATGTCAGATGGCCGGCTTCGATGTTGAAAGGTCCCGTCAAACATTTTCCGTTCCATCCAGTCACGAGCCGGTGGCAATGGCCGCCATCGGTTACCCCGGCGACGTAGATTCCCTGCCCAAAAAATTGGGGCAAAAGATGCTCGCTCCACGCCAGCGGAAGCTGGCCGAAAAATTTGTTTTCGAAGGCACGTGGGGACAACCAGTTGCTTGGAACGGCGAACGAACTTAAGTTAGTTCCAATCAGAGGCGAATAGTGGACGATTATCGTCTGGGACAGATCTCTGACGGAATTGTCGACATCTCAATTTCGGGATCGCACCAGCGACTTCAGCGCGGGAATGGTAGAGGGTATGCCGCGATAATCCCTTTGCCTTCCTGAATGGTGATGAATTGGTTCGCTTTGACGTTGGAGAGGGAGTCTTTGTGGCTGCTCGGCCAAACAATTTCCACACTTACCTTCTTCCCTGCTTCTGGCTTGCCCAGGCCGAAAGTTAGCGGAAGCTCGCTCTGCGATAAGTAGCTCGATCCGGTTTTTACCATGGCGAACAGGCGAGTGCCGTTCGCGGTTTTCACCGTGACTTTGGCGCCGATACCGTCGCGGTTCGAGCGCGTGCCGATGGTCTTAACGCGCAGCATATCGTTCTTGTTGCCATTGTCGTTGCGCAGTAATCGAGCCAGGCCGTTGTTAGTAGTAATCACCAGATCGAGATCGCCGTCATTGTCGACATCGGCATAAGCCGCGCCACGGCCGACGACCGGACGCGGCAAGGCGGCTCCTACCTTTGTCGTCACTTCCTCAAATTTATTGCCACCCAGGTTGTGAAACAGATGCGGTGGCTGCGCATACTTTACGTTCGGTTGCACGACGCTGATGTCGTCGGAGACATGGCCATTCACGGCGAGGATATCGGGGAGTCCATCGAGGTCGTAATCGAAGAAAAATGTGCCGAAGGTGAGCGACTTGTTCGATATGGTCGCTATGCCTGTTCTGGGTGCTTCGTCGGTGAAAAGTCCGGAGCCATCGTTGTGATAGAGCGACATGCTCTCGTTCGTGAAGTTGCCGAGAACCAGGCTTTGCCAGCCGGAGTTGTCGTAATCACCGGCGTCGGTGCCCATACCGGCACGAGCCGTCCCAGCCTCGCCATAGGCCAGCCCAGCCGCCACTCCGACGTCGGTAAAAGTGCCGTCATGGTTGTTGTGGTAGAGCTTGTTGGGTTCAGTGTCGTTGGAAACGAAGAGATCCAGCCAGCCGTCGTTGTCGTAGTCGAGCAGGGCGACGCCAAGCGCCTTGCTGGTCGGGTCATAGAGACCGGCCTTTTTCGTGACATTCTCAAAAGTTCCATCGCCTTTGTTGTGGAACAGCGTGGAACTTTGTCCTTTAAACCTCTGCGGCGTGCAGTAGGACTTGTTCTTGTTGTCGAGCGAGCAATATTGATCCGTATCGATGGACCACTCAACGTAGTGCGCGACGAAAAGATCGAGTTTGCCATCGTTATCGTAGTCGAACCAAATGGCGCTGGCGGAAAATCCGGGATCGCCGACACCGGCCTTTGCGGTCACGTCGGCGAACTTGCCGTTATGAAGATTGCGAAACAGGTGATTCGAGCCGACTGTGGTGATGTAGATGTCGTCGTAGCCGTCGTTGTCGTAATCTCCAACGGCGCAGCCCATTCCATACATTTCGAGCGCCAGTCCGGCCTGCCGGGTCACGTCAGTAAACGTGCCGTCTTTATTATTGTGATAAAGGGCGGGATACGAGTTGCCGGATTTGTGTCCCGGCCAGTCCATGGAATTGATCAGGAGGATGTCCTGCCAACCGTCGTTGTCGTAATCGATGAAACAAACACCACTGCCCATCGTTTCAGGCAGGTACTTCTTTCCGAAGGCGCCGGTGTTGTGCTTGAAGTGAATACCGGCTTGCGCTGTGATATCAGTGAATTCGATGGGACCGGTCGGACGCGCAGGAGCAGCGGAGTTTGCAATGGATGCAACTGGCGTTGGAGTCGGGGCATGCTCGGAACCGGTAAGCGAAGGCTCTGAGTGAGTGGCGCTGACCGGTGCGGCCGATGAGGGCTCAGTCGACGGCGCTTTCTTGCATCCTGCCAGCAATGAAATGCCTACAATCAGGCACGGTGCCCAACAGCGTGCAGGTCCGAAACTTCTTTTCAAGTAAACCACGCTCACTACGCGGCAACCGCCTTTGCCGAATTCTCACGGCGTGAATCCAGCCAAATCTCTACTAGCATGGCCGTCGGTCCAACGATAAAAAGCGCGTAGAACGGGGCATAGACTACTTGCCGCAGACGCAGCACCATTTCCAGCAAGGCTACCAGGAAGACTACGATGCATTGTCCGCGCTTGGATCGAACTGTGGTTTTGGGATCGGTGATCATGAAAAAAATGAACAGCTGATACATCGGCCCGGTGATGGGAGCGACTTCTGACTGCCACGGGCTGCCGGTCAACCAACTGCGAAGGAATGCGAACGCGAGAAAGGACGCGACGTAAATGCCCGTGATGTGAAAACGATGAAGGCGCGCGATGATGACCGAGCCCAAAACCCAGATGACCAGCATTGGTAATAGATAGTTGCCCCATTGAATGCTGAGGCTCGCCACTGTGTCGGCCGCGAGGAACAACATCACGGAGATGCCGAAGTTTGAGGGATTCCAGATGTGGCGGCCCTTCACGCGAAGCACGTACTTCGACATAATGGAGATCGCGGCGCACAGGGCGTAAGGCCAGTAGGCTGGCGAGCGAACCAGAATGCCGACACTGATTCCAGAAATGTAGGCACTAGCGGGATGCAACCACTTGTGCAGGAAAATTCGTCCGAGCGCCATCTCCAACGCGATGCTGGTGACGATCGCCAGCAACGTCTTCGGATAGCTTTCAAGAATTCCGAACGACAGGTGTCCCACCAGCAGGATGCACGTGATGAATGCGGGCGCGATGTAGCGGTTATCGAGACTGATCAGCGGTTTTCTTGGAGCAGGCGTCTGCGTTCGAGCGATGGTTTCGGTGCTTGGGCTCATGCAGGCTCCTTGATCTTATGCAGCTGGTTCGGAGCGGGTTTGTCGATCGCCTGAACTTTTCCGGAGGGCCAGCGGATAATCGCCTTTTCGATCTTCGGATCTTTGCCCAGCCCGAAATGCAGGCGGCGATCGTTCTGTGCCGCAAAGCCGGTGCCACCGGAAACTTCCTGTGCCTGCATCTGGCCATGCCAGTACAGCGTGACCTTCGCACCAATCGCGCTGCGATTGCTCGCGGTTCCTTCCAACTGAAATTCGATCCACTGGTTAGCGGGATCAACAGTGTTCTTATAAACGAGCAGTGGTCCTTTCTGATTGGCCACGATTACGTCGAGCACTCCGCGATTCCACAGATCTGCCAAAGCCACGGCACGACCGTCATAGATGTCAGTGACGCCCACGGCCTGGGCTACATCGATGAACTTGCCCGCGCCATCGTTCAGCCAGACGCGCTTGTTCTGATATCCCGATAAGCTGCGGCCTTCGAAAGCGGGCCAGTTCTTCGCGTCGCCAATGATCGTGCTGTTGCCGCCGGCCACTTTGGAAAAGTCATACCAGTAGCTGCGGTTGCGGTCGAGCGAAATGTAGCCATTCGCCAAATAAAGATCGAGCGTACCGTCGTTGTTCAGATCGCCAAACTGCGCGCCGAAGCTCCAACCGCCGAGTTCCACGCCGAAGTCGCGTGCGAGGTTTTCGTATTGAACGGTGTCCCCGGCAGTTCCGGGCTTCGGCACCCACAAGTTGTTGCCTTGGATAAGAACTCCGTCTTCGGAGATATTTGACACGTAAACCGCGTATTGGCCTTGATTCAGAATATCGCCGAAGGCGGCATTCATCCCGCTCTTGGGCGCGAAGCCGATGCCAGTCTGTTTGCCGACTTCGTGAAATTGCTTGCCGTCGTTGAAATAAAGTTCCGAGACTCCGTAATCATTGGCGACAAATAGATCGGGATGGCCCGTACCGCGTAGGTCTGCAGCCGAAGCAGCCAGTGCCCAGCGGTGGCTGTCGATACCGACCTTGGCGCTGACTTCTTCAAACTTTCCATTGCCGAGATTGTGAAACAAATATTTCCGCCCGCCGTTCTTCGCGTACTCGAAGCTGTCGGGCATGATGCGCGTGGTAGCGATATGCCAGAGGTCGATGTCTTCAGAGTAGTATCCCCCGACGAACAGATCGAGGAGCCCATCGCCATCGTAGTCAAACCATATCGCGGTATTGGCGTTGATCCAGCGGGGAAGCCCGGCTTGTTCGGTGACGCGCGTGAACCCGTGACCCTGATCGTTGTGATAAAGCTCCGGACGGCCCCATTTGATCAGAAACAAGTCTTCGTATCCGTCGTTGTCGTAGTCTCCCCACACCGCGCCGGTGGAGACGCCAGTGCCGGGGTGGTTGACATCGGCAATGCCGAGGTCGCCCGCCACATCTTTGAACGTACCGTCGTGCATGTTCCGGTAAAGCGCGTTCTTGCTACCGATCGCGCTGTTCACGACATAGATATCGGGCCAACCATCGCGATCGAAATCTACGATCGACACGGAAGCGCCCATCGACGCAACTTCTGGCATTATGGGTTCGAGTTTGGGATCAAGCGCCGGAGACTGGTGAATAAAGTTGATTCCGGCCGCGTGAGACACTTCCTGCAAGTAGAAGCCGTGACGAGCCAGGGCCGTCGCGGCGTCGCCGGTCGACCGGTTAAGATCGCGCTGTGCTGAAATACGCTTAATCAGCAACGGCGTAATAATCAGACCAACGAAAATAATTGCGAGAACGACTCGTGCGATGGGATTGCCGGTCGTTTTCGTTGTCGTTCCCGTTGTCATTGAGGCTGCGCACTCCTGACAGGTTCGCTCGAACTACGCTCGCGCAAGGCGTTCTTGAAAACTTCCGGCGTCATGTATCGCGTGTGGTAGTTTTTCCAGTCTTCCGGATGCTGGCGATACACCCACTCATCTTCAAGCGCGCCGGGACGCACCGTGTATTCGTTCTTGGCGTGGTAAGGCAGAGGCAACACGGTTTTCGAGAAGGTTGAGTTGTAATCGCCGTCTTTGATCCACCCATCACCTTTGATGACAAAATCGCGCACCCATCCTGGGGGCGGAGGCGGCTGCTCGGCGAAGCGCATGGAAAGTTCGTCGCCGGAGTTCACGATCACGTAGCGGTCGTCGATGGTCCTCAACAGTTCGCGGACATCGCCATAGCGCGTGTAGTAGCCAATCAAATCGCGCCAGCGCTGCTTGGTTCCTTCGATCACGTTATAGTCGGGGACTTCGGGAGCGCCTGCCCCCACCGGCATGTGCATAACCGAGTAGCCGCGATAGTGTAGGTCAGCAACGGTTGGATCAAGCGTGACTTGTTTCAGAGGCGTGTCTGGCGCACCTTGTGCCCAATGGATCGCATCCCAATAGATTTCCAGATTCGTGCGCAGCCGCACGCGGCGCGGCATTCCGGGGCGAAAAACATTCGTGAGATTAAAAAGTACCGTCTTCTTGCGTCCAGCGGGGAAACCCAGATTGTCTTGCGCAGTGACCCAACCGCCGCGACCGTCGGGTACTTCCACGCTTAGTCCGTGAGCGCGCCAGCGGCTGCCTTGCGTGATTGCAACGTTCACCGACGATTCGGTATCGTGGATGGAACCTTGCGCAATCAGATAGAGTAGACCGCTTTTCGGCGCATCGTCGCCCAGATCGAGCTCCAGATAATGATCGCGTGTCACGCCCTGGAACTGGCCTTTGCCGAAACTGCTCACCGATTTTCCATCCAGATTGCGCAGCAGTTCGGTTACATCCTGGCCGGTGTCATCGGTGGCGCGGGCGATGTCATGTGGAGTTGAGACTACGGTAATGCCAAGTTTTGCGGGAGGAATTACAAATCGCTCGTCTACAAAAATTTCTGTGCCGCCCGGATGATCGATAGCGGTTAGCGCCAGGTAGTCGTAGTAATAAACTTCCCAAAGCTCGGCTGTAACCCGGATGTCGTAGTAGCCATCGTGCGGCGCGAGTTGCTCGCGGCCGATTTTGTACCACTCTCCCGTAGCCGCAATTTGCGCAGAACCAATCGTGTTGATGCGCAGACCAATCGCAGATCCCCACGGAACCGCGTCTTTCACGAATTCCATTTGCTTTCCGTTGTAAGCGAACAGGAACGGGCAAGAAGCTTTAAGGCGCTGTTCGGTCACGACGTCCTGATCGGCCTTCACGCCAAACTCGGCGCGCACCGTGCCATTCGGCCACACCACGCGCACGACCTCGGCTTCCGTCTGTTCTCCTAACCCAAAATGGAGTTGCGGACCAGTGATCGGCTGCTTCTGCACCAGCAAACCGGAACGGACTTCGATCTCCCCACCGATGCCGAAGGGATTGATGCGCTGGTCTCCGACTGCCTGCACCGCATGAGGCCGCACTATCTGCCAGTGATAGTTTTTCGAACTTTGATTTACTCCCTGAACAGGCTGTCCGTCGGCTGTAAGGCCGAGCAGGTCGAGATGGCCGTTGCCGCGAATATCAGCCGCAGTGAAGACTAACGCAGGTCCGGCAGGATTACTGAGGGGCGCGAAATTTCCCTTTTCGTCGCCAAGCCAGATGAGCGCTCCCTTGCTCGCGCCGCTTGTGGACGAAAGGATCAGATCGAGCGCGCCGTTATTGTCGACATCTGCAACGTTCAGTCGAACGTCACCCACTAGATTACGCGCAACGTCGGAAATTTTCGCGATTTCGGCAGTCTCCCAGCTTTCGCCTTCGTTCTTGTCGGAAATTCTCAGGATGGCGCCATCCGCCTCGACGGCCAGCAGATCGAGAATGCCGTCATTGTTTGCATCCGCCACAGCGATTGCTTTGACGGAAGAAGTACTCGCCGGCAAAGGCCGTTCACGAAACTGTCCCTGGCGTTCATTCATGAGGACATGCAGACGGCCCGCGCCATCGATGATCGCGGCATCGGGATTGCCGTCGCCATCGAAATCGGCCCACGCGAAGCCGCTCAGGCCGGAGATTCCGGTGAAGGGATGGATCGCGAGGAACGTGCCGTCGCCGTTGTTTCTGAGAACGGTCGGAATACCATCTTTGGATCCGAGCACGATGTCGAGATCGCCGTCCGCTTCAATGTCAACGGCCCAGGCTCCGGTGTAAGCCGCGTTGGTCACGGACTTCGGCAGTTTGCTCTGCGGGGTCACATCGGTGAAGGCGGCAGGGTTGTCCTGACGCATCAGGCGCACGCCGCCTGCGCCCGCAAGAACTAAATCAGTTTTGAAATCGTAGTTGAAATCGATGGGTACAACCGAGTCGGCTTGAGGCTGGACGGCGGATGGGCCTCCGGGAAACAGAAATTTCGCACCGCTCGCGAGTTGCACCACGCGCCCGTTAGCCTCTGCGATGATCGGAACGCCCGCGCTTCCCAGCGGGATGGCTCCGATCCAATTCCAGTGAGCGCCATCGGGATTCGGCAACGACTGCGCATTGAACGTGAGCGCGAGGTCTGGCGGCGCAGGACGAAAGACTGGAGTTGCAAGCAATAGGAAGTGCGTAAAAGGCTCGGCTTCTTCTCCGGGCGCGGCTTTGATGGCCCTGAGGCTGAGACGATAATCTGGCACGCGCATCAGCACGTTGCGGAGGAAGGTGGTTTGTGTGGCAGCGGAGTGAAGATCACCGCTGGAGACCGCTGTCTGGACCATAGCCAACTGGCGCTGCACTTCAGGAGGCCAAGCCGAAGACTGCGCGCTGATTTGCGCGACCGCCGATCTTACTGTGGTGGCGTCGCCTTCCTTCGCGGAGATGCGGCTTAACTCAAGCAAAGCCGCGAGATTGTTTGGCTGCACCGCGAGAATTTTTTGCACGAACTGCTGAAACTCAGCTTCGCTGTTTCCTGCTCCTTCGCGTTCGGTTTCTTCGGCGAGTTGATAAAGAGCGCGCAAATTTTCCGGATTCAGAGCGACGGCCTGCCGCAAGTCGGCGAGCGCCTGCGGCGAATTGCCGCGCTGGCTCTCGAGCAATCCCATGAGGCTGTAAATCTCGTCGTTCTTTGGAGCAAGATCGTGAGCCTTCTGAAATCGTTGTGCCGCCACATCGTAGTTTCTCTGGCGCAGCGCGAGGATGCCCCAGTTGGCCCATCCTGCGGGCTCTCCGGGCACCAAGTGTGTGACTTCCGACAACTTGCTTTCTGCGTGTACGTCATCCCCGACTTGTAACGCCGAGAGACCGACATAAAATGCCGAGACGACATCCGCATAAGCCTTTGAATTCTTGTCGGGGAATTTGGGTGCTGAATGGCACCCGGGGAGCGCGATGAGCGCTCCTGCAAGAAGGAAAAGAATTGCGTTTTGAAAACTGCACCATCGAGCCAAGCGCATGGTTAGAAGCGCCGCGCAGACATCATGCGGCCTGCAATCTCCTGTTCTTCTTGTAGCGGCGTCGGCGCGACATGCCCCAAAACCACAAGAATGCGACAGCCAGAAACGGTAAGAGGTAGAGCAAAAGATCCCATCGCCCGTATCCGGGAGGAGTTGCTTCGACGCGCGAAAGCGCTTCCTCCGTTCCTTGCACGCCATACAAGATGAGCCGCACACGATAGAACTCGTCCCGATCAAATTGAGCCGAAGCGTTGTACTCCACCTGGCCGCGGCTGTCCTGGCGAACCGCAGGGTACAGCACTTCTGCCAGTCGTCCGCTTTCCGGTTGAATGCCGATTTCCACTTTCAGGTCGTCGGGAATTTTGCCTCCCGGGACCGGATCGATGAGAACGAAGAACGTTCCCGTACCAATATCGGGATGGGTCCAAAGCGAAATGACGCATCCTGCCATCTTGCGATTCTCGATGATGGGGAATGGAGGCCCGTTATGCGCTTCCGCGGGCAACACGAGCAGCGCCATAGTGGCCGCGACCAGCAATCCCGTGATCGAGATGGAACGATTCAGCATTCGAAGAATATATTTTTCCTGCGTGTAGCTAACCACTCATGAGCGTGGCGCGCATTTCCATGGGCTGAAAGATCAGCCACAGTGAAGCACCAAAGAGTACAGCACAAACCACGGCCCAGGGAATGAATGCTTGCAGTGGCTTCGGCGGTGAATCCTCTTCGGCCAAACCATGAGTCACCGCCAGCGATCCAGCAAAGCCGAGCACGAGGAATCCGATCTCGATGACTTGCACAGCACTCGCGGGCAAGCCGGTGAGGGTCCAGCGCGGCTCTCCGAGAATAGGCCAGCCCAGACTCGCAAAAAAATTCTGCGTCACAGGAATAATCGTATAGAGTCCGGTCAGAAAGTGAAAACCGTAGTGCGCCAGCCACATACCAAAACCCATCGGTACGAGACCGTAGGAATAACGAACGACGAGCGGCACGAAGGCGCGCTGAACACGACCCCAAACTCGCGCCGACCAGGCAGCGCTACCTAAAAGCAGCACCGGCTCAAGAATTAGAAAGGCCGCAAAGATCAGCCCCAGCACTGGCGCTTCGTGGCTAACGTGCAACATCCTGCCGAGCCAGTTTTCGACTGCGTACACCGGACTGACCATGCCGAAAGCATTCAACAGAGCGCCAAAGGTAAATACTATCGCCAGCACGGCGAGATCCTTGCGGCGGGAGAAATAGCCGATTCCCGAACGCAAAGAATCGTCGAGCAGTTCACTTCCCGGCAGGCGGCTCAGTATTCCGACATTGTCATGCGGGCAGGCATGGACACAATCCAGACAGAAGGTGCAATCCATGTTGCCGACTTTGCGCGGCTGAAATAACGCCAGTTCGCATCCCCGGATCACAACCAGATCGGAAGTTGCATCACGCCTGCCGCGGATGCAGTCCTTGGTAAGGCACCGCGTGCAGATGTCCTGATCGCGCACCTTTACTTCGAATGGAGAAAGAGTGGAGGCGACGAAGTTGAACTGGCCTATGGGGCAGACGAATTTGCAGAATGAGGCGTGCTTGAAGAGCCCGTCCACCACGAGCACGCTCAGGAAATAGCCGATGATGAGCCATGCGGTCCACCACGGTGAAGACCAGAGGTCGAACAGTTCGTAAGTGAACAAGATAAGAACGAACAACGCGACCGAAACCCATTTGTTTCGCAGCGCCCGCGGCCAAGTAAACCTGGGTCGAAAAAAGCGACGCGCCACTTGGCGCACCAGCATGAAGGGACAAGCTAGGCAGAAAAAATTCCCGGCACACAACAGCACCAGAACGAGAATGCCGCGAAAATGCAGCCAGCTCAGTGTGGTCGCCAGATTCTTCGGCGCCAGAGAGGGTCCGAACAATCCGTGAAGGATCATGGCCACACTAATAAGGAGTAGAGGAATTTGAAGGAATGGCCGCGCATAACGCCAACGGAAAAGAGGACCCAGCACCGGAAGCTGCATCAGATCGAACGGCGGCGAGTCTAGATTATCTTCATTATTCACGGACGGAATGGATGCTTGATTCACAACTCGCCTAATTGGGCCTAACACCTCTTACGTCGAATTGCCGTTCCAACTTTTCTCCGTTGGGCAGCGTGCCGTGGAACAGTATGACCCAGTCTCCAGCCATCCTGAGGGAAAGATGGGATTCATAACGTCCCGGACGCACTTCGTTCGCTTGCGCAAATACGGTACTCATGCCGGCGTGCGTCATATCGGCCTCAACCGCGATATGAGCTCCGGTCACTGGCTGATTCACTGCATCGGTCAACGTGAGGCTGACTACGACAGGACCGACCCGTACAGGCTTCGGCTCGATCTGAAACTCGACCATTACGCCGCTCGAGGGATTGGGCGGCCTGTGACAACCAATTCCGACGAGAACCGCGACGACCACCAAGATAAGGTAACAGCACCTCGCATAACTGATCCCCATCAGATCAGGCTGCGCTGGGCAATTCATCCTGGTGCCATGCGCAAGTACACGATGCCCGATCCTTTTCATCGACGGGCGGAAACACATGGTAGTACATGGCAATCACCATAGGAATGAAGACGATCGAGTTGTAGAACAGGTGGAGTTCAACCCGGGGAAAGATCAATTGCAAAACGCTGCAAGGAACGGGCCTTCCCCAGAAATTGTGGTGGGTGGTCGCCTGGTAAATAAGAAGGAAATGCTCGATGTGGTGCCAGAACTGAATCCAGAACGCCACCATCCACCAGGTATAGGAGACTCCCGTAAAACCCTTGCGCAGAAACCAGATGCCAATCAGCATCACCAGCGCGTAGCCATAATGCAGGGTCTCGGACTTGATCAGCCACGGGTACCACAGGCCGAGCAGACCGTTCGCCATAGGGCGCGGCCATCCCATTACATAAATCTGATAAGCCTGAACCAGGTGTTCCGCCCAGTGGCCGAGGACGATCACCATGAATAGCTGAAGTGCGCGTTCGTGCCATCGGGAGTTGAGTTTTTGCAGAAAGCTCTCACCTCCTGCCGAGGCGATGGCGGTATTTGGCATGGTGCGACTGGCTGTCATAGGAATCCCGCTCCCCATCCGTGGGATATGCTAAAAAGAAGGAAACAATGATCCCACGGCTGGAAAAGGAGGTTCAATAGTAGATTTACATTATTGTATCCAAAATCGTTCGCCATTAATGTCTCACAGCGAACTTGGAAGCCCCGCCGCCTTGTCACGCGGCCACTCATGGGGTTTTACATAGGTCAGGCAATCGGCCGGAGCGGAATCATGAGACTGCTAGAGGGATTGTCTGAAAATATTTCCCCGTCATTAAAACCGCTCCATCCCGTAATCGCCGATTCTGAATCCGGTGCATCTTTTTCCCAGCTTGGCAGCTTGCTCAAACAGTTTCAGTGTGCGACTCGTGAAGCCAGGAAGCTCGTGCTCGGGCGCCCGGCATGCGAACTCACGAGGAGGTTGGAGCCGGAATCCTGGTCCACTGCGGAGTGCCTGGATCATCTCGCACGGACGACGGGCTCGTTTCTCCCCGCAATATCGAGCGCGGTTGCGGCCGCCCCCAAACTCACAACAAAGCGCGCACTCCGGACAGGGGCGATCGCATCGCTGTTGATTCGCAATCTGGAACCGCCTTATCGTCTCCGATACAAAGTCATCCCCCAACTGGCGCCGCAGGAGAAGGATTTTGCGGCCGCGTGGTCCGCTTTTGAGGAGTCACAATCGCGGCTCGCGGAAACCGTATGCTCAGCGGCCGGGCTTGCCATTGACAAGGTGGCGGTCCCGTGTCCGGTGTGCGCGCACGTAACCTACAACGCTTATGGGGCTTTCCGCATGCTCGCCGCCCACCAACGCCGCCATTTGTGGCAGATGGAGCAGATTCTAGCGGCACTCGACGAGCTCGACCCGTAGACAGCGGCGACTAAAAACTGCGGTGTAGAGCGGCAGACGCAGACCGGAATCCAGCGACCCAGCGCGAGTCAAGTCCTGCGACAATATTCCAACTTGCTTTTAGTCAGGACTGAAGAAATGGCTCCTACGCCGCCCACCACCGCTTGCGACGTAATTGTTATCGGCGGTGGTTTGGCCGGGAAGGCAGCGTCGATTCACCTCGCGAGATCCGGCCTGAGCGTCATTTGCATTGAGCCACAGGAGATGCGGCAGGCAGTTGGAGAGTCTTTGGACTGGTCCGCTCCCGACCTGCTGAAGGCGCTGGGCCTGTCGATGGAGCAGTTGGTGAAAGCAGGCATCGCAACCTGGAAAAAACATGTGACCGTGCAACTCCGCGACGGGTGCTCGGAGCAATATAGCCCCTCTTCATGGCTCGCCCGCGCGCCTTTTCGTGTCGAACTCCGTACGCTGCACGTGGACCGAGTGCGACTGGATGAGGAGTTGTTAAATTTGGCGATCGCTCAGGGTGCCCAGGTGATCCGCGATAGAGTTGTAGGCGTGGAGCGCGAGGGCAACAAGATTCTTTCTATTAAAACCGCCGGCGGATCGACCTTCGCAGCTAAGTGGTTCATCGATTCGTCAGGATTTACAGCGCCTGTCCTGGCACGTGAACTTAATCTCCCCGTGATCGAGTTTGGGCCGGTCAAGGTCGCTTTGTGGACATACTTCACAGGGAAACAAGCCGTGGAAGGAACCACGCTGTACATGGATCCACGTCGATCAGAATACCTGGACTGGGTGTGGGAGATTCCAATCAACCCGGACACTGTAAGCGTGGGATATGTGACTACCGGAGTGGCGACCAAGGCTAAACGGGAGCAGGGACTTTCCGTCGATGAGATTTTTCAAGAGCAGTTGAAGAAGCATCCGCACTTTGAGCCAACGTTGACTGCCGGACCGATCGGCCCTGTGAATGTAATCTCATTTCGATGCCGGGTTCATAAAAGAGTGGCCGGGCCAAACTGGCTGATCGCAGGCGAAGCTGCTTCGATGGTCGATCCCATCACGGCGAATGGAGTAACGGCCGCGTTAAGGCATGCCGCGGAAGCGTCGGCGCTGATCCTGAAATTTCACAAGCGCGGCGAAGTGCCGACCCTATCGAGAGCTTTGTATAGCAGCCGAATCCTGCAATTCGCAAAATTTTTCAACAGCGGAATCGAGAGAATCGTTTACGAGCCAAGCGTGAGAAATCGCGTAGGAGTACAACAGGCGGGAACGGTGTACACGAGCCCGGCGTGGACGATGAATCTGCTTTATAGCCGTCTCAAACCGCGAGGCATGGTTTCCACATTTTTCTTCAATTTCGTGATCGGCCTCTTTCGCTGCGGCGAATGGGCTTTCTATCAATTCTGCCGGAGGTTCAAGGAGGCATCGGGTACGGCAGGAAAGGTTCTTGTAAGATAGGGAACCGCAACATCAGCTTTCTTCATACCATAAGCGCGTCGGTGGGAGCCAGATCTAAAATGTTGCGCGCTCAGTGGCTCTAAACCGAGCGCCGAAATCCGCTCGATCCTTCTTTCTTCGACAATTGGTTCGATTTCGCAACTTTCTATTCCTGTGCTTCAGATGCGCAACATACTTCCCTGAGCAGTTTAGCCGGGCTCCTGCTGCTCGTCACTTCCACCAGCCCCGTTCTCCCCCGATAGTGAACGTCATACCGCTCCGAATCTCGAACGGCGCGGCGGGAAATCCGAAAGCAGGTTGATAATGCTGGCTGAAAAGGTTTTCGATGCTTGTATAGACCTTCGCATAGCGAGTCAACGCGTAGCCTATGCTGAGATCGAACTTCTGATATCCAGGCGCCAGATTACGGTTGGGAAGCAACATGGTGTTTCCGAAATTCGCATCCGAAAGAAACGTACTGTCGTCGCGGCGCCCTACAAGATATCCGCTCAGTGCGGCGCTAGCTTTTTTGTGGTTGTAAAACAAAGCGAGACTTCCAGAGTGTGGTGCGCGATGGAATGGCCGGTTGCCCTCTAGTGGAGCAAACGCACCGATTGGGATGGTCGGAAATAGAGGATTGAAAGAAGGATCGCCAAAGGCTTTCGTAACCAATCCATCAAGATATGTATATTCTCCCTGGAACAGGAATCCACGTCCAAGATCAGTTTTGGATTCCACTTCGAATCCTTTGCTCCATTCGGAAGTTGCGTTCACATAAGCCCCAAAGGTCGGGGTGTTGTTTGCAACAGCGGGTGGGACGCCGATGGAAATCAGATCGCCCGAATCAAGGAATGCGATCAGGTTGTAAAAGTTATTATCAAAAAACGTAACACCCAGAAGCGAGCGCCCATTCCATAACCTTTGTTCAAATCCGAAGTCGTAGGTGCGGCTTCTTTCCGGACCAATGGGCCCGACATTATATTGCGCAATCAGAGCAGGGCTGAGGATGTCGACGAGCGCACCCGACTGTTGGAACGTGCTTGCTTCCTTAATTCCTTTGCCAAAATTGAACTTGAGTTTCGTTTCGCCGAACACGCCGGCGTTGCTTGGCTTTCGAACGTAATAAGCTACGGATACACGTGGCGTGGCTGCAAAGCCGAAAAATGAATTGTGTTCCAGTCCCACGCCGAATGTTGTGAAGAGGCGATGTGCAATGCTGCCATGACCTTGCAGCATCGTGTTGTAGTTGTCTCGCATAATACCTTCGCCGTCTTCGTGCTCGTACCGAAAACCAAATATTCCGGTCCAATCCTTGAAAAATTGATAGTCGGATTGAGCATAAAGGGAACGTCGCGCTTCATTGTCGGGAGATACTTCCGGATAAGTCCCTGCGAAATCGAGAATGGCCTGACCGGTTACGCTATAGCCGTTCGCTCCCCGGATGGTGACTACATTGCCTAAAGTGTTGCCGAAGGAGGGCTCACCGACCTGAAACGGATCGACGTAGAGTGAATTTAACTGGGCAAAACTTAACTGCACCAGGTTATGCCACTTTTCGGTCGTTTGTTGCTCTGCCGACACGCTACCGAGTGTGTTCCGGTTCGTCTGCCAGGCCTGGTCGGAAATTCCGTAAAAAAGAATTCCGTTGGGACTTCCAACATTGCTTCCAACGTGGCGAAATGTTGCGCGAATTCCTGTCGTCGGATTTATTTGCCAACCAATGTTTGTGCTGACCGTCTCGTTGTGGAAATAGTCATTCTGGTAACTGCCTTGTGTTTGGAAGTCTGAGAAGTCGGTGAGGTAATCAAGTCCATGCACCAAACCACTAAGCGATACGTCTTGATGCAGCGTTCCAAAGTTGCCGCCGTCCGCGGAATATTTCAGCTCTGGGATTTCCGTCACACCATTCGCCGACGTGATGTTCACTACACCGCTCAACGCGTCACTTCCGTAAAGAACGCTGTTTGAGCCCCGAAGCACCTCCAGGTTGCCGACTCCATTATTCGAAAGCTGGGCGAAATCGAAAGCGCCGCCGATCTCATTCACCGGAATGCCATCGACCAGTACTTTGTTAAAGTCGGATTCGCCGCCGCGTATAAACAAGGATGTTGCACCTCCGCGCTGGCTCGTCTGGATAACTTGCGCTCCCGCCACAAGCCGCAGATTTTCAAGGACATCCAGTTTGTTTAGCGTGTCGATTTGATCGCTATCGATTACGCTAACCGAGGCCCCGACCTGTGCTTCAGGAATGGCAAAGCCGGTCGCTGAGACGACAACCTGTTGGGTGAGCGGTCCGATGCCCAGGGTTACGGTCAACTCCTCGGACTTCCCATCCTTCCTGATGTCGACTGCAATGGTCTGCGAGGCGAATCCAGTTGCCTCAACTTGCAGGTTGTAGCGACCTTCTTTCGGAGCCGCCAAACTGAAGAATCCTTGCCCGTTGGATTTCGCGTCAAGGATTGGGTTTCCATCCTCAAGCAGGATAACCCTTGCGCCAGGCACGCGGCTGCCGAGCGGATCGACAACTTTTCCGCGTAGGCTTGCCGTGGATTGTGCGTGGGAAGAGCCGGCAAACAATACCAGAGCGATTGTCATTAAGGTTATAGCCCGGCAAGACACCAACCGGACACGACAGAAAAATAGCTTAGACATCAAGTCCTCCTTCGCCCTGGAAAGAGCGGACTATGAACTTGGCGGAACCGGTCTCCTGACTCGCGACCTACTACTAAACGGCTGCGCCTTCCCACCCTTGCTGGGCAGTGGCTTGTGCAGTCGCAAAACGATCGCTTACAGTTGCGGGGCAGTGGCGGATTTTCACCGCGCTTCCCGAACATTCCACCAGCAGATTGCTTTACGTTGGTGAACCGCAGACAAAAAATCTTCCGCGGCTTTTCACACTGCGAGTATTGAAATATTCACATCGAGCAAAAATTAAAACGCTCCCGTGCATGGCCGAAAAGAAGCAACACAAATACCACAATCGGATATACATCCCTGGCATTGGTTCGTCCTAAATCAAGAATCGTCACCGACGCTCCCTTAGAGAGTCGATTCGAATCGATGTGAACCTGGTCGGTCTCCTGGCTCGCGCTTCCCTGGATCGAAGCAACCTTCCCAGTGCATCACTGCACCAGTGGCGTGCTCGCTTCGATCCTCCGCGCTTACAGTGGCTGGGCCGCTCCGGAGTTGCACCGGATTCCCATACAACACCAAGTCACAAGTTTTATACGGGATGGGGAGGCGCTAGTCAAATCGTGTTCATCCAAGCTGCACCAGAGACTCTCAATTGGAGTGCTTCACCATCCGTGCTGCCAGCTTCGAAAGTCTCAAGATTGAAGTACCCCACTCGCAGGCATCTGCGATGTTTGGCTCGCGAAAGTAGATGGATTGTCGGCGTGAGCAGCAGATTGATTCGCCTAAAACTCCTCATACATGCGACCGAACCGCTGACTGCAAGGAGATTCGTAAACTTAGGCAGAACACATCGATTGAATCAGTGAGCCGGACCTTGGCGGAACGACTGCCGGATCCGTGAACCGATTCCGAACTCATATTCCCTGGCTGGCTTCCCGGCACGCAATTTTGCACCCTTTTTCTCGTTCGAATATTTAGGGGTGTGGTTCGAAATCAGTTGCGCTCATCGTAAAACGTTCGGCTCGACACCTCCCCGCTGGAACGCGCATACTGACTGGTATGTCCGCCGTCAAAAAACGATCGCGAGGCGCGAGCGCAACCTCGCGGAATCCAAAGCGCACACGCACGCTCCTATTGCAGGCTGCCTTTCAAGAGATATACCGCTCTGGCTATCGGAGCGCTGACCTGGATGCCATTCTGGCCGAAGCGGGTGTTACGAAAGGCGCGCTGTACTACCACTTTGACGATAAGGAGGCCCTCGGGTATGCGGTGCTGGACGAGGTCATGGCGAGTGACCTTCACCGGAAGTGGGTGCGACCTTTACAGAATGCCAAGGATCCCATCGGCGCTCTGGTTCGCATTGTTCAATCCGAATCGCTAAAAAGAGAAGACATTCAGCGTGGCTGCCCCTTGCTTAACTTGTCTCAAGAGATGTCGGGTCTTGATGAGGGATTCCGCAGACGGACGGCGAGGCTTTTTAGGGACTGGCATGACGCCGTAGCTGGGGCACTGCGTGAAGGACAGAAACGCGGGTTAGTGCGCAATGATATAGACGCCAATGAAACGGCTACGTTCCTGATCGCGACGTACGAGGGTTATGTGGTTTTAACAAAAAATTCGCAGGATGCACGAATGATGCAATCCGGCCAAAGAAGGGTGAGCAGCCACCTCGAATCGCTACGCCCGGCACGAGGCCGGAAGCGAGTGGCAAGCCGCGGCTAGCGGCCCTTTTGTTGAGTCCGCAAAAGCCCTTCTGATATGCACGTCAGTTACCAATGATTGCCCGAAATCTGCCAATTTGGCGCATTGTAGCCGCAGGCAGGTCACCTCTCTGGCAACTCACAGTTTTTACCGGGGTAATGGATCCTGGCAGTATTCTTCCGCACCGTTAAGCTTGTCACTCGTAACGTACATACTAGTCGGTATGATCAATGCAACGTTCGACTGGAATGGCCGCATCATACGACTCGAATCGCCCTAAAGCCCGCACCGAAAGGGGAAATTGATGAGCCAAAAGATTCTCAAGCTAATCGCATTAGGAAGCTCCATGCTTGTGGTAACGCTGGGTACGATCCCGCAAATGGAAGCGCAATCCCAAATCCCGTATCCCAGCATGGCCGCGCTTGACCGGTACCTGATGCCGGATCGAAACACCGAAATAGCCCTGGCGCGAAGTGCGGCTCCAGACTCCATCTCCCACGACGCAAAAGTTCTGGTGCTTGGGCCGCATGGCTATGAAACCGCCGTCGAAGGCAAGAATGGTTTTGTATGCGCGGTGGAGCGAGGTTGGATGGCTCCGTTCGACAATCCCGAATTTTGGAATCCCAAAATTCGAGGCCCCATCTGTTACAACCCGCCCGCGGTGCGTTCCATTCTTCCAATGACTTACAAAAGGACCGAGATGGTATTGGCGGGTCAATCCAAGGATCAGATCAGGGAAGGAATCGCAACATTCGTCAAGAAAGAACTGCCGCCCCTCGAGTTTAGTGCGCTGACCTACATGATGTCGAAGGAAGCGTACCTTACGGATGCCGGCGGCCACAATATGGCCCATTTGATGTTCTATACGCCGCTAGTGGACAAAGCGGTTTGGGGCTCGGATCTGCCCAAGTCTCCCGCCCTGCTAAATCCACAGTTCGCACTGGAAGGAATCGACGTATTCATGGTTCTTACCGGTATGTGGTCGGATGGAACGCTCGCCCCAGTCAATAATTGACGATGCGTGAATGTTGAAGGGCGCAAACCGCGCAATCACACGTGTCGGAAATAATTTCATGGAGCTCGAGATTGGCAGCAGCGATGAATACAGCCCCGGATGTTCAAGTGATTGTCAATGTTGCACGCGATGAACTGCGGCGACTCGTCCAACAGCGCTTCGCAATCACGAAGCGCATTGCCGTAATCAAGCAGACGATCGCCGGGTTGTGCAATTTGTTCGGCAACGATGAACTAAGTGAAGATCTACGGGAATTGGTAAATGGCAAGGTCGGAATACGCCGACGGGGGATTACTCAGGCATGCCGTGAGGTGTTGATGGATTCTGGCCGCCCCCTGACCGCACGAAATGTGTGCGAACAGATTCAACAGCGAACCGATCTGCCGTGCTCCAAGAATCTGGCGGGCGCGGTTACCACAGCACTCAACCGGCTCGAGCAGCACGGAGAAGCCCGTGCAGTCCCTGGTGACAGCGGCCCCCGCGTGTGGGTGTGGATTTCAGGTGTTGAAAATGGAAGTTTTCCTGCCGTGGATTCCGCAGTGGACTCTTAGGTGCAAGTAGTTTCCCGAACCATGCGGTGCAGCATTCCTCGAAGAGGGAAAAAGGAGTGGCAATCGTGACGGGACTGTTACAGCAACTACACATTGCTCCGAAAGGATCGGCTTCTCGAATCGCGATCAGGGCAGGAAAGAAAATTCTATTTATCGACTCCGCGGACATCATCGCCGTGGAAGCCGAAGGTCATTATGTCTTGCTGCAACACAAATCAAGTGGATATCTGCTACGCGAATCGATTTCAACGATGGCAGAGAAATTGAGCCTCTTCGGATTTGTCAGGATCCATCGATCATCTCTGGTGAATGCCGCCTTCGTGGAAGAGATTCAGCCGTTGTCGACCGGGGAGTACATGCTGCGTGTAAGAGGAGGCAAGAAATATACAGTTACTCGTACTTATAAAAAAAATCTACATCTTCTTGCAGAGTCGTGGATCGGCACCGACGGTTTTGGCCATATTGAACGTGTGGTCTAAATCAATAGCGATTGCTTTTTTTGGGCGGACGCAGTCCGCCGCCCTAACTTCCAGCCGCTAGAAACTCATCTTTAGCGAGAACTCCAACACTCGTGGAGACCCTAAACCAAACACTCCTGAGCCCAAACCAACCCGAAGGCTGTTTGGCTGTACCCCTGAGGTGCCGTTCGCGGTTCCCACGGTAGGCGTCTGAGCGGGAAGGCCCGGCTGACCTGCAAGACTGAGCACACCGCTGAGAGTATTCTTCGGTGCATCGAAGTTGGAGAAATTCGGTACGTTGAAGAAACTGAGTTGGGGCTGCAATTCCAGCCGCTCCTTCACCTTGTATGTCCAGTTCAGGCTAAGGTCCAGATCTCGCAACCAGTCATCTTGCGCCTCGTTCGGGGGGGCCGGGTTGATCACAGGCATAACCGCTCCGAGTTGGGTCAGTTCGGCTTGGGTGAACAGCCCAGCATTCATGAGTGCCTGGCCGGCTGGAGTCGGTTTGCCCGCGAAGTTGCTGTTGTAGTTGCTAATCACTTCATTGATATTAGCGCCGCTAACGCCGCGTCCGAACGAGCCTAGGTTCGTTCCGGGGAGAATGCCTCCCAGCGTACCGTTTGTACCATTCGGCCCGTAACCATCGCCCGTGCCGTCTCCGTTCACGGCGGTCACAAACATACCGCCCGGAGAGCCGGTGGGAGCCAGCGTCAGGGTTTGCGGCAGCGCACTATAAAAGTGCCCAATAACACTGGCCCGGAAGTGCGCGGGGAACTCCATCGTGCCGCCGAATGAAATCTGATGGGTACGATCCAGCCCGTTTGGGCCAGTGTACTTGCCCGGGTCATCGTAGTCCCATGCGCTGTTTACAAAGTCACCATCTGTCGCCTGGGAGACATATTTTGAAAGTGCGTAAGATACTTGCAAGTTCACATAACGAACTCCCTTGAAGGGAGAGCGTACATCTTGCTTCAAGGAAGTCTGCAACCCGTTGTAAACGGATCGCCCGATGGGAAACAGCATTTGGTTTCCCCCGACTCCACCGGCTGGGCCTGGCGATCCGGGTTGGCCGTTGGCGATGCCACCGAATGCTGCATTCGGGCACGCAGCTCCACCACAGAACTGGTAACCTGAATCGAGTCCGTTCGAGGCAAAGTTGACGATGGTCGCGCCGGCTGCTATGGCACAGGGGATTCCCGTCGTGCCGGCCGGGCAACCGAAAGCGGCATTGGTGGTGTTAATGGCAGTCTGAGCGGCTGCCATATTCAGGAATCGCGCGTCTCCCACATGGTTGGTATCCACCGCGAGTAACGTGTGAGTGGAGATGTTGCGAAGGTAGTCCGCGGTAAGTACCATTCCCCTGCGAAGCTCGCGCTGGATGCCCAAATTCATCTGCACCGAGCGCGGAGTCCGGTAGTTGGGCGCGAACAGGTTCGTGCCGGTCCCATTGGGGCCGGTATCGCCCAGTGTGTTAAGGATATAGCCCGGGTTTGGTCCGGCGCCGACGGCTTGAGAGGCGGCCTGATATTGCGCCTGCAGCGCCGCGATCTGCACCTGCACCTGCCCAATCGGCTGGCCGCATATGTTCAGCCCGCCCGTGCCGCTTCCAGGATTGACAACCGTAGCCGTTCCCGGCAGTGTGTACGGGGATCCGCTCCCACCCGAGCACGCAGGCTGAAAGCCCAGGAAATCGCCAGTAGCCAGTCGTCCCGGCCGGTCGAAAAGAACGTTGTTCCAGATCGAGTTTTCATAAAACAGACCAATTCCACCGCGAAACACGGTCTTTCCGCTGTGAGCCGGATCCCAGGCGAAACCAAATTGCGGAGCAAAATTTTTGCTGGGATCGTTCACGCGATTCCCCAAGCCCGAATAAAACTGGTTGTCAAAATCCTGGCTGATCTGCGGAATTGGCGCCAAGTCGCTGTCCGTTCTTCCGGTGTCTTTCACGTATCGCAGCCCATAGGTGAGTGTCAGATTCGGCTTTATCTTCCAGGAATCACCGATGTACCATGAAATTCGATTGTCTGGCCCCAAGCCTCCGAAGGGAAAGCCAAACGAAGGCTTCTCCGTGGAATACCCCGCCCCGTTGCCCAAAAGCACATTCGTCGCCGGGTAATTCAGCGCGTTGGTCGCGCCACCGGGCATGGTCAGACAGATACCGATGCAGGCAGTCGCGCTGGCGTTGACAGCAGGTCCGTCGGCCAGAAACCCGGCAAACCCTCCGCCCCGGATGTGGTTCCAACCGCCGCCGTAGCGCAGAATGTGCGTACCCAGCGCCTTGCTGCCATCATATTTGATCTGATGATCCGACTGCGGCGTGCTCTGCGGAGCCAACAAACCCTGGCCCGAGCAGAACACATCGGGCTCAACTCCCGATGTGTTGAGGCAGGTTTGATCTGGGCCAATGGCCAACTCGAGGGGCGACGTCGGATTGAAGGGCGTAGTCGCGATCGTCCCGCTACCGATGTGGTTAAAGAACTTCATGTAACCGAGACGGACGCTGTGCGTGTAACTGCTGGTCGTAAAGTCAAGTCCTATGACGTGGTCGCGGGTATGAGTTTTGTTGTCCAGCGGTTGGAATGCGATCGCCTCGAAGGACGAGACGTCGCTGTTCTGGTCGTAGGAGAAACGGTAGAACAAATGGTAACTTTTGCTGATCTGGTAATCCAATTTCCCGATTCCTTCCAATTCACGGAACGGCGCCAGAAAAGTGCCCGAGTCTGATTGAAAGGGAGGACCTGCCAGGACTGGCTGATTAAAAGCTTGCTGGGTGCGCTCGGCGTCGGCGAAGAAAAACACCTTGTTCTTGATGATTGCGCCCCCGAAGTTGCCGCCGAATTGATTTCTCTGGAAGTACGTGTCCGACCCGCCCGGTAGATCCGCATTGAGTGACTGGTCGCGAAAAGCGTAGTAAGCCTGGCCGTGGTAAGTATTGGTCCCGGACTTGGTTACGACGTTGACCGAACCGGACGAGGTCAACTCCGTCGACAAATCCAACATCGATTCCCCGATCTGAAATTCCTGAATGGCGCCTTGGGGAATATCTTGCGTGGTCGTTCCGACCGTTTCGTCACTCGTGTCGACTCCATCGACCTCGATGCGCGCCGTGCGCCCAAATCGGCCGCCGAAAGAAATCGAAGAGAATCCTTTCTTCGTAGGATCGAAATTGCCGCCATCCTGAATTTGAACGCCTGGCTCCAGCTGTGCCAGGTCGAGGAAGTTCCTTCCGTTGATGGGCAGGTTCTCGATCTGCTCGGTGTTAATTACGCCCTGCACCGTTGCTTGTTCGGTATTCACCTGCAACGTGCCTGCTTGCACGTCGATCACTTGGCTTGCGTCGCCCAACTGAAGTTTGAAGTTCCCGGATATCGTCACTCCTACGTCCACCGAGACAGTTTCATCTAAGGTCTGGAACCCCTTTGCCTCCACCCGCACCAAGTAATTGCCAGGAATCAATGCGCCGGAGGTGTAGGTTCCTGCCGAAGTCGTCGTCTGCGTAATCGCCTGCCCGGTTGCGCTATCGGTAATTGTGACCTTAGCTTCCCCAACTACGGCACCAGAGGGATCGACGATCGTCCCCTGGATGCTTCCGGTGGAGATTGTAGTTTGTGCACGCACCAAAGCTGGAGAGACTAGAAGGAGGACCACAAATGCTACAAGCGCACTGAATCTCACAGTGGAGTGCAGGTAATCGGAGATCGAAATCATTGCATTTGCCTTTCGTAGTCCGGAGATGATGTAAATCGGGTTCTCAATCGCCGAGAGAGATGCCTCTCCTTGCTTTCAGCTTTAGTTAGCTAGAAGTAGAACTTCCCGGCTAGTTGCACCACTCGACCGGCGCCATTGGTGCTTATTTGCTGGACGGTATTGACGGTCCCGAAGGCTGAACTGGAAAGATCATCAACCGGCGCACCGAAATTCGCATGGTTGAAGGTATTGAAGGTCTCAAACCGGAACTGGAAGTACATCGACTCCGTAAAGTGAAGACTCTTCTCCAGAGCCATATCCCAGAAATTTAACCCCGGTCCATAAAAGGGATTGCGATTGGCGGTACCTTGGGTTCCAACGGCCGGAATTGCAAAGGCAGCGGGATTCACCCACTGCTGCGTCGGGCTGTTCCTGGGGTTGTGATTGATGTTTAACGGCGACCCCGTAGCGTCGACGAAGTCCGGGGATGCGAAAAATTGCTGGCTCGGAGAACCCTGCAAGTCATTAAAAGCGGTCTGGAATACGGCTACTGGGAAACCATGCTGGAAGGTACCGATTCCCGATAGATTCCAGCCATCGGTCAGCCGCTTCCAATGGTGCCCATACTTATAAAATGGCAACGTGTACACGTAGTTCACCACCAGGCGCTGTGGCGCATCGTTGGCCGAGGGACCATAATTCCGGGCAAAGTTTAAGGCGTTGAAGCCAGGATTATTGAAGGCGCTGTTTTCCAGGCTCGAGGTGTAATCGAAGTAGCGGGACCAGGTATAGGCAGCCTGAAATTGCAAGCCATTGCTGAAATGCCGATTAATCTGCGCTTGCAGAGAGTTGTAGTTGGAGTTCCAACCCGTCGCGAACACGCCAATTCCCCCATAGACGTTCGGGTTGTACTGATACGTGTTCGCAGCAACGGTGGGCAGATTGAAATCGTTGCTAGCACCCTCAGCCACCGCGACTGGGTTTCCAGATGCGTTTCCCGCGGGATTCATATTGTAGGCGCCCTCCAGGTGACGCCCTATCGTTCCGACATAGCCAATACTCGCAACTGTCGATTTTGAAACCTGATATTGGAAGTTCAGATTGAAGTTCGTTGACCTGGGAGAGGTCAGGTGCGGATCGTAGAAAACGTCACTGAGGCCGATGGGCTCAAACTGAGCGAAATTAGGAGACGTCCCAGTCGCTGGAGGAGTAAACGGAAAAGGGTTATTCACAGTTCCGCTCGCAATTGTTGTGGTTTTGCCTCCTTGGGTATATGTGACGGGAGCGGGATTTACAGAGGCGTAAGGGTTAGCAAAGGACGGAAATGAACCAATCGCGGCGGCTCCAGGCGAGGTCGTGGAAAATGGCACATTGGTGAGTGTCTGCAACGTAGCTTCTGAGTCCGTGCGATTGTAATAGAGCCCAATGCCGCCACGAACGCTCCACTTGTTGGAGGCTCCCGGACTCCAGGCAAACCCCAAACGCGGCGCGAGGTTGTCGTAATGAACGCTGGCTCCTCCATACGGCCCGACTCCCTTGTCGCCGGGGAAGACGATGCCAACCGGAGCCGTGGGGAAAACCGTGGATTGCTGTCCGGGGTGGAACGCATCCAGGATCTCCCCATTCGCGTAGAGATTCTTATAGGGAGTTTCGACATCCCAACCTACTCCCATCGTCAAGGTCAGATTGGGCCTCACCTGCCATTGGTCTTGGCCGTACGAGTAATATTCCCGTGCCCGGGCCCGGATGATGGCGCCACTTCCTTGGTCATATTCGTCGGGAATTCCCAGTAGGAAATCTGCTCCAGGGTTCCCCGTCGAAAACGATCCCCCGCCAAAGTACTGATAGGTACCGTTCAGGTTGTTGTAGTACGGATTGTTGATCTCCAGACGATCCATGTTGAAGCCCGCCTTGAAGGTGTGGTGCCCCCAAACTTTGCTTAGGTTATCGACCAGCTGATAAGTGTTATTCACACGCGGTTGCGGCCCATCTGCACTGAAACCAAGGCTAAACAAGCCCGCAACAGCCATGACGGGGAGTTGTGCAAAGGCGGGCGCTTGAGTATTGGCGATGCCGGTGAAGCCATAGGCGGACGCGCTCTGGGTACTGAGGGGTACAACGTCATCGTAATTAAAACGGAGGTAGCCAAAGCGCGCTTCATTCAGCGTGGTGGGCGAAAAAGTATGGTTCCAGGCAGTAGTGTATTGATAGGTCTTCGATGGGTTACCATCGGCGAAGCCGGGAAGGTTGGAGCCAACGAAACCTAAATCATCGTTCGTGATGTGGTTATCGTAGAGCCCATAGAACCAGATCGAATCTTTATTGGAGACCTTCTCATCCAAGCGACCGAGATACTGGCCTCGCTTTGAGACCTCGAGGGGATTGAACAGAAACTCATTGTTCGCTGCGTTGGGCAGAGGAATGTATTGATTCAGTAGCTTGGCCGCTAATGGATTGATGCTCGGCAGGGCTCCCGTTGGGAAGGCCACGCACCACGGAGTTCCTGCGGTCGCCGTTCCGAGGTTAAACGGAAGCGGGTTGGGTCCGAATGGACCCGTGTAATTTGCCCCGCAGGGCGAACCCGCAGGTTCAGGGCTGGCAGTGTTGTAAAACGGCGCGTTCCCCGAGAAGTTGCCAGTCCGTTGTGCCTGACTGAAAACGACGGGCTGAGGATCACTCAGGTTAATGCCGTTGAAACTGTCCTGGAGTCCAGAGGGTTGCGGCGTTACTGAGTGCCTACCCTGGTAGGAAAAGAAGAAGAAGGCATGATCCCTGACAACCGGCCCGCCGACTGTGCCGCCATACTGGTTTTGGTGATAGAGGGATCGGGTCAGTTCAAACCAGGGAATAGCATCCAGGAATGTGTCGCGGTAGAACTCAAAAATATCGCCGTGAAACTGATTGGTGCCGTTCTTGATGATTGCGTTGACGATGGCGCCGGAGTTGCGCCCATACTCGGGATTGATGGTGCTGCTCACCAGATCAAATTCGCCGATGGCATCCGGACTTGGGATGACTAGCGGAGTATTGAGCGAGGCGTCGTTGGAGTCGACCCCGTTAATCAGGAAGGAATTCTGCTGCGTTTCCGCTCCGCTGGTGGAGAAACCTCCCCCAGTGTTTCCGACGCCGAATCGGTCCGAAGCTCCCTGCACTCCCGGCTGAAGCTGCATGAGCTGCGTCCAGTTGCGGCCATTTAACGGCAGTTCAACAATCTGGTTTCCGGTAACGGTGGTTCCCAGTTGCATACTTGTGGTTTCGACTTGAGCGGGATTGGCGTCAACCGTAATCGTGTCGCTAACCACGCCTACTTGCATTTCCACTCTTAGGTTGAATATCTGGTCGAGGTCCAGGTGAATGTGCCCCTCGGTGAACGTCTTGAAACCGGACCTCTCCACCTTCACGGAGTAATCACCAATGGGCAGTTGCAAGAAGGCAAACAAACCGTCCTTGCTCGAAGCCGTGGAGTAACTAAGGCCTGTGGCGATATTCGTCGCTGTCAGTTTCGCATCCGGCACCACGGCTCCAGACGGATCCACAACCGTCCCGCGAATACTGGCGTAGAGGTTGTCGGCATGTACGTAGGGCGTCCAGACGACCATCCCACACATCAATCCCAGCGCGATAAGAAAGATCGAGAAACCAAATGCTCGTTTCTTCATGACAATTACTCCGTACATTGAATTGCTATAAGCTAATCAAAACCGGACAGGCTGCTGCATCTTGCTTGTGGATATGCGGCGCAATCCACTTCCCTTCTGAAAGCGCAAGATGACTAAAACTTGTGAGCAGCATCCAGTTCGAATAATGCAAGCAGAGACCCACTTTGGAAGGAATTGCGTGGGGCTACTAAACTCAGGCACGAAATCTTTAACGTCGATGACCCGAGCTAACGTATTCTCAACAGAAGCGAAAATCCATGAATGACCGCTTCATTATGGATATCCGTAGAAACGTTCTGAGAATGGTGTGGGACTCGGTAGAATAGCGGCACCTGGGGAGTCGGCGGCCGCCCAATTTTCCGAAACTCAGATGGAAATCCGCTCGACCTCAATGCCTGCCATCAGCGGACTGAAGGACGTGCTCAAGCGTACTGGAATCTCCTGGCGTAGGTGGCAGGGATTTCGAAGAAGGTTAGCTCGGCACACGTGTTAGCCTGTGCAACGGTTTAGCCTGCTTTGGTTCGACATAAGACCACAATCGATCGTGGAGCTAATAGGTATAACTTCGTCTGCTCTAAAGGGATTCCGTCGTCCGAGAAATCATCCGGACTGGGCAAAGCGGTGTCCACGATTCTTTTCCATTCCTGCGTCGTTCCCTCCTGCACATCGAACTCCAATTCTTCCCAGTACGCATTGATCATCACGTAGATGTCGTCATCATCTTGAGAAGCGCCGTGCAGGCAGAATGCCAGGCTGTGCGAGTCGTGGGACACATCGACCGCGGGGCCGACGCCGTACCAAGTAACGTCCTCCCGCCAGAACCTGCTCCGGCCCAACGAGGGATGATTCTTCCGGAACGCAATCATCTTCTTGAAGAACTGGAAAATGTCCTTATTGGATTGAAGTTGACTCCAATCCAGCCATCCTATTTCGTTGTCCTGGTTATAGGGATTGTTGTTGCCGAATTGCGTGTTCAGGAACTCGTCGCCGGCGCGAAACATCGGCGTACCGTTGGATAAGAAGAGCAGGCAGCAGAAATTCTTTACCTGCTGCCGGCGCAATGCACGAACCGCCGAGGAAACACCTTCATCCCCTTCCTGTCCACAATTCCAGCTGTAGTTCGCGTCGGTGCCGTCCTGATTATTATTTCCGTTTTGCCCATTGTGCTTGCGGTCGTAAGAGACAAGATCGTAGAGGGTGAAACCGTCGTGAGACGTTACATAATTCACACTCTGATATGCGTGATAAGCGTCGGCGCGGCTGTCTGGAAACAAATCATCGCTGCCATAGATACGCCGCATCACGTCGGGAACCATCCCCGTGTCGCCCTTAACAAACCGGCGAACGTCATCGCGAAAGCGCCCGTTCCACTGCAGCCAGGTCAGGCCCGGGAATCCGCGCCCGAGCTGATAAGCGGCTGTGTCCCAGGGTTCCGCGATTAAACGCACCCGCCCTAATTCCGGGTCGGCGGCGATTTCGCTGAAGATGGGCGCTTCGCCCCAGTTGAGTGATCCGTCTGCATTGCGGCTGAATACCGACGCCAGATCGAAGCGGAATCCGTCGATATGCATCCCTCGCTTCCAATAACGCAAGCTGTCGATCACCATCTTGCGCACGTGCGCCTGGCCGAAATTCAAGGTATTGCCGGTGCCGGAGTAATTGGCGTAGGGATTCGCCGGGTCGGAGGAAAGCATGTAATAACCGGCGCTGTCGAAACCCTTGTAGCTGTAGATCGGCCCTTTGGCGTCGCCCTCGCAAGTGTGGTTGTATACGACGTCCAGCACCACGCCGATATTTGCCTCATGAAAAGCCTTCACCATGTTCTTGAATTCAAGATGCTGTTCATCTTCGCGTTGTGTGCTCGCGTACTGAGCATGAGGCGCGAAGAAATTCAAAGGCATATAGCCCCAGTAGTCGCCCTCTTGTGGATCACGCTGAAAAACCGGCATCAGTTCCACAACCGTCACCCCGAGTTCCTTTAAATAGGGGATCTTTTCCACGAGACCGGCGTATGTGCCGGCATGCGATGGGCCGACACCAGAGTTGGGGTTCTTCGTGAAACCTTTCACGTGAAGTTCGTAAATGACTGCATCCGACTCATGATACGGAGGCCGGACTCCCGACCAGTCAAATGTCGATCGCTGATCAAACAGCACTCCCAAAGGCGCGCTGCCGGCATTGGAGCCTTCCCGCATGGCCAGGTTCCGATCAAAACCGGGTGGGAAGAAAATGCACTTCGCGTACGGATCGAGGAGAACCTTCTGCGGGTCGAAGCTATGGAGTTGAGGAATGGCGTCTCCCGAGACGGAGTATGCATAATAACGAGCCTCAGGAATTTTTGTAACTGGGACGCGGCAGTGCCAAATCCGCCCCGACTTGTTGTGCAAAAAATCCAATTGAAGTCTTAGAAGAGGATTTACCAGATCGGCTGGAGAATAGAGCAACAGCGTAACGCTATCCGCATGTTCGGAATGAACCGCGAAGTTAAATGCCTGCTCAGCTTCGATCCACGTGACCCCAAGCGGCAACGGGTTGCCCTCAGCCTGATCCCAAGTCGGTCGTTTCATGACTGGGGCCGCCGCGGTGTTGGCAGCCTTGGACGGACCATCCGTGTTGGCGAGAACATCAACGCTTGAACTTTTCACTGTCCCTCTCTGTCGTCTACTCTCGCCGCTCGCTTCGCTCTCAATGCGGCAGCGCTACAACTCCGCTCAACTGCGGCAACGAACTTAGCAATTTGCTCGCGCCGTTCCACAAGATCTGCACTCCAATGCACACCAGCAGGAACGCGGTGAGTTTTAAAATTACGTTCGTCCCCGTGGAACCAATTTTGCTAGCCAGCCGATCGGAGTAGCCGTAGCAGAGATAGATGGTTACTGCGATGAAAGCGGAACCGATCGCCGCCGCGAGAATCACCAGCAGATTTGCGCCCAGGTGCTGCGGCGCATTCGCGCCCAAAGTGATCGCAATCGAGATGGAGCCGGGACCAACCGTCAAAGGAAGCGTGAGCGGGTAGAACGCCTGGCTGAGAGCATCAGCGCAAGTGACGGTTCGTCTGGCTGAGCCTTGATCGTTCGCGTCTTTCTGATTTAGCATCGCCCAGCCGGTTGAAATCACGATCAGCCCGCCGCCGACCTGCACAACCGGAAGCGAAATCCCGAAGAAGGAGAGAACGTGCGCCCCCAGGGTAAAGGACGCGATCAGCAGTATGAAACTATCCACCGCAATGCGGCGAGCCAGCACTCGTCGTGTCTCGGCGTCGTAGTCTCGCGTGAGCAGCAGAAAGACAGGAGCACCTCCGATCGGATCCACGATCGGAAAGAGCGCACTCACCACCAGGAGAATGCTCTTGGCAACTTGAATCAGCAGACTACCTCCTGTCCATTTTTCTAGATTTGAGCGCTCACCTGATCGCGATCCACTTGCGCGCTGACGGATGTTGCCGGACCGACCGAGCGCTTGCAACTCTCCGTCAAATCCCGCAGCCACTGAAAAGATTGAGAGGATAACATGTCTTCCCGGACGCGCCAACGCCAGTTCCCGTCGGGGCGACCGGGCACATTCATACGCGCTTCGCTTCCCATGTTGAGCAGATCCTGCAACGGAGCGATCGCGAGTGCGGCTGGTGACGACCAGGCCAGCCGCATCAACTCAGGAGCGGCGTCCGCACTGGTTCCCGGCGCAAGCTTCAGGTAGTTCCAGAAGTTTTGCCGCTCGTAGTCGGGCAATTCCTCATACCATTGTCGAGTGGTGGCGTTGTCGTGCGTGCCGGTATAGGCGACCGTGTTGTGGACAAAGTTGTGCGGCAGGTATGGATTGTCCGTATGACCATCGAAGGCGAATTGCAGGACGCGCATCCCCGGTAGGCGAAACTGGTCGCGTAGGGCCTGCACGTCGGGCGTAATCACACCCAGATCTTCCGCGATGAATGGTAAATGGCCCAGCTCTATTCGCACCGCTTGAAAAAAGTTGGCTCCCGGCCCCGGCACCCATTGTCCGGACTGGGCTGTCGTCGCTCCGGCTGGAACATACCATGCAGCCGCGAAGCCGCGGAAGTGATCCATGCGAATCACGTCGACGTGAGCCAATAAAGCACGAAGCCGATCGATGCACCACCGATAACCAGTCGCGCGCGCGGCATCCCAGTTGTAAACGGGATTTCCCCACAATTGACCTTGCGCGCTGAAATAATCAGGAGGAACACCGGCGACGAAGCGTGGCCGCTGCTGCTCATCGAGGAGGAATAGCTCAGGGTTCGCCCAAACATCACTGGAATCCGGGGAAACAAAGAAAGGCAGATCGCCGATCAAGCTCACGCCTCTGGCATGGGCATGTTCCTTGAGTTGATCGGCCTGGCGGAACAACAGGAATTGCGCGAAGCGAACCTGATCCATTTGACTTGCTAACTCTCCCCGCGCTTTAGCGAGAGCATTTGGGGTGCGCTGGACCAACTCTGCAGGCCACTCCAGATAATAAGTTCCGCGATACTTTTCTTTTAGCGCCCGGAACAGAGCATAGTCTTCCAACCAATGCGCTTGGCTGCTGCAGAACTCGTCGTAGGCAGGCGAGAGATCTTTATTACTGTGCTGCCCGGCTTTGAAGTTTGCGCATGCGGTTTCTAGCAGCCGTTGTTTGAACGGGATTACGGAATCGTAGTTAACTGCATCGGCCGAGAAATGAGACTGAGCATCGTTCTCATCACCATCGCTCGCCTGTATCAGCCCGTCCGCAATGAGAGAGCCAGGACTAATCAGCAGCTCGTTGCCGGCAAACGAAGACATTGATTGATACGGCGAGTTTCCGTAACCAGTCGGACCCAGCGGCAGCGACTGCCACCACGCTTGACCGGCATCGTGCAGACGATCAATCCAGGAGAACGCGGACGATCCCAGATCGCCGATGCCATACGGAGACGGCAGAGAGGTGACATGCAAGAGCAAGCCGGAAGCGCGATATCCGGGCGGAAACGGCGGACTACTCGTGTGCCCGTCGTTATCGGTCATTTATCGCGCTCCCGAACCGAGCGCATTGTTCACCATCTCCTGAGCTTCACTCACAATCGCGTTCAGATGGGTCTGGCTCTTGAAACTTTCGGCGTAGATCTTATAAATGTTCTCGGTTCCGGAGGGCCGCGCTGCAAACCAACCGCCCTCCGCCACAACTTTCAAGCCGCCGATTGGGGCATCGTTGCCCGGGGCTTTGGTGAGCTTGGCCGTTATGCGTTCGCCCGCTAGGTCCGATTCCTTTACCGCCTCCGGCGTGAGTTTTGCCAACTCAGCTTTTTGCTCGGGTGTGGCGGGCGCGTCGATGCGTGTGTAATACGGCGTGCCGAACTCCGCCGTCAGTTCGCGGTAATGTTCTCCGGGATTTTTCCCGGTGCGCGCGGTAATCTCTGCCGCCAGCAAGTCCATGATCGGCCCGTCCTTGTCGGTCGTCCATGCTGTGCCGTCAAGACGAAGAAAACTCGCTCCCGCGCTTTCTTCTCCGCCGAAACAGTACGAGCCATCGACGAGGCCAGGTACAAACCACTTGAAACCCACCGGAACTTCGCAGAGTTTGCGGCCAAGCTTTTTAACGACTCGATCGATCATGCTGCTGCTCACCAGTGTCTTTCCCACTGCGACTGTGTCACGCCACTGAGTTCGGTGCGTAAGCAAATACCGGATGGCAACGGCAAGGTAATGATTCGGATTCATCAAACCCACGACCGGAGTTACGATCCCGTGCCGATCGGCGTCGGTATCGTTCCCGAAAGCCACCTGGTACTGATCTTTCAGGCCAACCAGCCTGGCCATCGCATAGGGGCTCGAACAGTCCATGCGAATTTTGCCGTCGTGGTCGACCGTCATGAATGAAAATGTCGGATCGATTTTTGTATTGGTGACGACGATGTCCAGCCCATAAATCGAATTGATCGGTTCCCAGTAAGGTAATGAAGCGCCGCCCAGAGGGTCCACGCCAAGTTTGAGGTGAGCGCCGCGAATTGCGTCCATATCCACGACATTTTTAAGATCGCGAACATAGGGCAGAATGAAATCTTCCTGGTGGGTGCTCGCGGACCGGATGGCTTTCTCGTACGGAATGCGTTTTACCCCTGCGTTCCCGGCTCGCAACAATTCGTTCGCGCGATCTTCTACCCAGCGGGTCACATCGGTATCAGCCGGGCCGCCGTTGGGCGGGTTGTACTTGAATCCTCCATCCTCCGGCGGATTGTGCGATGGCGTAATCACGATGCCATCCGCCAGATGCTGCTTGCGGCCACGGTTGTAAACCAGAATCGCTCGCGAGATCACCGGCGTTGGAGTTATTCCGTCATCTTGCTGAATGATCGTCTCCACGTTGTTTGCCGCTAACACTTCGAGGGCGGTGCGCTGCGCCGGCTCCGAGACGGCATGGGTGTCTTTCCCCATATAGAGCGGGCCGTCTGTTCCTTGCTCGCGGCGGTATTCGCAGATCGCCTGGGTAATTGCGAGGATATGCGCTTCGTTAAATGTGCCGTGCAGCGGCGAACCGCGATGTCCGCTAGTGCCGAAGCTGACCAACTGGTTAGGATCACCGAGGTCGGGATGCCGCTCGAAATATTCTTTCTGCAGGCGGACCACGTCCACCAATAACTCTTTCGGCGCTGGTTTGCCGGCCAGCGGCGAAATATATTCACCTGTCGGGGATTGAGTTTCTACACTACTGGACATGGTTCCACCTTCCAAATCTCGCTCGCGTATTCCGCAATCGAGCAATCGCTCGAGAATTTTCCAGAGCTCGCGACGTTCAAAATTGCTTTCTGCGCCCATGCGCTGGGTTCAGCATAGAGCGCGCCGAGCTTGTCTTGTGCGTTGCAATACGAGGTCAGGTCCGCGAGGTTCATATAGTGATCGCCCTGGGTCAGCAGCACATCGCGCAACGGAGCGAATACTCCGGGTTCGTTGCGGCTGAAGTGATCCGCGAAAATCAGGTCCAGAGCGGCGCGGATCTCCGGCTCGTTTTCGTAATGCCAGTTCGGGTTATACCAGGCACGGCTGTTCTCAACCTGCTCCACGGTGAGACCGAACAGGAACAAGTTCTCTTCTCCGGCTTCCTCCGCCATTTCGATGGTCGCACCGTCGCGGGTTCCGACGGTCAATGCTCCGTTCATCATAAATTTCATGTTACTCGTTCCGCTGGCCTCATAGCCGGCGGTCGAGATCTGGTTGGAAACATCGCTGGCTGGAATCAGCCGCTCCGCTAGCGAAACATTGTACTCAGGGAGAAAGACGACATTAAGCCGGCCGCGCGCGACCGGGTCGCCGTCGATCGCGGCCGCCAGATTGTTGATGAACTTGATGATGAGCTTGGCTAGTTTATAAGCTGGCGCCGCTTTACCCGCGAAGAAAAATGTTCGAGGCACGATCTTCATGCTGGGATTTTCGCGAAGCCGGTTATAAACGATCACAATCCGCAGCGCATTCATCAGCTGCCTTTTATATTCGTGAATGCGCTTGATGTGGCAGTCGAAGATGGTGTCGGGATCCACGACACGTCCCGACATGGACTTGAGCCAATTGGCAAACTGCACTTTGGCCTCACGCTTGGATTTGAGGAAGCGTTCGCGAGCATTGGAGTCCTCCGCGAATGGCTTGAGCTGTTTGAGCAGGCTAAGATCCGTAATCCAGCGATCTCCGATGACTTGCGTGATTTCGCGGGCCAGCGCGGGATTGGCCTCACGCAACCAGCGCCGCGGCGTCACACCGTTTGTCTTGTTGCTGAAACGCTCGGGAAACATTTCCGCGAGATCCTTCACCGTTGTGGTTCGCAATAACTTAGAGTGGACAGCAGATACTCCGTTGGTGCTATGCGAGCCGACAATGGCAAGGTTGGCCATGCGGATCTTGCGCGGGCTGCCTTCTTCCACAAGGCTTATGCGCTGTACGCGCCCCTCGTCGCCCGGGAAGCGACCCCGAACGTCATCGAGCAGCCGGCTGTTAATCTCGTAGATGAGCTCCAGGTGCCGAGGAAGCAGTGTCTCAAACCACGCGACCGGCCACTTCTCCAAAGCCTCAGGCAGCAAGGTGTGATTTGTGTACCCGAGCGTCCTCTTCGTCAGGTCCCAGGCCTGGTCCCACCCCAAGTGCACATCGTCAAGCAAGATTCGCAGCAGTTCAGGGACCGACATGGAAGGATGCGTATCGTTGAGTTGAATTGCGGCTTTTTCCGGTAACTTTTCCCAATCCGAGTTGTGCCGCTGGAAACGGCGCACCAGGTCGGCTATGGAGCAAGCGACCAGGAAATACTCCTGCAAAAAGCGCAGCCCCTGACCCTTGGTTGTTGAGTCGTCGGGATACAGCACGCGGGTAAGCGATTCCGCCTGGAGAGTTTCGCCGAGCGCGCCCACGAAGTCTCCAGTGCCAAATTTCTCAAAATCGAAATAATCGGGCGCCGCCGCGGCCCAGAGCCGGAGCGTGTTAATCGTCTTTCCACCATAGCCCACCACAGGGCGGTCAAACGGGATACCAATCAGGCTTGATGGGCGGTCAGGGATAACTTGAAAATTGCCGGCTTCCAACTTGAATGAGACGTTCAGCTTGATTTCCACCTTCTCATGAAGGCGTGCAATCTCCCAGGGATCACCGAAGCGGAGCCAGTTGTCCGGATTCTCTTTTTGCCAGCCATCTACGATCGATTGCTTGAACATGCCGTACTCATAGCGCAAACCATAGCCGGTGCCCGGGAGCTGCATGGTCGCCATCGAATCGAGAAAGCACGCCGCGAGGCGGCCCAAGCCTCCATTGCCCAGCCCAGCATCCGGCTCCTGCTCAATCAATTCCAGCCAGTCGATACCATGTTCTTTCGCGGCATCCGGTAAAAGTGGATCCAGCAACAGGTTGGTGATGTTGTTGGCCAACGAACGTCCAATCAAAAACTCCATGGAGAGGTAGTAAATGCGTTTGGCATTTTGTTGCTCATACGTGTTTTTTGTCTGCACCCAACGGTGCGCGAGAATATCTCGCACGGAGCTAGAGAACGCCTCGAAGCGCTCACGCGCACTCGCGACTTTGGGATCGATCGCTCTGTCAAAAACCAGGTGCCGTTCATAAAAAGAGTTTTCCGTCCCGATAAAGGGCATCGCGCCGTATCCGTACTGTTGCAGAACATCTGAAACGTTAGTGACGCTGGTGGTCATGGGAACAACTTTTGCGGAGCTTGGGCGCGCCACGCGATTGGTGCTCATTAAGGTCGTCCTTAGTTTTCTGGGTTATAGAACGGTTTGTGTTCAATGTTCAAAGCTACGCCACTCAAGAGTACAGATCCTCGTCTGGACCGAGCTCGATTCCTGAAGCCAAAAGGTGCGTGCGCACCGTCTTTTCGGCTGCAAACCAATCAATTTCGGGCGAACCCAGCGGAGAGCCTCTTTTTTCCCAGTGCTGGTACGCGAGTTTTTGCACCAGTTCATGACGATCCTCACCATAAAAATCGGTCAGCGGCTGTTCAGTCCTCGGCGGTTTCGTCAGTGGTCGGACCTGTGCTGCCATATGCATACTCCTATTGTATTCGCGCGTTTTACTCTCAAGCGCTTCCTATCTTTAGATTTAACTGGCTGCCTTCAGGGTGTTGCTTTTCCTTCTCTTTCCAGGCCTAGGAGGCTCCGCGACGCTGGCTATAAAATTGCACGCACCGCCTCCACAATATGCCTTGCCGAAATGCTGAAGGCGTCAATGAGCTCATCCGGCTCGCCGGAGTGCGGCATCTCTCGCACCGCGAGGAGCTGCGACTTGGCAGGAGCGACGCCAGCTTGCGCGAGTGCAGACAAGACCGCCTCGCCGATTCCGCCTTCCGCCCAGTGATCTTCCACGGTGATCAGCCGACCGCCTGTGGCCGCAATCTGCTTGGCGAGTTCTTTTCCGTCGATGGGTTTGACACAATAAAGGTCGATCACCCGCACGGCTGTGCCTTCTACCTTCAACTGGTCGGCGGCCTTTAGCGCCTCGTGTAAGGTGACTCCCGCGCCAATCACCGTCACTTTATCTTGCGGGGTCTGTCGGGAAACCTTGAATCCGGGGATCGGAAACTTCTCGTCGTTCGAGTAGAGGATCGGAAATTTCGGCCGGGTCGTTCGCAGATAGTTGATGCCTGCACGCCCCGCCATGGTTTCCGTGAGCCTCGGTGGAGATGGCATCGCTCGGATAAAGAACGGTCGAGGAATGAACGGCGCGGAACATCGCGATATCCTCCAGCGCCATCTGCGATGGACCGTCCTCGCCGATCGAAACGCCGCAATGCGATCCGCACAAATTGAGGTTGCTCCGGCTGATGTCTGCCATGCGTACCTGGTCATAGGCGCGGGTCAGGAAGCAAGCGAAAGTATCAAGGAAAGGCACCTTGCCGCGCGCGGCGAGTCCTACACCAACGCTCACGATATTCTGCTCGGCAATGTAGCCCTGATAGAAATGGTCCGGGAAGGCATCGCCAAATATCTCCGAGAAAGTCGAGTTCTTCACGTCGCCTGAAATAGCCACAATGTATGGATTCACTGTGCCCAGTCGCTTCAGGGCAAATCCGTAGGCCTCGCGCGTCGCGATAGGTTTTGCAGGATCGTAATCCGGCGGAGCCGGAGCGGGAAAATTCGGAGGTTCAGGCAATGACGTCCTGGCATAAGACTTGCCGGGGTCAGGGGGCAGGTCGATTGCGGGTCCGATTTCCTTGATCGCGGCCGCAAGTTGATCCTTCGAAAACGGCTTGCCATGCCAATGCTCCTTGCCGGCGACGAAGCTTACTCCGTTACCTTTAATCGTCCGCGCGAGGATTGCCTGCGGTCGGCCTTTCGTCGCCTTGGCGTGATCGAGGGCGGCGAGCACAGCGGCGACATTGTGGCCGTCGATGACTTCTGTCGCCCAGCTTTCGGAGTCGAATTTCCTGCGGTAAACTTCCATGTCGTGCTGGTACATGGTCGGTTCGCTTTGGCCCAACGCATTGACGTCAGCCAGAACCGTGATGTTATCGAGTTGGTAATGCGCGGCGAACGCTGCCGCTTCCCACACCTGGCCCTCAGCCATTTCGCCGTCACCCATCAGCACGTAGACACGCGTTGGACTTTTATCCATCGTGCGCCAATCGCTAACCCCGAACCAACAGATAGTCCCTGGCCAAGCGAACCTGTCGCGGCGTCGACACCGGGAATACGAGGTGTCGGATGGCCTTCCAGCTCGCTTGAAAATTGACGCAACGTCATCAGACGCGACTCCGGGAAAACGCCCGCCCCAGCCAACGCGGCATAAAGCACTGGCGCAGCGTGGCCTTTGGAGAGAACGAAACGATCGCCATCCGGCGAGTTAGGGTTTTTTGGATCAAACTTCATCGCGTAGAAAAACGTTCCGGCCACGAGCTCTGCCGCCGACATGCAGGATGTCGGATGTCCGGAACCGGCCGCAGTGGTCGACATCATCGAAAGAATGCTCAACCGTTTTGCTTTTTGCTGGATGGCCTCGATAGTTTCTGAGGATGGCGCGGGAGCGGTAGTAGCAATCATAAGACTTCTCCCTCAGGTTCCGACTCCTGATTTTACGTTTCAGTATGGCTGGCTGCGGGGCGGAGTATTTTTTTGGAGAAGGCTGGTGCGTTATTTCTTCCGCACAATCGACGCATCTTCCGTAGTTCCCTGCTTGTTCCACCCGTGGAAACGCGACATATCACCCGCATTCCATGCCTCGCGGAGTCCAGGAGTACTCAGATCCCAGTCTGGGCGGATTTCACTCGTCACGACGCGCAGGTCGTGCCACAGATCGATGACCGATGGACGACCCCAGAACCAGTAGCCGTTATAGACGCTGTAAATCACGAGGCCCGGCTTGAGCACAAGCGTATGCGGAATCATCGGATTATGTTCGGGGTCGGTGTATTCCTGGATATCGAGATCCTTCTGAATCGTGCGGCCGGAGTCCGAAAGGAATGTCCACTGGGCTCCGACTGATGCACGGAATTCCTGAAGAGTATGATGATCGTCGGTGGCGATCGTAGCGATCTGCGTGTACGCCACCGCGATCTTCGGGTAGAACGCGGCGAGTTCCAAATGCTGCTGGTGCTCCTTTGGGCAATAGTGGCCGCGCGCCAGCGTGAGGACTAGCGGATCCTCGCCCTGTAGCTCGCGGAGCTTCTGCAGTTTGCCGGTGTGATCGGGTAGTTCGTAGTTGGGGAAAATCCCTCCGGGCACAATATCAGAACGCATGATTGGACTCCTCCCGTTTCTCTCAGAGGGTGGTGGGCTGTTTTGAAATCGCAGAATTACGGGCGGCCTTAAAGTCAAAGCCTAGGCTGTGGAAGCAACTGCATCCTGCCACGGGACACCGAACCTCGCCTCCCTTGGAAAAATCATTCATATCGTAGGCGACCACTATGTGGGGATCAAACGGGTGTCCGCACTGCCTACAATTGCCGTC
>DATHMV010000045.1:0-20385 GCA_035486715.1 Candidatus Aquilonibacter sp.
GTCCCAGCCAAGCACGATCTGCATGACTTTCGCCATGGCAAACATGTTCACGCCGCTCATGAGCACGGTCATGAAGGCGAACGAAACGGCGGAGAGCGCGCGGCTGGGCTCGCCGAAGCGCAGCTGCAGATATCCCGGCACGGAGTGGGTTTTGGAAATGTAGTAGAACGGCATCATGACCAGCGCGAGAAACAGCATGGCCGGTATGGCGCCGATCCAGTACCAGTGCGTGGCCAGAATGCCGTACTGGTAGGCCGATCCCGCCCACCCCATGAGTTCGAGCGCCCCCAGATTGGCGGAAAGAAAACTCAGTCCGGCGACCCACGCCGTCATCTCCCGCCCCGCCATGAAAAAGTCTTCGCCGGTATTTGCCCGCCCCTTCAGATACCAGCCGATCGACAGCACCAAAGCAAAATAAAACACCACGATCACCACATCGACCGCGGATAGGTGCACCAACTGGGCTGGAAGAGCGAGCGCCGGTAACATGGGCGTCATCGGGAGTCCTCGTCTTTGTTTTCAGGCTGCCCATAATATGCATTCGTGCCGTGTTTGCGAAGATAGTGTTTGTCGAGCAACGCGCCACCAACCGATTGCGCCGCCGAATTGATGCCTAGCGTGAAGTAAGCCATGCGCGCCACCGCTTCCAGAATCACAGCGTTGTGAGTCGCTGTTCCCGCATCCGTTCCCCAGGCAAACGGGCCATGGTTGGCGACGAGCACGCCAGGAGTCGCCGATGCATTTGTCTGCCGAAGGCTTTGAACAATCACATGACCTGTATTTTTCTCGTACTCTCCAGCAATCTCGGAATCGGTCATCTCGGAAGTGACCGGCACAGGACCATGGAAATAATCCGCGTGAGTTGTCCCAAAACACGGGATCGGTTTGCGTGCCTGCGCCCAGGCCGTAGCATATGCAGAATGCGTATGAGCCACGCCACCAATTTCGGCAAAGTGGTTATACAACACCAGATGAGTAGGCAAATCGGAGGAAGGGCGTAGTCTTCCTTCCACGATTTTCCCGCTCAAGTCGGTCACGACGAGGTGCTCCGGTTTCATTTGCTCATAAGGCACGCCGCTGGGCTTGATCACCACGAGGCCTTCCTCACGAGAGATCCCGCTGACATTGCCAAACGTATAGAGGACAAGACCTTTTCGCACCAGTTCGAGGTTAGCCTCCAGTACTTCTTCCCGCAGGCGCTTTAGCATAGTTCTGGGTTGTACCATTTTTCTTTGGTATCAGTTAAGCCAAGTGGCTAAAAGCCGCTCTTTGCGTGGTAATCGTTTACTCAAAACTAACGGGAACAGAGTATTCCCATGCCTGCGCAATTGCAACCCTCTTTTCCTGCCTTTGGAGTTCTTATTCATAGCCACGGGAGTCTTCGGATTCGTATTGCGAAGCGCGAAGCAAAGCTAGGAACACAAATTAACGGTTTACAAGCCGGCAGCCGGGATCTTTCGGGATCCACTTGTCCGGTGCGCTTTGAGGGGCGGCGCTGCGTGCCCTCCAGAATGAGCCAGCGCAGTCGAACGCCGAAGCACCAGGCTTGTAACCAGTTCATACTTGTTGTGCTGAGGCGAAGGTGGTTCGGATTCGACTTCATTCAGTAAGGCCTGGAAGGCGATTTTAGCCAACTCGTGTTGCGACATCTGCACCGTCGTCAGGGGAGGAATCGTGAACTCGGCAAGGCGGATGTCGTCAAATCCGACTACGGAGAGATCATCCGGTATCTTAATGTTCTGGTCGTAGGCTTCGCGCATGACCCCGATGGCAGTCATGTCGTTGGAGCACAGCACAGCGGTAGGCCGGTTACTCAAATTATTGAGTTCCACGAGCGCTCGCATGCCGCCCTCCATCCGATGATCTCCCACCACGATCAATTCCGGTGAAAGCCCGATTTCTATCATGGACACTTTGAACGCTTCCCGCCTGGCCAGCGCGGACTTCAAATGCAACGGGCCAGTCACGAATGCGATCCGCGTGTGCCGCAGAGCAGCGAGATGCTGCACCGCCTGCCGGATTCCGTTCTGATAGTTAACCCGGATATTGACAATGCCGGGGACGTCTGGCCCCACGTCGACGAACACCAGTGGAACCTTGCGGAAACGAAGGTGTTCGATCAGCGTTTCTTCCATGCCAAACGTCAGGATCGCTACTCCATCCACGCGGCGCTCGATCATGCGCCGGACCGACGACTCCATCCGTTTCGGGTCATGCACCGTAGACGTGACGAGGATCTCGTAGTTATTCTCGACCGCAAGATTTTCGAAGGTTTGTACAATCTCGGGGAAAAATGGATTGGTAATTTCGGAGACGATCAGGCCAAAAATGCGGCTGCGCCCCGAGACCAGAGCGCGAGCCTGGGTGTTTGGGTAGTATCCCAGCTCGTCAACCACCTTCCATACTCGCTTGGCGAGTTGCGGATCGACCGTGGGAACACGATTAATCGCCCTGGACACGGTGGCGGTTGAAACCTTCGCTCTCCGCGCGATCTCACGAATATCCATGGAATTGCTTGCAAACGCCCCTCAGAGACAAGCATATTACCATAGCTGTTGCACGGCGCTGCGGGCTCCTATCCTTAATTTAAGAAAGCGTTTGCCACCTTAGAGACGTTAGTTGCAGCGAATGGGAAGTCGAGTAAATGCAATCGGCCCGGAGCTGGAAATCCTGGCTTTGCACGCTTACGAGTTCGTCCGCATCGCAGGCAATTTTGTGACGGCTGAAAAATCTTCATCGCCATATCCGTCCGCGATTGCGTCCTGGAAAATGGAAAGCGCGGCAGCCGCGGTTCGCAAGGGAATTCCCCTGGCTGAGGCACTTCCGACAGCATAAGCGAGATCTTTTGCCATCCAACGCAGGGCAAAATTTGGGGTAAAGTCATGAGTCGCGATTCGGTCGGCCACTCGTTTGACGATTCCACTCGCTGGCGCACCTGCGGTGAGGATTGACACGGCCTTATCGCGATCAAGGCCGCCAGCATCGATCAGTGAAACAGCTTCCGCAAAAGACGCGGCTTGTACGCCGCACAGGAAGTTGTTAACGAGTTTCATGAGAGCGCCGCTGCCGCTCGGACCTAAATGGACGGCATCGCGACCCAGCACCGAGAACACCGGCCGCGCCGCATCCAACGCGTCGGCAGAACCCCCGACCAGAAAAAGTAATTCCCCAGATTCCGCTTGGGGCTTGCTGCCCGTGACGGGCGCATCCAGAAATTCGCAGCCCAGTTGAGCTGCCGCGGTTTCAAGTTCTTTGATCCAGTCCAGGCTCAAGGTACTGGACTCGATCAAGACCGAACTTGGGGATACGCCGGCTAAAGCTCCCTTTGGCCCGAGCCACACTTGCCGGGAGGCGGCATCGTCCGCCACCATGCTGAGAATGATCTGAGAACATGACGCCGCCTCACGCGGCGATTCAGCTACGAACGCGCCCTTAGCGGCGAAAGGAATGCACTTGGAGCGATCCCGGTTGTAAACCGCCAGGGGAAACTTAGCCGAGAGCAGGCGACGGGCCATGCCCGAGCCCATGATACCCAGCCCTAATATTGCAACGTTTGGTTTTGACATAGATCACTCATCCCAGAGAAATCACGTTTACAAGTGCGGGTTTCGAATTATTTACGCGGACGGCATTTCGCAGAGGACGCCCATAACCTTCGACGGCAATCTGCATGACATCTCCATGCTGCAAACGAATGTGATCGCTGAAACTCAGGCAATCCGTTCCAAAGAAGTGTACGTGGATGTCTCCGCGGCGGCGATGAGTTTCATATTTGAAGTGATGGTGCTCAATATTTTGCAGGCTATGGCACATTTCGGATTCACCACTGCGGAAAGTTTTGGTCCAATGGACATTTCCTTCCCGCTCGATGGTTACGGCTACCGGGACGGATTGGAATTCTGGATCAACCACAAGCTCTGGTCCAAGCGCGCAGGTGCGAAGTTTGGAGCCGGCGAGATTGAGATAGTTTTTCTTCTCGAATTGATGATCCGAGAATTCGTTTCCTACAGCCATTCCGATTCGATAAGGCTTTCCATCGGGAGCGACCAGGTAGACGCCGGCGATCTCGGCTTCTTCTCCGCCATCCTCGGCATAAGGCGGAACATCAAGGGATTCTCCATGGGCGCGTAACGCACAACCTGTTCCTTTATAGAACCACTCCGGAGGTATGCCGATGCTGCCTTCCGGTGGACGTCCATTTTCGACGCCCCACTGGAATATTTTCATGCTGTCCGTGAGATTCTCCGCGGCAATTTCGTGCATGGACTGCCGATTGCGGGCACTGCCGAGATGAGTGAGTCCTGTACCGGAAATCAGGCAGCGCGCCGCTTCATCAGGATGGTCGATCGCCGGCAGTAATTGCCAATCCGAGCGGCCGCTGTAGATGGAATCGTAATCCAGGGTGTCTGGTCTGGCTCTCTGTCGCGCCATGTCGCTGAGCTTCATACCGGCAGCGATGGCAAGATGAGCAAGTTCATAGATCGAAGAGCAGCTATCCAACAAGCGGATGTTCGGCTCCTCGATGAGTGCTACCCGGCGAATATTTCCTTTTTTGATTTGGATGAGTCGCGTCATCAGTATTTTTTATCCTTGAAGACTATTCGAATACTTCGAATCGATCGAGTCCGGTTTCGTTGATGGTCACTCCGAGACCCGGAGTGTTTTCGTCGAGATCGATGCTGCCATTTTCCGCTCTGGGTTCGCCCTGAAAGATGTACCAGAACAGTTCATTGCCCACTTCTACATCGACAACGGGAAAATATTCCGCCATCGGAGAATTCAAGCTGGCCATAACAACGTGGTAATTGTGCATCTGGCCGGCGTGAGGAATTACCGGAACGGAATAGGCTTCCGCCATGGCCGCGATTTTGCGGGCCTGCGTGATACCGCCCACCCGGTTGGTATCGAACTGGATGTAATCGAGGGCGTGAGCTTGCAGCAAATCGCGGAAGCCGTAAAGTGTGAACTCATGTTCGCCGCCTGCGATCGGAATCTGTCCGTAGGATTTCAGCTCGGCATAACCGTGAATATCGTCGGGGATTACTGGCTCTTCCAGCCAGCGAAGATGAAAAGGTTCTAGCAACGGCAGCATGCGCTTGGCGTAATCGAGAGTCCAGCCCATGTAGGCGTCGGCCATGATGTCGATTTCGTCGCCAACGCTCTCGCGGACGGTGCGCACGAGTTCGAGATTGCGTTGCATGCCGCGAGCGCCGTCGGCGGGTCCCCATCCAAAACGAAGCTTCATGGCTTGATAGCCTTCATCTTTGTAGCGCTTCGCTTCCGCTGCCAGTTCGCTCAGTTCCACACTGTAAAGGCGTGAAGCGTAAACCGGAATGCGCGCTTTCGTCCGGCCTCCAAGTAATCGGTATACGGGCTGTTTGGCCGATTTGCCGAGAAGGTCCCACAATGCGATATCGACTGCGCTGATCGCGACCATTCCGATGCCTTTGCGGCCAAACGCCATCGTCTTGCGATACATGTGTTGCCACAAGCGCTCGATATCCCACGGATCCCGCCCGATCAAAAGAGGTTTGAGATAGAGATCGATTACCTGCTTCGTTACTTGAGGGGCGAGAGCCGCATTGCCCAACCCTACGAGGCCGTCGTCAGTAAACACTTCGACGATCAGCCAGCCGTGAAAAGTGAACGTCTGCATTGAGGCTTCGGGCAATTGCAGGAGGTCCATGGGATTGGTGCAAAAGTGAGGAGGCAGTGGAACAGTTTTTCCAATCCAGCGCACGACGCGAGTACGAATCCCGGTAATTCTCATTAAGCTCTCCCGTAACTAAACTTGCTTTCCAGAGACAACGGTTGCACTGCGGGAACAGCAATGAGAATAATCAAAAATGCAGTAACGTGAAGCGTCCCCGCGAGGCTGAACACCACGCCATAACCGAAACCATGATCCAGTAAGTAGCCTGCGATTTCTCCAAAGACGATTCCGCCCATCGCTCCCCCGAAGCCAACCAATCCGGCTACGGAGCCAACAACATTCTGCGGGAACAGATCCGTGGGAAGGACCATGACTAGCGTCGACCAGGACTGCTGTCCGAAATAAGCCAGGCAGAAGAGCGAGATGGCCCACGACACGGCGACGTGCGGAATGAGAATGACAAGAGGCATCAGCGCCGCGCTCAAGCCGAGCGCGAGTTTCCGCGCCGTGCCGAGTGAAAATTGCCGGCGTATCAGGTAACTTGAAAAGCCTCCACCCAGCAGGCATCCTACTCCGGCCGCAGCGCTCGGCATCCAGGCAAATGTGCCGACAGCTTTAATGTCAAAGCCGCGAGCGTCGTAGAGATATTTTGGAAGCCAGAACAGATAAAAGAACCAAGCCGCATCGCTGAGAAATTTGGCACTTACAAGGCCCCAAGTTTCGCGTAGGCTTAGCAATCGTGTCCATGGAAGTACGCTCGCGGACTGGGTGTGCGGCGCATTATCATCCGAGCTGATCCGCCCCGAGATCTCTTGTGGAGGACGATAGCTCCAGTTCCACCATGCGGCCCAAAGCAACCCGAATCCGCCGGTGACGATGAAGATCCACCGCCAGTTCGTGTAGCCCAAGACGACGGCAATCAAGGGGGGTGCAACGACCGCCCCAACTGCCGTCCCAGCATTGATGATTCCCATTGCAGTGGCGCGCTCTTTGGTTGGAAACCATTCAGCGACCGCCCGGGTTGCGGCGGGAAAACCGCCGCCCTCGCCCATACCGAGCAGAAATCTACTCGTTGCCAGCAGTGCGAAACTGGTAGCGAGAGCATGGCTGGCGCAAGCCAGCGACCAGAACAGCATAATCGCTGCAAAACCCCGATGCGTTCCCAGATAGTCGACCAACTTGCCGCCACCGGCATACATCAGCGCATAAGAGAACAAGAACGCAGACTGAAGGTCGGAGAACTGCACGTTGGTCAGAGGGATATCTTTGCTGATCGCTTTGATTGCGACCGGCAAGGTCTGGCGGTCAAGATAGCTGACGGCGATTGCAGCACTGACCAGAATGGCGATTCGCCACCGCAAAATTCTCTCTCCCGTTCAAGCGGTTCCAATGAATGAGGATTATACGGCAGAAGTGGTAAACGTTTTCTGGATTTGTTCATTTCCGCTACAATGGCTGGGCCGAAAAGCAGGTGAACAAATTTATGAGTCAGAGATGGAATCGCCGGGAAGTCTTGAAAGGGCTGGTCGTCGCGTCTACTGCCTTAGTTATTCCTCGCAAGGAAAGCGCCCAGGAAAACACATCTACTGCTGCGCAGCAAGTGGAGATACAAATCACGCCTGTCAGCGCGCACACCTTTCGGCTGAGCATGTTTCCCCTCAACGACGGACCTACGAGATCAATACCTTCTGACGGATCTCTTGTCCAGGAATCCTGGGGCGCTCCCGCGGCCACGCTGCGCGCGGATCCCGCCCACGAGATTGCGCTGGGAAATTTACGGCTCAAGGTTTCTTTCCACCCGGTCAGTATCACAGTTACCGATGAACGCGGAAATGTGATTCAACAGTTCGCCTGGGACGAGAACACCGGTGTCCTATCCTTTCTGAGTGGAAGCGCACCAATGTTCGGTTTGGGGGAGGGTGGACCGCAATTCGATCGTCGCGGCTCGACCGACCCCATGCGTAGCGGACAAGGCGGTTACAAACTTGCCACGCACGGTGGCCGAGTCCCAATTCCCTGGATTATTGGAGCATCCGGCTGGGCGATATTTTTTCACCAACCCTTTGGCACTTTTGACCTCACCGGAACTCAAGCGAAATTTCAACCTGTTAGCCGAAGCGCCACGCTTCCGCTCGATTTATTTTTTGTCGCTTCATCTGATCCCACCACGATTATGGCCGAATACGCGCGCCTCACGGGTCATCCGGAGATGCCTCCGCTATGGAGTTTTGGTTATCAGCAATCGCATCGCACACTCGCCAGCCGCGAGGAGGTGCTTGCCGAAGCCAAGACCTTCCGTGAGAAAAAATTGCCCTGCGATGCGTTGATTTATCTGGGAACAGGTTTCTGTCCCTCCGGTTGGAATACGGAAAATGGTTCGTTTGTTTGGAATTCCCGCGTCTTCCCCGACCCCAAACAAATGCTCGATGAATTGCATAAAGATAACTTTCGCGCGGTGATGCATGTAGTAATTCTTTCGGACAGACTTCGCGGAACGGTTCATGATCCCTGCGACGTTGCGCGCTTTGACGATGAAGAAGCCAGTTGTCACTGGGATGAGCATCGCAAAGATTTCGCTCTGGGTGTTGATGGATGGTGGCCGGATGAAGGCGATCCGCTTGACATTCCATCGCGGCTGGTCAGGAATCGGTTGTACTGGGAAGGCCCGCAAATAGACCGGCCGAATGAGCGCCCTGATGCGCTGCATCGTAACGGCTACGCGGGCATGCAGCGATATGCTTCGTTCCTTTGGTCAGGTGATGTGTACTCCACATGGGAAACGTTGAAGACTCATCTTCCCCTCGCGCTAAACACCGCGCTCACCGGCATTCCATATTGGGGTACGGATATCGGAGGATTTGTTCCTACGCCGGAGTTTACTGCCGAGTTATACGTGCGCTGGTTTCAGTTCGGGGCATTCTGTCCGCTCTTCCGTTGCCATGGCCGCACGTGGAAATTGCGCCTTCCATGGGGCTGGAACACGGGCGATCCCGGTCCTGTAGAAATCAGGAATTACGACGGTGCCGCGATTCCAGATTCCAGCCAGTTGCACGATGAGCGCGTGGAACCGATCTGCAGGAAATATCTCGAGCTGCGCTACCGCATGTTGCCCTACCTCTACAGCGCGGTGCGCGAGTGTACGACTACGGGGATGCCGATCATGCGCCCTCTCTGGCTGCACTTTCCCAACGATCCGAAGGCGATTGAGTGCGGAGACCAGTATTTGTGGGGCAAGAGTGTGCTGGTTGCTCCAGTTGTCGAAAAGGGAGCAACCACTCGTCGAGTCTATCTCCCTGCTTCCGACTGGTACGATTTTTGGACTGGGGAACGCCTTGAAGGAGGCCGCGAAATCAGCCGTCCGGTTGATCTCGAAACCATGCCGCTCTATGTTCGTGCGGGATCGATTGTGCCGCTTGGCCCGGTGAAGCAGTTTGTCGATGAGAAAGTCGATGGGCCGCTCTCCATTTCGATCTATCCCGGCGCCGATGCCTCGTTCTTGCTTTACGAAGACGACGGCATTTCCTTCAACTACCGCAAGGGAGATTGGACTGGAATTCAGATGACGTGGAACGACGCGCGCAGAACTCTACATCTGCAACTGGCTAACGGTTCGCGCATGCTGTCGCCGGAACCGAGGCCGATTGTGGCGCAGTTGGCCAAAGCCACACGAAGTGTAATGTTTAAGGGAGAGCCGGTAGAGGTTCCGTTCTAGCTTCCAAGGGAAGCCTACGAGGCGTGAACCCGCGAAGACAGAGCACCAGAACTCCTGCGACCAAAAGATCGACCAGCAGCCAAACCAAACCAGAAGTGAAAGTGCCGGTGCGAGTTACAAGGTAGCCAATAATAAACGGTCCGGCAAATCCTCCCAGATTTCCGACGGAATTGATCAGCCCGATGGAAGCCGCAGCGGCGGACTCGCCAAGAGCTGCTGTAGGGAGAGCCCAAAAGCAGGGCTGGTAGCCGTAAATACAGGTGGCAAAAACGGTAAAGCATCCGAGCGCGAGCCAGAAGTGGGCGCCACAAAGGATTACAAAAAATAGCGCTACCGAGGCGGCGAAGAGAGGACCGGCAGCGTGCCAACGACGTTCTTGTTTTCGGTCGGAGTGCCAACCGTTTATTAGTGTCGCCGCCAATGCTGCGAGATAAGGCAGGCACACCAGCAACGTGACCGTCAAAGTGGAGAATCCGGACGCTCGCTTCAGGATGGTCGGAAACCAAATGGAGAAGCCATAGATGCCAGTCGAGGCCAAGAAGTAAATCGACGTGAGCAAGATCACCTCACGTTGCCGAAGTGCTTCCTTCACTGTCCAGGAACGCACTGCGGCCTTTGCTTCTTTTTCGCGTTGCAGTTCACCTGTGATCCATTCACATTCTTCCTGCCGCAGCCAACCTGCTTGGCTGGGCCAGTCGGTCAGATAAAAGAATGTGACAATTCCCAGAATTACGGCCGGGATGCCTTCGATGATAAAAAGCCAGCGCCAGCCTTCCAGACCGTACCAATGAATTAGCAAGATCTTTCCCGCAAGCGGTGAGCCCACCAGGTTAGCGAGTGGTTGTGCAGCCATAAAAGAAGCCACAGCCTTCGCGAGATCGCGCCGGGAAAACCAATGCGTGAGATATACGATCACGCCGGGAAAAAAGCCGGCTTCGGCAGCTCCCAGCAAAAATCTGACCGTATAAAACTGATGCGATGTGTGGACGAATCCTACAAACACAGTAATGATTCCCCACGAGATCATGATGCGGGCAATCCATCGCCGCGCACTCCATCGCTCGACAATTAGCGCTCCGGGAATCTCCAGCAGAACGTAACCAATGAAAAAAATTCCTGCGCCCAGCCCGAACACCCGGTCGCTGAAGTGTAAATCTTGAGACATTTGCAATCCCGCATAGGCGACGTTCACCCGGTCGAGGAACGCAATCACGTAAAGCAGCCAGAGGAAGGGAAGTAAACGAAGCGCGATCCTGCGCCGGGCGCTGTTCACAACCGCCAATGGTGCGGGGAAATTCATTGCGGCTTGTTTACTGCGGATATTTCATGCACGACGGCATCACCAACCTCTCGGGTATTGGCTTTACCACCCAGGTCAGGAGTGCGGATGTCTGACTCTGCCAGCACTTTCTCAAAAGCTCTTTCGACGGCTCGCGCCGCCTTCGCCTCCCCGAGGTGGTCCAACATCATGGCTCCCGTCCAGATTTGCGCGATGGGGTTGGCGATGCCTTTCCCCGCGATGTCTGGAGCTGAACCATGCACTGGCTCGAACATGGAAGGGAATTGCCGCTCTGGATTCAGATTGGCCGCGGGCGCCAAGCCGATAGAACCAACAACGGCGGCGCCGAGATCGGACAAAATATCTCCGAACAAATTCGATGCAACGACTATATCGAACCACTCCGGATGGCGAACAAAGTGAGCGGTGAGAATGTCGATGTGGTATTGGTCGGTGCGGACATCGGGGAAATTCTTTGCAACGGCGGAAAAACGTTCATCCCAGAAGGGCATGCTATGAATAATTCCGTTTGATTTTGTGGCCGATGTGACATGGCGTCCGCGCTTCCGTGCCAGATCGAAAGCGTAGGTCATGATGCGGTCACAACCTCGCCGGGTAAAAACCGCTTCCTGTATCGCTGATTCGGCGTCCTGATCGCGGTAGAGGCGTCCTCCCACTTCGGAGTATTCTCCTTCGTTATTTTCGCGGACGATGCAGAAGTCGATATTTCCGGGCGGAAATCCTTTGACCGGCGAATCAACGCCGCGAAGCAAGCGTGCCGGCCGCAAGTTGACGTATTGCTGAAACGCGCGCCGGATTGGGATTAACAATCCCCAGAGTGAAACATGATCTGGCACGCCGGGATATCCTATGGCGCCAAGGAAGATGGCATCGAAGCTGCGCAACTGATCAAGACCATCTTCGGGCATCATCCGACCGGTCTTAAGATAAGTCTGACAGCTCCAATCAAAATGCTGCCAGGAAAAACTAATCTCATGGCGTCGTCCGGCGGCTTCCAGAACTCGAAGACCTTCGGGCACGACTTCATGGCCGATGCCGTCTCCTTCAATCACTGCGATCTTGTAGTTTTTCAAAATGTCTCAAAGCCTCCGCCAAGGCAACACGAGAATTCCGCTCGATACAAAGCGCGTATGGTCCGGTCTATTGCGCCGAATAGTGCTTGCTTTTCTGGGTTCGAGAATTGAAGACCTCGAAGCTGCCATCGGGCCAGGCGGTTAATTCAAGATAATTCGCGGCATCCGTACCATCCGGATTGGCGATAAATTCCGGGGCCACGTTGTGGGCAGCGCCACCTTCTTCCGAGTAATGCAACTGCCACAGGTTCTCGAGACGAGGCGACTTTTCAATAATGTCCCATGCGGAGGGTGTGCCGCCTTTCTTGGCTCCGTTGTCCATAATTGCAACGCGAGGTGCGATTGCATTCAAAAATGCAGGGCTGTTGCTTTGGTACCAGCCATGGTGCGAAACGATGTAAATGTCGATCGTGCCCAACTTGTTCTTAGGACATACGAGTTCCATTTCCTTGTCGCGTGTAAGATCCCCCAGATCCAAAATTCGCAGCTTCCCGAAAGTGAAGAGCGTTCCCAGAGAGCGCCGATTCTCGGTCTGATCAGTAGGATATTGTTCGGCACCGTTGCAACCGGAATTTTCCTGGCCAGCGCCCGGCAGATTGTGATCAATTACGGCTCCGTCGGAGCTTATGACGGTGGTCTGAACGCCCTTGATTGGAAGAGCGTCTCCCGGTTTGAGAGTCAGACGGTCGAACTTCTTGGCAGCCAATAGCTCTTGATAGGCCTTCCAGCCCTCCACCGTCGGGGCGTCGGTGCTCTCACGGTTGTCACCGTGATCGAGAACGGTTCCCACCGGAATTCGAGCAACCAGCTGCGGTAGACCACCAACGTGGTCGGCATGAAAGTGAGTAATCAAAACGTAATCAATTTTATTGATCCCTGCCTTTTTCGCGGCCGCAACAATGCGGTCTGCATCCCGCCCATCATTTCCCGGCCAGCCGGTGTCGATGAGCAACGATTGGTGCGCCGGAGTGACAAATAAAGTTGCCTGCCCTCCTTCGACGTCTACAAAAAATATCTGCAAAGCCTTCTTGGGATTGTCAGAGGACCATGCCCAAGCAGAAGAAAGAAGTGCAAATGCCAGAACCATGCGTGATGCACGGCCGGGAACATATGTAACTAATCGATTTCGCAAGAATGATGATGTACGAGACATGTTTCGATCCTTTAATAGGGATGCGAGCACCGAGATCATCTTCCACTGCCGGCTTCCCGTCAAGAAAAACCCTATTACGAGATTACGTTTACTCGATGAATTTTACGTTATTATCGCAGCACGCCGGGCTTCAATCGGCTTGAACTCCAGTCGTCAGACTTAAGGATGGAGCAATGAACAAACTGCGCAGCCAGGCATGGTTTGGGCGCGAGGGCAAAGACGGGTTCCTGTACCGGAGCTGGATGAAGAATCAGGGCTGGCCTCACGACCTGTTTGATGGCCGGCCAGTGATCGGGATTTGCAATACCTGGTCGGAGCTGACGCCCTGCAACGGTCATTTTCGCGAGCTCGCCGAATTTGTGAAACGCGGGGTGTGGGAGGCAGGCGGCTTTCCGCTGGAATTTCCTGTGATGTCGTTGGGTGAGACGCAAATGCGGCCCACCGCCATGCTATTCCGGAATCTGGCCAGCATGGATGTAGAAGAGTCGATTCGTGGCAATCCCATCGACGGAGTCGTTCTGCTCATGGGTTGCGACAAGACCACACCGTCGTTATTGATGGGAGCCGCTTCCTGCGATCTGCCCACCATCGGCCTTTCCGGCGGTCCCATGCTTTCCGGAAAATTCCGTGGCCACGATTTGGGGTCGGGAACCGGGCTGTGGCAAATGACCGATCAACTTCGTAAGGGGGAGATGAAGGTCGAAGAGTTCTATGAAGCGGAAAGTTGCATGCACCGCTCCAAAGGGCATTGCATGACCATGGGTACTGCTTCCACCATGGCCAGCATGGTCGAAGCGTTGGGTATGAGTTTGCCGGGAAATGCGGCCATCCCCGCAGTCGATGCGCGGCGCAATACTTTGGCTCAGATGACAGGCCGCCGCATCGTGCAAATGGTTCATGAAGATCTGCGTATTTCCAAAATACTCAAGCGCGAGGCTTTCGAGAACGCAATTCGGGCCAATGCAGCCATTGGCGGGTCCACGAACGCGGTGATTCATCTGATCGCGATCGCAGGCCGCATTGGCGTGCCCCTGTGCCTGGAAGATTTCGATCGGCTGGGATCAGCTCTGCCGTGCCTGGTGGATATTCAGCCCTCGGGCAAACATCTTATGGAAGATTTTTTCTATGCCGGCGGATTGCCCACCGTGCTGCGTGAGCTGGGGGAAGCCAATGTCCTCAACCGGGACGCGATAACCGTGAATGGACAGCCGATCTGGAAGAATGTTGCAGATGTGCCTTGCTGGAATCGAGATGTGGTTCGTCATTTCTCTGATCCTTTCAAGGCAAACGCTGGAATCGCCGTTCTGCGTGGCAATCTTGCACCGGATGGCGCGGTGATCAAGCCCTCGGCCGCGAGCCCACATTTATTGCAACATCGCGGGCGGGCTGTGGTGTTTGAAACCATCGAAGAATTTCATGCGCGGATCGACGACGAAGCGTTGGATATCGATGAGAGCTGTGTGATGGTGCTCAAGAATTGTGGCCCGCGCGGCTACCCCGGTATGGCGGAGGTTGGAAACATGCCGCTGCCTCCGAAACTCCTGCGAAAAGGTGTAACTGACATGGTCCGTATTTCTGACGCCCGCATGAGCGGCACGGCCTATGGAACTGTGGTGCTGCATGCTTGTCCAGAGGCCGCGGCCGGTGGCCCGCTTGCGTTGGTGCGTTCGGGAGACATGATCACGCTGGATGTTCCCAAGAGATCCCTCCGCTTGGAGGTTGACGATGATACCCTCGCTGCCCGCCGGGCAAAGTGGACGCCTCCGCCTCTTCCGGAGCGCGGCTGGCTTCGACTTTACGTCGAACACGTCCAGCAAGCGAATGAAGGTGCTGATCTCGATTTCCTCGTAGGACGCAGCGGTGCGCACGTGGCGCGCGACTCGCATTGATCCGAGACTTCAGCCACCTGCGCTAACCCAACCACTGCGGGTGCTGATATGTACCGTCGAAGTTGTGGGTTGTTTTGTAGAGTTCGTACTCTCCCCTATTTGCAGCGGATGCTGTTTTCGCGAGCAACTGGGCGACCTCGTCTTTGCCCATAGGCTTGAAGGTGCGGGCGGCTTCGAAAGCCTGCTGAAGAATGGAAATCGAATCGCAGCCCGTGATCACCACGCTGGTGGGCAGATTCATGGCGTAATGCAGGCACTCGATGGCAGAGGCCGTCTTGCTGCGGAGAATAATACTGTCGCCCATGGGCTTCATTCCGAGCACGCCGATGTTGTGCTTCAGCAGCACGGGTAGCACTTTCTTTTCGAAGCTGTCATAGTGCGCGTCCATCACATTGAGCGGCATCTGCACTGCGTCAAACGTGAATTGATGAGCGAAAGCCGTATCCAGCATCTTTAGATGAATATCGGGGCTCTTGTGGCCGGTGAAACCGATATAGCGTATCTTGCCTTGTTTCCTGGCTGCGAGCGCCACTTCCATGCTGCCGCCCTCGCCAAAAATTCGAGCGGGATCGGATTCGCGAATCACTTCGTGGAACTGTAGAAGGTCAATGTGGTCGGTTTGCAGGCGGCGAAGAGATTCTTCCAATTGTTGCGTCGCGGCCTGCTTGGTCTGGCCATCGATTTTGGTCATGAGAAAAGCTTTTTGGCGGTAGCCATCGCGCAACGCTTTGCCCATGCGCTCTTCGCTGACGCCACCGTTATAGTCCCAACAATTGTCGAGGAAGTTGATGCCGCCATCGAGTGCGGTGCGTATGATGCGGATGCTTTCCTGTTCATCCGATCCCATCCCGATGTGATAGCCGCCCAGCCCGATGAGTGATACTTTTTCACCGGTGTGGCCCAATACACGACAAGGGAAGGCATCCGGTGCGCCATACGACCCCTTTGTACCCAGCGATGTGACCACCGTAGTCGCTGCAGCCTTTTTGAGAAAGTCTCTTCGATCCATAAAGTACTCCTAGTCGCAAGTATATGCGACCCCTGCTAACGAGGATGCAAAAGGGGGCGAGCGGTTCTCCGACATTAACCTTACTTCCCGTCGGATCGCTTGGGACAGTATCGCGAAGTGATCTTGTGGGCGCGTGCTGACGGTGGGCCGAAAAAAATAGCCTTATCCCACGAGACCGCGTTGGCGGTTTACGGCATTTCTGATGCGAATCCGTCACGCGTACAAATCACAGTGCCGAAAAGTGCCCGCCTCCGCCGCCGCCGTCCCAAGTGGGTGGAAATTCATCGTGCTGATTTGCGAGCATCGGATATCGTCAATCGCGAAGGACTTCCCGTGACCACGATCGAAAAAGCAATTTCCCAACTTTTGGAAGAAACTGGCCGTGTCGGATTGGTGCGAGGCGCTCTGAAAGATGCGCGCAAGCAAGGCTACATTAGCGCCGAGAAAGCCTCAGCGCTCACTCGCCGTCTCAATCGATACGTACACGCGAAAGGGGCACAAGAGACCAACGTGGGGAAAGTTTAGCTCATGACCCCGAAGCAGGTGGAGCGGTTGGAGAAGACTCTCGGACGTGTGGCTCGCGAGCAGGGTCTCGATCAGGAAAGGCTTCGCGTTGGGTCTCATTTCTCGCACTTTGCGGCGTTCTGGAGAGGGCCGTCGAGAAAGGTGTCATCGATATCTACTACCTGAAAGGCGGAGTCGCTATGGAACTGCGCTTCGCGCGGGCGGCGCGCACTACCAAAGATTTCGATCTTGGTCTTAGAGGCAACCGCCCGGAGCGTATTCGGCCTTCCGCCTGAAGCCCGAACAGCACGAGATGGAACTGGCAGACACTGTCCGAGTCGAAGTTGCTGTGGAATACAAAACACGAGCGTGGCAGACCACTGAAGTGGATCTCGGTCCGGGCGAAGCACGCGAGGTAGACCTCGTGACGCCAGCCATTGAAGGTGTGGCGGAAATGGGCCTGCCCATCACCAACCAAGTACGTTGTCTTGGTATCAATGAGCAAGTGGCGCAGAAGCTTCATGCGTGTACCGGTCCTCAAAGGCAGGATCGTGCACGCGACATACTCGACATCCTCGTTGTCGATATGCTCGGCCAACTGGATCGCCTGCGCGCACGCGCGGCGGCGGAGCGCATTTTCGGGCAGAGAAATACCCATCCGTTTCCACCGGAGACGAACATTCCTTCGGAGTGGCGTATTGAGCTTGAAACGCTGGCCGCTGGGTTGGGATACCGTACGACGAAGGCGGCAGACATTCAAAAAGAATTTACGAATTTAGTTGCGGCAATCGCCAGCGCCTGAGCCACGTCGTTCTCAATGATTTCCGACTTCAGAGGCCCTCAAATGCCACCTCGCTACCTGGTACCCCGGCAGAGTCAGTTGAGAAGGGCCTCTGCCGTGTGAAGGCCGTGTGTGATTCTGAGCGGTCGGCTTGACTCTGCAAAGCCCGCAGTGGTGTCGGAACAACGTCCTCGTGTCGATCAGCGGACTCTCGGATTGTATTTGAGACAGTCTGGCCAAACGCAGTTTCCAAAAAGACTTTCGACCTACAAAGCCCGCTCCTTGCCTCTTTCGCAGCGACGGAGTCGTGAAGTCCGCGCTGGTTAGTGACAAGTCCTTGTGGAATGGAAAGTGCATAAGCACAAGTGCAGCAAGCTTCGGTAAGTTCGAATGTGAAGAGGAGTCGAGATGAATCGCCTCTTCGACCGCGAATCACAGATGGCTGACACTTCATTGTTCCTCGAGGGATTATGGAAAACATAGAATTGACCACACTCCGAACGAGCGCGGATCTGATCTCGAGCATTTTGAATTGGGTTTGTCCCGAATGTGGCGGAAGAATGGGCGGCCCGGGCAACGAGTTCATCTGCCACGGCAAATGCAAGACAAACTGGCGCTCGGTTTGGGAGCGAGTATTCGTTAACGCCCGGAGGCAGCGCGCAGCGCGCGGACGAAGGAGATTCAGATGTCAGTAACGCTTTCTCAGGTTCGAGACATCTTCACGAACCTTGTGGTTGGCGACGGTAGTGAATTCTTTTCGCACGTTGCGGAGAACGTTGATTGGACGGTAGAGGGAACTCATCCTCTCGCAGGCCACTACCGTAGCAAAGCGGATTTTCTGTCCCACACTTTTGAGAAACTTGCGCAGGTCTTACGGCAAGGAACGCAGCTTCAGGTTGAACATGCATTGATAAGCGGAGATTGGGCCGTAGTCGAACTGCGCTCCCTCGCCAGCGCTCGGAACGGTCTCAGATTTGATAACCGGTACTGTTGGGTCTGCCGGTTCAGCGCTAACAAGATCGTTGAGGTCCGTGCGTACCTCGACTCTGCTCTCGTCGCTCGTTTGTTCGAAGAGAACCCAATCTAATACGTCTCTGTCACGACTGTCAGGGATTCCGCCCTGTACGCGTGAGCCACCCAGAGGTGGCCGGTGGCTCTTGAGCCTAGGAGCGTCTTTCTGGGCGGCATGATTTCTCAGATAGGGTATAACTTTGCAGCCCCGCTATACCCTTACCCAAACGTGAACGAAAAAGCCTGCACCCCGGAGTCAAAGAATTCGATCTGAAAAGTTCGGTCTTTAATGTGACCCTTTTGTCGGATGAGCTGATAGAGCCGAGGTTCTCGAATGTCGCCGGCGCCGTCGGGAGCGGAATCAACACCACAGTCCTGACCGGGCGCGGCGCCATCCAGTGTGACTTTGAACCGAACGGGGTGGCCGTTCTTCGCCGGACCCAACACCATGTGCAGGTCGCGGGAGTGAAAGCGGAACACAAGTTTGCCAGGCTCTCCTTGCAGCACTCCGCTTTCAGCGCCGACGTTCCATGGCCCGCCCAATCCCCATTCATTTAAAGATGGCGTCGTTGGCAGGCTGTAAGTTGTTCGTGAGTCTTGCGCCACTTGTTCGGGCGACGCGAAACGCTGGGCTTGACGATAGCCGACATAGGTCTCGGGAGATTGCTCGTCTCCGCTTGGTGGTGCCTCGACTCCGTCGACGGATATCCGAACTGTGCTCTCATCCAAGCCTGTGGCTCCGTTCGCCTTAAGAAGCTCTTGAATGACACGCTCGGACTCGCCATAGTCGCCCTCCCCGAAGTGGTGATACCGAATCCGTCCATTGCCGTCGATGAAATAATCAGCCGGCCAGTATTCGTTGTTGAACGCATCCCAAATCCTATGATTGCTATCGATGGCAACCGGATAGGTAACGTTTAAATCTCGTACGGCGGTTTGTACGTTCTCGCGCTCTTTTTCGAATCCGAACTCGGGCGCATGCACGCCGATCACGACCAAGCCCTCATCTTTGTATTTGGCCGCCCAGGCTTTCATATAAGGCAACTCTCGCAGGCTATTAATGCAGGAGTAGGTCCAGAAATTGACCAAAACAACCTTTCCGCGAAGCGACTCGCGGCTCAAGGGAGGGGAGTTGAGCCATGCGATAGCACCGTCCAAGTAAGGCAAGCGTCCTTCTTCGCTAAGGAAAGGCTGAGAAGCGGCCTTCGCCGTCTTGACGACACAAAACGTTGTGAGCAAACCCGAGCCCCATCCTGTCATGACGACGATGACTCCAACGATCGCAGCCACGCCCAGAGCGCGGCGGATCCAAGCGTTAAAACGTGTACGAGTTTTCATTGCGCTAAACTCCCGAGCAATTCTCTATTCATATCGATCCGGTTTCGCCTTCATGGCGCGTAACGCGTGAAGACAAAGTCGTGCTGCTTCGCGAAAGCCGAGTGGCAGGGAAAGCATGTCTTGTGCTGTGCCTCATCGACTGGCTGGCCGTTGATGAATCGCCCGAATCCCCAGCCGCCAGTCGAAGCATACTTCTTGGAATCCTTGACCATGATCTGAACTGTCGTGGGATGCCCGGGAACGAAAGCCTGGAATTTTCCCAGAGCGCCGTTGTCCTGGACCGACGGCACATGCTTCCAAGCGACCTTGGCAAGAATAGTGCCATCCGGAAACGGGAGCGTCCCCTCTCGATAGGCCTTCGTTGCTACAGGGTTCCCGAGAATGCCCCGCAACTCGTCGAGGATGGCTTCGTGAGACGGGGCGATCAATTCCCATTGGCGGTATCCAGCAGGGATAGTGACACCGTAGATTGGCGAACTAAGAATAGGGGACGTTTTGTCATCAGCACCGGTGACGGAAGGGGAGGAATCGCTGGCGCTTTGGGCAGGAGTGCCTCGGGCGAACACGGTTAATGCGGCTGCCGCCAGCACCGCCGTCGCGACTGAGTACTTTAGGGTGCTCCGCATAAGAATTGTCCTTCCGGATGTGTTCCCGTACGAATCAGATGCCTATGAAAGTCGCAAAAGTACAGCCCTGCGAACTGGGTCATATTAGTCCGCAGGGCGTGCGCAATTGAGGTCGATTAAAAAGCGTCTACGTCAATGACAGCTTTGGCAAAGGCCTCTGGGGCCTCCTGCGGAATGTTGTGGCCGACGCCGCCAGTGATGAGCCGGTAGTCATATTTGCCGGAGAACTTGTCGCGATAGGCTGTGCTGGGCGCATGGATTGCACCGTTGGCGTCGCCTTCCATGGTGATCGTGGGCACGGTGATGGGAGAAAGTGTGGCCAGCCGCTTTTCCAGA
>DATHMV010000046.1:0-12638 GCA_035486715.1 Candidatus Aquilonibacter sp.
GGTTGCGCCAAATCTGCGGCACGGCGCTTCACTGCACTTGCTCGAAGACGAAATTCTCGACTGAAGGTTACCGATTATGCGCTATGCCAAGGGCGGCCTGGTCATCAATCCGGAGCGTGATATTCCCCTGTTACGCCAGGTCCGCAATTCGCGGTTCGTCAGCCACAATCAGTTGTTTGAGTTGATGAAGTTTGGCGGTTCGGATCGCTCACGGGACAGTTTCAATTGGCGCGTCAGGCGGCTCGCTAAGTCGGGTCACATCAGCATCTGCGGCGGTATCTTTTGCGCCGGGTCGGCCGTCTATCGGATCACCAAAGAAGGCATTGCTTTGCTCGAACATCATGGCCAGTTCACTACAGTCTTGCAATCGAATACTGAGCACCTGCCTCACTCTTCCCAGGTTTTTCACGCGCTCGAATTGAACGCAATCCAGCTCGCTTTGGCGCACAAGAACCTGCTTGCCAGTTGGCAATCGGAGGTCGAAGTCGCCTCCTTCAATACGATCTCACGGTCTCCTTACGAAAAGGATTACGACGCTATCGTTGACGTATGGATCGGCGATAACCGAGCACGATTCGCACTGGAATATGAGCGCACTCTAAAAAGCTCGAAGCAATATGAACGGGTACGCGCTGCGCTTCATGCCGAACGCCAAATTGCCTGCGTGTTGTATCTGACATCCGGAATGGAGGTGCTGGTTCACCTCATCCATGAGTTTGAATCCGTACCCAAAAAGTTGGCATTTGCCAACGCCAGAGATTTTAGGCAGACACTTCTTGAAACCAGGGTCTTTGTCCGCGGGGACGCCACTGGGACCAGATTTCGGGAATTGCTTCAATGAGAATTCTATCGATGTTCGGTGCGTTGTCTTCTCATTGGCTTATCATTGCCGTCTTCTCCCCGTCTTTACGCGGTCTGGACGCCATAGGTATGCCGTTTTTGGGGGTTCGGTAACATGCCGACGTTCATTGAGTTGCGTCCTGACTACCCCCTCATTTTGACTTTGCTAGAACGTGCATATCCCTGGGCTCTGACGTGGTTTTATATTGCTGGGTTCACTTCCGCCCGCACGATTCCGTTTCCGCTGATTCGACAAAATTATCCGGTTCCGGTTAGTTTATGCACCCGCCCGGGCGCTAACTTCTGCTCATCCGCATGCGCCCCATCGGCAAGCGAATCCACTCGGCGATTAACGCCAGCACATGCGTCGCTTCGCGACCTCCAGGTTCATGTCGACGACCAATTGATATCTCCCGCTAAATACCACTGCGCAACTCCGGGCGGCAGCAGTGAGTTCGATTTCCGCGAGTCGGCACCTTCTTTGTTGGCTAATTCAGCACAGGCTGCGATCGTCGCAGTCACATGCTATTGCGCGCCTTTCGCAATTGGAATCCGAATAAAGGTGCGTTCCCGGCTCTGCCGGCAATCGGTTGCGTGCCTATTCTCGGACCGTCGGGGCAAATCAGTGCGAATTAAGGAGGAAGACATCATGTCTCAAAGCAGAGGAGCTGTAAGTTTTGAGCCGCTGTTTACAGCGGAGGAGATTGGTCTGCGCAAGGAGGCCAATGTCGAGCACGTAATGAAAGTTTTCATCACCCTCGGCGAGGGGCAGGCTTCTCGCTGGATTGAAATGCCCAAGGGCGTCTTGTTGCTACAAACCGTGCCGGACGAGCCTGCGTCCGGGGCCATTTATCTGTATGACCGCGAGCTACAAGTCTTCTACTTTGTGGTCTTCGACCTGGGGCGTGACGACAGCCTGACTGCAGCCGAGTTCGACGAGCTTGTTATGGAGTACAACCTTGTCTCGTGGACGGCACATCCGGCGCTTTTCCGGAGGGGCGTCGCGAAACATGCGACCGCGTAACGGGCAGCGTATCGAGGAGGCTTTATGAAAGGAGTAGACCAAGCGAGCGCGGAGATGGCACAGAGATATTTCTCATTGTTCGTAAATCGCCTGGCCTACACCCTGCAGTCCCACAAACCGGGTGCCAACGGGAAACACTACTACTATCGTCCAAAGCGGGATCGCCGGATTTCACCCCAGACCATCCGCGAGCATTTGAACGGGCAGCTGACCATTGGCATCTACGCCCTAAATCCGAAGACGCAGCGTTCCAAGTGGGTGGCGATCGATGCCGACTATGAGAATGCGATGGAAGATCTTCTTAAGTTGCAATGGGAGTTGGGTCAGGATGGAGTCGAGGCGGCGCTGGAGAAGTCGCGGCGCGGCGCTCACCTCTGGATCTTTGCCGACAAGCCATTGCTTGCGAGGCACTGCCGAATCTACATCTACAACCTGGCGCTTCGCTTGAAAGTGCCGGTAAAGGGCGGCTCTGGCCTGGCGGAAGGAATCGAAGTATTTCCGCGTCAAGATGAACTCGGCCCTGACCAGTTCGGCAACGCGATTCGGGGGCCGCTCGGAATCCATCGTGCTGCTGAAAGGCGTTACTGGTTTTACGGGGCAGACTACCGGCTCGAAGCGCAACTCAAGTATCTGGAGCGTCTGCACAAGATCACCGAAAACGAAATGGGGCGGTTCATCGATGGACTCGAAATGCCGGAAGAGTTTCGTCCGAAGCCAAGAGTTGAGTTGCCGCCTTGCGATCTGACGCGCCCACAATTTCGCATCCTCGATCACGTCCGTCCGACGTCGAAGCGTGGCGGAAACTACTGGGCACGTTGTCCCTCTTGTGCGGGCCATGGACGCGATCGAAGTGGTGACAATCTGGCCATTTCGGTTTCGGATCCGCGCAAGTACAAGTGCTGGGCCGGTTGCACCAAGGAAATGATACGCGCGGCCTTGGGACACCCGATTCGAGTCAGGAGGCAGATTGAATATGGAATCTCTGCTCACCACGCACAATAGGCGTCTGGAGGCCGAGATACTGGCTCGGCAGGGACTGCGGCTCCCACCGATCACGTTGAAGTGTCTGCGGACTGCCGGCATCTATTGTCAGCCTTCGGTGTCAATCGAACATCAACACTTGGCAAAGAAGTATGTACTCCGCGGAGTCGAATCAGGCGGCGCGGTCGCCGAGATAGGTGCGTACGCGAGCTACGTGGATGAACAAGGTAACGCATTGCCTTGGCTGCAGCGCGTGGACAGCATTGGCGTAAACGGTGTGCACGCGATCGTGATCGCGCCCGGACTGATCCGACTGCAAATGCTTCGGATCGAGCGGACGTACGATCTGCTCATCACCCGGCACCATTTGGCAACATCGGGGGATAGCCAGAGGCCACATCTGGAAAGCTCGGTCATTTTTTATGGCCGCAGGGGAGGCCTGGAGATGGACCTGTGGGGGAAAGATGTTGCGTACCGCGGCACCATTTGTCCCGTTTTCTACACGCGGGCGGGGGAATGTGTGGTGTTGCCAAACGACTTCCAAGATGCTGCCCACCGAATTACGTCGGCTGTGTGCTGCGTCGGCTGCCGTGATTGTCATTTGCTCGGACCCAAGCCAACTCCCCCTAACCGGTTGGACGATCGTAGCACCCACGATGTAACCGACGAGCGGAGTGCGGATGTCAATGCAATTGCTGGCAGAGCGATGTGAAGGGCCTGGAAATGTACCAGAGCGCGGGACCGGTTGATCTACCAAGCATTGACGAAGTTCTTGCCGACCCAGCCGCTTCTTTCTGGCTTAAAACAGCACTTCGCTCCGCCTTGTGTCGGGACCCTGTAGATGCCGCCCGCGACTCGGAGGTCCTGGCACAACTGCTCGGACAGAGATGTGACACGATCCTTTCTGCAGGTTAACTTGGCCACTTATGTGCCTTTTGTTTCAGCTCAGGTTCAAAGCGAATCCACAAGCGTTTTGCGCTTTATAATGTCCCGCCCACAATTCCTGTATCTCTCCTGGCCGCACAACCCGGAACTGTCCGGGTCACCAGGAGAGAGGGGTGAATATGCCTGACGCCACACCCGGAAATCGGGGGCGGAATAGACAAAAGTCCCCCGCATCGGATCGAAAGAGGCGGCACAAATCTTTGAACAATGTGAGCACCTGCTGGACAGTTCTTCTGTTTTCGTGGAAAATCTGCGGCAAATGGGCTTCGCTCGCTTCCTGGCGCCGCTGAACGAGCAGATCCTTGAGCTGGCGGTGCAGCCGGACTCATGGGGCGAGCGGACCAGGGCTCGTCTAATCTCTTACGTCTTTGCTGGCCTTCGAGGACTTCCTGCTGAATCTGCGAGTGTGGAGGAATCGTGCAGGCATCGAATGTTGTCGTCCCCTGCTTTCTCCTCGAACTCGGGCGGAGGAGAAAACATATCGAGATCAAATTCCCCGACAATCCCTGCGATTCTGGCGCACGCTTTGAGTTCAGCGCCGTCCCGTCCCATCCGGTCTATTCCATCGACCGTGGCCAGTTAGTCTGCCTCGTCGCCGAGGCTGGCGAGGAACTAGTGGGGCTCTGCTATGTCGGAGACCAGCCGAGCCGTGAGCGTGTTGGATCACTACTAGCAGCCAAAGGCTCAACGAGCAATTCGTAAGCTCGGGCGCCGTGCGCCGTTCATCTTCTCGCTTCCAAATCGAAACACAAGAGCACCTCTTCGAAACTCGTTGTGCCTGCCAAGCGAACGGGTTCTGTCCTTCTAGCAATTACGGAGTGGCTACCCGATCGCCAGCCGACGGATTGTCCCGCGAGTGATTGACGCTGGAAGTCGCTGGAGACGCGAAATCCCGGCTTGAGAATGCCGTTCAGCACAGTCACTCGCCGAACAATCCCAAGCCGGGATGCTAGATCAGCCCAGACTCCTTGACCGACGGAGACTCCAGATGAATTCCATTCCTAGCCAAGTGGAGAGTGGTTTGCCTTCCGCAGCATCGCCACCGAGTGTTCCAAGACAAAGTCCCGAGCACGAGCAACTGGACGTAGCTTTACAGGCATTGGCGATTCCGTTTGATTTGGTCGTTATTCAGTGGCGGGTCACTGAATACAGCGATGACGGAACGCTTGGGCTGATGGTTCCGTACGCCGACCCACGGGCTTACAGCGATCGGCTCAATGACGTGTTTACTCCCGCCGGCTGGAGCCGCAAATACGCTGTACATTCCAGTGCTCCCGTTCAGCGCGCTAGGCGGGGCCCGGCTGCGAAAATCTTGGTTACATGCGAAGTGACCATTGCATGCATTGGGACAAACTCCGGCACTGGAGAGGAGTGGTCGGACAAAGAAAATGCTTTGACGGCTGCAGAGGCCCAGGCATTTAAACGCGCTCTGTCTTGTTTTGGACTTGGACGCTATCTATACGACATCGATGGGGAATGGGTCGCGTTGGGCGAGCACGCCCTCCCGACCAAGATCCCGAAGTTGCCGCGGTGGGCGACACCGAACGGCTGGCTTGCCGGGCTCCGGCCGAAACCCAGGCGAAACCGTCACGCACTCGTTCGGGCCAATGGGCACACCAGTAATGCCGGTCACACGGGTCCAGAGACGAACGGCCATCGCCAAAGCCTGATTGCCGCGATCGAAGCCACGGAGACCAAGATTGGTAAGCGCCTCTATCGTGGCTTGCTGAAGAATGTTGCCCGAGTCTGGAGTCCCCAACAGATCCAAGAGACCGTTGCACTTGACAAGGTTTTGGCGCAGATGCGGGGCGCGGAGCGAGGCATGGCGCGTTTAGAGGCAGCCCAGGCAAGACTCTCACCGGAAACCGTCCAGAGAGTCATCTCCTCGTTGAATGCACCACCATCGAAGCTCGATGATCTTCAGGGTCTGCACACTCTGGTAGTGGCTCTTGAGAAAGAAGTCGAAGCGCAGACCCAGCCATAGATTCCCGTGAGACTTGAAAGAAAAGGAAACCTTGGAAGAACTTGCAGAAGGAGGAATTGAGCATGACGGACATCGAAGGGGCAAACTCCGAATCCTTATCTCCCGAAGAGACCCAAGCCAAAGCGACCATCCTCGCGGAATGCGAGAACCTTGCTGCGGCGGCCGTCACCTTCGTTGCCGTTCACTTTGACGGTTACGGAGACAGCGGCGTTACCGATGAAGTGCGGTGCTTTGATTCGGAATACTATGCCTACGAAGAACACGGGCCAGTTGCCCACAACGCAGCTTACTTGCAGGAGCACTTCGAAACCTTAGTCCCGATGGGCTATGAAAACGACTGCGGGGGCTTCGGCGACGTGGTCCTCGACGTCGCCACGCGGAAGATCACGGTTGAGCGCAATGACCGTTTTGAGGATTACACGACCAGCACATATGAGATCTAGCTATGGCACACCCCATTGAACACGCACGGAACAGCGCCAAGAAATTCGGCGGCAAAGCCGAGGACTACCTCGCGATCCACCGTTGGTTTGACGAATCGAAGGCGTTTTTCGCCGACTTCCGCCACCGCGCCCTCCGACATCACGCCGAAGGAATTTTCCTCGCCGAAAGCATCTTTGGCGTTAGCATCCACAACGATGACGGAGCCGAGATTTCAGTCCGCTACATTGGGGAACAACATGTGAGGGAGGACCTGGGGCGAATTCCTACAGCACAAGACTGGCTTTCGCAAATCAAGCCTGAACGCTGGATGTATGGTCAGCGTTTCGTTCAGGATGACACGAGGCTCCACCGCTGACAAATTCCCTTTCGCCCCGGAAGTTTTTATCTGAGCTGTGCGGAGCGGCTAGCCGGGCCAGATTCCAACAGTACCCCGTCTATCAAGGTTGGCGGCGTGTGCGGATTCGTTGCTAACAACAGCCGCAAGCCTTGCCGCGCATAGCCTTCCGTGCCTCGACCACGATCAGCGGAGTAATTGCCAATGCTGCAATCGGGTCGGCCCATGCAATGTGCCAGATTGTATGAACGGCGAGACCCATAAGAGCGATGATCGAGAGGTAAGCGCACAAAGCAGACTCGGCACCGTCGGCTCGTAGAGCAGCACTGCCTGTCATCGCTGATAGACGCCGTTTCTCCTTGGCAAGCGCCGGCATGATAAGCGCTGCGCTCACCAAGACCGCCATCCCCAAATAGCTAGGTCTTGGTTCGCCGTACCCGAGCAGAGACATCACCGAAGCCAATACCACATACACAGCGAGCACTACAAGCAGACCGCCCGCGATACGCGAAGCACGTCGCTCTGCGTGCTCCGATGCAAGCTTACGAAAGCGCCACAGCACAATCGCCGCCGACATCAATTCGATGGCGCTGTCTCCCCCAAAGCCGGCTAAGGCGGGGCTGCGGGCCGTCCACGCGGCCCACAGCGATAGGGTAGCTTCGACGCTCATCCAGGCGATAGTAAACACTTGAATCCGCCGAATGTCTTTCAGGACAGCCTCGGTCGGGATTTGAACTATTGACGCCACAGAAGTGATTATGCCACCTGCCCTGGCCGGTTGCTGGCGTCAGGTCCTGCCATGGCGACAGATCGATCGCGTGAGGCCGAGCGCTTGTAATTGACGCCCTCTGCAAGCGCGGGTTTTGGAACACAGCAGCAGCAAAGGAGGATCAGTATGATCGAGAACAGTCCTCCGGGTTCTCCCGATCTTGCCCGTCCCCTAGTGATTCCCTCGCCCGTTGCGCTCTATGTCTCCGGTGAACTCATGTTTGAGCTCTATGACGGAGGACAGCCGTGCCGTCGATTTTCGATCCTCTGGAGAGGTTCGTTCCAGAAAAGGACAACGAACCAGAGACAGCCGCGTAAAGTTCTCCGACGGGCTCGCGCACACTCCAAGATTAGTACCTGCGTTCCATAACCCGCCCGCCTTCCACCTGATCGCCAACTGATGAGAAATGAGGATGGCCATGAGAATTCGTGTAACCACAAAACCCGACTTATTTGAGCAGCGAAAACAACAACACATCGAGCGCGGCTACAGAGTTGAAGATGAGCGGCCGATCCCAGTGAACGGTCTCTGCTCGTTCATCGCGGTGAGCGATAGATCCGATTCAGATGGAATTGGAGACCTCGTGGCGCGGGCGCTCAATGGGGTGGCGAAATGAGACCGCCTGGAAAAATCAAGCTGGGATTTTTCCCGTTGCCGGTGCCGGAGGCAGCGAGGATGAGGAATTTTCTTGCTTTCGCCTCGGAATTCTCGGCACTCGATCCCTGCGTGGGCGATGGCGTGGCATTCAATCACTTGCTGGACGGCGTAACCGCCCATCGCTATGGCATCGAGATCGATGCTAATCGGGCCGAACAAGCGCGAACCTTGGGAATCGAGACCTTGCAGACCAACACCATGGATGTCCGGTGCTCACCGGAAGCATTCTCACTCCTTTATCTGAATCCTCCGTACGATTGGGAATCGGGAGAGAGCAACAATCAGAGACTGGAACTGGTCTTTCTGGAACATACCTATCGCTGGCTCAGACCTGGAGGAGTGTTGCTGTTTGTCATCCCGCAGTTGCGTCTGGCGAAATGTGCCAGACTCCTGAGCGAGCATTTCACGGAGTTGCGCGTATTGGGGCTCACCGAACCCAGTTGCGTGCAATATAAGCAGATTGTGGTTCTGGGAACACGCCGCAAACGACATGCCAAGATTTTCGACGCGGCCTTGTTGGAGGTAGTGCGCTACCTCGAAACACTAGCAACGAAGTCCGGGCTTGAACCTCTGGGGGACACTGCCGAGGGACGTTATGAAGTCCCTGCGTCAGGGCCGGCGGTCCTGACCAACATGGGTATTCCATTGGACGAAGTGGAGGACCTGTTATTTGAGTCCGCCGCATATCGCCAAGCGAGCCGTGTTCTTTTACCCAAGGTCAATGATGTTAGAGGCCGGCCGCTCACACCTCTGCACGGCGGTCATGTCGGATTACTCTGTACTGCAGGAATGCTCAATGGAGTATTCGGCGAAGGGGAAGATCGCCACATCGCCCACTGGCGCTCTGTGAAATTCTGTGACCATTGGGAAGAAGAGGAAGAAGACGGAACCAAAATCCTGCACGACCGGGAACGGTTCTCGCATGAGTTAACGCTTGTTTTTGCCAACGGAAATACCCGGGTTCTCACGCACGAAAAGAAGGAGCCAGAATGAAAAACGCTCATCTTCGATTCGGTTGGCTCACCTACGTGAAGAGCACGGAGAAGACGACCACCAGCATCAGGCTACGGCTCGACCGGTTCATCGGCGAGGTGTTGCCCGATCCACCCCGGCAGGCCAAAGCTCATCTCATTTCAGTAATTGGAGGGGACACGCAGATTGCGGCCGTCAGCGCGGCGATCTCTCTCGGAGACGGGTTCCTGGTGGAAGGGCCAGGTGTGCAGCCGATTCGAGTCTGTCTCGAACGGAACGCGCAGTGTTTCAAAGGTGCGCTACAGCTTGCCGGATGCAAGAACCCGCTACGTCACCTGATCGCGTTGTCGGAAGAATTTGCATCTAGCAACGTCTCGACGGGTTCGGGACGAACTCTGCTAGCAAGCTCAGAAAACGAATTCATCTGGGCCTCTCTTGCCCATATTCACGGGATTCCGGGAATGCCGGACTGGTCTGACTGGTTTGCGAGTGAACTGCAGACACATCACGCGATCATTCCGGCTCTCGGCATCGGATGCGCCCCCGTGTTCGTCGAAGGAGAAAAGGAACAGTTTCTTTCCTGGCTCAGTTGGGGCGTGGAGAGTGGAGCCATCAGTCTCCCGGCTGAAGCAGGTTCGATTTGCTGGTCGGCCCTGACTCTGGCAGACCTTTTCCTGCTGGCTAACTAGCCTTTCACACCACTCTTCATTGCTTGCCTGTCTTTTCTCATTGCTCTCCCGTTCTCTTCCCTAGATCCCCCTCCGTACCAAAGGACTCCATGCCAGAACTGTCCACAATCTACGACTACATGAGACGTCACGCGGCACTCTTGGGAGACCGCATTCTGCAGCAATACCCGGCGCTTCATCAATTCGACGATCCGGTTTCACCTCGGATTGAAGGGCTGCTACGAACACCTTTTCCAGCTCAGATAATCGCCATCATGGGAGTGGCCAACCGCTGGCACCAAGCGCGGACCGCCATGGTGGTCGCGGAGTGCGGTACCGGAAAGACGTTGATCTCTTTGGGAGCAATCGACGTCCACTGCGGCGGAAGCTCGTTCACGGCGCTAGCCATGGTTCCACCCCACCTGGTCGAGAAGTGGGCGCGAGAAGCTTTTCTGACCATACCGCGGTTACGCGTCTTCCTGATTGATGATTTGCGAAATGGCGGCGACGAAAACAAGTGCCACGGAGTGAACGAAGTCCGGTTGAGGCAGGGCCGCATTGTGCGGGAAGGGCTGCGCACGACGTTGAGTGAGCTGCGGATGCGAAAGGATTCAGCAAGTGCCCGTAAGCGCTGGCTATCGCTCTGCGGGAGACCATCCTTATTTATTGTCGGACGTGAGCGGGCGAAGCTCGGCTATTTCTGGCGGCACGCATACCGGGTGCCAGGTTCTGGCCCATACGTTGGCTGCGTGGTGAATTCGGATACGGGCAAGCCCGTAATCGTGAACGACAGCCGATTGGTGGCATGTGACTTTGAGAAGACCAAAATTTCCGAAATCATCGAAACCAGGGGCGAGAAGTCTTGCCGGTCGCTGCATAGCCCGCTCTGGCAGGCGGATGCGGACAAGATCCGCCGCATGGCTCCGATTGAATTCATTGGACGCTACATGCCGGAATGGTTCGACTATGCGATTTGCGACGAAATCCACCAGCTTGCGGGCGACACCGCTCAGGGCAACGCCCTCGGCACGCTAGCTTCCTGCACTGACCGGATCGTCGGGCTGACCGGCACACTGCTGGGTGGCTATGCAGACGACCTCTTCAACACGCTCTTCCGTCTGGAAGCGAGACGGATGAAGGAACATGGCTACGAGTGGGGTACGACAGGACGAAGTTCCTTCATTCAGGACTACGGAGTGCTCGAAACCATCACCAAGGTAGAACCCACCAACAACGCCTGCTCCAAGGCGAAATCGACAAGCACGGTGCGCCGCAAGCCGGGAGCCTCACCGCTGCTGTTTGGCGAATTCCTCATGCAGTTGTGCGCCTTTGTGTTCCTCGAAGACATCTCCGCGGAACTGCCGCCCTACGAGGAAACTTATCTTAGCGTTCCGATGGATCCCCCGATGCGGGAGGCGTACCGCGAGCTAGAACATGAGATTCGGAAAGCATTGAAAGCTCACCGGGGTAACCGTTCGGCATTGAGCATCATGCTGAATACATTGCTGGTTTATCCGGATCACCCGTATGGGCTCGGAACCCTCTACGGCAAAGAATTCGATTCGGAACTCAAACGCACAGTCCGGTTCGTCATTGCCGAACCCCGTGACCTTGCCGAAGACGGTGTTTACTCGAAAGAGCGCAAGCTGGTCGAAGAGATCAAGAAAGAACTGGCCGAAGGACGCCGCTGCCAGGTCTTTGTCGTATACACCACCAAGCATGATGTGACCGCGCGCCTTCGACGAATCCTCGACAACGAAGGAATCCGCACGGTGGTCTTACGTGCGAGTGTGGACACGTCCAAGCGGGAAGCTTGGTACGCAAGGCAGGTCAAGGACGGCACACAGGTCGTGATCTGCCATCCGAAACTAGTGGAAACCGGTCTGGACCTGTTGGATTTCCCGACGATCCTTTTCTACGAGTCGGGATACTCGCTGCATACTTTGCGGCAGGCGAGTCGGAGATCCTGGCGTATCGGTCAAAGGCGGCCAGTGCGGGTGAAGTTTCTGTGCTACGAAGGGACAATGCAGACCTCCTGTTTGCGCCTCATGGGGAAGAAGCTCCTCGTGGCTCTCACCATGGAAGGTAAGTTTGCCGGCGAGGGCTTGCAGTCGATCGATGAAGACGATGACATGCTGTCGGCAATGGCGCGGGAACTGGTCGAGAGGAATGGCATCGGCGAAACGGCGGATGCCGTCTGGAAAGCGCTGAACCTGGAACATCAAAAGCTGTTCCCAACAACTTCTGTCCGCACCGATGATGCCTCCGCCTCCGAAGAGAGCATTTTTCACGCCCAGGATGATCCGGCCGGTTTGGTCGAAGGGGTCTTCGAGACGGCACCCATTCTGGTCTTTGGGCGGCGACCGGAATTGTCCTCCGGCAGAAGGCGCCGCGCGGAATTCCTCGAGTTCGAAGATCGTATTTCAAATCACAAAGGAGAAAACAGTATGTCAGAAACCAGTACGCTCATTGGCTACAGTGGCCGGACGATTGGCCGCGAAGAACTAGCCCTGGTGCCCACACCACCAGCAACCGAAACCCACCGCCCTGTGCCGCATCACGAAATTGTGCAAGCCTTGATCGAGACTCTGGGATTTCGCCACATCGGCGTGGTCCACGACGAGTATGCGGTTTCACCGGACGGCATGAAGGGGTTCGGCGTCCTCGATCTCACAACCGAGATGGAAGGATGCCGCTTCTCCATCGGTTTGCGGAACTCCCATGACAAGAGCATGCGTCTGGCGCTGACCTGTGGCTATCGCGTGTTCGTGTGCTCGAACATGGCGTTCGCGGGGGACTTCACGCCAGTGCTCGCAAAACATTCGAAGTCGTTTTCGCTCATCGATTGCATGGCGGTCGGCGTGGATCGAATGCAGCGAAATTTCGAGCCGATGCGAAAGCAGGTCGAAGCCTGGCAGAGAAGTGAATTGACCGATGTCACCGCTAAGGTGGTCATCTACGAGGCGTTCGTTGAGGGCAAGCTCGAGGCGCCCAAACATCTGGCCCGCACGGTGCATGAT
>DATHMV010000047.1:0-89403 GCA_035486715.1 Candidatus Aquilonibacter sp.
TCACCGAAGACACTCGGGTCTTTGCTATTCCACGAATTTTTGCTGCCATTCGAAATCACTTCCATCCTGATCCTCATCGCGATCATGGGCGCGGTCGTTTTGGCGAGCAAGCCGCCGACGTCCCCGGCAGCCCCCACGCTCACGGAGGTGGTGGACTGATGGTTCCCCTCTCTTATTACCTCGTGTTGAGCGGCATTTTGTTTGCCTGCGGCGTGGCGGGATTTCTGATCAAGCGCAACATCATCACCATCTTTATGTCGATTGAGCTGATGCTCAACGGCGTTAATCTTTCATTCGTCGCATTTGCCGCTCACTGGCATGCGCTGGCCGGCCAGGTTTTCGTCTTCTTCGTAATGGTGGTGGCCGCCGCGGAAGCGGCTGTGGGACTCGCCATCATCATCGCCGTCTACCGCACGCGCGAAACTCTGAACGTCGATCAGGTGAATCTGCTCAAACTATGACGGCGAATCTCAATCTCTGGCTGATTCCGGTGCTGCCACTGGCGGGCACGGCGATCAACGGCTTTCTCGGGAAGAAGTCGTCGCGCACGGCGGTCAGCACCGTCGGCCTGTTTTTTTCGGGCGCGGCATTTCTGTGGGCGCTCAAGGTAGCCTGGCAGGCATCTTCGATCGACCTTCCCTATCAGGAATTTTTGGCGCACTGGATTCGCTCGGGCGGCTTCAGCGTTGACTTCGCGTTCTACCTCGATCAACTCTCTCTGATCATGCTGCTGGTCGTTACCGGCGTCGGATTCCTCATTCACATCTACTCCGTGGGCTACATGTGGGAGGACCCGAGCTACTACCGGTTCTTCACCTACCTGAACCTGTTCATGTTTTTCATGCTGACGCTGATCCTTGCCGGGAATTACTTGCAGATGTTCATCGGCTGGGAGGGCGTGGGCCTCGCATCTTATCTGCTGATTGGCTTCTGGTTTACCAAAGATTCCGCGGCGTCCGCCGGGAAAAAAGCCTTCATTGTCAACCGCATCGGCGACTTCGGATTTCTGATCGCGCTGTTTTTGATTATTAAACATTTCGGCTCGCTGAATTTCGATCGCGTGTTCCAAAGCGTTCTGCCTTTAGGCGCGGAGACCGCCACCGCAGGATTACTGACCGCGATTGGAATTTTGCTGATGGTGGGCGCGGCCGGCAAATCGGCGCAGATTCCGCTCTACGTCTGGCTGCCGGACGCTATGGAAGGCCCTACGCCGGTCTCCGCGTTGATCCATGCGGCGACAATGGTGACCGCGGGTGTGTATATGGTTTCGCGCTCGCACATGATTTTCGAGCGCGCCCCGATGGCGCTGACCGTGGTCGCGATCATCGGAACGCTGACCGCATTTTTCGCTGCGACCATTGGCATCACGCAGACCGATATCAAGAAAGTTCTCGCCTACTCAACTGTCTCCCAGCTCGGCTACATGTTCATGGCTTGCGGTGTGGGAGCATTCTCGGCCGGCATCTTCCACCTGATGACCCACGCATTCTTCAAAGGCCTGTTGTTCCTGGCCGCCGGATCGGTAATTCATGCCGTCGGCGGCGAACAGGACATGCGGAAGATGGGGGGCTTGCGTACTAAAATTCCATGGACCTTCTGGACCATGACCGCCGGCACTTTAGCCATCGCCGGCATTCCCGGTCTCGCGGGATTTTTCAGCAAAGACGAAATTCTGTGGCGCGCCTATGAGGCAAGCTGGGTTTACTGGCTGGTCGGCCTCGTCACGGCCTTCGTCACTTCCTTTTATATGTTCCGGCTCTGGTTCATGACATTCTTTGGCGAATACCGCGGCGAGGCTGAATCCGGCCATGGAGGACTTTCGGCGCACGATGCCCACGGAGCGCACGGCCATGGCGGCATACACGAGAGCCCCAGGGTCATGGTAATTCCGCTGGTGATTCTCGCCATCCTCTCCGTGGTCGGCGGATATGTTGGCGTGCCCGGATCGCTGGGTGGAAGCAACCACTTCGACAAATTTCTTGGCCCGGTATTTCATGCCGGCGCTCCGGCGGGCGTACAAAATGCCGTGGGCGAGAAGAGCGCATCCGAGCAGGAAACCGAAGGACCGGAGCCGAAAACCGGAGCCTCTACCGAACTCTTATTCACTGGAATCTCAGTGCTGGCCGCGCTGCTTGGCTTTACGTTGGCGTGGCAGCTTTATTATCGCAATCCGCAGTTGCCGGCAAAAATTGCGGCTTCCATGCAGGGCGCGTATCAGGCGTTGGCGCACAAATATTATGTGGACGAATTTTACGGCGCGTTTCTTGTTAAACCTCTGATCGAAGGCTCGACGCGAATTCTTTGGCAGGGAGTCGACCGCAAGATTATCGATGCCGCCGTGAACGATGCCGGGGACGGCGCGCGACATCTCTCCGATGAAGCGCGGCACATGCAGTCCGGCAACATTCGCTCTTACGCGGGCTGGATCGCAGCCGGGTCCGCTGTGGTGATTGCATTCATGGTCTGGATGGCGGTGAGCCGATGAACACGGAAAATCTCAGCCCCATCATTCTTTCGCTCATTACCTTCACTCCGCTGGCCGGCGGATTGTTGCTGATGCTGTTTCCCCGGCGCGACCGCGACATTCGAATTTTCGCGCTCGTGATTTCCCTTCTTACCTTCGCTCTATCGTTGCATCTGCCTGCGCATTTTCATCGCGAACACGCCGAGTTTCGCTTCGAGATTGATAAGGCTTGGGTCTCGACGCCAAACATCCACTACCACATGGGTATCGACGGCATCTCGCTCTGGCTGATCGTGCTCACCACTTTTCTAACGCCGCTGTGCGTGCTGATTTCCTGGAACTCGATTCACGAGCGGGTCAAGGAATTCTTCATACTGCTCTTGATTCTGGAAACCGCGCTGATCGGCGTGTTCACTTCGCTCGACCTCTTTCTCTTCTATTTTTTCTGGGAAGCCACGCTGATCCCGATGGCGCTGCTGATCGGCATTTTCGGCCACGAGCGCAAAGTGTATGCCGCGGTAAAGTTTTTTATGTACACCATGATCGCATCGGTGTTCATGCTGGCCGCAATTCTGTGGCTCTACGCGCACACTGGCAGCTTTGACTTTGTAACCATTCGCGAGCAGATCGCCAGCGGCGTGGTTCCGCAGTTCCCCGCCGCAGCGCAATGGCTTTTCCTTGGATTTTTCCTGGCGTTCGCGGTAAAGGTTCCACTCTTCCCGTTCCACACCTGGCTGCCCGATGCGCACGTGGAAGCGCCGACCGCCGGCTCAGTGTTGCTGGCCGGAGTTCTGCTGAAGATGGGAACTTATGGAATGCTCCGCTTCAACCTTGGACTGTTTCCCGAGCAAGCTCGCCGGAACGCCTGGTGGATCATGATTCTCGCGCTGATCGGCATCATCTATGGCGCGCTGGTCGCCATGGTGCAACCCAACATGAAGAAGCTGATCGCCTATTCCTCGGTCAGCCACTTGGGATTCGTGGTGCTCGGGATTTTCAGTTTCACGCAGGCCGGACTCAATGGCGCAATGTTCGTCATGCTGGCGCACGGAATTTCAACCGGCGGCTTATTCATGCTCTCCGGAATTCTGCATGAGCGCCGGCATACGTATGAAATCAGCGAATTCGGCGGCCTGGCTTCGACCATGCCGGTTTACGCTGCGTCATATTTGTTCATCGTGCTTGCCTCCGGCGGACTGCCTTTGCTAAATGGATTCATCGGCGAATTCCTCGTGCTGAGTGGCGCGTTTCAGGCAAAACCCATCTATGGAATTCTTGGTGCGACCGGAGTGATTTGGAGCGCAGTTTACCTGCTATGGATGTATCAGCGAGTTTTCTATGGCAAGGTTACACACACGATAAATAATTCCTTGCGGGATCTCTCCGGATTCGAAAAATGGGCGGTATGGCCCTGCGCCGTGGCCGCGCTGGTGATGGGAGTGGCGCCGATCCTGTGGCTGGGAGCAATCGATTCTGCGGTGCAAGCAGCGCTTACACCCTTTGTGCACTTGGCCAGCCGAGTGGTGGGCCAATGACAATAACCGTGTCCCTTGCCACCATCATGCTGACTTTGTTTCCGGCCTATTCGCAAATCTTGCCGCAAAGCGCGGAGTATGCCCGCATTCTTCCCGAGATCGTCCTCTCTATCTTTGGCATGATCGTCATGTTTATGGAGCCGCTGCTCGATAAAGAAACCGGACAGCGCATGCTGGGATGGATCGCCTTTCTGGGCGCACTGGCGGGGATCGGCGCAACCTGGTTCATGGCGCAAGTCCCCGGTCTCGCTTTCTGGAACACAGTTCAAGTGGATGGCTTCAGCATCTTCTTTCACGTACTGGTAATTGCCATCGCCGCGATCGTCATTCTCAGCTCCTACGATTACATGGCGGTGCAGCATATTCGCGCCGGAGAATACTACGCGCTGATTCTTTTCGGCACCGTCGGTATGGCGCTGATGTCCTCGGCCGTCGAACTCGTGCTGATTTTCATCGCGCTCGAAATATCCTCCATCTCCTCGTATATTCTGAGCGGATTTCGGCGGCAGGAAGCTTCCAGCACGGAATCTTCGCTGAAGTATTTCCTGCTGGGATCGTTTGCCACTGCATTTTTCCTCTACGGCGTGGCGCTGATGTTCGGAGCCACAGGATCGACTAATATCGATCAGATCGCGAGAATTTTGCGGGCTGGGCCGGCTCCAACGCTGGCATTTGCCGCGGTAGCCTTGATGTTTGTCGGCCTCGGCTTCAAAGTAGCCGCTGCGCCGTTCCACGTCTGGACGCCTGATGTTTACGAAGGCGCGCCTGCGCCGATTGTTGGATTGATGTCGACCGGGCCGAAAGCCGCAGCTTTTGCGGTTTTGCTGCGCGTCGTTTTCGTCATCAACGTGCATGCCATCTTCTGGGTCATCTGGATTGTCGCCGCGCTCTCCATGACGTTGGGAAATATCAGCGCGCTGGTGCAGGGCAACGTTAAGCGTTTGCTGGCATATTCCTCCATTGCGCACGCGGGATATATGCTGGTTGCCTTCGCCGCCGCTCCCGAACTCGGCACTTCGGCCGTCATGTTTTACACCGCAGCCTACGCAGTCACGAACGCGGGCGCTTTTGCCGTGGTCAGCCACTTCGCCAATGCCGGCGAACGCTACGTAACGCTGGAAGACTACGAGGGATTAGGAAAAACTTCTCCATACCTTGCCGCTACGCTCACGGTTTTCCTTTTGTCGCTCATCGGCATTCCCATGACCGGCGGCTTCTTTGCCAAGTTTTATGTGTTCAGCGCCGCGGTCAAAGCGAATCTAATCTGGCTCACCATCGTCAGCGTGCTCAATAGCGGCATCGGCGCATACTACTATTTGCGCATTATCGTGATGATGTACATGAAGGAATCGCGCAAAACCGTTCCGGTCAGTCCAGTTCCCTTCACCTTACGCCTGGCGTTGGCTATCTGCATCGTCGCGACAATTTATCTAGGGATATTTCCAGAAAGCATTCTGCGTTATGCACAGCAGTCGGCGCAAATGCTCGTTCAACCAACGGTCCCGGGAAACAATATGGCTGTACCTATTTCAGCGGCGCGAGAATCTTTTTAACGAGTCCCTGCGTAGTGGTCTGTTCGAATATATTGGTGTTAGTTTGCCTTGGATGTAGGCTCTCCAACAAACACCAAGCACCCGTTCGGATCATCAATGTGGAACTCGGTCATTCCATATACCCTGTCAAATAAGTCCCGGACCCTGTAACGGTCCTTGAAGGTTTTCACATGCTCCCACAAAATATGAATGCCAGAAACCTCAAGGTATATTTCGGTATGGTCGCGGACACATTTCATAACCTCCTCGGATGCGGCTTTCTGAAAATGAATGGTTTGGCCATCCCGTTCCACTATCGAGTATTCGGCTGATTCCACGATTAGCTTAAATCCAAGTACACTCTGGTAAAACAAGATAGTTTCCTGCATGTTGGCAGTCACCAGCATGGGGCTGATTCGTTTCACAATAGATGTGCTTGTCATCGCGGAACCTCCGATAGCCGGACCCTTTCCTCTGTCGAGACATGATGACACAGCGGCAGAACCAATTTAAACCGCGATTTCGAGATAGTGTCCTAATTTTGGAAGCAAAAATCTTTGACGCCAGGGGCGCGGAGGACTCGCGGGTCGCGAAGAAAAGCATAATCGAAATCAGGAAACTACTATTTCGAAATGCCCACTCCCGAATCGTCGAAATGGCTTGCAAAAATCAATATTCTGCGTTGACAAGTTTCCGATCCTGCGGCATCATGGAACACACTAATTTCTGTTCTTCCCTCTAAGAATAGACCCATCCGGTTGGAGGTATGTATGTCTAAATTTATTCGCAGATTATGGTTGGATGACGAGGGGCAGGATATTGCGGAATACGCAGTGATGCTGGCGGTGATTTTGGTTCTGGTGGTTGGAACGATTCGTCTGATCGGGTCCAACGCCAACAACGTTTTTTCAAACACGGCAAGCTCGATCCAATAATTCTGGCTCGAGTTGTTGCACAGTTCGCGCACAGAAAATCTATGACTCGATTTACCTCGTTTACCGTGCAGTTTCGCTACTGGTTTAGTGCAGTAGCGGCTGCGGCGGCACTTGCGAAGAGATCGAGCGAAACATGATTCACTAGATCGAAACCAAGTTCAGCCCTAAGCCGCGATTCAATCGCGGCTTTTGCTTTTTACGATGGACCCAGGAGGGTAAAAGCAATGATTGTCAATATGTCGGAGAAGGCCAGTGAACAAGAGATTGCGCACGTTATCGAAAGGATTCGCGAGGCGGGTTATCAGCCGCACGTAACGCGCGGCACGGAGCGAACTATCGTTGCGGCAGTGGGCAGCGGACGGCGGCATGAGATCGAGGCGCTACAGGTGGCGCCGGGCGTAGATAATGTTGTCGCTATCGCGCAGCCATTCAAGCTGGTCAGCCGGCAGGTAAAACCGGAGCGATCCATCGTGAATGTGAACGGCGTAAGAATAGGCGGTGACGAAGTTGTGATCATCGCTGGACCGTGCTCAGTGGAGTCGCGTGAGCAGTTAATCGACACGGCTCATGCCGTGAAGCGCGCAGGCGCAACTATGCTACGTGGCGGAGCTTACAAGCCGCGAACGTCTCCTTACGATTTTCAGGGGTTGGGGTTGGAGGCTCTGAAGATTCTGCGCGAAGCGCGGGAGCAATCCGGGCTTCCCGTGGTTACGGAAGTGATGAGCACGGAGGACGTGGACATCATTTGCGAGCACGTCGACATGCTGCAGGTAGGCGCGCGCAACATGCAGAACTTCGCGCTGCTCCGCCGCTTGGCCACCGTCAACAAGCCGGTGCTGTTGAAGCGCGGGCCCTCCGCCACGGTAAAAGAATGGCTGCTGGCAGCGGAATATTTGCTTTCGGGTGGAAACCATCAGGTAGTACTATGCGAGCGCGGCATCAAAACGTTTGAAACAGAAATGCGCAACACCTTCGATCTGGCCGCTGTGGCTCTGGCACGCGATCTTTCTCATCTTCCGGTGATCGCCGATCCTTCGCACGGAACCGGCAAGCAGAGTTTGATTGGAGCGGTATCGCGTGCCGCGGTCGCCGTGGGAGCCGACGGATTGATTATCGAAGTGCATCCCTGCCCGGAACGGGCTCTTTCGGACGGCGCTCAGTCGCTCGATTTTGCGGGCTTCGAAAAAGTAATGAAAGCCATTGCCGAGCCGCTACGCCGCGCCGCGGTTTTTGCCGATGTGGCACAGGCGTAGGCATCAATGCGCCGGACTGGCAGACGAACGCTTAATGCGCATAGCAGGATCGCCGAGAAGATTGTACGTCTTGCGCACCGCTAGGTCGGTGATGCCTGACTTCGCCTGAATGATGGAATCGCCCAATGTCAATTGCGCTGGACCCATCGCCCCTTTTACGGTCAGCTTATCGAGAATGATCTGAGGCGTTGGCACGTTCAATCCGCTGGAAGCCAGCACGGCAACCGCGCCCCCATCCGGCACCAGCATCAGCGTGACACCGAGCGGCTCGTCGTAAACATCCTGGAAGAATCCGTTGAGACAGTCCATGATGAGGAACACCGGCAAGGCAGTGCCGTTGGTCAACGAATTTGCGGAGTTGTTATCGAACAGATCGTCGCCGGACCACATATCTTCGGAGCCGTGTCCCGTGTAATTCACTAAAACTTGTCCGGAGTTGATGCCGGCAACAATGGCCTGCTGCGCCTGCGGAACTCCCATCGTCGTTGCAAAGACGTCGGTCACCTGTATGGAACTGGGCAACTGCGCCTGCACGAGCTGACTGTCTTTCGTGAAGTTCTCCGTATCATTTACGTCCGCAACCATCATCGCCTGCGAGGTCCATGGCCCGTTGGTGGATTGGCCTTCGTAGGTTGAAATTTTGCCAGCAATAAGTTGAGCTTCGGCCAGCGTGCTCACGGGCAGGCGTCCGGTTGCGATGGTTGGCAGTCCGGTGTTGCTGAAATCCGAGAACCAGTCGTCGGAGGCGGTCATCAAGCCACTCGTCGCGATGATCTTTGTCGGTACGAAATCGAGATCGCCGAAGCCGAGATAGTTGCGCGGATCCATGGAAGCACGACCGTTGAGCAGAAGATACTTCGGCGTAATGTGCCACACCTTGACGGCTGTTTGTAAAAAGTCGCGGACGGCATAAGGACTATGCTCGCCGAAGTTGAACTCATCGTAGAGATCATCGACCGGGATGACGGCAGAAGATTTCCCTTCTGCCTGATGCGCTTGCACGATTGGCGGTAAAGAACCCGCAAAAGCCTCGGCTGTAACCATTGCGATATCGCTGCCGGCTTGTGCTTCATGCCAGCGCGAAGGATGATTTTTCCGCAAGCCTATGGGTGAAGTGACACTATCGCTTGCTACCGCCAGCAGAGTGTGTAGCGGCGCCGATGTTGTGTTCCACGGCACCTGCACTGCCAGCTCATAGCCATTTTTCGAGGAGCCACTTTGCCGGACTCGCGTACTGAGTTCGACTGGCTGGCTCGGATTGGTAACATCGAGAACGACGATTGAGGATTGCGAGAAGCCTGAAACCGTCAACTCGTCTCCGGAGCGTCCGCTGAATACAAGGCTGTCATTCGCATCGGCCACGTAGAGGCGCGGATAGGTGAGCCGTATCGATTGCAGCAGGCTCATATCGTATTCGCCATTGTCAGAGGTGAAGGTGATCATGTTTGCGCCTTCCTGCAAAAGTCCTGATGGAAGACTCAAGCGCAATCGGCCTTTATCCTGGCCGGTGAAAGAGATATCGCCTAGAGTGCTGCCATTTAGAGTAACCGTGACCTCATGGGGCAGCGCAATGATGATTCCTTGCAAAATGATTTCCAACTGTACAGGTTCGGTTGAGTTCACATCGAAATGAGCGACAGGTATGGTCTCATCGAGTGTAGTAGGCGAAATGAGCGGCCCAAAGAAATTATTCCCGTTCGCAGTGGTCAACGCGGAGAAATAGGTTGTATGCGGCGTGTATTCCACCGTGTACGGGAAACTCGCAGGCGGCTGATTCGAACCGGATGACGGCGGCAACTGCTGAATCCGTTGTCCAGTTGAGTCTTCGGTGGTAAGGAAGTAAACCCTGGTGCCCGAATACTGCGTGTTGATTCCATTGCCGTAGAAATAAATTGCCGCATTCGAACCGAAGCCTCCCGGACCAGCCGCAGCTCCAGTGATCTGCATGGGCTGTTCGATTGCTTCCGCATACAGATGCAGAAGCGAGGGGTCGACATTCGGATCCAGACCGGCATTGACCAGATCGGCCTGTGCGACTCGGTACCAGCCTTCATGTTTTACAAAAATCTTGACGGCAGGATGGCCTGCTATCTCGAATTGCTTTTGCCGCTGAGAAAGCGTGGCTGGAGTATTCGGTGAAACATTTTCCGCTCGATGAATGACTTCATCGGAAGTTGCGGAAGATTGCGCCTGGCTAAGCTCTTTTAGCGTCGCCGATGCGGACAGATTTGCTTCCGGACTTGCATCGGCATTCAAAGAAGCGGTTGCCGAAACCGGCCCGTGAAGAACACGTGCGCCTGTCACTTCCACGTCTTCCAGCCAGTAAGGGCCGGTTCCCGCGCCTGCTGTGGTATCGATCCACGTATAGGTTTTGCCGGAATGTTTGGGCAAGGCTCCATTCATCAGTAATGCGGAGCCTGCGATCAACGAAGAATTCAACTGGACACGTGCACCCTCTTGTTCACGGTACACGTTAAAGCCGAGATTGTGCGATTCACCACCGGTCTTCCAAAGAAGCACTGCGCGATTGGCTCCGGATTTATCTTTACCAAGTTGCGCAGTGAAAGATTGCAACTTAATACTCGTAGCAAATGTGATCGTTTCGACCTGAGTCGCCGTGTTGGGGCTCGTCATCTGATCGTCGGTCACGCTGGCTGTGTTGGTCGCGGTACCGGGCGGCCCGGCAAGCGTAAGAATGGTGATCGTCGCCGTCGCGGCATTGGCCATTGTGCCGAGCAGGCACGTCACCGTGCCATTGGCTTGCGAACAAGTGCCCGTCGTCGTAGAAGCCGAAAGATAGTAAACATCCGTGGGCAATGGATCGGTTACGGTAACCGTTGTAGCCGAAGCCGGACCTGCGTTTGTGATGCCTAACGTATAGACCAGAGTATCTCCGCTCGCAACAGTTGGGCTTGGGGATGCAGTCTTCGTGATCGTCACATTCGCGCTGTTTGCGTTAGCCACAACCGCGTTGGCGGTCGCGCTATTTGTCGTCAAGTTAGGAATAATATTCGCAGCCGTTGCAGTATCCGTCTCGGCAATATTCGTTCCCGAGGGCGTGTTGGCGTTGACCTGTAATGCAAGAGTGAAATTTGCTACGCCATTCACCGCCAGGCTACTGCTGTCGGTACAGGTGATGGTTCCTGCCGCGCCAACCGCGGGCGTGGTGCATGTCCATCCAGCAGGAGGAGTGATGGATTGAAAATTCGTATTGGGCGGCGTGGTCTGAGTAAATGTGGACGTAGTTGCCACTGCTGGACCATCGTTGGTGACACTTTGCGTGTACGTGATATTGCTGCCGGCAGCGACTGAGGTCGGCGAGGCAGCATTGGTAGTGACCAGATCCGCGTCGGTTGAAAGTGCAACCACATCGGTCGCGGACGCACTATTATTCGCCGAATTAGGATCGGGCGTGCTGGAATTCACGGTAGCGATGTCAGTAATCGTAGTGCCATGCGTTGTTCCCGGAATCACCTTCAATACCACCGGGAAACTGGCTGTACCGGGAGCAAAGCTCGCATCCGTACAGGTAATTGTGCCTGCGCTGCCCACAGCGGGAGTAATGCACGACCATCCGCTCGGAATCGGTGTTAATTGTACGAAGGTAGTATTGGGCGGTGTGCTTTCGCTGAACGTCACATTCGTCGCCGTGCTGGGTCCTGCATTCGTCACCACCTGCGTGTAAGTGATGTTATTGCCCGCCTGCACTGGAACTGGGCTATCGGCATTGGTAAGCGATAGGGCAGCGGAAGGCGATACATACACACTGGCCGAGGCGCTGTTGTTCCCCGAGTTCGAATCTCCGGTAACGGATGAAGCTATGGAGTCCGTTTGCGTGATTGTCGTGCCAGACGCAGTAGCGGCATTCACGGTCACGATAAATGTGAAGTTGGCCGTGGCGTTGGCCGCAAACGTGGCGATGGTGCACTTAAGCGTTGCAACCGTGCAAGTCCACCCAGCAGGACCAGTCAGCGATACCGCAGTGGTGTTCGCTGGAAGTGTTTCTGTAAATGTAACTGTGCTTGCCGAAGCCGGCCCAGCATTGGCTACGGTCTGCGTATACGTGACGTTATTGCCCGCCGTCACCGGGTTCGGGCTGGCGGAATTCGTGGCGCTCAGGTCGGCGTCCGTTGCGTTCGTGACGCCAATACTCGACGTGGCAGTGTTATTTGCACTGTTTGAATCGTGCGTAGTGCTGCCAACGGTAACGGTATCGGTAATAATCGTGCCTACTGCGGTACCGGCCGTTACCTTCACCACTACCGGGAACGAACTGGTTGTGCCGGGTGCGAAGCTGGCATCGGTGCAACTGATGGAGCCGGTAGTCGTGCAGGTCCATCCGGCTGGAACCGGGGTTAGCGACACAAATGTTGTATTAGTCGGAATCGCTTCCGTAAATGTTGCACCACTGCAAATACTTGGGCCTGCGTTAGTGACAATCTGCGTATAAGTGATATTACTTCCTGCAGTAACTGGGCTGGGTGTTCCGCTATCCGTCACGGCTAAGTCGCAAATGGTTGTTACTGGTGTAGCAGTTGTGGTGCTGTTGTTGGCGGAATTAGGATCAGTGGTAGAAGAAGAGACCGTTGAAGTCGCGGTGATCGTGGTAGCTGCAATCGAGGAAGCGACATTCACTACCACGATAATGTTGGCGGATGCACCCGAAGCCAAGCTGGCATCAGTGCAGGTCACAGTGCCGGTTGCACCTACCGCCGGCGTAGTGCAGGTCCAACCGGCTGGCGCGGAAATAGAGGCAAACGTGGTGTTCGTGGGCACAACTTCCGTAAAAGTCGCATTCGTAGAACTAGCCGGGCCATTGTTTGTAACCGTCTGAATATAGGTGATGTCGTTACCCGAATAAACCGATGCTGGGGTCGCTGAGGTGCTCACTGCTAGATCGGCTTGCGTAGATGAAGACGCGACTACATCGGTCGCGACGGCAGAACTTGCGCCAAAGGCTTGATTCGTGGCATTTGCCGTCGCCGTATCGGTGATCACCGTTCCCGCCGCGGTTCCCGCATTTACCTGTACCACCAAGACTACCGTTCCGCTCGATCCTGCAGGAGCAGCCGGCGCCGTGCAACTTATCGCGCCTGTGCCGCCGACGGCTGGAGTGGTACACGTAGTTCCGGGCGGAGCCGAGATGGATACAAAAGTCGTGTTGGTTGGCGTAGTTTCCGTAAGCGTTGGATTCGTTGCACTGGCTGCACCTACATTCGTAGCCGTTTGCGTGTAGGTGATATCGCTGCCGGCAACCACGGGATTCGGCGATGCGGTGTTCGTCACCGTCATCTCCGCCTGCGAAGTTGTCCCTACAACGCTGGATGCGCTTGCCGTATTGTTGGCCGAGTTTGGATCGCTAGTGGAAGAACTGGCCGTGGCGGTGCTGGTTAATATCGTTCCGCTGGCCACTCCAGTGTTCACTCTCACCATCATTGAAAAGCTGGCAGTAGTACTTCCCGCCATTGTCAGCGCGCTGCAAACCACGTTTCCAGTGGCGCCGCTGGGCGAAGTACAGGTCCAGCCCGCAGGCGCGGTAATCGAGGCGAATGTGGTATTCGCCGGAACCGTCTCGACAATCGTGGCATTATCCGCCGCGCTTGGACCGTTATTGGTAAGAATCTGGGTAAAGGTCAGCGAACCGCCCACGACCACCGGATCGGGAGAAGCTGAGTTGGTCAGACTGAGATCGGCGCTGGAGACAACCGTGGCAACGTCGGTAGCGCTATCGTTTGCGAGATTCAGTTCGCCGCCGCCGCTGACGTACGCGGTATTCGTTTCCGTGGAAGGAGCCGTCTGCAAAACGTTCGCGTTCACCGTGAGTGATGGATAAAAACTGCCGGCGGTTAATGTAGACGAGTTCGTGCAAGTAATGGTCTGCGAAATGATGGAGCAGGCCCATCCCGTGCCGGTTGCACTGGCGGGAGTAAGTCCCGCGGGCAGTGTGTCGTTCACCGTCACAGTCGCATTGGTCGACCCGTACGGGCTTACATTCTCTACAGGAATGGTGTAACTGGCCGTAGAGCCGCGAGTAAAGTTGCCGACGTGGCTCTTGCCCAGAGTCATATCGGGTGTGCATTGCGCGCCCGATTGCGTGCCTGAAGTTTGCGTAATGGTTTCATTGGTCACGCTGAAGCCAGCAGTCCCGGAGGTCGCACCATAAGGTACGCCCGGGTTTTCCGTCAAGCCATTGGCCCCGCCGGTCACGCTTACGCTCGCCGGTGTTCCTGAAACCAGTACCACGCCACCACCGCCGCCCCCCCCGGGGCCATGACGATTGGCTAAAGTAAATGCTTCTATTTGCCAGGCATTGCCACCGCTCCCGCCATTCGCTTGCAGGGTAAGACCACTTTCTCCGCCGTTGGCTGAGAGAACCACGATGGTTCCGCCCGCGCCTCCACCACCACCCGCATCGTTTGCCGTGCCGTTGTAGGCGTTGACTCCGTTCGCCGTCAGGGTTCCAGTGCCGCTGAGCTGGTTGGTGCGGATGATGATGATGCCGCCGCCAGTCGATCCACCGCTAGCCTGACTGTCGCCGTCGGAATTGTTTCTGGTTCCCGCGCCGCCGCCGCCGCCCATCGCGATTCGATTAATGGTCGCCGGAAACGCAGTGCCGCCCTCGCCGCCGTCGCTGTAGTTGCTCTGCCACGAATCGCCGCCGAAACCGCCCGCGCCACCGTTACTTCCGCCACCACCGCCGGCGTTTTCATCGTTGGCCGCAGGATCTCCGTCAGTTCCACCGCCACCCGCGTTGCCGGGCGCGCCGCGCGCCATGCTGCCATCTGTACCCGACGTGCCACTGGGATAGCCCGTGTTGGTTTGCAGGAAGGTTGAATTGTATTCAACCCACGCCGGCGTGCCAGCAGTTCCTTCGCCTTTGTTGGCATCCACGCCAGCCTCGCCGCCCACAGCGCCGGTATACGTAGCTGGTGCAGTCTGCCAATAATCTGTATTCAAAGCAGTGCCGCCAGTAAGCTGCATTCCAGCGCCACCACGGAACCCAAGTCCGTTTACCGAAATGGTTGTGCCGTTTAGTGTAAGCGTGCTGGAGGTATCGAGAACCAACACGCCGCCAGTAGAACCGTTCCAGGCTGGAGCTGAAGGTCCAGTGGCTGCAAACGAAGCGGTCGTATACTGCGGAACGACGATCACCTGGTAAGTGCTTTGCCCTGCATTAGCCGATGCGGCCGCAGCGTGATAAGCGAAGACCAACCCCCCGCCGGGGCCGGCGCCCGCGATAGGAACGGAGCCTCCGCTTACCGCTCCAGTTGCGGTAACGAATTCATAATCGCCCGCACTATTAAGAGCGGTAAATCCCTGTCCGGTATAACCGTTGCCATAAGCGACACTCTCGGAGTCATTGATGCTGGCATCCTGCATCTGGATCACGAGCAAAAGATTGCCGGCAGCAATAGCCGAACCCGCGCCAGTGGGAGTGCCGACCGGAATCGATGTCGCGCCCGCCGCAACGCTCGTCGTTCCCGGATAATAAGTGTTCAAGGTGCCGGTCAGATTCGTTCCAGCCGTTGCCTGCGAAGTCGCGGCACAGGCGGCCGACTGCACGGTGGCCACGGCTACATAGGTGTTGTTGCCTGGGTTCGGATCTGGTGGTTTTCCTGAATCCGTTACGCTTGCTGTATCGGTATACGAGCCTGAGGTGCTGGCGGTTGTTACCACGGTGACTGTAGCGGTCGCTCCGCTGGCAAGGGTCGTTGGCAGCGTACAAGTGATGGGAGGAGGAGCGGCGGTACAAGTCGTCCCCGCACTGGGCGTGATCGACACCACTGCCATACTCGTGGGCCATGTATCTGTCAAAACGACGTTATTCGCCGCCGAAGTACCGTTGTTATAAACCGTGGTTGTGTACGTTGTGTTCTGGCCCACAAAAACGGCACTCCCCACAGTAGTCGAGACGCCGATATCGGCCGCGGTTGGGTTGACGGAAACCGCTCCCTCCGACCAATTGGAATTCGCGCTGAATGTTTCAGAAACAGGCACTGCGGGCGCGCCCGTGCGGGCGCTGCCGCTTCCAGTAATGTCCGGAGGATCGTTGGTGTTAAAGCCGTTATTGGTGGATAAATTCCATTCGGAAACTTGCGGTCCTGGAATAGTGACGGCTTCCGGCCCGCCGATCGCCAGCGTGTCGAGCACCATGCCGTTTACCACGCTGGGCACGTTAAGCTGCGAGTAGCCAGCGCCCGCTCCATCGGCTGAGGTAAATGTGCCCAGGGGTACGGTTTGATCGACGCCGGTAAACGTAACAGCTCCCGCGGTTACACCAACCGTTTTCCTGACTGGAATATTCACCAGAACATTGGTGTTATTCGTACCCGTCGGCGGATTCAGCAAATACCACATTTCGACGCGGCGGGTTTTTCCAGCATCGTTGTGAGCGCCGAGCAACGTAAGGGCCTTACCGCCGTAGGTAACGCTCAGCACCGTGGTGGTGGTCGAGTTTGTAATGTTGAGCGACACACCGACGATCAGCAGTACGTTCGTCCCCGTCGTCGTAGTTGTGTGGGTAAAAGTATTGAGCGCCTCCGTACCGGTGCCCGTCAGCTCCTGTCCCGTGCTGGAGGCAGAATCGACCGCAACCTGCGCATCGGAAAACGGCGCTGCCATGAGCGCAAGCAAAGCCAGCAGTCCCAGGAAAACCGCCAAATGTTTGTGCGATGAACTGCTGGAGGTATTGCTGCTGGGGGTATCACTGGACGAGCGGTGCCATCCTGCTTTGCGTAGGAGTTTGCCCGCCACGGATTGTCCGCGCGCCGCGCCTTGCAACAGTTTGCCGCCGATGCCTGTCAATTTGGCCTGCACAATTCTCTTCCCGACCCTCACCTCTTTGGCGAGGACAACGCCTAGGATTTGGTCGCCGCCAATCGCGGGATCGTCTTGCTGGCCACAGTCACCCCGGGTAATGAATAAATTCTTATCGTGATCAGTAGCCACGAGGCGGTGTACCAGAAAGCCGCTACGACCTTTCGTAAGTACGATAGCGCCCTTCCGTAATTTGCTCACGATTACGGGAGTAACAATGACAATCTCCCGGTCACGTATTACGGGAGACATACTGGCGCCGCGCGCCTCAAAACGGACGCTTAATCCCTGATTCAGCAGCTCGCGGCTGAGGGCCTCGAACCGGGCTGAATCGGATTCAGTGTTACTCATTGGTATAGGCCGTGGATGCGCCGTTCAAGCAAGAATATTGGGAAGGGCACGGCTTTGGCCGTGCCGTATGAACGAGAAAAATGAGCAGGCTTTAGCCTCTGGGGGAGTATCCTGGCGCAAAAGAAGCCAAGCTCAGCGGCTAAAAGCCGCATAGATCGGCCGCGATTTACGGCACGAGTAAAACTCGTGTCCCTCCCGGTCGTCGATGCCGAGCTTTTCAGCCCGCTAGTCATTAAACTGTTGAATTTTTTCCACCGCCCGCTCATCCGGCTCAAAACAATACCGGTAGCAAGGGACAGCCCCAGCCAACTCCTCAAGGAAGCTTAACCCCGCCTCGACATACTCATGGCGATGAAACGGGACAAAAGCGCGGGCAAACAGCTCACCCACAGCCTGGCTGCGCGAGAGGCGTGTAATCACGTTGCCGTGGCCGTGTTCGAGGATGAAGACACGCGTGAGCGGCGCGCTGTTGGGAGAAGCAAACATGGCCTCGCCATGCCAAGGCGTGCCGTACATCCGCATTCCGGAGGGACCGACGGGCCCGTCGCGGCCGTCGTCATAACGAACAATGATGCGGTCGTCGCTGAGAACCTCGACTTCTTCACGGGAAGTCCAAAGCCGCGTGGTCGTGCTCTTGCCCGCGCCGGAGTGCCCGACGAAGAGATTGGCCACGCCATTGGCGCAGACGATACCAGAGCCGTGGAGCTCGATAGCGCGCTCCTGGGTTAGGCGGTGCATGATGAGGAGCTCGTCAAGGGGATATCCCAAAGGCTCTGGAACAGATGGAAGTTGTGCAAAACATTCCTCACTTAACTGGAGCTTTGCAATGCTGAATTCTCCATCAATAAATAAACGCCTATAGGGGCGGGATCCGAGCGCTTCAGAATTGAAATCGAACTGAAACCCATCTCCGTTGTCAAAAAGCCGCCAAGTATTTCCTGCATCGAATGTCTTTCGACCCAGCGGCTCAGGAATTCGGTTGACCCATTCTATTTGGATATCAATATCGAATTTGCGCTCTTCGACGCGAAACAAATTAACAGGAGGAAACAACCTAACATCAGCTTCACATTCACCGGAGAAATGAACATGGACTCCGCCGATGCCAAAACCGTTGTGAACGGCATTATGCGTTCCCTCGAAGATATCTGGCGTTACCGGCGGCTGATACGCCGTAATTCCGCATCGGTTCATTGTTTGTGTTTATGATCCGGCGCTGGGACAGGTAAATCCGCATGCCGAGCCACCGGCACCGCCTGTTCCCAGAACCTTGCAATGGCCAAGAACGGCTTCCTCCGGACGCAGGCTTATGGTTGCCAGTTGCGGAGGCTGGTAGGGCTTTTTGATCCGATTTTGATCCACTTCGTGATTCATTCAGTCTATTTCTGCACCACCAGCTCAGTGGTGTGCGCAACTCCCACAACCTTCGAGCGAAACAGATGAATTGCTCAGGATTGGAAGAATCTGCTGTGGTCCTACCCAAGCTTCTACATCGATTTCTTTATTCCGAATTCGCTGCGCTGACTCCAGCACTTCTTCGTGCCGATATCCGCCGGAGCAAAATTCGCACTCACCATGCGGCGGAATCTCCACCCCGATCACGGCAGCCCGCAGATGTGCTACCTGACAAAGAAAATCCACCGGACTTTCCTTATCCCCATTTTCCATTTCGCCGTTTGCCGGGCACATCCCGCACAGCGACTGAATGTGACACTCAATACACTTAGTCACCCGTGTTCGTTTGCGAGTTCGAATATCGCGAAGAGAATATTCCCACGCAATTTTTAATCCGGTCTGTCGAGTATCAAACGTTTCCTGCTGCGACGTAATGCATATGCTCATTTCACCATATGGGTTAATCGCAAAGGACTTTTGCCCACCGCCGCAGAAATAAACGGTATCGATAGTCGACAGCCTGGGTGGCGTTTTCATTTCGTGTTGCGAGAGCTTGCGATACTCTTCCACCGCGCTTGGGTTGGACATGTCCAAGGCGACCACTTCTTCCGGCGTAAGCCGAACCGCCAGCGGACTCTGCGAACAGTCGATCCGAGGATTGATCTGGCCGTCCATCTTGAACCCGACACCCAATTCTTCTTCTGCAAACCGCCGCATCGCTGTCACTTCATGTTTATTGATGCTAGTTGCCACCGTCTTCAACTTCAGCGGCAGTCCCCGCTCCCGCAGCAACTTGATTCCCCGCAAACAGCGATCGTAAGAACCCGGAATCATCGTCAGTGCTTCGTATGTCTCGCGGGTGCGGCCGTAGAGCGTGATTTCAATGGCAAACGGCGGCCACTCCAACAAATAGTCCGCGATCTTTTCGTTGATCAGCGTGCCGTTCGTGAAGAGCGTTATCAGGAAGCCTTTTTTCTTGGCGTAGGTGTAGATTTCCAGGAAATCTTTGCGGGCGAAAATTTCGCCGCCGGTGTAGAGCAGCCAGAAGCAGCCCATCTCGACCAGTTCGTCCAACATGCGGAAGTGCTCTTCCGTGGTCATTTCGCGGATGCGGGCATCCTGGTCGCCCATAGGGAGATTGTTGTAACAGTGCTGGCACTCGAGCGGGCAGCGCCGTGTAACCTCAATGGAAACCTGCATGGGCACGCGCTTGCCTGCTTGCTTCCCGTGCAGGTCTGCGCTGAACTCGCCGTAACTCAGTTGATCCATGTGTTCGACAATCTCGTTTGAGCCAATTTCGTTTTTGCCAATTTCTGCTCTCGCCGATTCCCTGCTGGCGGTTGCGGTCAGCGTGATTCTGCCATTTGTGGCTGGTCTTGCATCGTCGCCTGCATTGCGCTCATTGAAACTGGAGCACAGGCTTCGACCAGTCCCGCCGAGAACATGTCATTCAAAAACTCCGTCACATCCCGTTCGGCCTGCTCGTGCTCGACCGCGTACTCTTCTTCAACGGCGCTGGTTAACTCGGCTAGAGTTCGCGGAGATTCCAACGTTTGCCAGATCAACGATCCGGTCTGATTGAAGCTGTAAATCGAAGCCAGATCCCCCACCTTACCGCGCACGGGAACGATCAAGGTCTCTCCCGCGACGCAGCGGGAGACAACCGATTGCGAGCGCACAAAGAGTTGCCTCACATGAGACTCGCCGGACTCTCGAATGAATTCCGCACTTCGTAACACAGATAAATCCATAGTTAACTAGAATGTAATCTGTTGCTTCGATTACCGCAGAACTGCCCATATAAAGCAATTGCGCCTTTGGGCGGAGGTATTCGATTGGTTATCACCTTTGCAGGATCGGTGAGTTCCATGTTCCTGATTAAGAAGGCAACCGTTTCGGAAGGGTGGACAAAAGAAACGAAGTCGTTATACAAACAAAAGCGAACGATGCGGCGCTTCGACCTCACCATTGCCGGGGAAATCAATCTGGATTTGATTCTCTATGGCGTTCCCGAAGAACTGCCCCGCGAACGTGAATTGCTCGCCAATGACATGATCCTCACACTCGGAGGATCGTCCGCGATTTTCGCTCACAACCTTGCCACTCTGGGCAGCCGGGTGGGCTTTCAATCGCGCATTGGCGACGATAGTTTTGGCGAGATCGCCATGCAGCCGCTACAGCAGAGTGGCGTGGATGTTTCGCAAGTGCGTCGTACCGTGGGCGCGACCAAGACCGGGATCACCATAATCATGCAGCGTGAAAGTTGGCGCAATATGGTGACGTATTCGGGAACGATCGCCGAACTGAGCTGGGATGATCTGGATTTCGCATACCTCACCGACTCGCGCCACTTTCATTTTTCCTCTTTTTATCTCCAAACTGGCATGCGGGCACGCGTTCCCGAGCTATTCAAAAAAATGAAAGATGCAGGACTTACTGTTTCACTCGACACGAATGACGATCCCGACGACAGCTGGCAGGGAGGGCTGCAAGAAGCGTTGCGATATGTAGACATTTTTCTGCCCAATGAGCGTGAAGCGCGAAAGATCGCAGGGACAGATGATCTCGAAGCTGCAGTGCAGAAGCTTGCGGCAATGGTGCCATTGCTGGTTGTAAAAATGGGCCGCGAAGGTGCGATTGCGCAGCGCGGAAGCGAGCGCTTGACCGCTCCTCCCTCCATACGGGTGGATGCCGTGGACGCAGTGGGTGCAGGTGACAGCTTTGACGCGGGCTTTCTGAATAAATATTTGCACGGCGGAGATTTACCTGCGTGCCTTGCAGCTGGCAATTTAGCCGGAGCATTCTCGGCCACCCGCGCTGGGGGGATAGCAGCGTTTCGCGATTCCTCGCACCGGGAACGTTTTTTCAAAGAGCATCGCACGAAAGCTAAATCTTAATTTCTGTTCTCTCTCCTGCAACGGAAGCACTCAACCCGGCTTCCGGGTTTTTACTTGCCTAACGTTCCAAATGAAAATCCCCTCATAGTTACCCTGGTCACCAACCGCCCTTTGTAAATGCAGCTATGATCGATGAAACGGAGCAGTGATGAAGAAACTCAAATTCCTGGTATCCCTCACCAACGATGACAACGATTATCAGCAGGAACAGGCAACTGCGGCGGAGAAAGCCGCGAGGCGATTGGGAGCGGAGCTGAAAATCATTCACGCAAATAATGATGCCGTGCTACAGAGCCAGCAATTACTGGAGTTCGTACAAGGACCGGTTGCGTCGCGTCCGGATGCGATTATATTCGAGCCTGCCGGTGGAACCGGCTTTCCGCAAGTGGCGCGGGCGGCCGCCAGTGCCGGGATTGGCTGGGTAATCCTAAATTATGATGCGGATTATATCTCCAAGCTAAGACAAAGTTGCCAGGTTCCCGTCTTCTCCATCAGCTCCGATCATGAAGAAATTGGGCAAATCCAGGGAAAGCAATTTGCAGCGTTGCTGCCGCAAGGCGGAACCGTACTTTATCTTGAGGGGCCAGCAAACAGTTCAGCTGCCAAAGAGCGAACTGCCGGAATGAATAAAACGAAGCCCGCGAATATTCAAATAAAGTCCATGCGCGGCAATTGGACCGAGGAAAGCGCGCATCGCGCCGTAAGTTCGTGGCTGCGCTTGCGCACTTCGCAGGAAACGCGCATTGATCTGGTGGGAGCGCAAGACGACAGTATGGCGGCGGGCGCGCGAAAGGCGTTTGCGGAAATTTCGGGCAGCGAACGCGAACGATGGCTCCGGATTCCCGTCACTGGATGCGACGGCCTGCCTAAAACCGGCCAGGCGTGGGTGCGCAATGGCGTACTGGCCGCAACAATCTATATACGACCGAATACCGACCTCGCGTTGGAAATGTTTACGGAAGCGGTTCGAATTGGATCACAGCCGCCCGAGCGTAAGTTGACTACTTCCGAGTCTGTACCTTCGATTGACGAACTCGTTGCCCGAACCGCCAAAGCTGGCAAACTTCATCGTTCTGCCGGCGCGTAAGACGTGGCGTCACCAAAATCAATCCATCCATTCATAGGCGGCAGTGACGCCATGGCTCCAAAGCAGTAAAATTGCGAGTTCCAGTTCGGGTGCCGTGCCGGCATTGTGAATCACGCATTGATGGTGAAAAGCCGGCGCGCGGCCAACTCCGCGATGAGAGGCTTATGACATGGCTGATATTCGAGATAAAAATAAAGTAACCACCGAAACCGGCGAGGCGCAAAATGAGGCACAAATTGCGGTTCACTGGCGCGAGGAGGAATATTTCTATCCTTCTTCGAAGTTCGTCGGCCAGGCCAACCTAAGCGACCCCAGCGTGAACGAGCGCTTCAGCGAAAAGAATTTTCCCGAATGTTTCCGCGAATATGCCGACATGCTGAGTTGGGATCAGTATTGGCACACCACGCTCGATACCAATGACCCTCCTTTCTGGAAGTGGTTCGTTGGAGGCAGGCTCAACGCCTGCTACAACTGCGTCGACCGCCATCTCGAGCAACATAAAAATAAAGCCGCATTGATTTTTGTGCCTGAGCCTGAGAACGAACCCACCGTGGCGGTTACTTATCGCGAGCTGTACATCCGCGTGAACGAATTGGCCGCACTGCTGCGTGATCTCGCCGGTTTGAAAGCCGGAGATCGAGTTACCATTCACATGCCGATGATCCCCGAGTTGCCGATCACCATGCTGGCCTGCGCGCGGCTGGGCGTGATTCACTCGGTAGTCTTCGGAGGCTTTAGCGGAGAAGCCTGCGGACGCCGCATCGCCGACTCGGGCAGTCGCGTGTTGATCACCGCGGATAGCTATTACCGCTCCGGCAAGTTGCTCGACCACCAAGCCAACGCGCAAATTGCCATCGACACGGCGAAAGAAGAAGGACAGACGGTCGACAAAGTTTTGGTTTGGAAGCGCTATCGCGCACGATATGGTTCCAAAGCAACCATGGTCTCTGGCCGCGATTATTTTCTCGACGATGAGCTGCTGAAATTTTCCGGACAAATCGTAACGCCGGTTCCCATGGATGCGGAAGCCCCGCTGTTCCTCATGTACACCAGCGGCAGCACCGGCAAGCCAAAAGGCTGCCAGCATCGCACCGGCGGTTATCTCGCCTACGTAACCGGAACCTCAAAATATTTTCAGGACATTCATCCCACCGACGTGTACTGGTGCATGGCCGATATCGGCTGGATCACAGGCCACTCCTACATTGTGTACGGCCCGCTGGCGCTGGCGGCGACCAGTGTGTTGTACGAAGGCGTGCCAACTTTTCCCGATGCTGGTCGAGCGTGGAGAATCGCCGAAAAACTCGACGTCAACATCTTCCACACTTCGCCGACTGCGATCCGTATGTTGCGCAAGGCCGGACCGGACGAGCCGGCAAAATACAGCTACCACTTCAAGCACATGACCACGGTCGGCGAGCCGATTGAGCCGGAAGTTTGGCGCTGGTATTACGAAACTGTGGGCAAGCGCGAAGCGGTAATCGTCGATACTTGGTGGCAGACCGAAACCGGTGGATTTTTGTGCACCACCAAACCGGCAATCGATCCCATGAAGCCCGGCAGCGCGGGGCCGGGCGCGCCGGGAATCTATCCCGCAATTCTCGACGAGAATAATGCCGAAGTCGCCGCCGGATCCGGCAAAGCTGGAAATATCTGCATTCGCAATCCGTGGCCGGGCATCATGCAGACAATCTGGGGCGACCGCAATCGCTTCGTCGATCAGTACTACAAAAAGTATTGTAAGAATCCCAAGAGCAAGGACTGGCAGGACTGGCCATATTTCGCGGCGGATGGGGCTCTGCTGGCCGCCGACGGCTACATGCGCATCCTTGGCCGCGTCGATGACGTGATCAACGTTGCCGGACACCGCCTCGGCACAAAGGAAATCGAATCCGCATGTTTGACCATACCCGAAGTTGCCGAGGCGGCAGTCGTGCCGGTGGTCGATGAAGTAAAAGGACGCGTGCCAGAAGTTTACGTCTCACTGGTTCCGGGGATTCAGCCGAGCCCCGAAATTGCCGACAAGGTCACAAAGACAATCGAAACCATCATTGGCAAAATTGCGAGACCGAAAAGAGTGCACATCGTGCCCGATATGCCAAAGACGCGGTCAGGCAAGCTGATGCGCCGCGTGCTCGCTGCAATTTCCAACAATCTGGAAACCGGCGACATCACAACTCTGGCCAATCCCGATATCGTCGAAAGTGTCCGCGTGATGGTACAGGGAAAAGGCGCCGTCGCTCTGAAAGACGGCCCGGAAGATCTCAAGCAATTTGGCAGCGCGGAGTAACACTGCATGAGAAAAGAACGAAATAAAATGCCAGGAGGAACGTTTGCCCGCCGCTCTTAAGATTTCTCCCGCAGTCAAAAAACGCGCCGCGCAAATAAAACTGCTGCTTATGGACGTGGACGGAACCATGACCGATGGCGGCGTCACCCTGCTTTCGCAACTCGACGGCACCGCATTCGAAATCAAAACCTTCGATGCGCATGATGGGCAAGGCCTGACGCTGGCACAAACCGCGGGCCTGCGCACCGGCTGCATTACCGGACGCGAAAGCGCGGCGCTGCTGCGGCGCGCGCATGAAATGAAAATGGAATTTATTTATATGAAGCAGCCAGTTAAGATGCCGGCTTATGAAGAAATTATTGCGAAAGCCGGCGTTCCCGATTCCGCCGTCGCCTACATCGGCGACGATCTGCCGGATATTCCGCTCATGCGCCGCTGCGGCCTGGCCGTGGCCGTGGGCGACGCCGTCCCCGAAGTGAAAAAGGCTGCTCACTACACGACGAAAGCGCTCGCCGGTCATGGCGCAGTGCGCGAAGCCGTGGAATTGATCCTTAAGTCAAAAGGTATTTGGGAAGCAATGATCGACAAAGCGCGGGCGTAGAGGAAGTTCACTCTCCCTGATTTTCACCGGCACAGCGCGGCGCCACCGGCAATGCCCGCATCTCCGCCGTAATGCGCCGGCAGCAGAGGGATTTCCTGGCAATGCGAATTGACGCACCAACTCGGAAGCTTATCGCGAATTTCGCCGAAAAATGGCTGGAGCATCGCTCCCGCACCTCCGCCAATGATAATCACGTCGGGCTCGAGCAGATCGATAATATTTCCCAGCCATACCGTTAGAAGCAGCGCGGTTTCCTGCAAAATTTCTTTGGCTAAAGGATCTCCAGCCGCATAAGCTTTCCCAACCATCTCGCTGGTAATGCGCTCAGGGCAGCCTCCGGCGAGATCTAAAATTGCGGAAGCACGGCGTTCTTTGGTTATTTTCTCAACAGTTCTGCGCGCAATCGCCGGACCGGCGGCAAATGCCTCGATGCAGCCCAGCTTGCCGCAATTGCAATGCGGACCTCGAAAATCGATGGTATTGTGACCACCTTCGGCAGCCGCGCCGGTGCGGCCATGATAAATATGTTTATCGAAAACGATTCCTGTTCCAATACCGGTCCCGATAGTGGCGCAAAAGACGTTGCGAAAGCCGCGTCCTGCGCCCCACAAAGCTTCCGCCAATGCGGCCGCGTTGCCATCGTTATCCACGCGAACCGGTACGTTGTAGGTTTTCGAAATTTCGGCGGCCAGAGGAAAATTGCGCCAGCCGGGAAGATTCGGAGGATTGATGACGACACCACTTCGAGGATCAAGCGGGCCGGGAGCACAAATGCCGATGCCTGAGATCGCATCAGTTGTTCCCGTGGAATCGTTTTCCTTGCGCACCGTGTCAATTGCCAAGATTACGGCAGCCAGGCCGGCAGCAGCGTCGTTCGCCACCATTGGAACTCTTGTCTGGAAGATGATTTCGCCTGCAGAATTCACTAAACCTGCGGCCACCTTGGTGCCGCCGATGTCCACTCCGATAAGGGGCGCGCTGGCTGGAAGCTGCGTCATTCGATTTGTGCTGATTATGCTCGTATTGCTGCTAACGAGAGATGCTTGTAGTTCGATGCTAATTGTCAATCGTACGTAACCGAAGGCGCCGATCGAAATATCGGCAATCCTTCTCCGCGAACGATATGATGCAGCGCCAATGGTAAACTATTTGGACGGGATTGGGCGCGTAGCTCAGTTGGTAGAGCAATGCCCTTTTAAGGCATGGGTCGAAGGTTCGAGCCCTTCCGCGCTCACCAATTCTTTCCACAACTTAGCCGTCACAAGCAAGGCGGCTAATGTTGAAATGTTCAATTCACCCGGATTGGGCTTTACTGCTTCCAGCATTCCGTATTGGGACAATGCATCGTTGCTTTCTTGTCCCCGATTATCTACCCACTTACCATGCAATACATGAGCCATTAGTTACGAATACTATCCCGAGCTAATTGCGCACTCAGAGCTCACATGGAGTGGAATCGAATTCTTAAAGCTACGGGAGATCGGCTGTGGCCGGAATCGTTTCTTGCATCGGCAATTGATCTCGCCGCCGCATATGCTCTTGCAACTTGCTCTCACGCCGCTCATCCCGCACCGTCTTCATATTACGAAAGGCCGCAAGCGCCTCGCCGGCTTCCCGCGTACGATCGAGGTTGCGATACAGTATCGCGAGTTGATACCACGACATCATCCTGAGTTCCTCAGTCCCTTGCGGATTGGTTGCGAGCTTGAAGTGCTCGATGGCCAAACCATTCTTACCCAATGCCACGTCACCTTTTCCCAAATAGTAGTGCGCGTCGCTGATGGACGAATCGAGAGCGAGCGCCCGGTCCAGCAGCGGAACTCCACGGGCCGAGTCACCGCGCGTTACGCGCAGACTGCCCAACTTGTACAGAACAATGGCATTGGCGGAGTCGATCTTGATCTCCTCGGAATAGGCATCGTCCGCGTCTTGCAAGTTACCCTGCGTCCAACACGCATCGCCAAGTTCCTCGTTCAGCCCCGGTTCATGCGGTGCCGCGTGCAGGGCGAGGCGGAACTCGTTGATCGCGTCGTCGGTGCGGAATGCTTCGGCATCGGCCTGGCCAAGCACTTCATGGACTCGCCAGGAGTCCGGGCTAAGCTTAAACATCGCCGCGTAGCTTGCTTTGGAAATCAGCAAGTGAGCTCGCGCCCGGTGGTAAAGGATGTCCAGGTTGGTCGGATCGAGCGCGGCCGCTTTGTCGAGCGAAGCTGCGGCAGCATCGGCGTGATCCTGAGCTAACTCCACTACGCCAAGCCACATCCAACCAGCCGCATTCTTGGGTTCGAGCCGCGTCTCGCTCACGAGATCGCCATGTGCCGCGGCGAGATGGTTCAACTTGTAATTCACGATGCCGGTGAACAACCGGGCGCCATGCAAGCCTGGTTGCAGAGAAGCCGCCTTATGCAGCGCGGCGAGCGATTCGTCTAATTTACCGGCGGACTGCAACGCGAGGCCCAGGTTGAAGTAGCCTTCCGCCGAGCCGGGTTGCAGCCGAAGAAACTCCTGAAAATCGTGCACAGCATCAGTCGCATTGCCTTTTCGGAGAGCGTCGTTTCCCTGCTCGAACCAGGTCTTCGCATTGCCATCCTGCGCAATTCCAAGCTGGCAGAAGAGATGTAAGGCGAGCGCGATTGTCAGGGATCGCAACGAAAGACGAAACACATCCGTAAGCATAGCCGATCCGAAATAAGGAAAACAGGAAAGCGGGTACTCTGCAGTTTGAACAAAAATTCGTATCAGGGCATCGCTTCAGCGATGCCGACATCGGCTGAGGCACTACCGGCTGCGGCTTGCCTTACGGGCTTGACGGCTGAAGCCAGTTCCAAGCTTCGCATTGCAGCGGCAAATCTTAGTTTAAACTGCACCCTGCCTTGCGTCGCATCACCTTACGATGACAAGCAGAATTGTTGAAATGATTCGCCCGGCAAGCCGTACTCGGCCTGCCGGGCGAGTGTCCCTGGTCCGGAGGCACATAGCCTCGCAGTACCCCCTCTGGAACACACATCTCTCTAAAAATTAATTCGCAACACGAACTGGCCGTTTCTCGGTCCAAGAAGCGTAGTTCCGACTTGGCCGAAGGTGGTGTCCTGAACGCCGGAATCGGGTTTGTTGAACACGTGGCGGTTGAACACATTGAAAAATTCTCCGCGGAACTCCGCCTTCACGCGTTCTGTGATTGCGAAGGTCTTGGCAAGGCTCATGTCCTCGTCGTAGAAAGGGAATGAACGGATGTCCGAAGAGTTACGCGGCATATTACCGAAGACGTAGGGAACGTCAACGCCGGGATTCGGGTTAGGATCCGCAAAAGCGCCGCAGTTCCAGTATCCGGTAGTGCAAGCCCCCGATGTCGGATCGTATCCGGTAGTGCCGCTGTTATTGAACAAGAAGGGATTGAACGGGCCTTGACGGCGCACGGCTTGACCCGGCACACGGTTAGGGCGAATGCCATTATCGAAGCCCGGAATGCCGTTGGCGCCGAAGAAGCTGATTGGCTGTCCGCTCAGGTATCGATTGACGCCGCTGATTCTCCAGCCCCCGATGATCGCGTTTACCGGCCGAGGAGTACCCGAAAGGAAATGTTTGCCGCGGCCAACCGGCAGCTCATAGATATAGCTCGCGACAAAGTTGTTGGGAACATCTTGGTTGCTCACCGCCTTTTCCGCCCTGAGGTCATAGGGATTCTGAGTTCCACCCTGGCTTTGCAGGGTGCTGTAATAAGGTTGAATACTGTCCGCGTCGGTGATCGTTTTCGAGAAGGTGTAGGAGACCAGTATGTTCAAACCATTGTGGAAGCGCCGTTCCAGCTTGGCCTCCAGCGCGTCGTAACTGGACTGCCCAATGTTCTGCAGATAACTGTCCTCGTTGATGTACCCAACCTGCGGGAACGGGCGTAGGGCTTGCTCTACCGGCTCGCTGATTCCGTAGGTACAGCCAGATGCGCAGGAGAAGCCTGGATATGGCTGAATCGGAGGTGAACTGAAGCCGTTGGGACAGGGTGCGACAGCCCACCACAAGAGGCAGGTGCCCATACTCAGATCGCTCTGCGGGATGTCGTTCGGATAGTTGAGCAAGCCATGCAGCCGCGTGGCATGGTTCCCGATGTATCCCAGCGAGAAGAAGAGATCTCGCTGCAGTTGAACCTGGGTCTCGAGGTTCCATGATCCCACCATCGCCGGACGCCCGAAACTCTTCGCGATGTAGTCCACTCCCTGGCCATTCGATTGGGTGGGATCGAGGTCCGGAGTAGTCGGCAACACGGGCAGTCCCGCATCGACCTGCGGACCCGATAAAGGATCTCCGGTAAACAGAGTTTGGTTGGCGGTGAATCCTTGCAGCGTTCCTTGGCCGAAGTCGGCGTAGACTAGCGGACCGTAGTAAAAACCCCCACTGCCGCGAAGGACAACGTTGTGCATGAATGGGGGCGACCAGGCAAATCCCACGCGAGGCTCGAAGTCCTTGTAATAGGTTTCGGCCCAGGTTTCCCCGACGTTTCCGTTGCGACCGGGTCCGTTTCCAGCGAAGACCAACGCACCAGGGAAGCCGGCCGCTCCCGGATTGGGCGTAGTCGGGCTGAAGATGGCTGTGTCGCCGTCTGCTTCGTGGCGTGGAGTGTCAAAACTCCAGCGCAGCCCGAGATTGAGGGTGAGGTTTGATTTCACCTTCCAGTTGTCCTGGACAAAAAGTGCCGCCGTGTGAGTAATCCAGCGCGGCGCGTGAATCTGATTCAGGGCGTTTGCGGTGCCCGACTGACCCAGGAGGAATGCGGCGAACGCATTGCCGTCGCGTCCCCAGTACGTGGTATCGGATGCCGTTTGGTTGGGCCAGAAATTGAAGCATCCGGAGGTGCCGCTGCACGTGCCGCCGATTTTGCTGACGAAGGAATATTGGTGATATTGCACCTCTCCCCCGAAGTTGAGGCTGTGCGCGCCATGTTGCCAGTGAACGATGTCATTCAGCGCGAGAGTATTGTCCACATCCTGAGCGTCGTCGTTCTCGCCGAAGTTCGGATAAGGGCTGCTGTTGAACACAAATCCAGGAAAAACCGGACCGGAGCCGTTGGCAATTCCCAGCTTGCTGTCCCAGTCGGTTCCCGTGCGCGCCGCCGCCGACAGATTATAGTTGTTGGAGCGGTTGGCGCCGAACGTTAAAGAATTAATCAACGCGGGAGTCAAAATCCAATCCCATCCCGCGCGGGTCAGCTTGCCATACTGATCCACTCCGCCGCCGCCGGCTGAGGTGAGCGGTGGAGGAAGATTGGCCCCGACGCCGTGGTCGGCATTTTCTCTATCACTGAAAAATCCCCAGATCTTGTGCTTCTGCCCGAGGTTTTGATCGATTCGCACGCTGAAGACCGTTTGCGCGATGCTGTCAGTCGTGCTGTAGACAAAATTATTTGTCCCGCCAGTTAGATTCGGGGTGGGCATGTATTGCAGAACGGCCTTAGCTACCTGGCTCTCGCGGCTGATCGGGATTTGGTTGTTGGGGAAGGCCACATTGTTGCAATCGTTGGCTTCGTGCGCGGGATCGAAGATCTCACCGTAATACACCGGCACCGAGTTACCGCACCCGCCATAAGCTTGTGTTCCATTGTTGAGGATGGGACCGCCCAGTGTGGACGAAAAATCGAAGTATTGCCCGTTGCTGCCGAGCTCGGCAGGGGTTGGAATATTCGAGGTAACGGAAGCGCCAGTGTGATAGAGCAACTGCTCGAAACTAAACAGAAAGAAAGTCTTGTCGTGGCCGTCGTACAACCCCGGTATCCGCAGCGGACCACCCAACGAAATACCCCAGTTATTTTTGGTGTCGGGCGGACGTTTGAGCAACTCGCTGTCCGTGGGATTGGCCGCCAGGTAGCCGTTGTTGAACCAGTTGTTGCCATCGAGCACGGCATTCTTGTAGTACTCAAAAGCCGTTCCGTGATAGGCATTGGTTCCGGAGCGAGTTTTGTAATTCGCCAGACCGCCGGTGGTTCTTCCAAATTCCGCCGACATTCCGGAAATATCAACGTGAAACTCCTGAATCGATTCCACCGAGGGAGCGACGATGTCAAACGAGCCCGACCCATTCTCCTGCCGGTTGGTGGTTATGCCGTCAACCAGGTAGTCCGTTCCTTCGGTCTGGCCGCCGGCGATCTTGGTCATTTGGAAGGCGGATCCGCCGGCAGATGTTCCGGGACCGACTGCGCCCGGCACCAGAAACTCCAGCGAGGAAATCGAACGTAAGTTGCCCGTCACCGCCAGCGGAAGATCGTAGACTTGCTCCTTGGTGATGTTGGAATCAATCTCCGAACTCTCTGTCTCCAGCGTCAAATTATCAGCCGTCACGCTGACCGTCTCGGACACCGCACCCACTGCAAGCGAAATGTCCCGGCCAACGTGCGAAGCTACCGTTACAACTACTCCTGAGTAAACCTCAGTCTTGAAGCCTGAGAGCTCCGCTCTCACTTCATATGTGCCGCTACGAACAGAAGGAAACACGTAGTATCCCGTGGCGGAGCTGACCGTCTTGTACGTTGTGCCGGTGCTGGTTTCCTTCGCGGTGATTGCCACATCCCTGACTGCACCGCCCGAAGAATCGGTGACGGTGCCGCTGATCGACCCCGTGTCTAGTTGGGCGAGGGCAGGCAGGTCAGCAATTAGGAGGGCGAATAAAGCCAATGCCACGGCCCGGCCCGACGAACCCCGGACTGAACAAAGGAGTCTACGAATGCACCGCCGCACTTCATGCGTCATAAGTTTCCCCTAAAGCCTCAGGCATCGAGATGCCGGGCTGAGTTTCGATCATTTCGATCCCATCTGTAATCTTTTCTTGCTCCCACTGCCGCAAACTGTTTCCGGGCAAAAAGTCTGTCCACCTTCAATGCGTATGCAGCCCAGAAGTCCTACGTTTCTTCTTCATCGCCGGAAGGTCAGTTTCCGAACTGGAATCGGTCGAAGTTCCGATCACCGGCCAATCGTTCGCCCAAGTCAGTGACCTCACAAACAAAAAGTCCAGTCCGTTCTGCGTCAGCAGCAGCGCATGAAATACGATCAGATCGCCGTCTGTAGGATCGATGTACGCCGTTTGCCCGCCCGGTCCGGCCCACGTTGCATCGCCCTGCAACAGGATCGTTCCGCCCCCCGCAGCCATATCGATCCCGCTCTCGTCGGTAAACGGACCATTGGGACTGGTTCCACGGCCCACCACGATCTTGTAGTTGCTCTGCGCTGGATCCGCCTCGCAGCAGTAGTCCCACGAAACGAATAAATAATAGAAGCCGTTTTCGTAAACCATCGAGGCGCCCTCGATCGGATCGTTGGGAATATCCGAGGCACGCTCGGCCAAATGGTAGGTCGCTGAGCCAGACTGGATTTGCCCGGTTGCCGGGTCGATCTGTTGCTGGTAGATTCCCGTCCAAAAACTTCCATAGTTCAGCCAGACCGAACCGCCTGCGTCGATCAGGATATTGGGATCAATAGCGTTGAAGTTATCGGAAGCGGAGGACTGCAAAATAAGGCCCTGGTCGACCCAGTTGTAATTCGGGTCGGTCGAATCCAGAGTGGTGTTCGTTACAAGTCCTATGGCTGAGACGTTCGACCCGAACGAGGAAACGGCATAATAGACATGATAAGAGTTGTTAAAGTAGGACACGTCCGGAGCCCATAGCTCGGTTGCCTGCGGAACAGCTCCAGAAATCCACGACGGCAAGGTGGTGAACACATAGCCACAGCCGCTCCAGGCAATCTTATCGGTGGAGCAGCGGATGGGAATGAAGCCGCCTTGACTCGAGGAGGCGTCGGTGGAGAAAACGTAGTATGTCGATCCTTGGCGAATAATGCTGGGATCATGCACCGGCGAGGTGTCGCCGGTGAATTCGTAATTACTCAATGGACCCGCGACCGTTATGACAACGCTGAGGCTGTCGGTAGCTGTGGCCCCTGAAGAATCCGTGACCTCGACGGTGAAATTAAAGGTTCCCGCCGCAGTGGGCGTACCCGCCAGAATTCCACCGGTCGCGAGAGTGAGACCTCCCGGCAACGCACCCGCAGACACCGTCCAGGCATATCCAGCCCCAGTCCCCCCCGTTGCGGTCAACGTTGCTGAGTACGACACAGAGACTGTTCCACCCGCGAGAGATGTGGCTGTGATTGTCAGCGGGGTTAGGTTCGAGGAAGTCGAGGACGAGGAAGTCGAGGATCCACCGCCGCAACTTTGAAGCACTGAGAGCGCTACCATGCAACGAAACGCAACCCAACAATTCTGGACCAAGACGGACACGAAACGGCTACGGTGAATGTGGACCACGCGGAACTGGCCAGTATGCATGAGAGGCTCGGGTTCGGACAGGGACTCCGAGTAAACGTTTGCTTCCGACGCGCGGACCGACTATGCTGCTCTCCCATCCTTACTTTCCAGTAACACACGGTATACATACGGTATGTTACTGTTCGCTCTTTCAACTAAATCCTTTACTTGCATTGACATAGATTCATGTCCAAACAGGATGCGCGCACCACGTGTACGAATCGGGAGGGCTGTGGAAGTGGGGGGATTTTTATTATTACAAGTGCGTGATAACGAAGCGGAAGTCTAATTCCAATCTCTGCGCGCGAGCACTACCAGAAGTAAGCTGCAACCACATGAGGCGGACTGGCGCCTGCATCGATAACCGATGTCTGCACGACCACCTGCATGTTTTTCTTCTCCCATCCGGGAGGGGCTGTCTTCGCTAACTCCGATAAGTATTCAGGGGCGGATATAAACTGCGCCGCTGCGTCGGTGCCAGGCGCGGTAATTCCGGCCACGCTGACCACCGAATGGCCGGTCTTGGAGTCCAGCAATCGGGTGACGACTCCAAAATCCGTGACCACTTCCCCGTGCAGCCCTAGACGGCACAACCACTTCTTGTCCGGAGAGGTTCGGTCACGAATCCACAGGACACCATCCTGCTCTTCAAAGACGAAACGCAGATCGGATGTCATTTCCATCGTCCACCGGTTGCTATACCCTCCAATCAGCACGGCGGGAGAACCGCGAAGCTCATCGAATGACGATTCGTTGCCAATCCGAATCTGGCTTGGCTTGCCGATCCTGCCCAATGCTTCGGAAATTCGAAAGCCCGCGTAAACATCGCCTGAGACCAGGCCGAAATCCGGGAACGTGACCATGTCTTTCCACAAGATCTTCTCATCCGGAGGTAAAGGAATTGGTTGGTTGAACCTCTCAACTTGTGTCTGAAAGGTCCCGGGATGAGCCTTGGCGTAATTGTCGTATAACGAGGGCGACGGGCGATAGAAAATTGGCTTGGGCAGACAGACGAGCACAGGCTGCGAAGTGGAAAAGACTGGAGCCCAGAACTGTTGCAGAGCTGAGGGACGCGCGATTTTATGGAGGACGCCGGGACCAACCAATACTCCGACCAGCAGCACGTTGATGGCAAGCGCAGTCCAAGCCACCAGCTTCCATTTCCTATTGGGCTCGCTGACCGGTAACGGCTGAGAAGGCGAAGCCTCAACAGGCAACTCCACAGGCATGTGGTGAAATTCGGGGACATAGGTTCCTACGGGAAGGTCGATGCGTACGTCGGAGGCCTTGGAAAACTCATGATAATACTGCTCAAGCCGCCTCCGAACCTCACCAGCCTGCACCCGAACCACTGGATCGTCTCCGGTCGCATAATCGGCGGGACGGTGAAATAAATCGGCGCCGATACTACGCTCTTTCAGCAGTTCATCATGGCCATCGAGCCTGTGTTGCACCACATAGGAAAGAAATTGCTTGCTACGGCTGCTGTTCCGGAAAGGCGGGCTTGCCAGGATATTATCCAGTTCCTGGAGAATCGCGGACTTGTCCATTTCTCCGGCGATGGGCGGGCGTCGTTTTTGCGGGTCCGTGCTCGCCACCGACTCGGTTGGTACAGCCATCAATCCACCTCAATTTAATTAATACATGCTTGGTCTATCACGACAGCCCGCGATTGTCACCACAAGAAGTTCGCTTGCTCTGCTCACCAGCAGCGACGCCAGGGCCCAACGAAAATCCCATCTATGTCGTTGTATGTTAAGCCAATTTACTGTAAGACACCGTGTGCTACTCGCTTTCGACTGGGTGAAAATCATAGACAGACTGATGGAGATTAGCAAATGTTTGCTGCAGCTCCTCGTTTCACCTTGGCAGGTAGAATATGGATCTCCGGGAAATCGCGAGGCGCGCAAGGGTGTCGACGGCTACGGCATCGCGCGCCATCAATCGCGTACCTACGGTGGATCCTCAGTTGTCCCGGCGCGTCTGGAAAGTAGTTGATGAACTTGGATATTATCCTAACACTCAGGCACGGGCGTTGGTTTCCGGAAGAAGCAGAATCTTCGGCCTGATCGTCTCCGAAATCACCAACCCATTCTTCCCAGAGATCGTTCAAGCATTCGAGAAGATTGCCGTCGAGCATGGATACGAGATTCTCCTGACCTCGACGGTCCACGACCCACGTCTGATGGCGAGTTCCGTACGGCGCATGATTGAGCGCCGCGTCGACGGAGTGGCGGTAATGACCTTCGGAATGGAGGAATTGCTACTCAAAGACCTGAAATCGCGGCTAGTTCCGCTGGTCTTCATCGATGTAGGCCCTGCTCTTCCTCGGATCAGTAATATACGCATCGACTATTTGCATGGTATTCGCCAGGCAGTCCAGCATCTGGCGGCCTTGCGCCACAAGCGAATCGCTTTCGTTGCCGGCCCGCTGAGCCTAAAATCAGCCGTCGCGCGAAGGAATGCCTTTCTACTGTCGATGCAGGAAATCGGGCTCGCGTGTGACCCGTTTTTGATTGTGGAGGGAAATCATACGATCGAAGGAGGCATGATGGCGGCCGCACAAATCTTGAACTCTCCGAATAAACCCACGGCAATCCTGTGCTCGAACGACTTGACCGCTATCGGAGTGATGAAGCGGAGCTATGAGGACGGGGTGGTCATTCCGCGCGACCTATCGGTGGTTGGCTTTGACGACGTGCGGCTGGCGCAATACATGTTGCCCCCTTTGACAACGGTGCAGATGTCGCAGACCGATCTGGCCATGATGGCGTTCAAGGCGCTCCTTGCCGAAGTGGGGCGAGAAGAACCTGTGTCGAATGGGACCGAATATCTATTGCAGACCAACTTATTGCTTCGGAAGTCGACCGCCATGTCGCCGAACTGAGCGACTTGGTAGTTAAAAAATACCGGCTGGAAAAAATCTGGAGCGAACTTGTTAAACCGCGAAAGGCATAGTTGAGCAACTCCCAGCGTTTTTCAATCTGAAATCAGCCGCTGCCAAAATTTAAGTCAGATGAAAAACGTCATTGCGCTTCCCGGAGGAATTTGATCTTGAAAAAATTGATTTCGAAAAAAAGATCGGCAGTTTGGTTCGTCTTGATAACGATGCTCGCGGCCACATTCGCCGCCCTGATGGTTCACGCTCAACCACCAGACCCGATTGCACCACGGGTCATTGGCGTCACCGGTGATGTCGAAGGAACGCATGACCCGTCGATCGCCAAAGACGGCGGCAGTTGGTATCTGTTCGGCACCGCGACCGAGCCCAAGCGAGATGGCGAACTGCCGGTTCGTTGTTCCCAGGACTTGCACCGCTGGAGCAGATGCGGGTATGTCTTGGCGGGCATTCCCGAATGGATTCAAAAGGAAAGTCCCGAAACCAAGGAACTTTGGGCCCCCGACATTTCTTATTTCGACGGCCAATACCATCTTTATTATGCCTTCTCCGCGTTCGGCAAAAATACCTCGGGCATTGCCCTGCTTACCAATAAGACTCTCGATCCAAAAGATCCGCAGTTCCATTGGGTGGATCAGGGGTTGGTGCTGCAATCCAAGGCGGATGACGATTTCAATGCGATTGATCCAAACCTGGTCCTGGACGAAAGCGGGCAGGCGTGGTTGGCGTTTGGTAGCTTCTGGAGCGGGATCAAGATGCGAAAACTGGATCGCAAGACAGGTAAGCTGTCAGCCGAAGATACGCGTCTGTATTCTTTGGCTAGCCGGCAGCGACCCGATAATCCTCCCGCCGCTCCTCACGGTTTGCCACCGAACTGGCAAGCCATTGAAGCACCTTTTATCGTTCGTCATGGCGGCTACTATTATCTTTTCGTTTCTTTCGACCTGTGCTGCCGTGGGACTAAGAGCACTTACAAGACCATGGTCGGTCGATCGCCGGGCGTGACTGGGCCATACGTCGACAAAAGCGGAAAGCCGATGTTGGAAGGCGGAGGAAGCTCGCTGTTAACTGGCAACAAGCGTTGGATGGGACCGGGCGGCGAGTCGATTCTGATGCAGAGGGATGCAGACATCATTGTTTTTCACGCTTATGACGCAACTACAGGACATCCCTTCCTGCAGATTTCCACCCTGGACTGGAACGATGGGTGGCCTTCGGCCGCGCTCGACGGAAATTGACGGAAATTGGAGATCGCCTATGATACCGGCGCATTCAGAGCCGCGACGAGTTCCACGAAATTGGCCGCGTGCACAGCACGGTCCACGGCTTCTTTATGGCTAAAGAGTTCGCTGGCATCGGCCAGCAGGTCGTGTTGCGATTGATTGTCTCCGGTCAGGATCATCACAATCAGGCGTGCCGGTTTGCCGTCGCTTGCGTCAAAATCGATGCCCGGTGATTTAGCTACTACGACCAGCGGGCGCGTTAGTCCATTCACACGCGCGTAGGGCACCGCCAATTCGTTCTCCCACCCGCTGGCGACAATGCGTTCGCGCTCGGAAACCAGCCGAAACAACCTTTCTGGCGCGTTGCTGACCGCTTCGGCCGCCACTTCGCACATTTCGCGCAATGCACCCAATCTGGTTTTCGCTGTAAGGCTTGGCAGGAAAAGTTTGGCGGTAACGATATCTTTCATCGTCAAGCTTCGCCTGCGGCGAACCAGGAAATGAATTGCCGGAGCCGAAACCAGCGAAGTGAGCAGCGCCATGATCACCAGCGCAACAAACATCGATTCGCGAATCAGGCCAGCTTGGAGCGCCAGAATGCCGAGAATAATTTCCATGGCTCCGCGGGCATTCATAGCAAGCCCCACAACCAAAGACGACGTGCGATCCATCCCTCCCAATCGCGCGCCCCAACCCGCACCCAGCAACTTTCCTAGGCATGCCACGCCAATCACAATCGCGGTCAATCGCAGATCGAATTTTGAAACAAAATCAGTTCTCAGGCCGATCGTCGCGAAAAAGAATGGAGCAAACACATTGGTCACGATCTGATGAATATGCTCCGACGTGCGCTTGCGCAGATGTCCGGACTCGCCAACCGCAATGCCGATAACAAACGCGCCAAAAACTGCATGAATGCCCGCGTATTCGGTAAATGCGGCACCAGCCAAGGTAAGGGTGAAAATGAATCCGAGTACGCCGCCGGGCCATGACGTGTGGGCTTGTAGGAAGGGCAAAATCTTGTCGAACAGCCAGCGCCCTACAGTCAAAGTCAATCCCACAAACAGCAGCACCAACAAAATAGTGTGTTTTACGGCGTCTCCCACGCCACCACCGGGGGGCGGATGAAGCATTCCCAGCACCAGAGAAAACAGAATCCATCCCACAAGGTCGTCGAACATGGCCGATGAAATGATGACCGTTCCAACTTCAGTCCGCAGGAGGTTGAGGTCCATCAATATTTTCGCGATCACCGGCAGCGCGGAGATTGCCAACGCCGTGCCCACGAAAAGTGCGAAGATCAGCGGGTTAGCTCCCTCCTGAGCGCCCATATACTGAGGGAAAAGAGTGGCCGCAAGAAACCCAGTTCCGCAAGGAAAAGCCACACCGAAAATGCTTACCAGCAACGCACTCTTGCCCTGCCGGAAGATGCTGCGCAAATCGATTTCAAGGCCGGCGGTTAGAAGAAAGAAAACCACGCCCAGCGTAGTTACCGTATCGAGTACGATAGGCATGGGGCCGGTGGTCGGAAATAGCATCTCATACAAATGCGGACGTAAACGACCCAGAACCGTGGGTCCGAGAACAATGCCGACCGAAATTTCGCCAAGGATGGAAGGCTGGCCTAATTTCTGTGCGATCTCGGCGGCCAATTTGGCGCAGCCCAGCAACACAGCCAATGCCGTGAACATCGTCATGACATCGTGCGGACTCAAATGCGGCATGGCTCGCCTTCAAAGAGCGATGACAGGATAAATGCTTTGCAATTCAGCGCAAGAATCGTTTTCGATGCCATTCAGAGAATTAGGGATTATGAATTAACGGTTACAGCTACGCAAAATGTTTAGGACTGCTCGAACTTATCATTTTTCAACACCCGCATTGGTCAGGGTTAACCTACCTGATTCACCCCATATAAACTACCTTTTTACACTGTTAGAAAAGATCGACGTTGCTTGGAGGACTCCACTTGCCACTGAACCAGGACGCGCTCTGGTACAAAGACGCCATCATCTACCAGGTTCACGTGCGCACATTCAGCGACAGCAATGGTGACGGCATCGGAGATTTTCAGGGACTCGAACAAAAGCTCGGGTACCTTCAGGAACTCGGAGTCAATGCGATCTGGCTGATGCCGTTCTTCCCTTCTCCCCTGCGCGACGATGGCTACGACATCGCCGATTACAACTCGGTTCACTCCAGCTACGGCACGTTGGAGGATTTCCGGAAACTACTGGATTCCGCACACGCCCGTGGAATACGCATCATCATCGAGATGGTGCTGAATCATACTTCCGACCAGCACCCGTGGTTCCAGGAGTCACGCTCGTCGACCAACAATCCGCGCCGCGATTGGTACGTGTGGAGCGACACCGACAACCGCTACAAGGGAACCCGCATCATTTTTCTGGACACCGAGAAATCCAATTGGGCATGGGACCCGATTTCGAAGTCCTATTATTGGCATCGATTCTTTAGCCATCAGCCGGACCTTAACTACGACAATCCCGCAGTGCGGGAGCAGATGTGGAAGGTGATGAGCTTTTGGCTGGAGATGGGTGTGGATGCCTTCCGGCTGGACGCTGTTCCTTATCTCGTGGAGCGGGAAGGAACGAATTGCGAGAACCTGCCTGAGACTCACGATGTGTTGAAAGAGTTGCGGCGCAAGCTCGACGAACAGTTCCCCGGCCGCATGCTGCTGGCAGAAGCTAATCAGTGGCCAGCCGATCTACGTCCGTACTTCGCCGACGGAAATGAATTTCATATGGCATTTCATTTTCCGCTGATGCCGCGGATGTTCATGGGATTGAAGCTGGAAGACCGCAAGCCCATCACCGAAATCCTCCAGCAGACGCCAGAGATCCCTTCGACCTGCCAGTGGTGCCTGTTCTTGCGTAATCATGACGAATTGACCCTGGAAATGGTCACTGACATGGAGCGCGATTACATGTACGACTCCTACGCAGAAGATAAAACCATGCGGCTGAATCTTGGCATTCGGCGGCGTTTGGCGCCGTTGCTGGACAACGATCGCCGACGTATCGAATTGATGAATGGAATGCTGATGTCATTACCCGGCACTCCGATCATTTACTACGGGGATGAAATCGGAATGGGCGACAACATCAATCTCGGCGACAGAAATGGAGTAAGAACGCCCATGCAGTGGAGCGGTGGATGGAATGGGGGATTTTCCAACGCTGAACCCGACGGGCTCTACGCTCCGCTAATTCAGAATCCAGTATACGGATATCCCGCCGTCAACGTTTTGACGCAAATGGGAAGCGAGCATTCCCTGCTCCACTGGATGCGCAGCATTATTGCGGTTCGCAGGTCTACCGCGGTGTTCGGCAGAGGATCGATTGAGTTTATCCATCCCGCGAATCACCGAATTTTGGCCTATATCCGGCGGCTGGAGAATGAAGTGGTGCTGGTGGTGAATAACCTTTCCGGCGCGGCGCAGGCGGTCGAACTCGATCTGCGGCGTTACAAAGGGAATATTCTGATCGAGATGTCCGGCAAAAACATATTCCCGCGCGTGGGCGATTTACCTTATCTGCTCACTTTGGGGCCTTATCAGTTCTACTGGTTCCGGCTGAGGCGCATCTAAGAAGCGGGTTAAAAGAACAATCATGAACCAGTGGAACATGATATCGCGCCGTAGCGGAGCCTGTTTGCACGGAGCGAAAATTGGCTGAGGACAATTTTCTATCGGATGATTTTGTTCGCCAACTGATCAATGTTGGCGAAGTCGACATTCTGATAGGCCTGCCTACACACAACAACGCCAGAACGATCGGCTCGGTCGTGCAGACCGTGCAAAGCGGCATCCTGCGATGGTTTCCAAGAGACCGAGCGGTCATTATCAACGCCGATGGCGGGTCGCGCGACGGCACGCCGGAACTCGTGACAGGCGTTTCGATTGATGACCTGCGGCCAAAGTCTAGTCTGAACGCGCTGCGCACGCTGCACGCCATCAGCACAAAATACGCCAGCAATCCGGCAAGCACAGTGGCGCTGCGAACCATTTTGTCCGCCGCTGAGCTGCTGCGGGCAAAAGCCTGCGTGGTGTTGTCGCCCGAATCTTCCAATATGGAAGTGGAGTGGCTTTCTAAACTCTTGCAGCCGATTCGCAGCGAAGGCTTCGATCTGGTCGTGCCCACCTATCGCCGGCAAAAGTTCGAGGGGTTGCTGGTTACGAACCTGCTGTATCCCATGACCCGGGCACTTTACGGGTTACGAATTCGCGAGCCCTACACACACGACTTCGGATTCTCCGGCGGCTTCGGAAGCGATTTTCTTTTGAACGTGGATAACAATGGAACCGAAAGCTGGGGAAATGAACTGCGCTTTACCTTGGCTGCGATCACCAGAAAACGTCGCGTCTGCCAGACTTTTCTCGGCGAAAGAGAACAGGTGGAGCGTAACAGCAGCGATCTGGTTCCGGCTTTGCGGCAAACCGTCGCGCCGCTGTTTTCCGCATTGGAAGCGGACCTCCCCGTATGGAGCACGGTGACTGGTTCGCAATCCGTGCCCACAAATGGCCCCGAATGCGAAGTCTTACAGGAGACATCGCGAATCAATCGCAAACGCTTGCGCGAGATGTTCGCCAGCGGAGTAGCCGAACTGGCAGGCGTCTTTCAATCCATCCTCTCAGCTTCAACACTGGCGGAACTTCAGCAAATCGCGGCTTTACCGGAAGGCGAGTTTTGTTACTCCGCGGAATTGTGGGTGAAGACCGTTTACGAATTTGCCGCGTCTTATCACAGATCGGTCATCAATCGAGATCACATTATTCAAGCATTAGCGCCGCTTTTCCGCGGGCGGGCGCTGACATTCATTTCCGAAAACCGTTTTAGCTCTGCGGAAGAGATCGAACACAATATCGAAACGCTATGCCTTAAATTTGAGCGGTTGAAGCCGTATCTGCTGCAACTGTGGGAGCCCAAAAAGTGAGGTACTTATGCGCGAAATGATCATCAGTGAATTAAGTCAAGCGCTGCAGGAATTGGCCAGAGGCTTTGCCCATTACCTTCCCCGCCTCATCGTAATGCTCATTCTCGCTTTTGTGGGATGGGTTATTGCGTATGCCTTCAAAATTGTTTTGCGCAGCATCCTGCGCCTTCTCAAATTCGACCGGCTATCGGAAAACGCGGGGGCGTCTCAACTGCTCACCAAAGCCGCTCTGCCACCAGCCACCGAAGTGGTGAGCCGGTTCATGTTCTGGGTGGTTTGGCTTGGCTTTATTTTGCTCGGCGTAAGCGTACTTGGAATTTTGGGACTACAGGATCAGATCGCGAAATTCTTTATCTTCCTGCCGCGTTTGTTCGTGGCCATGTTCATTGTGTTCTTTGGGCTGCTCGCTGCCGGCTTTTTTTCCCGTGCCGCTCTTTTGGCTGCGGTCAACGCAAATGTGCCCTCGCCGCGGCTTCTGAGCTCGGCCATTCGTACTGTCATCATTGTGTTTGTCTTGTCGATCGCATTCGAAGAAATGGGGCTGGCGGAGCAGACCATGTTGGTCGCCTTTGGCATTGCCTTCGGAGCCTTGATGCTAGGTTTGGCAATCGCCTTCGGCTTTGGCGGACGCGATCTCGCGCAACGCTTTCTGGAACGGAGATTTGTTCACCCGAGGAAAGAGGAAAGTGAAGATGAGCTTTCCCCGCTCTAAGAGCGATTGTGGTTGGTCAAAAAATCTTGCGGATTTCAGATTTTCGTTCTCAACGATCGTAAAGATGGGTGAGTTCTCGCAGCCGCTCAATCAGATCCTTCGTCAAAGCATTCGGTTTGTAACGCCACTTCCAGTTTCCACTTACCGTGCCCGGCAGATTCATTCTTGCGCTCGAACCAAGACCTAGAACATCCTGTAAAGGAATAATGGCGATTTCAGCCACAGATGCCAGGATGGCGCGAATGAAGACCCAGTTCACCGGGTCATTCTCGAATCCCAGGTAGGCGCGTGTGAACGCGCGTTCTTTGCGAATGTCCTCGGCGGTTCGCGTGCTCTCGCCAGCCCCGGAGCTTGTCCACCAGCCAACGGTGGTGTCATTGTCGTGCCCGCCAGTGTAGGCAACAAGCTCGCGCGAATAATTGTGCGGACGAAAACTTGGCCCTTGAGGATCGTTGCCAAAAGCAAATTGCAGCAGGCTCATGCCCGGAAAACCGAATTGTTTGCGAAGCGCTTCCACCTCGGGAGTAATGACCCCTAGGTTTTCCGCGACAAAAGGTAATTCTTTCAGCGCGTCTTTTGCCGTCTGAAAAAACTCTACCCCCGGACCCTTCACCCACTTGCCGTGTTGCGCCGTCGCAGCATCCGCCGGAATCTCCCAATAAGCTTCGAAGCCGCGGAAGTGATCCAAGCGCACAAGGTCAAAAAGTTTGAGCGACGCGCGAAAGCGCTCGATCCACCAGTGATGGCTGGAAGCAGCCGATACATCCCAGCGGTATAAGGGATTACCCCAAAACTGTCCTGTCGCGCTGAAATAATCCGGGGGAACGCCTGCTACGGCCGTTGGTTTGGAATGCTCATTCAACCGGAACAACTGGGGATGCGACCAGACGTCCGCGCTGTCATGCGCCACGTAGATCGGAATATCGCCCATGACTCGAATTCCGCGCCGCGCGCAGTAAGCTTTCAGCTTTTCCCACTGGCGAAAGAATTCGAACTGCGCAAATTTGTGGCTATCGATGTCGGTCGATAACTTTTCACGCCACACATTCAGAGCGGATGATTCTCTTCGCCGTATTCCCGTCTCCCAATCAGCCCAAATTCCGTCTTTATGAACTCCCTTACAAGCCATAAAGAGGGCGTAATCATCCAGCCAGTCGGCATTCTGTTTACAAAAAATATCGAAAGCGCTGCGGTCGCCCTGCGAGGCTTCTTTCATAAATACCAATGCGGCCTTGCGAAGCAGCGCCTGTTTTACATCGATCACGCGGCCGTAATCAATGCGATCATGCGCAAAGTCCGGTACAGTTTCGAGGTCTTGCGGCGGCAGCAATCCTTGGTGTAGAAGAGCCTGCAAATCAATTAAAAGCGGATTGCCGGCAAATGCGGAAAATAACTGATACGGCGAATCGCCGTATCCTGTCGGCCCCAGTGGCAACATCTGCCAGATTTTCTGCCCGGAGTCAGCCAGGAAATCCACAAACTCGTAGGCTGACTTTCCCAGATCGCCAATCCCATTGCCACCGGGAAGAGACGTGACATGAAGAAGAATTCCACTGCAGCGGGGAAAAATGGAAGCGTCCACGTTATGAGTTTGAGTATTGAATATGCAACAGGGTTGCGGCAAGAAATCTTAAAAAAGATGCTTTAAGAATGAAGAATGGTGGGCAGTGCAGGACTCGAACCTGCGACCTCCTGCTTGTAAGGCAGGCGCTCTAACCAGCTGAGCTAACCGCCCCTGCCTTGCCAGATGAAAAATAAGTTCTCAGGTCGGGGCTAAGTGGAATTGCTTGGAACATCGCAACTATCGCGCTATCAGCGAGTATATGCGACTCGCGAAAATAGCGTCAAATATAGCGGGCGTAAAGTTCGCCTCATTTCCCCTGCTAGACTGATCGGTGCGCCGCCTGATTGTTAATGCCGACGATTTCGGATTCACCACAGGAGTGAATCGTGCCATTGTCGAGGCGCACACGCATGGAATTGTCACCTCTTCCACGCTGATGGCGAACGGCCCGGCCTTCGACGATGCCGTGCGTTTGGCAAAACAGTCGCCGAAGTTGGGCGTGGGTTGCCATGTAGTGTTGATTGACGGTGAACCGGTTAGCGACGCGCTTCGACTGCCCAGCATGACTACTTCCTCCGCCCGCTTCCGCGATGGACTGAAATCATTTGCCGCGCGGGCATTAACGGGACAGTTGAACTCCGGCGAGATTGAAACCGAAGTCACCGCGCAGATTTGGAAGATTCAATCGGCCGGCATAGAAGCCTCCCATGTGGATTCGCACAAACACACTCACCTGTTTCCCTCAGTTTTGCGCCCCATTCTGCGCGCCGCGCGCGCATGTGGCGTGCGCGCCATTCGCAATCCGTTTGGGCCGCGCAAGCCGATACGATCCGGCGAATTGTTAGTCCGTCCCGGCCTTTGGACACGATATGCCGAAGTTCGCGCTCTGCGCTTTCTGGCCGGCAAGTTTCATGAAGCAGTGGGGCGCGAGGGTTTCGCTACTCCCAATGGTACGTTTGGCGTCGTGGTAACCGGAGGGCTAAATGAACAGCTCTTCCGCGGAATCGCTGCCATTATCCCGGAAGGCACTTGGGAGTTTGTATGCCATCCCGGCTACAATGATGCCGATCTTCAGCAAGCCAACACGCGTCTCCGCGAATCGCGGGAAATCGAACTGCGCGTGCTGACCATGCCAGAAATCAAACAGTTGTTAATCGCCCAAGGTATTGAACTGATTTCATATCGCGATCTGGTTGCAGCGTAAACCGTAAGGCATTTACAAACTCGAAGTAGCCGTTAGTAGCAATCACCTTGGTAATCTGCGAGATTCAAAAGCTCGGTTATCATTGGATTAGATTCGGCTAAGAAGGATCGCGCTGGAGGGCGCTCTATCTATGTCTGCCTCGGCAGCCCCGCGAGCAACTTTGGACCTGCGCGTACGTGTGTGGGGCATGGGCGCCAACAATCAGCCATTCCATCAGAACGCCACCGCACAAAACGTCAGCCTGACGGGAGCCTGTATTAACGGCCTTGAGCAGGAATTAAAGGTGGGCGACGTAATCGGCGTGCAATACGAAACAAAGAAAGCACGCTGCAAGGTAATTTGGGTAATGGAAGCGGGCGGGCTGAAGAAAACTCAGGTCGGAGTGCAGTTGGTGGTCGACCAGGAGTGCCCGTGGCTCGCGCAGTTACCCGAGGAAATACGCTCCAACCTGCCGGTGATCACTCCCGATAATCGTAGAAGGTTTCAGCGCCATAAGATTTCATTTCCTCTGGAATTCCGCGACGAGCGAGTGAATACGCCTATGCGCGTGAATGCCACCGACATCAGCGGCAACGGCTGTTATGTTGAGACCGTAATGCCGCTACCTGTTCATACCGTGCTTCGCACCGACTTCTGGATCGACCAGGAACATATCTCTGCGAGTGCGACCGTTCGAACCCGCGATCCGGGCGTTGGTATGGGCATTGAATTCACTGGCCTGCCGGAGGATTCCAAGAGACGATTCCAGGCTCACCTCGACAAGCTTGACCCGGGAATGCCCGGCAAAAGCCGAACTCCATCTGAGTAGACCTCCGCGCACTCGCGGCTTCCCGCCCCAAAATCAATCCGCTCCCTATACAATCTGCATCGTATCTCGTCTCCAACCATCGAATGACAGAACCCATCGAAGTACGGGATGAAGGCGGAGTTTCGGCATGAAGATCGGGATTACTTGTTATCCCACCTATGGCGGCAGTGGCGTGGTGGCCACAGAGCTTGGACTGGAATTGGCGCAGCGCGGCCACGAGATCCACTTCATTTCCTACGCGCAGCCGATCCGCCTTCGCGGCGAAGAGCCCAACATTCATTATCACGAAGTGGAAGTCTCACGGTATCCGTTATTCGATTATCCGCCATACGATCTGGCGCTTGCCACGCGGATGGCGGAAGTCGCGCAGTTGTATGATCTCGATCTGCTGCACGTTCACTATGCCATCCCTCACTCAGTGAGCGCCTTGCTCGCGCGGCAAATGCTGGCTGAGGGCCCACGCGGACGCCGCCTACCTTTTGTGACGACATTGCATGGAACCGACATTACGCTGGTTGGATTGGATCGCTCCTATCTACCCATTACGCGCTATTCCATCGATCAAAGCGATGGCATCACCGCCATTTCTAATTATTTGCGCGATCGGACTATGCGCGTTTTCGACGTCAAAAAAGAGATTGAAGTCATCTACAACTCGGTCAATTGCGATGTGTATTGCCGCTGCAAGAATTCTTCTGAACTGCGTGCCGAGTATGCGCCCAACGGTGAAAAGATACTGGTTCATCTTTCGAATTTCCGCCCCGTAAAGCGAATTACAGATGTAATAGAAATATTCGAGCGTGTGCGCAAAAAAATTCCGTCAAAGTTGTTGTTGATTGGCGACGGTCCGGACCGCTCCGTTGCCGAATGGCTGACCGTGCAGAAAAGCATTCACGAAGATGTGCTTTTCCTCGGCAAACAGGACCAGGTGCAGGAGAAGCTTGGCATCGCGGATATTCTACTGATGCCCAGCGAACTGGAATCTTTCGGCTTGGCTGCGCTCGAGGGAATGGCTTGTGAAGTTGTACCCATTGCTACGCGCACCGGCGGCGTGCCGGAAGTGATTGAACATGGTGTCAGCGGTTATCTCGCCGACGTCGGCGATGTGGATACGATGGCGCGTTATGCCATCGATCTACTGAACGATGAAAACGCTCTGCGCACGATGGGTAAGGCGGCTCGCGGCGTTGCGCAGGCCCGTTTCTGCTCCAGCAAAATCGTTCCGCAATACGAAGCCTTTTACCGGCGCGTACTTGAGCGCTCTTCGTAAAAACCTTCGGGCACGGCTCCCGCGGTTTGCAAGAGGGGCAAGCGAATGCGAACCAGGGTACCCTTCCCTTCGTGGCTGTCAATTGTCATGCGCGCAGTATCTCCGTACAAAACCTGGAGCCGCTCGGAAATATTTGCCATGCCGATGCCCGCGCCGCGCATGCTCGGGGATTCGTGCAATTGAGCCGCTCCCATGCCTACGCCATCGTCTTCCACTTCAATCACCAGTCCGGAGTCAGATAGCCGGCTGCGCAGGTGAATGCTGCCGCCTTCCACTTTTGAGGCAAGGCCATGCTTTATGCAGTTCTCTACCAACGGCTGCAAAATCATCGCGGGAACCACCACATCAAGCGAAGAGGGCTCAAGTTCTTTGACTACGCGCAGTTTGTCGCGCCCGAAGCGAACCACCTCGATATCGAGATAGTTGTCGATGAATTCCACTTCCTCGCGCAGCGGCACAAATGAATCCGTGCTGTTCAGCATGCGGCGAAAAATAGTTGCCAGCTTGGAAATTACGTCACGCGCAGTTTCCGGATCGAAGCGCACCAGCGAAGAGATCGAGTTCAGCGTGTTGAAAAGAAAATGCGGATTGATCTGATTTTGCAGGGCTTCCATGCGCGCGTGCAGCAACAGCCGTTCCTGCTCCTCCAATTTGATCTGAATGCGCACGCTGTTGAAGATTTTCAGCTCAATGCCGATCGCCGTCACCGAGGCGGCATAGATCGCAGCCCAAACCCAGTAGTTATCGGGACTCTCGATGCTGAAAATAGAATGCGGGAAATATCTGGCGAGTTGCGTTTGGACGAAGCGCAAGCCAATCACTGTAGTGAAAAACATGACCTGCCAGTCGAACAGGCGCGGTCGGGGAAGATTGCGGCGAATCAGGCGAAAGATGCTTTGGTCAATGAAGGGCGAGAACGACCAGATATCGTCCTTGTCGATGGCCATGGTACGTAACTGGCCAGCGAGAAAACCGCAAAGCACGTCGAACGGCATGGCCGCCCACTCACCGTGTATCAGTGCAGGCATGGCCATCAGCGCACCGCCGAGTGATCCAGCCCATCTACCGCCGATCACGCCCAGTAGAAGCGCGGTTTCAAAGCTGAGATCGCCGGCCAGAAAATTCGGTACCGACAGACGAATCCACACTCCCAGCATGATGGGTAAGCCCATCGACAGCACCAGATAAATTTTTTGCTGAACCGTGCGTTCATCGCGAAACAACAGAGACTTGAATTCCTTATTCCGCACCAGGCTGCTGGAGACGGCCGCCGCCACGCCCAGCTTGAGTAACTGATGGATAAGAATAAGCCGTTGTTCCATGGAATTTTACGTTCCGAACGATCCGCGAGAAAACTGTAGCACGAACTCGAAGCCAGCCAGAATCCACCTTGCGCTTTCTCTATAGCGGACGTACCATCGGGACTCAAAAAGGGAGGAAGTATGGTCCTCGGCATGAGTTTATCGACATTCACCGCATTGCATGTGCTGATCAGCATCGTAGGTATTGGCTCAGGATTTCTCGTTGTGTACGGGATGCTCCGAGGCAGAAGTTTTGATGGAGCAACTGCGATTTTCCTGCTCACGACCGTATTGACCAGCGCTACCGGATATCTGTTTCCTTTCCACCATCTTTTGCCCTCCCACGTTCTTGGTGCGATATCGCTCGCGGTATTGGCGTTGGCGATCTATGCCCGCTATGCGCGGCATATGGAACGCTCCTGGCGATGGATCTACGTAGTCAGCGCGGTGATTGCCCTGTATCTGAATGTCTTCGTCTTGGTGGCGCAGTCATTTATGAAGGTGCCCGCATTGAACGCTCTGGCTCCTACGCAAAAAGAACCGCCATTCGCGGTTACTCAATTGATTGTGATGGCGATTTTCATCGTGCTCGGAGTTTTTGCGGTTAAGAAATTCCGTATTGCGCCGGTTGCAGTTGAGCCGGCATGGACAGGATCGAAAGCTTCTTAATTTAGAACTGCATCCACTCTCATTCTGGACGGCCCCAACCATGCTGATTGCGAGACGAACTGCAATTCTGTGTATTTCCGCGTCATTGAGCCTGACCTCAGCAGCCCAGCAGAAACCCTCTCCCCTTGCACCCTATGTCAAGGAAGACGCGCCGGTGCTGGTGCTGGAGCATGTGCGCCTTATCGACGGCACAGGCTCTGCACCTCAGGAAGACATGCGTATCGACGTCGCCGGTGGCAAGGTCACCGCTGTCCAAGCCGCCAGTGCGCACAGCCCTTATCCGCCCAACGCCAAAGTGCTCGATATGACGGGAAAGACCGCCATCCCCGGCTTGGTAGGCATGCACGAACATCTGTTCTATCCCACTCCGCAGGAACCCCAGGGTGGGGTCGGGTTCTATGGCGAGGCAGTGGACAGCGCTCCGCGTCTCTACCTGGCAGGCGGCGTAACAACGGCGCGGACTGCCGGCAGCCTGGAGCCATACACCGACCTTGAACTGAAGCAGAAGATTGACGCGGGGCTGCTGCCCGGACCTAAGCTCGATGTGACTGGCCCCTACCTCGAGGGCAAAGGCAGCTTCGCGCTCCAAATGCACGCGCTTACGGATGCCGACGACGCTGCGCGCACGGTGGATTATTGGGCCGCCGAGGGCGTGACCTCGTTTAAGGCATACAACTACCTCACGGCGGATGAACTGAAGGCGGCCATCGACCACGCTCACGCCCAGGGGATCAAAATCACCGGGCATCTTTGCTCTATCGGATTCCGGCAGGCAGCCGCGTTGGGCATCGACAACCTGGAACATGGCTTGGCCGTGGATACCGAGTTCTTCCCGGGGAAGAAGCCTGACGACTGCCCCGGATTTGCCGCGAATTTGACCTATATCGAGAAAAGCGTGGTAGTGGACGGGCCTGAGGTGCAGGAGATGATCCGCGACCTGGTAGCGCACCATGTCGCTATCACATCGACGCTGGCAGTGATTGAGACCTTCGGCTCAAATCGCCCGCCCATGGAGCGGGAGAGCGCGGCTCTCAAGACGCTCTCGCCGCAAGCCGCGAAGGAGTATCTGGTGGGGCGCTCTCATATGGCCGAGCACGATATGGGCGGGCCGATGCTGGGAAAAGAGATGAGCTTTGAGCGCGAGTTTGTGGCCGCCGGCGGATTGCTGATGGAGGGATGCGATCCCACCGGCTACGGCGGCGTGGTACCGGGCTTCGGCGACCAGCGCAACATTGAATTGCTGGTTGAGGCCGGCTTCTCACCGGTCGAGGCTATCCACATTGCCACACTGAATGGGGCAATCTACATGGGCAGAGACGCGAGCATCGGATCGATTGCGCCGGGCAAGGCCGCCGATTTAGTAGTATTGGGCGGCAATCCGGCGGAGAAGATTGAAAACGTGGAGAAGGTTGAGCTGGTCTTCAAAGATGGCGTGGGGTTCGATCCTGCCAAGCTGATTCGATCCGTCACCGAGCTGGTGGGTTTGCGATGAGCATGCGAGTTTGGGCACGGTGAACGGAGAGGCGCGCAATTGGATGTTGGCCCGGTTGTGATGAACGGCGGACCAATGGGCCAAGTGAGATGAGAAAGACTTTTTGCAAATTGATGTTTCCAGCCAACTCAAGCCAGCTTAAAGCGGAATGAAACTTCTTAACTGCCTTTTAAGAAGGTGCGCAGGTCAGAACCGGTCATATCTTTTGGCTCGTCGACGCCGAGCATCCCCAGAATGGTCGGCGATATATCGCGTAACGATCCGTTCGGCTTCAAGGTAAATTGCTTCGCCTTTTCCGCGATCACGATAAAAGGCACGGGGTTGGTGGTGTGCGCGGTGTGCGGCCCGCCGGTCACGGGATCGATCATCATTTCCGCGTTGCCGTGATCAGCGGTAATGAGCATCGCCCCGCCTTTGGCGCGAACAGCGGTTTCGATCTGGCTCAGGCAGGCATCCACCGTTTCAACCGCTTTTACTGTAGGCTCAATCTTGCCCGAGTGCCCGACCATGTCAGCATTGGCAAAGTTGACGATGACCACATCGAACGTACCATCTTCCGTCGCCTTCACCACGGCATCGGCAATGCCTGCGGCGCTCATCTCCGGCTTTAAGTCGTAAGTCGCAACTTTCGGTGATTGCACCATCACGCGCTCTTCGCCCGGAAATGGCTGCTCGATGCCTCCGTTGAAGAAGTACGTCACATGCGCATATTTTTCCGTCTCCGCCACGCGCAAGTTCCGCATATTGAAGCCGCCCATCACGTTTGCGAGAATGTTTGCCATCGATTCCGCCGGAATCACAACGGGTAGGCTGAAGTTTTTGTCGTACTGCGTCATGCAGACATAGTGCAGATTTTTCGGAACACGTTCACGCGGGATGGTGGCGTCGAGATCGGCCGCACCTTGCAAATCGCTGCCGCCGTTCGCATTCAGTCCGCTACTACGCGCCAAAGCACGGGTAATTTGCCGCACGCGGTCGGCGCGGAAGTTGAAGCAGATGCAGGCATCGTCGTCGCGAATCGTCGCAAGGGACTGGCCGTTCTTGTCGGTGCAGACAAACGGCACGACAAATTCGTCGGTTATACCTTTGTTGTAAGAGTCTTTCATTCCCTGCATGGGATCGGCTTGCTTGCCGCCTTCCGCATCGGCGAAGACCATGGCGTTATATGCCTTCGCGATGCGCTCCCAGCGCCGGTCGCGGTCCATCGCGTAGTAGCGGCCGTTTACTGTGGCGATCTGGCCGGAGTTGTATTCGCGCATCTTTTGTTGCAACTGTTCGAGATAGCCTGCGCCATTTGTAGGCAATGTATCGCGGCCATCCATGAAGGCATGCACGAACACACGCTCGACTCCTTGCTGTTTCGCCATTTTCAGCAACGCATAGAGATGCGCCTGCTGCGAGTGGACCCCTCCGTCAGAGACAAGCCCAAACAGATGCAGCCTGCGCTCTCCCACGCGCGCGTACTTCATCGCTGCCATCAGCGCAGGATGCGAAAAGAATTCACCATTCTGGATCATCAGGTCGATGCGCGTGATATCCATGTGGACGATGCGGCCCGCACCGATGTTGAGATGCCCGACCTCGCTGTTGCCCATCTGCCCTTCAGGCAGGCCGACGAATGGTCCGCTGGTGTGAATTAGCGTATTGGGATATTCGCGCAGCAAGCGGTCATAAGTAGGCTTGCGGGCGAGTGCGATGGCATTGGCTTTGGTTTCGGCGCGATATCCCCAGCCGTCGAGGATGATGAGAACGAGAGGTTTGGGGCGATTCATAACTCGAAACTAAGAGTATACGATGCCGTTCAATAACCTTCGCGGTAGAAGCTTATGATCAGTTTCGCTTTTACGAATTATTCAAACTGCAGCATGACAATTTCAGGATTGGATCCCAGTCGCAATGGCGGTCCCCATGTGCCTGCACCGCTGGAAGTGAACACCTGCATTTTGCCGATGCGGCTTAAACCATAAACGAACTGGTGATACATTTTGCGCGCAAACCAACTCCACGGCACGAACTGTCCAAGATGCGTATGCCCGGAAAGCTGTAGAGATACACCCGCTGCCTCGGCAACTGCTGGATGATCCGGAGCATGTACCAACAAAATACTTGCCCGGTCGCGATCGAGGCGGACGCTCTTCAATGCGGACGCGAGATGTCCTTCTTGCGTGGCGTTGCGATAGGGCACGCCCACAATCTGCAATCCATCAGCCTCCACCTTCTCATTATTCAGCACACGGACACCGGCAGCCGCAACTGCACTGAGATATCGGCTGTCATCGCCGAACTGTTCATGGTTGCCCGCGACAAAATACACGCCTTGCGGAGCGGTAAGCCGAGCCAGCGGTGCGGCAGCCAGAGTCGCGTCAATCGCGGTGCCGTCATAGAGATCGCCTGCAATAAAAATCGCATCCGGCCCTTCCCGCAGAATTTTAGCCACCATGCGCCGCAGAAAGTGGGCGTTGCGCACGTGCCCAAGATGCACATCGCTGATTAAAGCGGCTTTTCGTCCACGCCACGCCGCCGGCAGGTTTGCCAATCGCACTGTAGTTCGGGTGACGCGCGTCCAGCTTGCGTTCGCCACTCCGTAGAGGCCTGTGATCGCGGCGGCAGCAAATAGCCATTCGGCAACATGATGAAAATTAAAATGCAGCCCGGTGAGCGCGGCAATTCCGAAGATCAGCCATGACGCAACCGCAGCCACAAAAAGAAAGCTCAACAGTCCCACCCAGACGGCTGCAATCCGATAGAAAACCCGCACCGCGCGATTGGTATAGCGAAACGCGAACAGTGACGCGGAAACAAAACTTATCGACAAAAAGCCCAGAGTGAGCTTAAGCCAGAGCAATTTTGATGTGTTAGTGGAAAGCGAGAACGCCCATGTTTGATAGAGAAAAATGTGGGCGAGAAAGAGAACCGACTGAACGATGACGATAAACCTGGCTATTCTTGCTTGGCGGCGCATGACCTATTAGATTCATCCCACGGGCGTTCGGATTTTCCTTTTATACAGGCATATTTAGGGCACATACGGACACCCGCAGCGCTGCAATTTATACTTGCGGGTGACGTTATGGAGGAAATCATGTCAATCAGCCAACTTTTACTGCCGGAATTCGACGCCGAGATGAAAACCACACGCCTCATGCTGGAGCGTGTTCCCTTTGATAAGACAGGCTTTGCGCCTCACGCCAAATCGATGAAGCTGGAAAAGCTGGCACCGCATGTGGCGGAGCTGCCGAATTTCGGCCTTACCATATTGACCACGCCTTCGTTGGATTTCGGAAGTGGACCGAGCCGCGAACGGCCGCCTTTTGAACAAACCGGAATTCTGAAGTTCTTTGACGAAGGTGCGGCGAAAACTCGCGCAGCCTTGGAGAGCACGCCGGATTCCGCCTGGACGGAAACGTGGAAACTAAGCTTCCAAAATAAACCGATCTTCAGCGGGGAGCGTTTTCTGGCGTACCGGCAGATGTTCTTAAATCATCTGGTGCATCATCGCGCGCAGCTTGGAGTTTACCTTCGATTGAATGACAAGCCGCTACCGGCAACGTACGGGCCGAGCGCGGATGACACGATGGGATTCTAGGGAGACTTTATGGCGCGGCTTAAAAGCGCGCCCTTCAAAACATAAAATCATCCGTGATAGTTCAACGCCTTCAATCCCAGGAACCTCGCCGAATCACCCAATTCAGCTTCGATCCGTAGCAGTTGGTTGTATTTGGCGATGCGGTCGGTGCGCGAAGCTGAGCCGGTTTTGATTTGACCCGCTCCCGTAGCCACGGCCAGATCGGCAATGAACGTATCCTCCGTCTCGCCCGAGCGGTGCGAGATTACCGATGTATAGCCGTTGCGCCGCGCTAAATCGATGGCGTCCAGAGTTTCGCTCACAGTGCCAATCTGGTTCACCTTGATCAAGATGGAATTTGCTACTCCTTTGTCGATTCCTTCCTGCAGGAACTGCACATTGGTCACGAACAGATCGTCGCCGACCAGTTGAATCTTCTCGCCGACCTCTTTGGTCAAATTCGCCCAGCCGTCCCAATCCTGCTCGGACAATCCATCTTCCAGCGAAACGATAGGATAGTCATTCACCCACTTCGCCCAGAACCGCACCATGTCGTCGGAACTCTTCGCTGATTTGTCCGATTTCTTGAACACGTACCTGCCATCCTGATAGAACTCGCTCGCCGCCGGATCGAGCGCAATGGCAATTTCTTCTCCCGGTTTATAACCCGCCTGTTGAATAGCCTCCAGCACAACATCAATCGCTTCCACGTTCGACTTCACGGAAGGCGCAAACCCGCCTTCATCGCCCACGGCCGTGTTGTAACCGCGTTTTTTCAATACTCCCTTGAGCGTATGGAAAACCTCCACGCCCCAGCGCAGCGCTTCCGAGAACGAAGGCGCGCCTACGGGCATTACCATGAATTCCTGGAAGTCAACGTTGTTGTCGGCGTGCGCCCCACCGTTGAGAATATTCATCATGGGCGTGGGCAAAGTATTCGCGCCTGCGCCGCCGAGATAGCGGTAGAGTGGCAAGCCATACTCGTTTGCAGCCGCGCGTGCAGCAGCCATGGAAACAGCCAGAATCGCATTCGCTCCCAGACGCCCCTTCGTTTCAGTGCCGTCGAGTTCGATCATCCTCTGGTCCAGGCTGCGCTGGTCGGCGGCATCCCAGTTGCCAAGCGCATCGGCGATTTCGCCGTTCACATTTTCAACCGCTTTAAGCACGCCTTTGCCCAGAAAACGAGCCTCGTCTCCATCGCGCAGTTCCACTGCCTCATGCTCCCCGGTGGAGGCGCCGCTGGGCACAATCGCGCTGCCAAAAGTTCCGCTATCCAGCTGCACTTCCGCTTCTACCGTTGGATTGCCGCGCGAATCCAGAACCTCGCGCCCGATGATTGCAGATATGTTCGTCATACAACGCTTACCGTCCTTATGTGAGGATATGATGCGTGAATCGTCGTCCACCCGCACAGCGTTTGTGGGAAGGCCAGAATTGAAGCTCAAAGGCCGGCCGGTTAGATAGCCGACGCCTTTATAGTTCTTGCCCATGAAGTAGATACGAACCCTTGATTATAACGGAAGGAAGATTGCCAGAATGTGAGGCCGCACACAGAATTTCATTCACCACTGAATATCGCCAACCCCTTATCTTTGCTGGTTCCCGGGCAACTCCAGATGTTGTTCCCGCCATCCGTCTCCACTAGAGTCAATCTAATGGATTTTAATGGTCCAAAGATTTGTGGAGGAGTGATGAAGAAGGCGATAGTTCTACCCTGCATCCTGTTGTTGGCGGTATTTGCCGTAGCGCAAAGCAGTGCTCCGGTTCCGGCCGGTACGGCGCTGATGGTAAAGCTGGAAACGACACTTGCAACTTTCAGCAACAAAGCCGGCGATCCCTTCGAGGCACAACTGACCCAGCCGGTTCTATTGAACGGCAAAGAAATGATTCCCGCCGGAGCGACGATTGAAGGCCGCGTGACCAAAGTGGCCGAACCGCGCCGCATTTCGGGCAAACCGACGATTGGAATTTTGCCGGAAGCTTTGATTCTTCCCAACGGCGAACGGCTGTTTCTCGATGCAACTCTAGTCGATACCAACATCGTCGGCACGGATGTAAATCAGGAAGGCGAATTCAAAGGTTTCGGCCACGACCGTCGCGATCAACTGGAAACCGGCGGCGGAACGGCAGGAGGCATGTTAATCGGAGGCCTGGTTGGCGGTCCGGTCGGAATTGTGGTTGGCGGAGCCATCGGCGCGGGATCGACCGGAGTTCACTGGCTCAGCAAGCACCGCTCGGCCACGCTCCCCGCCGGTACGATATTGACGCTCGAAATCAACCGCCCGCTGGCGATGACTACCGCAGTGGCTAGCGCGGGACAATAACGAACTTCTTAGACTGATCGTATGACGGCGGATAATTCCCCGCCGTCTTGCTTTTTGTGCACACAACTACGTAGTCGCCAGCAATTCCCCTTCGCTCAGCAAGTGCAACTCAATCCAACCCTCCACCGGCAAAGCGTCCACCGGCAGACGATTCTGCCACAGGCTGCATCGCAGCCGCAGGCGGCTGGTTGGAGCAACGCTTTCTACGCCTACTTTCAATTGATTTCCACTGGCTCCGCTCGTTGCTAAAACCGGTTTTGCCAGCAACCAACTCAAGGGCAGGCGAAATTCAAAGTTTCGCAGCAGGGCAACTTTGGCACTCTCTTCTTTTTTGCTGGCAGTGGAAAATTCTTCTCCGCCATCCGTCTTCCATCCAGCCAGTTTTCGGTTTACGACGTTGGCATCCAGGCGCAAAGTCCGTCGAGAGCGCGTCTCGCCGTTCGCCCACGATTCCAGATTCACTACGAGATCGAACTCCGCCTCCGGCACCTCTCCGGCAAAATCCAACCTCCCGTAAACGAATGCGCTGTCGATCCCGGCATGTACTGAATCCAGCAGATATTGTTTTCCGTGCATGGCGCCGGCACGATGATCGGCGGTAAAAACAGCTGCGCCCATCCATTCGAAGTAGCGGATTTTATCGCCGGTTACATGGGGATGAATGTAAGCCGTCTGCGGTGTGAACGCCGGCCTGGCTTCAACTGCCGTGATCGGCTGCACAAGATAGTCCGGCGGCGTTGCCCCTAGAGCCTGATATACGTTGGAAAGATGCTTGCGGTAAAGTTCGTCAAAATCGCGGTCGTTGGCTGAATGATGTTCCGGGCCATACCACCAGTTCCAGTCGCTGCCCTCGGCAATCAGAATTTCTTCGAAGGCAAGCTTCCGTTGCGCTTCGCTGGCATGCGCCGAGTGCTGGGCATAAAACTCGCGTGCGTGATGGAGATAATCCCAGGAACGATTGTCTTCAGGAGCGCCGATCCAGACATTGAAGTTAGCATTAATCCAGGAGCCGGGAACAAGAGACTTCAACGGCGAAATGTTCCTCTGACGGCTAATCGCTTCCGAAATCGTTACTGCTTCTAGTCCTTGATCCTTCTGTAATGCATCATAAAATCGCCGCAGAAATTCCCGCCCGGACTTCGGATAATATTCCCAGGCATTCTCTCCATCCAGGATCACCGAAACAACGGCATCACGCCCTTGCGCCAACACTGGTTGAGCCGCTTCCTTGATGTTGTGCAGCAAATGTGCGGCGGCATCTCTCGGGTCCATGCCGGAGTAGACAAAGCCAATCAAGTCAGAAATCGTATGGTCGCGAAACACCATGTGCATTTCAGTCTTGCCATTCTCATAGCGATGGATGTTATAAAGCCGCTCGGCAAGGTGAGTAGGCAGCCGTCCGTTGCCGTCACGCTGAAAAAATACACCGGTGCTCCGGCCCAGCACCCCTTCGTCGGTTGCCATCCACTTGACGCCAAGACTGTGCGCAATCGCCAGAGTCTCTTCCGAAACACTGCCTTCCGACGGCCAGACGCCCACCGGCCTCACGCCAAACACCTGCTGATGCAAGTCGAGAGCGCGCGTCAATTGTTCGCGCGCATCTTCTGGGTGACGAAACCGGTTCTGCGGCAGCGGCAGACCCGGCGATGAAGCCGCTCCGGCATTGGTGTCGCAAACCAGAGGAAGAATGGGATGGTAGAAAGGCGTCGCCGAAATCTCAATCGATCCCTTTTTCGCCGCCGCGGCATGTGCCGGCAAAACTCTGCCGATCAACTCGCGCTCGCGGGTAATCACGAACTTCTGATCGTCCAGCGAATAATTGCGCTCTTTCCTGAACAACTCGGCAATGTCTTTGTCTTCAAGAAAAAATTCGTCAAACCAGGCGACCTGCGAGAGCACCTGCAAATCGGTGAATTGCTGCGCGTCGAAGTATCTTTCAGCTTTCTCGGGAGCATACCCATGCTCGCGAAACTTTTCCCGCAGCTCCCAATAACGGGGATATCTCGCAATCAGGTTCGCCGGATTGGCCTGAAATAGATATTGCAGCGCAAACTGCCGCTCCTGCTGCGTCAACTCTCCCGCAGGCTTGGCCGCTACCCTAAGAAATGGATCCTGCGCCGTCCCCTCCACGTAATCCTGTATTTGGGTAATCAGCGAGGGCACCAGATTGAAGTTCTGGTGCACGTTGGGAAACTCGTCCAGCAGCTTCACCATGCCGTAATAGTCTTTGAGGGCGTGCAGTCGCACCCACGGCAGGCGATATTCACCCGTCACCAAATCCTTGTAAAAGGGCTGATGCTGATGCCAGAGAAAAATCAGACGCAAGGCGGGCATGGCTGGAAAGAGTCAGAATAGCACGAGGATTGGCCTTGAAAGGCACACGAAAGAGCGTGGTATCGCATTCCTGAGTAAATCACTAATTACCCTTCCCAAACCGTTGTATACATTACTCTCGGTATTTCTTGCGCGGCCCATTCCGGTACACTAAGAACTCAGAAAATGGCTGAAATTCTTACCTCCGCCCGTCCCACCCTCCTCTCCGATCAGGATCTCTACCTGTTCAACGAAGGCAGCAACTATCGCATGCACGAAACCATGGGCGCTCATCTTGTGTCGCGCGATGGCAAAGCTGGCACCATGTTCAGCGTGTGGGCGCCAAATGCGCGGCTGGTTTCTGTAATCGGAAACTTCAACTCGTGGGGCGCTCGAAACAATTCATTGGAACGCCGCGGCGACTCCGGCATCTGGGAAGGGTTTATTCCCGGAGCGAATAAGGGCGCGCTATACAAATTTCATATCGAATCGAACCGTCACAGTTACCAAGTCGATAAGGCCGATCCCCTTGGCCTCATGCATGAAAAACCTCCGCGCACGGCTTCCGTGGTCTGGGATCTCGACTATCAGTGGAACGATAAAGCGTGGATGCAGAAGCGTGGCGACAGCAATTCCCTGCGCGCGGCGCAGGCTATTTATGAAGTTCACCTCGGTTCGTGGATGCGGGTACCCGAGGAAAACAATCGTCCGTTAACCTATCGAGAAACCGCACCCCGTCTGGTCGAGTATGTAACACGCATGGGCTTCACTCATGTGGAGTTTCTGCCGGTCATGGAGCATCCCTTCTACGGCTCATGGGGATACCAAACCACCGGCTACTTTGCTCCCACTTCGCGCTATGGCACGCCACAGGATTTCATGTATCTGGTGGATTATCTCCACCAGCACGGTATTGCGGTCATCCTCGACTGGGTGCCATCGCACTTCCCTTCCGACGAGCATGGGCTAGCTTATTTCGACGGCACGCACCTTTACGAGCACGCCGATTCACGGCAAGGTTTCCATCCGGATTGGAAAACGCACATCTTCAACTACGGACGCACTGAGGTACGGAGTTTTCTGATGTCGAGTGCGATGTTCTGGCTCGACAAGTATCACATCGACGGCCTGCGTGTGGATGCGGTCGCTTCTATGCTTTATCTCGACTACTCCCGCAAGCAGGGCGAGTGGATTCCGAATAAATTTGGGGGACGCGAGAACCTTGAAGCCATCGACTTCTTGCGCCGCTTCAATCAGGAAGTCTACAAAGAGCACCCCGACGTTCAGACCACGGCGGAAGAATCTACTTCCTGGCCCATGGTTTCACGACCAGTCTATCTCGGTGGACTGGGCTTCGGCTTGAAATGGGACATGGGCTGGATGCATGACACGCTGGAATATTTCAGGCAGGATCCCATCCACCGCAAATACCATCACAGCAAGCTCACCTTCCGCATGTTGTACTCATTCCAGGAAAACTTTGTGTTGCCGCTCTCTCACGATGAAGTCGTTCACGGCAAGGGATCGCTGATCGGCAAAATGCCCGGCGACGAATGGCAGCGCTTTGCCAATTTGCGCCTGCTGTTCGCTTACATGTACGCGCAACCGGGAAAGAAGCTGATGTTCATGGGAGACGAATTCGGCCAGATTCGCGAGTGGGCGCACGATACCAGCCTCGAGTGGCATGTTTTGCAATATCCAGTTCATAACGGATTACAGAATTGGGTTGGACAGTTGAATCAGCTCTATCGCGCCGAAGCGGCCTTGCACGAACTCGATACGAGTCCCGACGGGTTCGAATGGGTCGACTGCAATGACGCTCTCACCAGCACGATTTCGCTTTTGCGCAAGAGCGAAGCGGCGAAAGAAAACGTACTTGTAGTTTGCAACTTCACGCCAGTCATTCGCACTGGTTATCGCGTGGGCGTTCCCGAAGGCGGATACTGGCGCGAACTGCTGAACAGCGACGCTGTGGAATATGCCGGAACGGGAGTGGGTAATTTTGGCGGCGTTCAAGCTGAAGAAACACCGGCACACGGACGACCTTACTCGTTAAGGCTGACCTTGCCACCTCTCTCAGCCCTGTTTCTGAAACCCGCGAGGCAATGACTTCACACGCAATCCCCCCAATCACGCTTGACTCGCACTTGATTTCGAGGCATACTTTACGCCTGCGTCCCCCACGCAGGCGACACCGGGCCCGCCTTAACTAAATTCTTTCCAAATCTTTTTAGGAGGAGTTTCATGTCTCTCCCGCATTCTGCAAGCCGCATTTCCCGCACGAATCGCTCACCGATTTCGTTGAATCCCAGAGTCGATCACAGATTGTTAGGCTACGCGGCAGCAGCAACTGCTGCGGGTGTAGGGACCATGGCGCTGGCCCAACCCAGCCAGGCGGAAGTTGTATACACGCCTACAAACCAAGTGATTAAACTGAACACGACCCTTTCACTCGACTTGAACAATGATGGCGTCACGGATTTCTTTATCCGCAATCTTTACGAGGTTTGCATTGAGACCAGCGGACGGAAGGAATGCAGCAATTTTATCGATCAATCGCTCCAAGTTACTCCGGTTTCACCGAACGGCGTTGGCGCAGGCCCCCGCTGGGCTCCGCCGCTGCCCGCTGGCGAGAAAGTAGGACTTGGGGACAGATTCGCCGCAGTGGGTTCGATGGAGTTTTGCAACACGAGCGTTGGCAGAGGACCCTATAGCAGCGGTCCGTGGCGCAACAAGAAGGACCGCTATTTGGCCTTGGAAATCTCCATCGATGGCGAGATGCACTACGGTTGGGCTCGTTTAAGCGTAGGTATTAGCAAGCCGTGCAAAGTCGAGGCGGTGTTAACTGGATATGCATATGAGACCGTTCCCGGCAAACCGATTCTGACGGGAGCAACGTCCGACACAGACAAGGCGGCCAGCGAGAACCGTTCGAACTTTACGATCGGGGCACTGGCGCTCGGCAGCGCCGGACTGGTAGCATGGCGGCGAGATGAGGAAGCCGCACAAGTACGCATGTAGAAAACGCAGATGAATTCAACGACCGAAGCGCCTTCCGCTTCACTGGAATCGAACTGCTGATTAGCGCTCCAGACCCCGTGCTATCCTGCCCTCAGACGCGCATATCATGCGGATCCTCACCCGTTACATCCTCCGCGAAGTCACCTCGCACGCCCTCATCGGCGCGGCGATCTTCACGTTCGTTTTGTTCACGCGCGATTTAGGCCGCATTCTCGAACTCGTAGTCCGCGCCAGCGCTCCGCTGCCCAGCGTTGCGGAAATTTTCTTCTACACCGTTCCGCTCGCGCTAACTTATACAATCCCCATGAGCGTGCTGGTGGGGATTCTCATCGGCCTGAGCCGGCTCGCCGCCGATAGCGAAATCACTGCCATGCGTGCCAGCGGCATGGGAGTGTGGAGTTTTGGCCGCGTGCTGGCGATTTTTGTAGTCGGCGCGTGGCTGCTTGCCCTGGGCAACGGAATTTATCTGGCCCCATGGTCAATGGCTTCTCTGGGGCACTTGGAGGATCAACTCAAAGGCTCACAGGTTTCCTTTGAAGTGCAGCCCAGGGTTTTCTACGAAGGCTTTCCCAAAATCGTTCTATATGTGCAGGACGTGCACACGGCGCAAGGTGCAGCCGTTTGGAAGGGCGTCTTTCTTGCCGATATTTCCGACCCGGCCAATCCGCGCATTACTTTAGCTCATGAAGGAATCCTTGTCCCCGAAGGCCAGGATCGCCTGCATTTGCATCTGATAGACGGTTCCACGCACGAAACCGATCCCGTAAAAGCCGACCACTATCAAATTTCCACCTTCCAGCAAACCGACATTCCCATCGAACTGCCTTCCACGGAGGCTAAATCCGACGAACAAATCCCGGTCGGCTTGGTCAGCACATCGGAGCTGCGCGAACATGCCAGCCGCGTCGACCCCGCATCGGCACGCTGGTATCTCATCGAATTTCATCGCCGATTTGCCTTGCCCACCGCTTGCCTGGTTTTAGCCATGGTTGGAATTCCTTTGGGCCTGTCGTCGAAAAAAAGCGGAAAGTCGGGAGGATTCGTCCTCACCATTGCGCTGGTTTTTGTCTACTACTTTGTGTCACTGCTCGGAGTGTCGCTTGCGCGTCAGGGTAAAGTTGGCCCGATGTTGGGCGCATGGCTGGCAAATATCGCTTTCTTTGCCGCTGGCGCAATCCTGATGTGGCAGGCCGAACGCCGTCCGATCTCGTTGGCTGCTTTTCGCGTCGGAAAGGGCAGCCCAGCCCAAACCAACGGCCATCTGCCAACCTTCCGCCTGGGGCGCAAAGAGAGTGCAAATGCCTTCGAGCGCGCCTCCACACGGCGGCGCGTTTTCAGCGCAAGTTTCCCCACCCTGCTGGACGACTACATCCTGCGAGATTTTTTTATTTATCTCGGAATGATTCTTTCGACGTTTCTCGTCCTGTTGCTGGTGTTCACGCTGTTTGAGTTGCTCAGCGACATTCTGCGCAATCAAACCCCGTTCATCGTAGTCGCGGAATATCTGCTTAACGTTGCGCCCTATTTGCTCTATAGCGTGGCCCCGCTGATTATGCTGCTGGCCGTGCTGATCACGTTTGGTCTTATGAATCGCTCCAATGAGATCACTGCCATCAAGGCGACCGGAACCAGTGTTTATCGTCTCGTCGCTCCGGTACTGGTTGCGGCGGCAGTGCTGGCCGTGGGTTTATTTTTCGCCGATCAATTTTATTTGCCTCGCACTAATCAGCGGCAGGAAGCGCTGCACAATCAGATCAAAGGCAAACCCGCCCAAACTTACCTGCGCCCCGACCGGAAATGGATTTTCGGCCAGCACAATGACATTTACTACTACCAATTTTTCGATCCTGACCGCGACCAGTTCGCCAACGTTACCATCTATCAAATCGATCCGGCGGCCTTTACGATTGCGCAGCGCATTCACGCCGAACGCGCCCATTGGGAAGAAGAAGGATTGAACCGCTGGATCTTCGAGCAAGGCTGGCAACGCTCGTTGCAGGGTCCGGCTATCGCCGATTACCGGACTTTCGAAGTTTCCACTTTCCCCCAGCTTAACGAAGCGCCGTCCTACTTCAAGAAGGAAGTGAAGCAATATTCCGAAATGAATTATGAGCAGTTGCGCCGTTACATTCGCGACTTGCAACAGAGCGGCTTTGACGTGGTTCGACTGCGAGTGCAGTTGCACAAAAAATTGTCGTTTCCGCTGATTACGCTGATCATGGCCATTCTCGCGATGCCGTTTTCGCTTTCGGCATCAAAGAAGGGAGCGATCACGGGAGTGGCGACGGCAGTCGGCATCGCAGTGGTGTATACGGTTGTGTCGAGGTTATTCGAAGCTGTCGGAGACCTGAGCCTATTGCCACCTGCTCTGGCTGCATGGTCTCCCGATCTGATTTTTGCTTTGGTGGGCGCTTATCTGGTTCTAAAAATTCCCACGTAGTTCGCAGCCCGCTCATCGCAGGCGCTATCTTCACTTCACCGCAACTTATTTGACCGCCACTCCCCATGGCAAGGGAAACGCCTGAATGGGCGGTTGAGGCGTCAGCCCTCCCGTGGAAGGGGTGATGGCGTATTCCGAAATGTTCGCGGAAGTAATGTTGCTGACGAACAGCCAGCTATCGTCGCCGCGAACCGAAATGGATGTGGGGCCCAGATTGGTGGGCACCGGCGTAGGTGAAAGCGGCGTCAGAGCGCCAGTAGTGGTGCTGATTCGATAAGCCGAGATCGCATTTTGGCCCGTATCCACCACGTACAAATAGTTGGCATAAGCATCTTCCACCAGCGGTCCCGGGCTGTTCGCCGCGGCAAAGGGCGACCCGACAATGGGTTGAAGGCTGAAATCGGCATTGGGACATGTGGGCAACGAAACGTTGTTGCAAATCTTATAGCCGCTTACGCTGTTGTTGGGTTGCCCATTCGTGACGTATACGAACCGGTTGCAAGGATCGACCGTCACTCCCGAAGGAACCGTGCCTGTTGGCACCGCAACAGTCAACGGTGTCGGCGCAACCAGGTTAAGAGCGCCGCTGGAGCCGACCGAATAGTTCACCACCATGTAATTGATCGAATCCGTTACGTAAAGGTTCTCGGTCGTGGGCGGTGCGCTGCCCGAGCAAAGAGCATAGGCAGGTGGATAAATTGTGGGCGTTATCGCGAGCGCCGAGGCGACAGGATTTTGACCACCCGCTTCGAGCGGCAAAGGAAATGGCGAGCCAGACACTTCCGTCAGTGTGCCGCTGCTGCCGGTCGAGAACACCGAAACCGTACCGACTTGTCCGGGCACGTTCGAGGTTACGAAGAGAAATTTCCCGGCGGAATCCATGACCATCCCAGTCGGTACAGAATCCGCAGGCAGATTCATCGTCGATCCGACCGTGGTGAGCTTGCCGTCGGAAGCAATCGAATACGTCGCTACCCCCGTGGAACTCCCCGCAATATTGTCGCTCTGCGTTAGCAATACATAAGCAAAGTCAGCTGCCGGATCGAGCACTACCGTAGTCGGTACACCGATTGTAGGCGGTCCGTTCACGTTGTTGATCGGCGTAACGTGGCCGTTGCCCAGATCGAGGCTGAAGGTTTCCATCACCAGGTCGGCCTGGGTGGAAGCAACGATCAAACCGTTGTTGGTGGAAGAGTACTTGGAGCTGCATGCCACCAGTGCTCCAATCGCAACCAAAGCCAGAATTCCGACGATCCAGGTAAATCTTGTCCGCATTCTTCGACTTATCTCCTGTAAGCGTGCTGCTGCATCCCCCGGACCATGAAACCGGGCTGAACCACTCTTATGAAGGCAGGAATTGCCATCCATTTGTGTATCAGGAATACGCGGGAAGAGCAAACTATTGGAACCCCGAAAAAGGGCTTGGAGTTGCCTGAGAGGTAGGGATCAGTGATCAGTGATCGCTATTTAGGAACGCGCTTTGCGGCGAAAGTATCTAATAATCAAAGACGAACTAACCACCCGCCGCTAGCCACTGATCGCTGAAATCGGAGCTCTTTCGAAAGTTTCTCGTGTGTCCACGCTGCCGGGCATGAGAGGCAGGTGAATTTCCACCAAAAGACCGCCTTCGGCACGGTTAAAAGCGGCAACTCGACCGCCGTGGAAGCGTACGGCCCGCTCCGTGATGGCTAGTCCAAGACCAACTCCCCCGGTCTGCCGCCCCCGATCATCATCCAGCCGGTAAAACGGCTGGAACAGCTTTTCCAAAGCATCGGCCGGGACGCCGGAGCCACAGTCAGTAACGCTTATTACCGCTTCAGCTCGTTTTGGCGAATCAACTCGTTCCAAATGAATTTCCACCGTGCTGCCTTCGCGGGTGTAGCGGATGGCGTTGCGCACGACATTCTCAATCGCGCTATGCAGCAAAGACGCTTCTCCCCGTACAGCCCAATTTCCTGACGGAATCTCACTGCGGACGTGGCAGTGACGCGCCTGCGCCTCAAACTCTGCATCCTCCGCAATATTCAGCACGATTTCATCCACAAGGATCGGATTCGACGGCACGCTCTGCTCGCCATCTTCCAGGCGGGCCAGAGTCAGCAGGCGTCCGATCAATTCATTCAGGCGGCTGGCTTCCAGTTCAATTCGCTCCAACATGCTTGCGCTCTCGGCCCCGGAGCGTTGCCGGGCCAGGCCAAGAGCCACATTCAAACGTGCCAGCGGAGAACGCAACTCATGGGAGATGTCATTCAACAATCGCGACTGCGCATTGACCAGATTTTCCAGCCGCCCCGCCATAGTATCGAAATCGCGCACCAGACCGGCAATCTCGTCCCCGCCTTTGCTGTTCGGCGAACCCGCGCGCGCCGTCAAGTCTCCCGCGGCCAGTTGTTGTGTAGCGGCTCGCAACCGAACCACTGGCTTCGTCATATACCACGCTAGAAAATAGCAAACTATTCCCGAAGAAATAACCAAAATGATCAAACCCGGCATGGGGATTCCCCACGGTCCGAAAAAGACACGCGGGCCCGGTGGCAACTCCATGGCGATGGTATAAAAATGGCGCCCGTCGCTCGAAGCTTTCGATTCCGTGAGAATTTGCGGACGTGGAAAAATCATTCCCGGGTGCGGCGGAAGCGGCTTGCCTGCGGCTACGTGTTCGGCCCAGCCTTGGCTCGAGCGGCCCGATATTTCGTTTCCCTGCTCATCGAACACGTAAGCCCGTACGTGGTGCGTTCTTTGCAGATTTTCCAGATAGTCATGTGCCGGCTGTGTACCGCCCTGCTCGTAAGCGAGGGTCGCTTCGGTGAGGGCGGTGGTGCGCAGCGTGTCCCACGTTGAATTACGCTGCGTACGAAAAGCCAGCATTACCAGAATCGCCAGTACGAGAAACAAGGCCAGTGCGGCCCAGAAGGAAAGAAAGATTTTGAGGAACAGGCTCTTCATGAATTGATCTTTACCTTTTCCCTCGTTTTTTCTCCTCTTTCTTCAGCATCCTCGCGCGGCCGGGCAAAAATATATCCCACGCCTCGAATGGTTTTGATGTGCGCGTCGGTGTCGCTGTCACCAAGCTTTTTGCGAACTTTGCTCACGTGCATGTCAATGCTGCGATCGAATGGAGAAAATTTTCGGCTCAGTACTGCATTGACCAGGCGCTCGCGCGGAACCACGCGGCCAGCTTCGCGCAGCAACACTTCCAGCAGATTGAATTCAACCGAGGTCAACTCCACAGGTTCGCCATCGCGGCGAACGCTGCGCGTAGCCGGATCAAGTTCAATCTCGCCGACGCGAACAATATCAGGTGCGGCCGGAATTGCCTTGTCGCTGCGCGTGCGGCGCAGGACGGCACGAATGCGGGCAACCAGTTCTCTTGGATTAAACGGTTTCGGCAGATAGTCGTCGGCTCCAATTTCAAGCCCGACAATGCGGTCCACGTCTTCACCCCGTGCGGTGAGCAGCAACACGGGCAAACGCGACGTGGCGCGGATCCTGCGCAGCACTTCAAAGCCGTTGATACCCGGCAGCATCACATCAAGTACGACCAGCAGATACCCGCCTCCGGTGGCGCGCTGCAAGCCGGATTCGCCATCGTGCGCGGCCTCTACCAGAAAGCCTTCTGCTTGCAGGTATTCGCCAACCAGAGTGCAAAGTTCAACGTCGTCGTCAATAACCAGAATTCGTTCCATATTGTTTCTGGCTTTCATTGTGCACCAACCGGTTGCGCCTAGCGGTAAAGAATTGTCAAACCTGGCCGATTTGGGCCATTGACAAAACTTTACCCCCTTTGACCGACTCTTTACTACTCCTTTTCCGGGAGTCGTGTTTCTATCAATGTACGCACAAAAGCTGGGTTTCTGGTATGGTTGGCCCGGCTATTCGAGGGAGAGAAACTTCATGAAATCGATTCAATTTCGAGTATTGGTTGCGGCGTTGGCGGTATTGCTGGGTAGTGCGATAGCGAAATCTCAAACTGCGGATGCGGCGCCGCCTCCGCCCATGCATGATCGCGGTTTTGGCATGGAAGGCCACATGATTGGCTTCTACGTCAAAGAACTGGGTATCACGAACGATCAGAAGGAGCAGATGAAGGCTGTGCTGCAAAAGGAACACTCCACCATGAAGCCGCTGATGCAGCAGGTTCGCCAGATGGATCAGCAGCTCAAGCAATACGAGGAAGGCACCTACGACGCGGCCAAGGTGCAGGCTGTGATCTCGCAGCAATCGCAGACGCTGGTGCAACTTAAGGTAGGGGAAGCGCGCATCCACAGCGAGCTGTACCAATTGCTCACTTCCGAGCAACAGAGCAAGCTGAAAGAGATCGAAGCGAATCGGGAAGCGCGCATGCAACAGCGTATGCAGGATGCACCGGCAGCTCCGGCTTCTGAAGAGTAAGAAAGCCGTTGGTAGCGATGCTCGTTTGAGCATTGTTTAGAAACGCGGTGGGCCGTATCAACCCAGATTTAGCCCACCGCCTTCAACCCGCGCCGCTGGAAGGAGTGTGCTATGGATTTGGCTCAGGGTTTGATTCTCGATGTTGGATGGGTTTTCTTGATCGTGTGGGGAGCCGTTCTTGCCGCGGTTAGCGTGGCCGCCTTCGGCAAAGACCTTCTTCGATTCGTTCCCCGGGCGACGCACCAACCGGAACGGCATTAGATTTACCGGCCAGCGAGTTACGCAGTATCAGCCGCAATAATCCTCGCTTTTCGTCCCCGCTTCTTGCCTGCTCGGCGTGAATCTCATCCTGCTAAAATTCATCTACCAACCTCATGATCCCCAGGAACATGCGTCCATTGCTGCCCTACCTCAAGCGTTATCGCTGGGGATTTGTGGCGGGAGCGCTGTGCATCCTCTTCAGTAACGGCGCACAGGCAGGCCTGCCAAGAGTAATTGGTAATGCGGCGCAGGGACTGGAGAGCGGCGTCACGCGGCATAAGCTACTGATTTTTACCTTGGAAGTTTTAGTTTTGGCAGTAGTTCGAGGGATTTTTTTATTTCTCACACGCTGGATCGTAATCGGGATTTCGCGCGACATCGAGTTCGATCTGCGCAACGACCTTTTTGCCCATCTCGAAACGCTTTCGTATTCCTACTATCAGCGCATGCGCACCGGCGACATTATGGCCAGAGTGACGAACGACCTGAATGCCGTGCGTATGCTGATGGGCCCGGCCATCATGTATTCCGCGAATACGCTGGTATTCACTGCGGCAGCGCTGTGGTTCATGCTGCGCAACAGCCCCAAGCTCACAATGTTTGCGTTTCTCCCTCTGCCCGTCGTCAGCATCACCATTCAATATTTCGGCAGGCGTATTCATGAGCGCTTCGAAAAAATTCAGGCGATGTTCTCCGACATCTCAGCCCGCGCGCAGGAAAATTTTTCCGGCGTCCGCGTGATCCGCGCCTACGTACAGGAAGAAGCTGAAATCACCGCCTTCGAAGGCGCGAACGCGGAATACGTAACCCGCAGCTTGAAGCTGGTGCGCTTGATGGGCATGCTCTGGCCCACGCTGGAGCTGATGCTCGGCCTGGCTCTGGTGCTGGTGTTGTGGATCGGCGGCCGCGAAGTTCTCGCCGGGCGCATGCAGATCGGCGCCTTCACTGCCTTCAACATCTACATGATGCAGCTCACCTTCCCCATTATCGCGTTGGGCTGGGTTGTAAACATTTTTCAGCGCGGCACGGCATCGCTGGCGCGGCTAAACGAAATTCTGCAACAAAAGCCGGAGATCAAAGATGAAATAGCCGCTCAGGACCGCCGCGTGCAAGGCGAAATCGAATTTCGGGGCTTGAATTTTTCGTACGAAGGCAAACGAGTCCTGCACGATTTAAACCTGCGCATTCCCGTCGGTACCAGTATGGCGATCGTCGGTCCTACAGGTTCCGGCAAGAGCACGCTGGTCGATCTCATCCCGCGCATTTACGACGCGGAACCCGGCACGGTTCTGATCGATGGCCGCCCGATTCGAGAATTCTCTCTCGCGTCCCTGCGCAAAAACATCGGCTTTGTACCGCAGGAAACATTTCTTTTCAGCGACCGCATTCGTGAAAACATCGCGCTGGGCGTGGACTCTTCCACCAACGAAGAGATTCATCATGCAGCCGATGCCGCAAACATCGCCGCCGATATCGAAGAATTCCCCGAGCGCTACGAAACCATGGTCGGCGAGCGCGGCATCACGCTCTCCGGCGGACAGAAGCAGCGCACGGCCATTGCTCGCGCTCTCATCCGTAACCCGCGCATTCTGATTCTTGACGATGCGCTTTCAAGCGTGGACACTCACACCGAAGATAAAATTCTCAATCATCTGCGGGAGGTTATGCAGGGCCGCACCACAATTTTCATCTCCCATCGCGTCTCAACGGTTCGCAATGCCGACCGCATCGCCGTGTTGCACGGTGGCCGCATCGTAGAACTCGGCACGCACGACGAACTCCTCGCCTTGAACGGCTACTACAGCGACCTGTATAACAAGCAATTGCTCGAAGAAGAATTAGCCGAAGTCTAGAATGGCGAATTCATCGGGCACGTTCGAACCGGCCTAAAACTTTCCATGCAGAGAACCGACGCACCCGAGATTCTCGATTCTGACGCCTGCTCGCCCGAAGATGTTCTATCTGCGCTAAGAGTCATCGCAAGCGTCAATCGCCGCTTCGGGGGTATAGCAACCACGCAGTGGATGGTCGAACGCGTGGCCGGGAAAACCGGCCTCAAGCATATCTCGCTACTTGAAGTGGGCGCCGGACCAGGAGAATTACCGGAGATCGTCCGCCAAAATCTGGCCCCTCGCCAAATCTCGCTGGATGTGACCCTTCTCGACCTGGCACGCTCGCATCTTCCCAGAACCAACGGAACCGCCGCAAACTCGAGCAAAAGCAACCAGGCCATTGTGGCTAATGGGCTGGCTCTTCCATTTATTGACGGAGCATTCGATCTGGTGAGCTGCAATCTTTTCGCGCATCATCTGAATCCGCAGCAGTTGAAACAATTTATGCGAGAAGGTCTGCGAGTAAGCTGTTGTGCAGTCTTAATCAACGATTTGGTACGCGATCCGCTGCACCTAGCATTGGTATGCGCCAGTTATCCGCTCATGCGGCATCGTGTAGCGTGGCTCGATGGCTTGACCTCGGTGCGCCGCGCGTATGTGCCCGCAGAAATTCAAAAGCTAATCACGGAAGAATTTCCTGCAGACGCGCGACCGCAAATCGAAATCTCACGCCACTTTCTTTATCGGATGGGAATAATTCTCTGGAAGAAGTCCGCACCGGGGAACCAACCAGGAACACGCTAACGCACAACCAGAACTTCGCGCACATTATCGCGGGCAAGAAAGAATTTGATGGAAGCGAAATCTCGAAACAGATTTTCAATGTGCCGGTTGTTGAACACGCGCTGCAACTGAAAACCATCGGAGATAGCCGTATGCACCGCTCCTGTAGGTCCGCGGCGGGCTTCGCGGCGCAACACAATCTTCTGCATTTCAAGCAAGTCAGGGCCGACGATGTGAAAGCGATGGCAAGGCGAGTCCGGGCCGGCATCGCGCGTATGAAAGAACGCTAGCAGCATCCCACCGGGCTTCAGCACTGACCACAATCGCCCCACCACCGGCTTGACAAGGCTTTCATCCAGATAATCCGGAAGGTTCCAGCACAAAACCACATCGAAGTGTGCCGCGGGATAAACCAGGTTATCGGCAAGGAATTTGCGGCTATCGAGTACGGTCGCCCCGTCCTCGCTTTTTGTAAGTAGTTCAGGTTCGGTGGAAGCGGTGAGCAGGTCCTCACTGTAGATTCTGTGGCCGTTTTCGGTGAAGCGGCGGATATTCGTTGCCGAAGTCGAGCCCAGATCCAGAATGCACAGGCTTTCCGCAGTTTCCCAGGAGCGCGATAATTCGGCTAGACCGCTGGAGCGGCGTGTAAGTTTTTGCGAGCCTTGCGCCGGGATAGTCTCCGGTCCGGATGAACCGCGAAAAAATTTCATGAAATTCTGGGAGACAGACGACACTAAACTTCCTTACTACCACCATTTTAATCGACGCGATGCGCGCCCGCACTACTTGGCGTCGGTGCGTTGAATATCTACTTTACCTTTCAAAAATGCGCCTTCTTCAATCGAAATCCGCTGGGCTGAAATGTCGCCGGTCACAACCGCTGACTTGCGCAATTCCACGCGATCGCTGACCTGAATGTTGCCGTCCAGCTTTCCCTGAACCACGACACCCTTCGCGTCAACGCTTGCCTTAACCTGGCCGTTCGGGCCAACAGTTAAGCTATTGCCTTTCAATGCGATGCTGCCCTCCACCTGACCATCCACATACAGGTCTTCGCTGCCAGAAAGCTCGCCTTTCACCACTACCGACTTGCCGATTTGCGCCAAACCACTTGCTGGTGCGCTCATTAGATGCTCCTGTGCAGAAGAAATCAGTGCTGGGACCGCTCCGCAAATCACTGCGCCTGGGTAAGGAGACGACTGTTGCGCGCATGACCGGAGATTTGGTGCTGCTTCGACTATACGCAAGGCGCGGACTGTACGGCAAGCTGTTCTCCATCCCTAAAATTACTCGTTTTCCTGTAGAGATTTGACAGCACCAAAATTGCTACATTTACAATGATTTTGAAGCAGGTGGCCGGATGCCAGATGCAGCGAAAAATGCTCTGCGAACCGCTGTCGCGGTATGGTTAGTTTTCTTGCTTGCCGGAATAAAGGCTGTTCCTCTCGCCGCCGAAAACCTATCGTGTTCAACACAAAACTCGGCTTCCTGTTTGGCATTAGTCAAATCCGCTGTGGCCAATGAGGTTGCGGCCAATAACGATTCCACCAAACATATGTTCCGCTCGCGCAAGCAGACCTCACAGGGCTCGCAGACGCGCCTGTATGTGGAAACGCGAGAAGCCATGGCGGGCATGACCATTGCCTACAACGACAAGCCACTTTCTCCAGAAGAGCGGCAAGGCGAAGAAGGCCGGCTCGCGGGCATAGCCAACAACCCCGAACAACTCAAACATAAACATGCGCAGGAGCAGGAAAATGCCGAGCACACGCTCCGCATTGTGAAAGCCCTGCCCGAAGCCTTTCTTTATGAATATGGTGGCGAAGAGGAAGGCTCGACCGAATTTGGTCAACCCGGAGTAAAGCTTGTTCGTTTAAATTTTCGCCCGAATCCTTCCTACCAGCCGCCTTCTCATGTAGAAGACGTGTTGGTGGGCATGGAAGGAGTTGTAGTCATCGATCCGGCGGAACACCGAATCGCAAAAATCGACGGAACGCTATTTAAAGAAGTCAGCTTCGGTTGGGGAATTCTGGGACATCTCGATAAAGGCGGCCACTTTCTAGTACAGCAATGTGACGCGGGAAACAATTCGTGGGAAGTGTCACGCATGTCGCTGAACTTCACCGGCAAGATTCTTCTTTTTAAAAAACTCTCCATCAACTCGGATGAAGTATTTACCGACTTTCGCCGTGTGCCTTCGAGCATCACATTTGCTCAGGGCATAGAAATGTTGAAAACGGAAGAAGTGAAGCTGGCGCAAAACCATCCGGCAGGCACCGCAAAAGCAGAGAATAGTTCGCACTAATGAATCGATAAGAAATAGGCCTATCTACTAGGGTGAATCGTTTCTTTCCGTACCGTTAATCTTTCAATGAAATCTTCTTTGATTCGATAGCCCGTCCCGGGCTGATCCCTGACGGTGATCATACCCCGCGGCGAAACCTCGACCTCGGGTTCAATAATATCTTCCTTCCAGTAACGTTTCGAAGCCGAGACATCTCCCGGCAGGCTGAAATTTTCCAGAGTCGATAAAGCGATATTGTGAGCGCGGCCGACTCCTGATTCCAACATCCCGCCGCACCAGACCGGAATCTTCTGGCCGTGGCAGATATCATGAATTTTCTTAGCTTCGCTGAATCCACCCACTCGTCCAACTTTGATATTGATAATGCGGCACGCACCGTTCTCCAGTGCAATCGCAGCGGCGCGCGCGTTGACGATCGATTCATCGAGGCAAATCGCGGTGCGCAATTCCTTTTGCAGGCGCGCATGATAAAAAATATCGTCGTCCCAAAGCGGTTGCTCGATCATCAACAGGTTGAACTGATCGAAGCTCCGCAGATGTTCCATCTGATCCAGCGTATAGGCTGAGTTCGCGTCGCAGCTCAACGTAATGTCGGCCCAGCACGAGCGGATCTTCTCCAACACGTTCACGTCCCAGCCTGGCTTTACCTTGACTTTAATGCGGCGATAGCCCGCGGCCAGTTCGGTCTCGATCTTCTCCAGCAACTGTTCAATCGAATCCTGAATGCCGATGGAAACGCCGCACGCAATCTCAGTTCGCGTCCCGCCCAGCAGCTTCCATAAAGAAATATTTTTCTGCTTCGCCTCCGCATCCCATAAAGCATTTTCAACCACGGCCTTAGCCATGCGGTGTCCACGGACCTTGGCAAATAACGCCACGCAATCACGGGCAGCGCCGAGATTTTGCCCAAGAACCGCAGGAGCAAGATAGTGCTGGATCGTAAGCCAACTGCTCTCGATCCATTCACTGCTGTAAAAAGGATCCTCGCCGCACACGCACTCGCTCCATCCATCGACTCCTTCACAATGAGCGGTGAGCAACAAAATGCGGCGGCTGTAGGTACGTGCAAAGCTCGTCTCGAAAAAATGGACGAGCGGCATGTGAATTTCGCGGATTGTGATGGCTTCGATCTTCATCGTTGATTTTTGGAGCCTAGGCCTGCGACGCGTATGACCAACTCTCATTCCACTTGCCCAGCACGAACTTGCCGTTGCCCTCGGCATCGCGCTCGTACCCTAACACGGCGCGTCCGTCGTCGAATGCCTGGAGAAACTGTTCGCGGTTGCGTCGTTGCACTTGCGCGGCAAGCCCCCTGGTTTCCGCCGCAGCCTTCCATTCGTAGATTCTCCCGGAAACCTCTATCGCCAACTGTGGAGCAAACGGGAGATTCTTACCCGTCGCTAATAGCGCTTCCACTCGCTTAGATTTCAACCACCACTCCGCAATGAGCCGGTCGCTGGGAAGGCCTCCCTGTAGGGGCGAAGAAGTGATCCCGTACTGATTGATATTGTACCGGCGTGAAATCGCTCCCAGCTTTTCGATATTCAAGTATGCATTCTTGATCTCTAAAGGATCAAAGGTCCATTCAATGAGTTCAATGCCTCGAGCCAGCGCATCTTCGCGCTGTAATAGCTTAAGCCGCCGCCCCAGCCCTGCGTCGCGATGATCCTTGCGGACGGCGAGCATATGCGAGTGAAGATAGATGTGGCCCGATCGCGTGCCGGGCACAGAGAGCGCGAAGCCGACCATTTCAGTACCGCTAAACGCACCCATGACTTGTCCACCAACTTTTTCGGCGACGACAAACATGCGCAGTGGAACCAGTTCGGCATCGGAAAAATTCCAAACTTCTTTTTGCAATGCAACGCACTCTTTGAGCTCATCGAGCCCCTGGCAGCGGCGAATCACGATGGAATCGGCGCTCAAACTTGTTTCTCCTGCTGTTTAGCCTGTTGCCAAAGGTTTTCCAGCTCAACCATCGACGCATTCTCAGGATTTTTACTATTCTCGTGCAGTCGTTGTTCCATCCATTCAAAGCGGCGGCGGAATTTGCGATTGGTCTTGCGCAGCGCGGATTCGGGATCGACAGAGAGATATCGCGCAATGTTTACCAGCACAAAAAAAAGATCGCCAACTTCTTCTTCCAAACGTATCCGTAACTCGTCGGGGACACTCTGCCGCCCCGAACCAGCTACGCCTCGGCCCGCAGGTCGCGGTCCGGGCGCGGGGAATTCTTTCAACTCTTCGCGCAGTTCGGCGGTTTCTTCGGAAAGCTTTTCGAATAAGCCCTGCATATCGGGCCAATCAAATCCGGTTTGCGCCGCGCGAGAGCTGAGCTTATGCGCCTCCATTAACGACGGCATGGAGGAAGATACTCCGGCAAGGATCGACGTATAGCCAGTCTTCCCTTCACTTCCCTCGCTCGAATTTTCACCGAATCGTTTTTTTCGTTCCTCGGTCTTCAAAGCTTCCCAGTTGCGCTTCACGTCATCCGAAGTATCTGCCTTCTTGTCTCCGAACACATGTGGATGCCGGTCGACCAGCTTCGTGGAAAGCCGCTCAAGTACATCATCGATAGAGAAAGTTCCCTGCTCTTTCGCCATCTCCGCATAGAAAAGCACTTGCAGCAACAGATCGCCAAGCTCGCCGGGAAGTTCCTTCCAATCGCGGTTGTCAATCGCTTCCAGCACTTCGTAAGTTTCTTCCAGCGTGTAAGGCTTAATGGAATCGAAAGTCTGTTCGCGGTCCCAGGGGCAGCCGCCCGGAGCCCGCAAGCGCTCCATAATCGCGACTGCTCTTTCGAAACGTTCTCCGGTTGTAGGCATTGCCAACCACTTTAAATGAGCCACCGCGCCATGAGCAATGCAAGTGTATCGATTCGTAATTGTGATCAACCGGGACTGAAATCACGGCATCCAAAACTGAATAAGGATCACTTTCTTAAGGAGAAAAAATTTATGGCAACCACTCTCAAAGGAAAGACCATAGCCATTCTGGCCACCGACGGATTCGAGCAGGTGGAACTATTAAAACCTAGAAAAGCATTGGAAGATGCGGGAGCGCGAACACAGGTGGTGTCTCCCGCCGAGAAAAAAATCAAAGGCTGGAACACCAAAGACTGGGGCGAAGAAGTGAAGGTCGACGTCCCGCTGAAGTCCGCCGATCCCAGCCAGTTCGACGCCCTCCTTTTGCCAGGCGGGGTCATGAATCCCGATCATCTGAGGATGGATGCGGACGCGGTACGATTCGTGAAGCACTTTTTCGAACATGCCAAACCAGTGGCCGCCATCTGCCACGGACCTTGGATGCTGGTGGAAGCGGGCGCAGTACAGGGGCGCACCATTACCTCGTGGCCATCGTTGAAAACGGACATTCGAAATGCGGGAGGCACGTGGGTCGACGAAGAAGTGGTTTTGAGTAACGGAGTGGTTACGAGTCGCAAGCCCGACGATATTCCGGCTTTCAACCGGGAGATGATTGGTTTGTTTTCCAAAGCCGCGAACGGAAGTAGTAAAGGCGAACGCAAAGCAGCTTAGTAACTTGAGATGGCGGCCTAGGAAATATCAGGCCGCCATCTTTCCCTACCGTATATTTTGAACTTCCGACCGAAGTAACTTCGCTTTCCGGGCACACATTTTGCAGCACCTACGTTACCTACTCGCTGCGAATGAGTCGATGCACAATTCATAGGGCAGAGTCCATATTTCGCATCCTTGTCCGTAAGTTTGTTGTATTTTGTTGAAATTACATGGTATTAGCGGCAAATCCTCGGTCTAGCCTCGACGGCCAACGCTTCCATGTGGTGGTCATCGGCGGCGGCATCAATGGCGTGGCCGTGGCGCGGCAGTGTGCCCGCATGGGCAAGCACACGCTGCTCATTGAGCAAAATGATTTCTCCTCCGGGGTCACCAGCCGCTCTACGCGCATCATTCATGGCGGACTGCGCTATTTGGAGCATGGCGAGATCGGGCTGGTTCGCGAGTCGCTGCGCGAGCGCGAAAGATTGTTACGCGAGAAATCTCATCTGGTTCATCCCATGCACTTTTTACTGCTCTTGAACGAGAGCAGCCAGCGCAGCGCAATGAAGCTACGCGCCGGATTATGGCTCTACCAGCGCATGGCGGGAAAACCGGCGAACACAGATGTCACCGAAATGGAGTTGAAGCGGCTGGAGCGGGCGCTGGACGCGGGACATCGCTGGTCATTCTTCAACTACGAAGATGCACAATGCGAATTTCCCGAACGATTAGTGGCGGAATGGCTTCTGGAAGCGGTGGACGCTGGAGCGGTTGTCCGCAATCACACGGAAGCGCTCGCGGTAAATGTTGCGCATGGCCGGGTCCACGGCGTGTTACTGCGCGATCAGATTACGGGCCGGGATGAACGCGTCGACGCAAGCTGGGTCATCAATTGCAGCGGACCTTGGGCGGATCGAGTTTGTCAGCGCTCATCGGTCCGCATGGCGAAACCCATGCTCGGCGGCGTGCGCGGCTCGCACATCGTTCTGCCAAGGTTTCCCGGCTCGCCGAGCACGGCGGTTTACACCGAAGCAGTGGATGGCCGCCCGATTTTTATTCTGCCCTGGAACGATCAAATTCTGCTGGGAACCACGGAAATCGCCGACAGCAACGATCCTGCAAAAACCGTTCCCTCGGTGGAAGAGATCGACTATCTCATTCGCTCGGCCGCTGCGCTGTTTCCCAAGGCGAAGATCTCGGCGCTGAGTGTGAAGCACGCCTTTGCCGGAGTTCGTCCTTTACCTTATTCACCGGGCAATAAACCTTCGGCTGTAACGCGGCGGCATATCTTGCACGACCACGCGGATGATGGTGCAGCCCGCATGATTTCAGTGATTGGCGGAAAGTTAACAACCGCTGCATCGCTGGCTCGAGAGTGTGCGCGGAAAATCGGACTGACCGCAAAAGAACCGAATGAAATGGTTATGGGTACCGCGAGAGCGATCGACCCCCTCCTAGACGACGCCGTACTGGAGATTGCGCGCATTGGGTCCGTGAGCGAAGAATCGGCACGCGGCATGATCGAATGGCATGGCAAGCGCGCCGCCGACATCGCGCGGATGGCGCTAGTGAGCCCGGAGTTGCGTGCGCCGATCTGCCCGCACACCTCGCACGTAATTGCAGAAGTGGTGGAAGCGTATCGCAGAGAATTTGCGGTAACGCTCGGCGACGTACTCTTGCGCCGGGTTCCGGTTGCCTTAGGCGCTTGCTGGTCGGAATCGTGCAGCCGTGAGGCGGCTTTACGTATCGGCGCAGTCATGGGCTGGAATGATCAGACTATGGGCGCAAATCTGGAAGGCTTCGAAATGGAACGCTCGGCTTTTCTGCGTCCAGTGAAACAAACCGAGGCAACGCTCGAAGCGGCAGCAGATTAGATAATCCAGTATGAAACAAGGTTTACCGCGCAAGAAAAATTGAAAAAATCAAAATTCAGGTTGTAGCGTGCGAACGAGTTCAGCTGGATCGTCGGAAATAAGGCCATCCACGCCCCAATCGGCAAGTTGCTTCATCTCCCGCTTCGAGTTCACCGTCCAAACCAGTACCTTGCGGCCGCTATTCGCTAGATCGGTAATCACACTCCGGCGAATCAGCTTTCGGTGAGGAATCACGTACTGGACGGGCAAGCTGACCCATGCATCAAATTGAGTTCGAGTTTCGCAAATCAGGCCGAGCGGGATCGCGGCATCCTTGCGGTGAATCGCGTTGAGCACTTCCGGCAAGAACGAAGAAATAACATACCCGCGATCGGTCGTATACGCCTTCAGTAAATCGATGGTGAGCGCTTCCAATCCAGGAACTTTGAGTTCGATGTCGAGAAAAGCGGCCTGCGCGTAACGCTGGAGAACATCGCGCAGCAGCGGCAGCGCCAGGGCTTGCGATGAAGTATCAGCAACTTCAGTGCCACGAATTTTTGCATCGTGACCAACTACCGCCTGCCCATCGCCGGCCAGCCTTACATCGAATTCAAAGCCATCGCAGCCCTGGGCAAGAGCAAAATCGAAGGCTGCCAGCGTGTTCTCAGGTGTGGATTTCTCGCCGCGTACGCCGCGATGGCCGAGAAGCAATGGGCGAGTCGGCATGAAATTCGGCAGAAGCTAGTCCAGATCGAAGTCGCGAATCGGTTTGCCCGTATCGGGCGATTCTTTGGCTTTTTTCAGCGCCTCCTGAAATTTTTTATCCAGCACTTCAGAGGCGTGCTTTTGCGCTTCGACAGATTGGCGGAAAATCGATTCCCGGCGCGAATCCTGCTCCTTCATGGCGCGGGCCGCGTCTTCCATATCGTTAAACATGCGCGGCTTCACAGCGGCGGTGTGGGCGATGACACTTTGGGTATCTACATCAATTTTCAACACCGCGTTGCAGCAAGGGCAGATCACTTCGAAGCTCGGAGAATTCTTCGCCATTTTGCGAATCATACCGCAAAAGCCGGCGGAAGCGGCATTAGCGTTGCAATTTGATGGGGAAGATTCGGAAAACGGTCAGCAGTTCCCATCCCAGCAGGAAAACTGAAATCAGAACGATCATTACCGCCATCAATTCTCCGAAGGTGAGGCCGCGCCGGTTTGGCTCAAAGCGCCGCGCCGCAAGGCTGAGGATATTGAGTGTGGCAAAGCCGAAGACGACCGCCCACAGGATGTTGTAAACGTCGTTGCGGCGGCCGGCGTGGCTGTCGAAGAGTAAAAATATTGCCGCGAGGCCGTAAGCGGCATGGATTAAGTTGTAGAAAGAAATCGAAGCGAGTTTGGAGCTTCCAAACAATGCAACTAACCTGGAGGTAGATGGAAAAGCCATAGCACGCCCATGCATGCCCGGTGAACCGGGCCAATCATTGGGATATTACATTCTTTTTGACTGGGGGTCACGCGCATCAGAAGGCGTGGGCATCTTTTCCAGGAATGGCGGACTATAATTCCAGAACCTGATGGTCAAGGCAATCGGTTCGTATCGCGTCGTAAACGACCTTCAGCAAATCGGTGCCGTGGCGAGCAACATAATACACGCCCGCAATGCCGCGCTCCTGGAGCGCATCTTCGGGATAGAGTGCCTGACTCAGCTTGGCCGCATGATGGCCGACCACTTCACTGCGCCGCAGCTCCGCGGCCATGGCGCGCTCTTTCAGGCGATCGAGTTGATAGCGGATTTTTGACGCGCCGGTCTGGCTCGCGTCGACAAGCGTGGGATCGAGCTTTGCCAACGCTTCATGCAGGCCGGAAAAAGAATCCTCCACGGATTTGTTGGCGCGCTCGAAGGCAGATTGCAAACCAGTTGGAAGACTACGTGCTGCCAATTTTCGGCGAAAAGATTCAGCGCCCTGCATCGCATCGAGAACCGTAACCTCATACTGCCGCAGCCAGCGCTGTACTTTGGGATCGACCAGAGTTGCGGAGAAGCGGGGAACAATCGGCGTTACGCGCCCGAGAATTTTTTCGTAGACGGCGCCGGCTTGCGCGAAATAAGCCGCTTCGGCGGCGCCTCCGGCATAGGCGAGCGTGGGCAGAAGGTAGTCTTGCACCACCGGACGCAACAGCACATTCGGGCTGAATTTCTCCGGTGTGGGTGCAATGCGATCGAGCAGCTCGGCTTCCGATAACTTCTCGCTTGCCGTTTCGCCCGCGATTACAAATTCTGAAGAGCCCTCGCTGACCTGACGATGAATCGGCGTACGCGCGCCGTTCTGCAACGTGAACAATAGAACCGACGAGGAAGTTACTTTTACCTGCTGATGATAGCCGGCAGCTTCGAGATCGCGTCCGCGGGCAAGCACTGCCTCAGCGATTTCGGAAGCCTGCTCCACCGCTGCGCGATAGATGGGTGCGGCAACGCGATGCAACTCGGGATCGGAGGCGTCAAGAATAATCACGCCCCATGCTGCGAACAGGCGCGCGAAGAAGCGCGCGAAAGCCGTGCCCAATGTTTCTCCGGGACGATACGATTGTCGAAGAATCTGGGTCGCTTCGGAATCCCCCAACAGCGATGCCGCTTCCTCGACCACCGGCAGAATCTCATCGCCCAGCTTTACTTCGCTTACGGGAGCGCCCGGAATGCTGTGACTGGAGGTTGACAGCGTGCAGAGCAGGCCGTCAGGTCCGGGCAGTGAAACGTGATTCACCTCGGCGAGATCGTGATCGTACGTAGCCAGCCAGAAAATTGGAACAGCATCGATGCCTGCCGATAACGCCTCTTCCGCCAACTTCACAGCGCTCAGCGCTTTGTAAATGGAAAACATGGGGCCGCCGAACAAGCCGACTTGTTGACCGGTTACGATTGCAGTTGCGCCGCGACGAAAACGATTCAGGTTGGAAAGAGTCTGCTCGGAAGCTCCAAAAGATTTGTTCTGGCGTTCAAGAATCGCACTGACCCGCTCGCGGCGCGCAGGATCATAGTCAATAACGGCAGCCTCCGCCTTCATCGATTCGCGGAAGTGCGGGGAGTGCGGATAGAACGGTCGAACGCTGGGAGAATATGCTAGAAGATCAGTGAAAAGGCGCGTGGTATGCGGGATTTGAGCAAACGGGAGACACTGCGCTTTCACCGGCAACACTCCTGACACTGCATGACTGCAACGTGTTGGACGGATGAGTTCATCGCCGGTCAACGCCATTCCCATTTTACAGATGGCGTCGTAGTTGAGATGCGGCAAACTAGCGCGAGATGCAAGATAATCAGGCTATACGAAAGAGCGCGGCGAATTGTAGAGTTCGCCGCGCTCGAACGGCCTGATCGGAGGCCCTATTTCAACGACGCCATGTCGATCACAAAGCGGTATTTCACGTCACTTTTTGCCAAACGTTCGAAAGCTTCGTTGATCTGCTGAATGCGGATCAACTCGATATCAGACGTAATATTATGTTCGGCGCAGAAATCCAACATCTCCTGCGTCTCCCGGATTCCGCCAATAATAGAACCGGCCAACGATCGCCGCCGGAACAGCAAACTCCCCACCGCAACCGATAATGGAGCCGGGGGCGCTCCTACCAGCGTGAGCGTGCCGTCGAGTTTGATGAGATCCAGATAGGCGTTCATATTATGCTCGGCCGAAACTGTGTCGAGAATAAAGTCGAAGCTTCCCGCATGTTTCACCATCTCCGCTTCGTTCTTCGAGACCACTACTTCGTGTGCGCCCAGCCGTAACGCATCTTCTTTCTTGTTCGCCGAAGTTGTAAACAGCACCACATGCGCCCCAAATGCGTTAGCAAATTTCACGCCCATATGCCCGAGGCCGCCGAGTCCAACAATCCCCACTTTTTGCCCTTTGCCCACCTTCCAATGGCGCAGCGGTGAATACGTCGTAATCCCCGCGCACAGCAGCGGAGCCGTTGCTGCCGGGTCCAGATTCTTGGGCACGCGCAGGACGAAGGCTTCATCCACCACGATGCTGTCCGAATATCCGCCGAGAGTCGCGCCGCCCAGGTGCTTATCTTCGGAGTTGTAAGTAAAGGTTGCCATCGCATCGCAGAATTGCTCGTTGCCAGCCCGGCAGTTTGGGCAGGTGCGGTCGGAATCGACCATGCAACCGACGGCCGCCAAATCGCCCTCTTTAAATTTCTTGACCGCGCTTCCAATTTTCACCACGCGGCCCACAATTTCATGTCCCGGCACGCAGGGATAAATCGTCGGCAGCATGTTTTCCCACTCGTTGCGCACCTGATGCAGATCGGAATGGCAAACTCCGCAATACAAAATCTCAATCTGCACATCCTGTGCTCCCGGCGCGCGCCGCCGAATCGATGCCGCCGCCATCCCGGAAGCCGCACTCTGCGCTGCATAAGCCTTTGCCGGATAAGCTTTTCCCGTTTGGCTTTTCTCAGCGGCGATTGTGGAAGTCATCTCGCTCATAGTTGTGTCGTTCTCCTCGAATCCTATAGATGGGCATTCTAGCAACTAGGTTCCACAAATTATTGAGAGCGCTGTGTGGGAGTGCCAAGCCCGTCTTTCACAGATCATTCACAAAACACTTTCACCTTCACCTTGCTTTCATGATCCTTCTGATCCACATCCACGCTCAAGTCGCTGAGGTGGTCGATTAACTCCTCTAAATTTTCCGGCTTGACTTGCGTTAGGTCGATGGCGATTCCCTCTTTGCGCATAGCGTCATTTGCCCGATGCAGAGCTTGCGCTGGAATCAGCCCGGCCAGTTTCACTCCCGCGCGCAGCAACTGCATGGGCACGCGAACGTTTACTTTCGTCGGCCCCTCGTGCCCGCCGTCGTCTTCCGAATCGACCTGCACGCGAAGATATTTCGGCCGAGGCTTATCTTCCGGCTCAGCGCCATTCGCGCGCTTCGCCGCAGCCGGCTCTTCAATGGCCGCAATCAACCGCTCGGCCTCATCGGCGTTAATCTTCCCTTCCGACAACATCTGCAATATCTGACGGCGATTTTCACTCATGATTGCACTCCTTAAAGTATGTAGAACGAAACGCCAGCGCCGCCGTGCTCGACTGCGCATTCGGTATGGCTCAGCGCGCTTAAGAGCTGCCAGACTGCGGCAAACCCGCGAAACGGATTCACCTGGCACGCCAGGCAAACAATAAAAATCACCGGCGATAACACCACTGCCAGCGGCATCAGCAATACCCACACCAGAAACAGTGGAATCCACAACCGGAACGTCCGGCTCTGCCGCCCTCGCAAACTCACCATCGCCACAAAGGGAATCATTTCAACGCCTCCATCTCGCGGATCGCATGTTCCGCGGTAATTTCTCCGCGTTGCAGCCGCTCCAAAATTTCATTTTTCGAGGGCGTGGGATCGTTCTGCACAAACTCCAGACTGTCGGCAATGCGCGTGAGCCGCGACTTAATCGTCGGATAGCTAACGCCAAAAATCCGCTCCATCTCCTTGATTGAACCGTGGGATCGAACGAATGCCGTAATGAAAACCTGGTCCTCGGAAGACAGGCGAGCCAGTTGGGGAAGCTCAAAACTCCCTTCGATCACAATGTCTTTTTCCGCCAGGCGAATTCGCTCCACCATAATCCTCTGACCGCCGGTAAGCTGCGTCAGTTCCTGCCATTCTCTTGAAGTTTTATTGTTTTCGCTCATTGCTTTTATTGATTTAATTAATTAATAAATTAATTTAATTAATTTTGTCAAGGATAAATCGCAAGATACCTAAAGACACAAGAGCAAACGTGTTTATTTTCTTAATGGTGGCCTTAGGGGTCGTGTGAGAACTCTTTTGCGCAAAAATTCCCCCATCTTACAATTATTTTGTTCGCTTTTTGTTCGCTTATGAGGTAGGCTTTACCCACTATGGGCGCCCCCTTGCCAGCCTATGCGGAAGGTCAGTATCCCCGCGTAGGCTGGCTTTTTCTCGATCTCAATTCTTATTTCGCTGCGGTCGAGCAACAGGATCGTCCCGAACTGCGCGGCCGACCGGTAGGCGTAGTGGCAGTCGACACCGATTCCACCTGCTGTCTGGCAGCAAGTTACGAGGCCAAAGCCTACGGCGTGAAAACCGGAACGTCGGTAAAAGATGCCAAACTGCGATGCCCGCATATAAACATTGTCGAGGCCAGACCAAAGTTGTATGTGGAGTACCAGCAAAAAATCATTAAGGCCATGGAAGAACATCTGCCCGTCTACAAAGTTTGGTCTGTAGACGAAATGGCCTGCCAGCTCATGGGACGCGAGCAATTTTTGCCTAATGCAACGACACTGGCCTATCGCATCAAGCAATCTCTGCGGAATCTGGGCGTGGCCTTGCGCTGTTCGATCGGGCTTGCACCGAATTCTTATCTCGCCAAAACTGCAGCAGATCTTTGCAAGCCGGATGGCATGACTATTCTGCTGAAAAAAGATTTGCCAAATGCACTGCACTGCATGAAGTTGAAAGACATTGTGGGTATCAGCGATGCCATGGAGCGCCGGTTGCACAAACACGGTATTACGACGGTAGAGCAACTCTGCAAACTCTCTCCACAGCAGATGCGCGAGATCTGGGGCAGCGTGCTGGGCGAAACCATGTGGCACTCGCTGCGAGGGGACAACTGGGAAGACCCGAAAGATAAGCAGAAGCCTTTACCGAAGAGTATTGGCAAACAGCATGTACTTGCCCCGAAATACCGGACCAGGGAAAAAGCCTATCTTGTAGGGCTGAAGCTGCTCAGTAATGCTGCGGCAAAGATGCGACGAGAAAATTTGTGGGCACGAGGAATTGGTGTCACTGTCGTATTTACGCACTGGGGCCGGGAAATAAAGAACAGCAATGAACCTTCTGGATGGAACGCCCACCGAAACATTCATGCCTGCCATGACACCATCACGCTGCAGGAGCACTTTCGCGAGCTGTGGAAGAGTTGCCCCTCCAACACTCCCATGCACGTAGGCGTGTGGCTTTTCGATCTAATCCACGACACACAGCGCAGTATGGATTTTTTTGATGATCCCAAACGCGAGGCAGTTAGCAAAGCCATGGACGACATCAATCAACATTTTAATAAACAACATTTGGTCTACTTAGGTAGCCTGCACGGCTTGGGAGATGCCGCACCGACACGCATTCCATTTTTTAGTGTCCCGAAACTGGCTGACTTTTAATTGGACCTAAATTTTTGATTGGAATTAAATGATATTGGAATCCAGTCCCGCGATGAACTGAATCCCCGGAACAATTTTCCCGACCAGGTTTTTGTCGTTCGTCAAGAACAGATCCGTTCCAGCCGACGCAGCGCAGGCAAGATGAATGGCATCAGCTGACGAAACTCCGTACCGCGCTCGAATGTCGGCATACAAATCAACCGCTTCCAACGAATACGGAATCACCTCGATGGACCCATGCCGAAAAAGATCGCGCACTTTGCCGGCAATTTCCAGCGCGCCGCGCTTATGAAATCCGACAAGAGTTTCTCCCACAGCAAGCGTACTTGTGCAATGCTGATCTCCGCGCTCCATCATGTTCAGCAAAATTTCCTGCACACGCGACCCGTATCGAGGATGATCCTCAAGCCAGTAGATGAACAGCATCGTATCCCAAAAGATTCGGCTCACGGCTTGTAATCCAGCGGATCTTTGCCGGGCGCATAGAAATTAGCCCGCTCCTCGCGCAGGTACGCCTCACCGCCGCCCAACGAAGTGAAAATGTCTTTCGCGATTCCGCGCAGCTTTTGCCATGCTTCCATTCGGTCATCTTTCGACTCTTTCTGCTCGCGGTCGATAAGTTCGTAGGTAAAGGTAACGGTCGTGCTTTGCCCCGAAGGGGGGCCGGTTTTCTTGATAATGCGCAAGCCGTGTTCAGCTAGAAACTTCTTTGATCCGAGAGCTGCACAAACCAAGGGGACGCGATTATTCAAGGTAAGTGCCCGATGAACTTCCCCGACATTGATTGACACAGTTCGGTCACTGCGATTCCGCGCGGCAGAAACGTATTTCTCATACGCGTGGCGGCGAATTCCATCAGAATTGGTACTCGATTTTAGCTGGCTCTTCCTCATGCATGCTATTCTTGCATATTAATGCATATTGAGTAAATGATTTAGAATCATCACGCCAACGATTGCATCTAAGCGTTTGACTTCCCAAGACTTCAACCCTAGTCTGGAAGCAGTTCTTTACAGGCCATTCCCACCAGTGGGGGCGTCACGGCTTCGACGGAGATGCTTGCGGCCAAGAGGCATGCCGGGGTGCACACACCCGTAATCGTGGGCAAAATGATAATTGCCAATCAACAAATGGCATACGCAGCCTAATTAATTAGGCAGCCGCTTTCCACCGCTTCGCCCTTGGGCGGTGAGCGAGCGTCACACAGAGGGCTGGTCTTCCCGGCTACGTCTGGGCCGGGAGGGCGAGATCTTCAGGCTAGCGGCTGGCGTTTCTTGTCCGTTCTGAGCGTCAACCGCGAACGTCCTGGGGTAATGCCCAGGGCATGAACTGGAATAAGCATGTAGTCTCTTGACCAGTAACATTTTCGGACGCGGGTTCGACTCCCGCCGCCTCCACCACTATCTCATTTATTATCAATAGTTTACTGACACGTCTTAATTTCGTACAATCACGTTCTGGAAGAGGCGGGTTCTCCGCCGGGGCGGATTACAAACTAATCGAACGATCGGATTATTCCCGGCAGGATAGCTCCCGATCTCGAAGTGCTCGGCGGTGCAGCACGCGGTCCGACTTCAACGTCGTGGAACTGCGGAGTCGTTCTGGAAATCTGCTTCTCACCCTGGCCGCTCGGCTACAGAAGCGGTTCTTTCAAGCCGATTGCTGATTAGAAGACGAACTTCCCTTGCAACTCGATTACCCTTGGTGACGCGTCCGCACCCAGACCGGAGCCATAGATGGTCGTTGGCTGACTGACGTTCTGTGTGATTTGACCAAATTGTCCGTTATCGGCATTTGTGTTGGGGAAGGCAAAGTTCGGATGATTGAAGAGATTAAAGAATCTTGTGCCAATGGAGAACTGAGCGGTCTTCCATTTCGGTATGGCAAAGGCCTTCTCCACGCCGAAGTCAGTGTCGAAGTAACCTGGGCCACGAAACTGGTTACGCGTCGCATTCTCTAGTTCTGCTCTGGCTCGGGCCGCGTGTCCCAGCATGGCGTGCAGCCGCTTTAGTCACGACACAAGGAGCCCGAGCGTAAGCATGAACAGGATTTCCGTTCCGAAACCCACG